>NZ_JBXAGS010000016.1:0-154722 GCF_058794355.1 Cupriavidus sp. GW823-FHT07B10
GGTATTGCGCGGCAGGGACTGGCTTTGTTGAGGTTCGCCGCCGGGCCACGGAATGCATTTAAGGCGATCGATGTATCTGGCCCGTAGCGCGTGAGGGGTGTCTCTGTCGAAACACGTATCGTTGCAGCTGCGTGATACAGACGGGTACAAATTCATGCGCGAACGGGCTGGGGAGCCGCATCGGCAGGGGACTCGGACAGGCTTATGCGCCACATTCTGCGCCTCTGCATGCACCTAGGGTTTCTCCCGAAAATCCTCCGTACGCCCTTGTTTTGATTGTGATTCTGGTTGAACGGCAGCCGTTGCTAGTCGTGGCGGTGACCAACTTCGACCTTGACCATCCGTCGAAACCGTCGATAATGCAAACGTTTGCAAAGGAGGCAAAACATGGAAACTTCCAGCGAGCGGCAGGCGCCACAAGGCGAGCGTCTGGCGCTGATCGAGGACGAACACTCGGTGACAGGCGTGGTCCAGGCGGCCATGGCCAATACCGCCAATCCCCGCCTGCGCTTCATCATGGATTCCCTGGTGCGGCACCTTCACGGGTTCCTGTCCGAGGTGCGGCTGTCCGACGAGGAATTCGAGCTTGCCCTGGGGTATATCGCCAGCCTGGGCCATGCGACCAATGCCAAACACAACGAGGTTGTGCTGGCTGCCGACGTGCTGGGGCTGTCGACGCTGGTGACCGTCATGAATAACAGCACCAGGGACGGGCGCACGCCCGGCGCGCTGCTGGGCCCGTTCTATCGCGCCAACGCGCCGCGCTATGACTGCGGTGACTGCGTGGTGCAGGACGACGCGCCTGGCTTGCCGCTGCTGGTCAGCGGCACCGTGCGGGCGACCGATGGCACGCCGCTGCCAGGCGCCCTGGTCGAGATCTGGCAGGCGTCGCCGGTGGGACTGTATGACAACCAGGATCCGGCCCAGCCCGACCGCAACCTGCGCGGCTGCTTCCATACCGATGAAAGCGGCGGCTACCACTTTCGCACGGTACGGCCTGCCGGCTATCCCGTGCCGACCCACGGCCCGGTAGGCACGCTACTGGCCGAGCAGCAGCGCCATCCGTACCGGCCGGCGCATATCCATTTCATCGTCGCGGCGCCGGGTTACCGGACGCTCGTCACCCAGGTGTTTGCCGACGCGCCGGACAAGCTGGAATCCGATGTCACGTTCGGCGTGCATCGGCAGCTGGTTGGCGATCTCCGGCTGCACCACCAAGGCCCCAGCCCGTGGGGCGATGTGCCGGCGCCGTTCTACACACTGGCGTTCGATTTCACGCTCGAGCCCGGCGAGCAGACCTTCCCGAAGCCGCCGATCGACTGATCGCCGGATCGGCTTCCCCTGACCCATTCCCACATTGAAACCATGAGTGCTACTTTTCTTTCCGGCAAGGTGGCCGTGATCCTCGGCGGCACCGGCGCGATCGGCTTTGCCGCCGGTGAAACGCTGGCGCGCCTTGGCGCAAGCGTCGTGCTGACCGGGCGCGACGCCGACGAGGCGGCCAGTGCCGCGGCGGCCTTGCCGGCCGGCAACCATCTTGCCGCTGTGGCCGAGGTTGCCGACAGCGCCTCGCTGCGCGCGCTGGCCGACGAGGTCAGCCATCACTACGGCCGCGTCGATATCCTGGTGAACACCGCAGGCTTTACGCGGGCGATCCCGCACGCCGACCTGGACGCCCTGGACGATGCGCTGATCGATGAACTGTTTGCCATCAACTGGCGCGGGCAGTTTGCTGCGATCCGTGCGTTCGCGCCGCACCTGCGCGCCAATGGCGACGGGCTGGTGGTCAATGTCGGGTCCATCGCCGGCCGTACGGGGCAGGGCAGCAACGTTGCGTACTGCGCTGCCAAGGCCGGGCTCGATGTCATGGCGATGTCGCTCGGGCGCGCGCTGGCGCCGCATATCCGCGTGCTGAACGTATCACCGGGCGTGGTCGATACCGCCTTCGTGCCGGGACGCGACAGCGGCTTCAACGAGCGCGCCGCCAAGTCGACGCCGCTCAAGCGCGTCGGCCAGGCACAGGACGTGGCCGATGCCATCGCGGCCTGCGCGACGTCGCTGCGCTTTGCCACCGGCACCACCATCGTCGTGGACGGCGGCCGCCAGCTTGGATAGGCCGGGCCCCGCTTGTTTACCCAACCGAATTTCCATCACTGACCTTCGCTCATGCACGCACGCAAGACCATCATCACCTGCGCGGTGACCGGTAATATCGTCACCCCGGAGCAGCACCCCGGCTTGCCGGTCACGCCGGCCCAGATTGCCGACGCCGCGCTGGAAGCCGCCGAGGCCGGCGCAGCCGCCGCCCACATCCACGTGCGCGACCCCGAAACGGGGCGCCCGTCGATGTCGCTCGACTACTACGCCGATGTCATCGACCGCATCCGCAAACGCAACCGCTCGCTGATCATCAACCTCACCACCGGGCCCGGTGGCCGCTTCGTGCCGAGCGAGGACGAGCCGCGCGTGGCCGCGCCGGGCACCACGCTGCTGCATCCCGCCAAGCGCGTCGAACACATCGCGGCGCTGCGCCCGGACGTCTGCTCGCTCGACCTGAACACCATGAACTCCGGCGGCGACGTGGTCATCAACACGCCCACCAACGTGCGCAAGATGGCCGGCGTGATCCGCGCGGCCGGTGTCATGCCCGAGCTGGAGATCTTCGATTCCGGCGACCTCAATATGGCGCTCGACTTCATCCGTGGAGGCGTGCTGGACGGCCCCGGCCTGTGGACCCTGGTGCTGGGCGTGAAGTACGGCTTTGCGGCCACCCCGGAAACCATTTTCTACGCGCGCAACATGCTGCCCGCCGGCGCCCACTGGTCGGCCTTCGGCATCGGCCGCGCGGAGTTCCCGATCGTGGCCCAGGCATGGCTTGCAGGCGGACACGTGCGTGTCGGCATGGAAGACAACATCTATCTGGAGAAGGGCGTGCTGGCGCCAAGCAACGCGGCGCTGGTCGCCAAGGCGCGCGACATCGTCAGGTCGCTCGGCGGCGAGATTGCGTCGTCGGCCGAGGCCCGGCGCACGCTTGGCCTGCGCGAGGCCTGATCCCGGCCATACCGAACCAAACATTTCAGGAAGGAAGCACCATGAACACCATTCGAGTCAGCGAGAAAGCCGCCAATATCGACGCCCTGCAGCTGGAGCTGCTCGGCGTGCCGCGCCCGGAAGCGGCGCAGGGTCAGGTCATCATCGAAGTGGCCAGTGCCGGGGTCAATCCGAGCGACGTGAAGGCAACGCTCGGCCTGATGCCGCATGCGGTCTGGCCGCGCACGCCAGGCCGCGACTACGCAGGCCTGGTGGTCGACGGACCCTCCGAGCTGCTGGGCCAGCCGGTCTGGGGCAGCGGCGGCGAGCTCGGCATCCGCCGCGACGGCACGCATGGCAAGTATCTGCGCATCCAGGCCAGCGCCGTGCGCGCCAAACCGGCGTCGGTGTCGCTGCTGGAAGCCGGCGCCGTGGGGGTGCCGTTCATTACCGCCTATGAAGGGCTGCGCCGCGCGGGCATGCCGCAGGCTGGCAGCACCGTGCTGGTGTGTGGCGGCAATGGCAAGGTGGGGCAGGCTACGATCCAGATCGCCACCGCGCTCGGCGCGCGTGTTTTTGCGGTGGAGCGCACCGCGGAAGCCTATCGCGGCCATGCCAGCGGCGACGTGCGCATGATCGATGCCAGCAGCGAATCCATTGCCGCGGTGGTGCGCGAAGAGACCGACGGACACGGTGCGGACATCGTCTACAACACGGTGGGAAGCCCCTACTTCGAACAGGCCAACCAGGCCATGGCGATCGGCGCGGCGCAGATCTTCATCTCGACCATCGAGAAGCCGGTGCCGTTCGATATCTTCGCCTTCTATCGTGGCCAGCACACCTATGTGGGCGTCGACACCCTTGCGCTGGACAGCAACGCCTGCGCGGGCATCCTTGACCAGCTCGCACCGATGTTCGCCTCGGGTGCGCTGCGGCCGTTCCCGGTCTTCTCCGACTACACCTATTCGCTCTCCGACGCCAAGGAGGCCTACCGGGCGGTCCTGCAAGGCGCGACCGAACGCGTGGTGCTGAAGCCGTGAACACGACCCGGTTCGCGCAGGCGCCGGCCTACTTTCCGGCCAATCATGAAGGCATGCACTGCCTGCGCCTGCAAGGGCATGAAGCGGGACCGTCCGAAGCCTTGTGGATGGGGGTCTCGGTGCTGTTGCCGGGCGGCCATACGTCGATGGATGCCGCGCCCGTGGAAAAGCACTACGTCGTGCTGGAAGGCGAAGTCTGCATCGCCACGCCCGACGAGCGCGTGACGCTGGCCCAGTTCGATTCCGTGCGCGTGGCGCCGGGTGAGGCGCGGCAGGTGTTCAACCCGGGCAATCGGCCGGCGATGCTGTTGCTGGCGATGCCGTATCCCAAGAGCTGATGTTTTTGGGCCGGATTGCAAACGATTGCAAAAGAGCGGGGCAGACGGCCCGCCCACAACAACCACGACAAACCAGGGGAGACAAATGAAGTCCATCAGAAAGCCCAGCCATCTGCTCATGCTGGCCATGGCCGCAGCCTGTGGCGGCGAGGCCAGCGCGCAGTCGGCCGTGACGCTGTACGGGCGCATCAATACGGCACTGGAGTATTCCTATGCCAACACCGCGACCGACGGCACCCGCCTTGGCGGCGTGGGGCGCCTGACCAACAACCGCTCAGTCTTCGGCATGCGCGGCGAAGAAGGCCTGGGCGGCAGCCTGAAAGCCATCTGGCAGATCGAAAGCAATTTCTCGCTCGATACCGGCCAAGGCCAGGTGGCCGGGCGCAATACGCGGGTGGGGCTGCAGGGCGATGCCGGCACGCTGTTCCTGGGGCATTGGCAGACCCCATACACCGAATCGACAGCGGCCTACGACCCGTACTATCCGACCACCGCCGGCTATATGGCGCTGATCGGCAACGGCTCCACGTCCAGCTCCGACAACGTCCAGGACACCAGCTCGTTCGACCGCCGGCAGAAGAACATCATCGTCTACAAGTCGCCGTCGTTCGCCGGCTTCAGCGGCGCCGCGGCGTGGGGCGTGAATGAGGAGAAGACCACCGTACCGCGCAATCCCGGGTTGTATTCGTTCTCGGCGGCCTACGACAACGGCCCGCTCAACGTGGTGCTGGCCTATGAAGTCCACCAGCACTACCAGACCGCCGGCCGCAACGATGATGCGATGAAGGCGGGCGTCTCGTACAAGTTCCCCACCACCACCGTGGCGCTGCTCTATGAACGGCTCCACTACCGCACCGCGACCGGCGACCTGACCCGCAACGGGTACTACGCGTCGCTGGTGCAGAAGCTCGGGCCGGGCAGCGTGCGCGTCGGTTTTGGCCTTGCCAGCAATGGCGCGGGCAATGCGACCGAGACCGTGGGCTTCTTCCGCAGTGGCGCGGAAACGGGTGCCACGCAGGTCACGGTCGGCTACGACTATCCGCTGTCCAAGCGCACCGCGCTGTATGCGTACTACAGCCGCATCAACAACAAGCGCAATGCGATCTACGACTTTGCCATCAATGAACTGGGCGTGAGCGCGGGTTCAGACCCGCAGACGGTCGCGCTCGGCATGCGGCACTTCTTCTGAAGCAGGGCGGCACGCCCGGCATGGGCATGCCGCATTCATCGGCGACGCGCGGTGTTCGCGCTCGCTTCTGGAGTGAGGAGACACAGAATGATTCGATCCATCCAAGGCACCGTGCTGGCGCTGGCGTCATCGCTCATGCTGGCGGCCGCACCCGCCGCCCACGCGCAACCGCAATATCCCAGCAAGCCGATCCGGCTGGTGGTGCCGTTCTCGGCCGGCAGCGCCACCGACATCCTGGCGCGCATCATCGGCAGCAAGATGGGCGAGGGCGGCACTTACCAGGTGATCGTGGACAACCGCCCCGGCGCCGGCGGCACCCTGGGTGCCACCGGCGTGGCCAAGGCGGCGCCGGATGGCTACACGCTGATCCTGGTTTCGGTCGGGCACGCCATCAACGCCACGCTGTATCCCAAGCTCTCGTATGACACGGTGAAGGACTTCGCGCCGGTCTCGCTGGTGGCCACGGTCCCCAATGTGCTGGTGGTCAATGCCGCCAGCAAGTACAAGTCGGTGCGGGACGTCGTCAACGCCGCCAAGGCGACGCCGGGCGGGCTGAATTTCGACTCGGCGGGTTCGGGCAGCTCCACCCACCTGAGCGGCGAGATGTTCAAGATGCAGGCCGGCATTGACATCGTCCATATCCCGTACAAGGGCACGGGCGAAGCGCTGACCGACGTCATGGCTGGCCGGGGCGACATGATGTTTGCGCCCAGCGTATCGGCCATGCCGTTCGTCAGGCAGGGCAAGCTGCGGGCGCTGGCGGTCACCACGGCCAGGCGCGCCAGCGCGCTGCCGGAGATTCCCACGGTGGCGGAGTCCGGCTTCCCCGGCTACGCGTTCGACTCCTGGTTCGGCGTGCTGGCGCCCGCCGGCACCCCGAAGGAAATCGTCGATGCGCTCAATGCCGAGATCGGCAAGGCCTTGGCCGCGCCGGATGTGCGCGAGCGCCTGGCCGCCCAGGGCGCGGAGCCAAAGCGCTCGTCGCCGCAGGAGTTCGCTGCCTATATCCAGGCGGAGATCGGCAAGCTGGCGCCGGTGGTCAGGCAATCCGGCGTGAAAGCGGGGCAGTAGCGGCACCCGGCAGGCGTGCGGCGACGGCGCGGGGCTGGCTTAGAATGGTGGTTTCCAACCCTCCCCGGGCTGCCGCCCCGCCAACTGCCGTCATGCCTGAGCGCAAGCGCCTCACCCTGAAAGACCTGGCTGCCGAGATCGACGTGCATTACTCGACCATCTCGCGAGTGATGAACCCGGCCACGCGGCACCTGGTGGCTGAGGACGTGGCGGCCCGCATCCTGGAGGTTGCCGAGGCGCGCGGCTTTCGCCCCAACCGCATCGCGGCGGGGCTGCGCACCCAGCGTTCCGGACTGGTGGGCGTGGTGCTGCCCGATATTTCCAACCCGGTGTTTCCGCCCATCCTGGCCGGGATCGAATCCGTGCTGGCGCAGCAGGGCTACGTGCCGATCGTGGTCAATGCCGGTACCGACAAGAGCCGGCAGCGCTTTGTCATCGACCAGATGATCGGCCGGCAAGTCGAAGGACTGGTGCTTGCCACCGCGGAACGGGACGATCCGATCCTCGCCTACTGCCTTAAGCAGCATATCCCCGTGGTCACGGTCAACCGGGGCGATGACACGGGCCGGGTGTCCTGCGTGGTGAGCGACAACCTGCTGGCCATGCGGCAGACGGTCGACCACCTGGTCGGCCTGGGCCACCGCCGCATCGGGCATATTGCCGGGCCAGCCACGCTGTCGACCGGCTTCCTGCGTCGCGAGGGCTTTCTTCAGGCGGTCAAGCGCCACCGCCTGCGCCGCGGGGAATGGCAAGTCATGGAGGCCGCCAGCTATTCGCGCGAGGCCGGCCGGCTCGCATGCGAGCAGCTCTTCGCGGCATTTCCGCAGGTGACCGCTATCGCCGCCGGCAATGACCTGGTGGCGATGGGCTGCTACGACTACCTGCGCGAGCACGGCATGCGTTGCCCCGAGGATGTCTCGGTGGTGGGCCACAACGACATGCCTTTCGCCGACGCCCTGACGCCGCCGCTGACCACCGTGCGCATTGCCGTCCACGAAATGGGCGAGGAGGCTGCCCGCCTCCTGCTCAGGAAGATCGACAAGCCAGCCTCCGATGCCGTCACCGTGCAACTGACGCCGCAGCTGATCGTGCGGGGTTCCACGGCTGCGCCGCGCGCAGCGGAATAGCCGAGGGTCAATGCCCTGCTATCAGGCGTGGGCGCCGTCCTGGTAGGGATCGAAGCTGCGCGCCGGATCAGCGGACGGACCCGTGCGGTCCCACCCGGCCAGGATGCGTCCACCCTTGTCGTACGGATCGACATTGCGCGCGCCCTCGGTGTACGGGTCGCGTGCGTCCTGCACGGCGCGGGCGCCGTCGGTGAATGCGTTGCGTGCGTCCTGCACGGAACGTGCGCCTTCGCTGAACGGATCGCGCGCACCGGGACCGGCGGCCTGGGCGCCGGCGGCGGCAGCTGCCAGGGCGAGGGCGAGAACAATGCGCTTGGTGAGATCGGTAATCATGGTCGGTTTCCTTGAGATCTGGGTTGAACTGCGCGGCCGGGGGATCGTCTTGTCGACGCATGCCGTCGGTCCACGAGATGCATTAAAGGAAACCGGTGTATCTGCGCTATAGCGTGGAGACCCTGTTTCTGTCAGGGCACGTATCGTCCCCTGTGCTTGATACATAGCGGTACAAAAGGACCATGGGAGGCGCCTGCTGGCGTAGGTGGCAGGGAGGAGGCGCGCGGCGGCCGGAGCGCTTGCCGGATACCGCGCGCCCCGGGGAAGGTGGTGTAAAGGCCGCGCGCGTCCGCGAGCCGTCAGTTACCGGGCAACGCCGTACCGGGTAGCGGGCTGGTCACGCGAAAGATTGGGGCCGAGCGCGGCGCGTGCCGCCTCGAACGTGTTCCAGTCGGCCACGTCGGGCAACGACGGCACGGTAATCACCTCGCCCTGGTCCAGCCCTGCCAGGGCCGCGTCGACCAGGTCGTCGCCGCTCATGACTATCGATTGCGGCAGGTTCTCGACCGGCTGGCCGGCGGTGTCCCAGAACTCGGTGCGGGTGGCCCCCGGCAGGACCGCCTGGATGCGCACGCCCTTGCCCGCAAGCTCATGTTGCAGCGACTGGGTAAAGGCCAGCACAAACGCCTTGGTGGCGCCGTAGACACCGTTCAGGACCTCGGGCGCGACCGCCACGATCGAGGCGATATTGATGATGGTGCCCTCGCCGCGCGCAACGAACGCCGGGGCGGCGGCGTAGGTGAGCCGGGTCAGCGCCGTGACGTTGAGCTCGATCATTGCCTGCATGGTGTCGACATCCGATTGCAGCAGCGGTGCAGCGCCGCCGAAGCCGGCGTTGTTGACCAGCGTGGTGATGCTTGCATCCGTGCGCAGGATCTCTTCGATGCGTCGTACATCGGCTGCCTGGCCAAGGTCCGCGGTCACGATCTCGACCGAGCGGCCGGTATCGTCGGTAATCCGGCGGGCCAGTGCTTCCAGCCGCGCGCGGTTACGCGCCACCAGGATCAGGTCGTGGCCCCTGCGCGCCAGGCGCTCCGCATAGATGGCGCCGATGCCGGAAGAAGCACCGGTGATGAGGGCGGTGCCGGAATGGTTGTGCGTGGTCATGTCAAAGCTCCAGATTCAGTGAGGGGGGATGTTGGTGGCGGTCGGCGCTGGATCGGCCGGCTGCGTGAAGCCAAGATTAGGCGCACAATGGCGTTGGCACCAATGTCATAGATGCCACCTTTTCTGCCATCCGGGAAGGACACCTTCCTGCTGCCCTCGGGAGATCGACATGCATCACGTGGCCCTTGCCCTCTATCCCGGCTTCCAGGCGCTGAACCTCGCGGTCTCGACGGTGCTGGAGTTCGCCAACCGCTCGCTCGGAGAGCCGCTGTACAAGGTCCACCTGCTGTCCGAGCATGGCGGCCCCGTGTTGAGTTCCGGTGGCTTTTCCGTCGGCACCGAGCCGTTCGGCAAGCGTCGCTTCGACACCGTGCTGGTGGTGGGAGACAACGACGTGCTGCCCACGCCGCCCGCCCTGGTGAAGTTCCTGCAGCGTGCGGCGCGGACTTCGCGGCGCATCGGCGCCACCTGCACCGGTGCCTTCAACCTGGCCGAGGCCGGGGTGCTGGACGGCCGCCGCGCCACCACGCACTGGTACTACGCGGAGCAGTTGCGGCGGCGCTTTCCGAACGTCGGCGTGGAAGAGGACCGCATCTTCATCATCGATGGCCCGGTCTGGACCTCGGCCGGGATGTCGGCCTGCATCGACCTGGCGCTGGCGCTGGTGGAGAAGGACGCGGGCGCCGCGGTTGCGCGCGATGTGGCGAAGTTGCTGGTCGTGTATCACCGGCGCGCCGGCGGCCAGTCACAGTTCTCGGCACTGCTGGACCTGGAACCGCGCTCGGACCGCATTCGTGCCGCGCTGGATTTCGCGCGGCAGAACCTGCAACAGGAACTTTCGGTGGAACAACTGGCGGATGCGGCGCACCTGAGCCCGCGGCAGTTCGCGCGCGCATTTCGTGACGAGACCGGGCAGACCCCCGCCAAGGCCGTGGAGCACCTGCGCGTGGAGGCGGCCAGGCTGATGATGGAAGGCGGCCGCCATGCCATCGATGTGGTGGCGCGGGATACCGGCTTCGGCGACCGCGAGCGCATGCGGCGTGCGTTCCTGCGGGCGTTCGGCCAACCGCCGCAGGCGATCCGGCGCATGGCGCGCGGCGACGAACTGCAGACTGCGTAGGGGCGGCCGTGCCGGTACAGGGGCATGCAAGGAAGTCGGGTATCCGACTTGTTACCCCAGGTACCAATTCCTGTTCCGCGCCATGCCTTTATCCCAGGCTGGCGCGCACATAGAGTTGGTCGCGTGACCCTCACCTGATTGGAGCCAGCATGTCTGTGCAAGAACGTCTCGCAGCGCGCGGCCTGGTGCTGCCGCAGCCACCGCAGCCCCTGGGCAGCTATACCGCGGTCAGCCAGGCCGGCGACCTCCTGTTCATTTCCGGGCAGTTGCCCTTGCAGGATGGCAAGGTGGTCTGGCAAGGCCAGGTCGGCAAGGACCTGGATGTCGGGCAGGGCAAGCGTGCCGCCGAGCTGGCGGCGCTCAACGTGCTGGCGCAGATCCATGCCTACCTGGGTGGCTTCGAGCGCCTGGACCACATCGTCCGCGTCGACGGGCACATTTCCAGCGCGCCCGGCTGGTTCGGGCAGCCGGCGGTGCTCGACGGTGCCTCGGACCTGTTTGGCGAGGTGCTGGCAGAGAAGGCCGGCCACGCGCGCACCATTTCCTCGCACTTCCAGCAGCCGGCGAATGCGGCCGTGATCCTCGTGGTCATTGCCCAGATCCGGCCTGAATAAGCGCGGCGTGAGCCGCTACGCCGAGAACTTCTCGACCAGGAAGTCGACGAACGCCCGTACCCGGCGCGAGACGTGGCGCGCGGACGGGTACAGCAGCACAAAGGGGCGCGTACTGCCGCCGTAGTCCTTCAGCACCTCCACCAGCGTGCCGTCGCGCAGGTCCTGTTCCACGACGAAGCGGTAGGTCTGGAACAGGCCCGCGCCGGCGCGCACCAGCGTGGCCCCGCCCAGGATGTCTTCTGACGCCGCATACGAGCCGGCGGTCACGATATCCGTGTCCTCGCCGTTGACCCGGAACGTCCATGGGATCCGCCGGCCGCTGCTCGGGCGCTCGAACTGGATGCACTCATGCCTGAGCAGGTCCTCCAATGACTGCGGTGTGCCGGCACGCCGCAGATAGCCAGGCGTTGCCACCACCACCAGCTCCGCGTCTTCCAGCTTGCGCGCGATCAGGTTCGAGTCATCCGGCGCACGCCCGCGCACCGACAGGTCATAGGTGTCATCGGCGAAATCCACGTTGCGGTTGCTGATGTGCACGTCGATCTCGACTTCGGGGTAGCGCTCGCGGAATGCCGGCAGCACCGGCAGCACGCGATAGTGCGCGTAAGGGGTCGGCAGGCTGATCCGCAAGCGCCCCGCGGGGGCAGCCTGCTGGCCGCTGATCTGCCGCTCCGCGTCCACCAGCTGCGCCAGTGCGCCGCGGCTCTGCTCGAAATACACCCGGCCTTCGTCGGTCAGGCGGATCTGCCGCGTGGTCCGCACGAACAGCCGCACCCCCAGGCGCTCTTCCAGCCTTTGCACAGTGCGGCTGACTGCGGGCGGTGTCACGCCCGCGGCCACTGCCGCCGCGGTAAAGCTGCCCAGCTCCGCGGCCAGGCAGAACAGCTCGATGCTGCCAAGCTGAAGGTCATCGAATTGCCGTTTCATGTCTTTGGCTTGCGACCGCAGGCCGCACCGGATCAAGCGATGTATCCATCATATGTGCGCCACTGGCAGAAGTCGATGTCCGGGCCGTGGCCTGCGCCGAAGTGACTACGAGGCTGCGCACGCCAGGCGCGCCGGAGGATTCGTCCCGCTCCATTTGTGCTTGTGGCGCAAGACTGTTTGTGCCGCCAGGGTCTTCGAATACGGAAGCGAATTGCCTAGATTGGAACCCATCGGAGCCGCCGGCCCGATCGGCAAACAAGCCGATTCAATCTACATCGAGGTTCAAGAAAATGAGTGCAGCACAGAAAGTCGTAGTCGTCACGGGCGCATCGCAAGGCATTGGCGCCGAACTGGTCAAGGCGTTCCGGGAGCGCGGCCATCGCGTTGTCGCCACGGCGCGCACCATCAAGCCGTCGGACGACCAGGACATCCTGGCAGTCGCCGGCGATATCGCCGATCCGTCCACGGCGCGCCGCGTCGTCGCCGAGGCCGTGGCAAGGTTCGGCCGCATCGACACCCTGGTCAACAACGCCGGCATCTTCGTCGCCAAGCCGTTCACCAGCTATACCGACGAGGACTACGCGGCCGTCACCGGCATCAACCTGACGGGCTTCTTCCATATCACGCAGCTGGCCATCGCCGAAATGGAGAAGCACCGCAGCGGCCACGTGGTCAGCATCACAACCAGCCTGGTCGACCATGCGATCAGCGGGGTGCCGTCGGTGCTGGCCTCGCTGACCAAGGGTGGCCTGAACGCCGCGACCAAGTCGCTTGCCATCGAGTACGCCAGGACCGGCATCCGCGCCAACGCGGTCGCGCCCGGCATCATCAAGTCGCCGATGCATGCGCCGGAAACCCATGAGGCGCTGGGCGCCCTGCACCCGGTGGGGCATATGGGCGAGATGCGCGATATTGTCGATGCGGTCCTGTATCTCGACAACGCGCCGTTCGTCACGGGCGAGATCCTGCATGTAGACGGCGGCCAGAGCGCAGGGCATTGAGCGGACACCCCCGCGGCGCGCGCCGGCGCACCGCGGGTGTTACCCGACGGCGCGATGGGGGAATACCCGTCGCGCCGTATTGCGTTAATCTTTCGGTGCCCGGCGCCGCGCCTGGCGGTTTTCAATCAATCTGCCAAGGTGACGCCGATGGAAGCACACACCGACCACATCCTGATCGTGGATGACGACCGCGAAATCCGTGAACTGGTCTCAACCTACCTCACCAAGAACGGCTTGCGCGTTACCGTGGTGCCTGACGGGCGGCACATGCGGTCGTTCCTGGACGTCAACAGCGTCGACCTGATCGTGCTGGATGTGATGATGCCGGGCGACGATGGCCTGGTGCTGTGCCGTGAACTGCGGGCGGGCAAGCACAAGGCCACCCCGGTGCTGATGCTGACCGCGCGCAGCGACGAGACCGACCGCATCATCGGCCTGGAAATGGGCGCCGACGACTATCTTGCCAAGCCTTTCGCCGCACGCGAGCTGCTGGCCCGCATCAAGGCGGTGCTGCGGCGGACCCGGATGCTTCCGCCCAACCTGCAGATCACCGAGGCCGGGCAGCTGCTTGCATTTGGCGACTGGCAGCTCGACACCACCGCGCGCCACCTGATTGACCAGGATGGCGTCATCGTCGCGCTGAGCGGCGCGGAATACCGGCTGCTGCGCGTCTTTGTCGACCATCCGCAGCGCGTGCTCAACCGCGACCAGCTGCTCAGCCTCACGCAGGGCCGCGAAGCGGAAATGTTCGAGCGCTCGATCGACCTGCTGGTCAGCCGCTTGCGCCAGCACCTCAGGGACGACGCGCGCGAGCCCCGCTACATCAAGACCGTGCGCAGCGAGGGCTATGTCTTCTCGACGCCCGTGGAGATCCGGGAGGCACGCCAGTGAATCTCCGTGCCTTGCCCTGGCCCCGTACGATGGGCGCGCGGCTGTTCCTGATCCTGCTGGCCGGCCTCATCGTCGCTCATGGCCTGTCGTTCGGCGTACTGTTTGCCGAGCGCTACATCACCGCGCGCAAGGTCATGCTCGGCACCCTGGAGACCGACGTCTCCACCTCGATCGCCATCCTCGACCGCCTGCCCGCGGCGGAGCGCCCGCAGTGGCTGCGCCACGTGAATCGCGGCGCCTACCAATACATCCTGGGGCCGGGGCTGCCAGGCGTGCCGGAGATGTCCGCGCAGGCCACGGAAGTTGCCGACCGGATCATGGAAGCGAGCGGCGGCCGCTTCCCGGTCAGGGTCGAGTCCATCCCCGGCCAGGGCAAGCGCATGCAGGCCCACCTGACCCTCAGCGATGGCAGCCCGCTGACCATCGACGTGCATCCGAAGCCGACGCCGGTCGCGCAATGGCTGCCTTATGTGCTGCTTATCCAGTTGCTGCTGCTGATCCTGTGCTGCTGGCTTGGCGTGCGCCTGGCGATCCGCCCGCTGGTGGCGCTGGCCAATGCCGCCGACGCGCTCGACCCGAATGCCAGGACCCAGCCGCTGGGCGAGACCGGGCCCACCGAACTGGTGCGCGCCGCGCGCGCATTCAATGCCATGCGCGAACGCATTGCCCGCTTTGTCGAGGAGCGCGTGCAGATTCTGGCCGCGATTTCCCACGACCTGCAGACGCCGATCACGCGGATGAAGCTGCGCGCAGAAATGACGGAAGACTCTGAGGAAAAGCGCAAGCTGGTGCAAGACCTCACCGAGATCGAAACGCTGGTGAAGGAGGGGCTGGCCTACGCGCGCGCCATGCATGGCGATGGCGAGACGCCGTCGCGGATCGACATCGGCTCGTTCGTCGAGAGCCTGGTCTACGACTACCAGGACACCGGCAAGGCCGTCACCATCCTGCAGCGTGCCGGCGGCACCCTCGACACGCGCCCGCACGCCTTGCGCCGCATCCTGACCAACCTGACCGACAACGCTCTCAAGTTCGGCGGGGCGGCGGAGCTGAGCGTGCACCGCGAGGACGGCGGCGCGGTGACCATCAGCGTGCTCGACCGCGGGCCCGGCATCCCGGCTGAGCAGCTGGAGTCCGTGCTGCAGCCGTTTGTCCGGCTTGAGGCATCGCGCAACCGGGAGACCGGCGGCACCGGCCTGGGCCTGGCGATTGCGCACCAGCTTGCGCTGGCCATCGGCGGCTCACTGACGCTGCGCAATCGCGAGGGCGGTGGCCTGGAGGCGCGGCTCAGGGTGGGCTGAGCCGCCGCCCGCTACGTTACCAGCCACCCCCCAGCGCACGGAACGTTGCCACCGCCGCGCGGGCATTGTCGGCGCCCACACGTGCCTGCTGGTCGCGCGCGGCCAGCAGCAGGCGGTCTTCCTCCAGCACTTCGAACAGGCTGACCGCGCCGCCCTTGTAGGCGTCCTCGGCGGCGCCGCGCGAGCGCGCGTGGGCAGCCACTTCCACGGTCAGCTCCTTGCCCTGCAACTCCAGCTGGGTCAGCGTGATGATCGCGTTTTCCACGTCCTCGGTGGCGCGCAGCATGGCCTTGCGGTAGGTGGCCAGGGCTTCGGCGTTGGCGCCTTTGGCCTGCGCCACTTCGGCATCGACCCGGCCGAAGTCGAACAGCCGCCAGCGCAGTCCCGCGATCGCGGCGGGCTGGAAGGCGGACCCGGTGAACAGCTTGCCGGCGGAGAGGCTCTCGAAGCCGAGCAGCGCTGACAGCGACAGCTTCGGGTAGTACTCGGCAGTGGCCACGCCGATGCGGGCACTGGATGCCGCCAGCCGGCGCTCCGCGGCAATCACGTCCGGGCGGCGTTGCAGCAGGTTGGCCGGACCTTGCGCCACGGCGATCTGCGGCACGGCGGTGCGCTCGGTCGGCGTCAGGAGTTCAGCGGCATAGGTGCCCGGATGCGCGCCCATCAATACATCGAGCCGGTTCAGCTGTGTCTCCAGTTCGATCTGCAGCGGCGGGATGGTCACGCGGGTCTGTGCCAGCTGTGCTTCCGCCTGCGCGCGTTCCCGCTCGGCGCCGATGCCATCGGCCAGCCGCAGCTGCACCAGCTCGAGCAGCTTTGCATTGGTCCGCACCTGCTGTTGCGCGATGGCGATGCGCTGCTGCGCGCCGCGCACGCGGAAGTAGGCATCGGCCGCTTCGGCGGCTACCAGCACGCGCACGCCCATGTGCTCGGCTTCCGCGGCCTGGGCCTCCGCGCTGGCGGCCTCGGCGCCGCGCCGCAGGCCGCCGGCCACGTCGATCTCCCAGCTTGCTCCCACACCAGCGCTGTACACCGTCTTGTTGCGCTCAAAGCCCGGCGCGTTCTTGCCGAGGCTGCCCAAAGGCCCTTCCAGCGACTGGCGCTGCCTGGCCACGCTGCCGGACAACGATGCCTGCGGCAGCAGTTCGGCGCCGGCGTGGCTGGCCGCGGCGCGGGCCTGGTCGACCCGCGCAATCGCCGCCGCCAGGTCGAGGTTCTGCTCCAGCGCGCGCTGGATCACGCGCGTCAGCGCGGGATCGTCAAAGCCCAGCCACCAGCTGTCCAGTGACGGCGCGGGCTGCGTGGCCTCGCGGGCGTCCAGCGCCGCTGCGTGCGGGTAGGCCACGGGCATGTCCGAGGCCGGCATGTGGTAATCGGGGCCGGCCGCGCAGGCCACCAGGGCGGCCGCGGCGCTGACCGCAAGCAGGGTGGGCAGGAGGCGGGCGATACCGGCGCGGGTGCGCCGGAGCGGGGGACGGAATGGACTTTGGGGCATGACGGACACCTTTCAACAGCGACGAATAAAGCACAAGCCAAAAACTAACTTGCATGATGATAGTTACTACTCTAGACTAACTTTCAAATTGATAGCAACCCCAATTTCGGAGGAAGCCACTCATGCGGAGAAAGCCGCTTGCTGACACGCCTTGCCCCATCGCTCGCACGCTGGCCTGCGTTGCCGACAGCTGGAGCGTCCTGATCCTGCGCGAAGCCTTCTATGGCGTGACGCGCTTTGATGAGTTCCAGCAGAACCTGCGCATCGCCCCCAACATGCTGACCCGCCGCCTGAACTCGCTGGTCGAGGACGGCTTGCTGGAGCGCCGCCCGTACTGCGACCGCCCGCCCCGTTCCGAGTACATCCTGACCGAGCGCGGCCATGACTTCCGCCCGGTCCTGCTGGCCATGCTGGCCTGGGCCAACAAGCATCTCGCGCCCGAGGGCCAAAGCGTGCAGCTCGTCAACCGACTCACTGGCGAGCGTGTCGAGCCGGTACTGGTCGATGCCGCCAGCGGCCGCCCCGTCACCGACCCCGATTTCCACATCGTCCCCGGGCCGGCGGCTACCGACGGCCTGCGGCGCCGGCTGGACCGCTCGGCCGAAGCCTGACCCGAACTATCCCGAACCCTACCGAACCCTCCACCCATGCCGCCTCGCAGGCGGGATAAGTCCTGAAAGCAGAAAGGAAGTGCCATGAGCAGTAATACGCTGACTGAACGGGCGGGTACCGAACCCGTTCCCGCTTCGAAATCCAAGGCCAGCCCCAGGCGGCTGCTGGCGACCGGCGCGCTGGTTGTGGCCGGATTGGCCGCAATCGGATACGGCTACCACTGGTGGACATCGGCTCGCCACCTGCAGCGTACCGACGACGCCTACGTCGGCGGCGATGTCACGGTGATCGGCGCCAAGGTCGGGGGCTACATCGCGGAAGTCGCGGTGACGGACAACCAGACGGTCCACGCGGGCGATGTGCTGGTGCGTATCGACGACCGCGACTACCGCGCCGCACTGGCCAAGGCCGAAGGCGCCGTGGCGGCGCAACAGGCACTGCTGGCAAACCTGGATGCCACCGCGCGCCTGCAGGAGGCGGTCATCGCCCAGGCCAAGGCCGGCATCGCGGCCACCAATGCCGACACCGTACGGGCGCGCGACGACCAGGTGCGCTACGCCAGCCTGGTGGCGAAGGCGGCTGTCTCCATCCAGAGCTCGCAGAAGGCTGACTCGGACTACAAGCAGGCCCAGGCCAATGGCGAGAAGGCGCGTGCGGCGCTGCTGGCCGCGCAGCGCCAGCTGGACGTGATCGGCACGCAGAAGCAGCAGGCGCAGGCGTCGCTGGCGCAGGCGACCGCCGAGCGCGACATCGCGAAGCTGAACCTTGGCTATACGGAACTGCGCGCGCCCGTGGACGGCACCGTGGGCAACCGGCGCGCCCGCGTCGGCGCCTTTGCCGGTGCCGGCAGCCAGTTGCTGTCCATCGTGCCGGCCAGCGGGCTGTGGGTGGACGCCAACTTCAAGGAAGGGCAACTGGCGCACATGCGCCCCGGCATGCCGGTCGAAATTGAAGCCGATGTGCTGCCGGGGCGGGTCTTCCATGGCCACGTCGCCAGCCTGGCGCCGGCCACCGGTGCGCAGTTCAGCGTGTTGCCGCCGGAGAATGCCACCGGCAACTTCACCAAGATCGTCCAGCGCGTGCCGGTGCGGATCCGCCTGGACGAGCAGGATGCCCGGCTTGGGGTCCTGCGCCCGGGGCTGTCGGTGATCGCCCAGGTCAACACGCAGCCAGGCAAGCAGGTGCAGTGATGACCACGGCTACCCTGACCACCCCTGCGTCCGCCGTGGCGATGCCGGACGAGATGTCCACTGCCGCCAAGGTGTTCGCCTTCAGCACGATGTGCGTGGGCATGTTCATCGCCTTGCTCGATATCCAGATCGTCTCCGCCTCGTTGCGCGATATCGGCGGCGCGCTCTCGGCCGGCGCCGATGAAACCGTGTGGGTGCAGACCAGCTACCTGATCGCCGAGATCATCGTCATTCCCTTGTCCGGCTGGCTGTCGCGCGTGATGTCGACGCGCTGGCTGTTCGCCGCCTCCGCGGCGGGCTTCACGGTGGCCAGCCTGCTGTGCGGGGTGGCGTGGGACATCAACAGCATGATCGTGTTCCGGGCGCTGCAAGGTTTCCTGGGCGGTTCGATGATCCCGATGGTGTTCACCACGGCCTTTGCCTTCTTCGTCGGCCCCCAGCGTGTCATCGCCGCCGCCACGGTCGGCGGGCTGGCCTCGCTGGCGCCGACGCTGGGGCCCACCATCGGCGGCTGGATCACCGATCACTATTCCTGGCACTGGCTGTTCTTCATCAACCTGGTGCCGGGTATCTTCGTCACCATCGCCGTGCCGCTGCTGGTCAAGATCGACCGGCCCGACTGGTCGCTGGTGCGCGGTGCCGATTACCTGGGCATGGTGCTGATGGCGCTGTTCCTGGGTTGCCTCGAATACACGCTGGAGGAAGGGCCGCGCTGGGACTGGTTCGGCGACGACGTGATCCTGGCCACCGCCTGGATCTCCGGCCTGTCGGGCGTGGGCTTCATCTGGCGCACGCTGACCTATGCCAACCCCGTGGTGGACCTGCGCGCGCTCAAGGACCGGAACTTCGCGCTCGGCTGCTTCTTCTCCTTTGTCACCGGCATCGGCATCTTTGCCACCATCTACCTGACGCCGCTGTTCCTGGGGCGCGTGCGCGGCTTCAGCGCGCTCGATATCGGGCTGGCGGTGTTTTCCACGGGCGTGTTCCAGATGGCATCGATCCCGCTCTATGCCTTCCTGGCCAACCGGGTCGACCTGCGCTGGTTGATGATGATCGGCCTGGGGCTGTTCGCGGTGTCGATGTGGTACTTCGCGCCCATCACGCACGACTGGGGCGCGGCGCAACTGCTGCTGCCGCAGGCGCTGCGCGGCATGGCCCAGCAGTTCGCGGTGGCGCCCACGGTGACACTGACCCTGGGCAGCCTGCCGCCGGAGCGGCTCAAGCTTGCGTCCGGGCTGTTCAACCTGATGCGCAACCTGGGCGGGGCCATCGGCATCGCCGCCTGCGCGACCGCGCTCAACAACCGCGGCAACCTGCACTTCCTGCGCGAGGCAGAGCACCTGAACATCCGTAATGAAGCCATGGGCAACCTGTTGCAAGGGATCAGCGACCAGTTCGTCGCGGTCGGGCACGATGCCCTCGATGCGCAGACCGCCGCCCTCAGGCAATTGTGGGGACTGGCCTGGCGCGAGGCGCAGACCCAGACCTTTGGCGACATCTTCCTGCTGATCCTGGTCTGCTTCGCGATCGCCACCGCCATGGTGCCGCTGATGCGCAAGGTTGCAGCGCCGAAGGGTCCGTCGGCAGACGCGCATTGATTGTGGAACGACCATGAAAGTCAGTCTGTGCAATCGGCTCCTGCCTGTCGCGCTGATCGTGGCGAGCGCCACGGTGGCATATGCGGGGGAGCGCCCGCGCGAAAACGGTGTGGCGTGCGCTCGTGCAGCTAATGCCTATTGCAATCTTCCAGATCAGGGCAACAGGCCAATGCCGCAAGGCGTGCCGCAGGGAGAGTCCGCTTGACTGACGTGCCAGTCCTTCAGCCGGGCTGCTTTGTATCCAAGTATGTCGCCATCGCGGATACATACACAGCGATACAAATCCCCTGAAATCCGACACATTCCGCTTGCCATGGCCTCCTAGACTCGTGCTCACATTGATCACGCAAACGGGAGAAGCAAATGTCGAAGACAGTCGATCTACCTCGTCGAGGCTTTCTGGGTGCAGCGGCAGTGACGCTGGCCACCGCGCCGTTCGGGCTGCCGCAGGCCGCCCGCGCGCAAACCGGTGTGTCGAAGGCGCCGGCGCTGCCCTTGACCACGCCGGGCACCCATGCCAGCTTCGCGCCGGTCAGGCAAGTCAACGCCGGCGTGCTCAATATCGGCTACGCCGAGGCCGGCCCTGCCACAGGGCCGGTCGCGCTGCTGCTGCACGGCTGGCCCTACGACATCCACAGCTTTGTCGACGTGGCGCCGCTGCTGGCGGCCCGCGGCTATCGCGTGATCATTCCCCACCTGCGTGGTTTTGGCTCGACGTCCTTCCTGTCTGCCGACACCATGCGCAACGGCCAGCCCGTAGCGATAGCCGCCGACATGATCGCGCTGATGGACGCGCTGAATATCCGCAATGCTGTAGTGGCCGGCTTTGACTGGGGCGCGCGCACCGCCGACATCATGGCGGCGATCTGGCCGGACCGCTGCAGGGGGCTGGTCGCGGTCAGCGGCTACCTGATCGGCAGCCAGGCAGCCGGCAAGCAGCCGCTACCGCCCGAGGCCGAGCTCCAGTGGTGGTACCAGTTCTATTTCTCCACCGACCGGGGCCGCGCCGGCTACCAGAAGTACACCCACCAGTTCGCCAGGCTGATCTGGAAACTGGCATCGCCGCAATGGCAGTTCGATGATCCGACCTTCAACCGCAGCGCCGCCGCCTTCGACAATCCCGACCACGTCGAAATCACCATTCACAACTACCGCTGGCGGCAGGGGTTGGCCAGCGGGGAAGCCAGGTTCGACGATCTCGAGAAGCGGCTCGCCACGGCCCCCACCATCGGCGTGCCCACCATCACCATCGAGGGCGATGCCAACGGCGCGCCGCACCCCGAGCCCAGCGCCTATGCCAGCAAGTTCACGGGCCGCTACGAGCACCGGGAACTGACAGGCGGGATCGGCCACAACCCGCCGCAGGAAGCGCCCACGGCGTTTGCGCAGGCGGTGCTCGATGTAGACAGGCGCTGACGCATGAGGGGCGCAATGCGCAGATTGCTGATACTGGCTGCCATGACGCTGTCAGCGCTGGCATCGGAGCTGGGCGGCGCTGGCCATCGGTGCGCATGGTCGGGCATGCCCCGGACCATGCGCCCGGATAAGCGGGCACGAAACAAGGGCGGCTCGGGCGCTGAAGGCATTGCCATGCTTCAGCGCCCGCCGCCGCCCGCCTGCCGCGCTCAGCGCAGCGACCTGAACGCTGCGCGCAACTCTTGAGCGAACAGCTGCGGCTCTTCCCATGCCGCGAAGTGTCCCCCCTTGTCGACCTTGTTGAAGTAGGTCAGCCGGGGGTAGGCGCGCTCGGCCCAGCTGCGCGGGGCTTGATAGAGCTCGCCGGGAAATACCGTCACGCCTACAGGCACCTTGATCTGTGCGGTCATCTGCTCGGCGGCGTTGAAGTTGTTGGTGTTGTTTTCCCAATATAGCTGTGCTGACGACGTGGCGCTGTTGGTGAGCCAGTAGAGCGTGATGTCGTCGAGCATCTCGTCCCTGGTCAGCGAGCGCTCGGGGTTGCCACCGCTGAAGGTCCAGGCGGCAAACTTGTCATAGATCCATGCCGCCTGCCCTGCGGGGGAATCCGCCAGGCCATAGCCCACGGTCTGCGGGCGGGTCACCATCATCGCGGCATAGCCGCCGCCCAGCGTATACAACTTGTTCATCGACTCGAAGGCTGACTTTTCAGCGGCGGACAGGCCGGCCGGCGCTGCTTCGCCGTTCTTCAGCGCCCGGGCGACGTCCGCTGGCACGGTGGCGGGCATATTGACGTGAATGCCGAGCAAGCCCTGTGGTGCCTGGCGGCCCTGCGCATGCGCCACGACCGAGCCCCAGTCGCCGCCCTGTGACACATAACGTGTGTAGCCCAGCCGCTTCATCAACACATCCCACGCACCTGCAATGCGGTCGGGACCCCAGCCGGTCCCGACGGGTTTGCCGGAGAAGCCGTAGCCGGGCATCGACGGAATCACCACATCGAAGGCGTCCTCGGCACGGCCGCCGTAGGCGGTGGGATCGGTGAGCGGGCCAATCACCTTCAGCAGTTCAAAGACCGAGCCCGGCCAGCCGTGGGTGATGACGAGCGGCAGCGCATTGGGATGGCGCGATCGCACATGCAGGAAGTGGATGTCGAGCCCGTCGATCCTGGTGACGAACTGGGGGTAGGCGTTCAGCTTTTGCTCTGCCTTGAACCAGTCGTAGTCGTTGCCCCAATAGCGCACCAGTTCCTGGATCTTCGCCAGCTGCACGCCCTGCGATTGATCGGATACCGTCTCGCGGTCTGGCCAGCGCGTGGCGGCGATGCGCTGGCGCAGGTCGGCCAGTGCCGCTTGCGGGAAGCTGGCGTGGAAGGGGCGAATGGATGCGTCCTCGGTCGCCGCGCGTTGCGGGATTGCGCCGCCTTCGGCGGCCGGCGATGCCTGGGCGTGGCTTGGCAAGGCCAATTGAGCCAGGCATAAAGCGATCGTGGCGATGGCAGGTGCCGTGCGTGTTGCGTGGAGTTTCATGTCGATACCAGGTAGAGGGAAAGTGGAATCCGGTCAGCGGCGTGTCGTTGGCGGGTGCACGTCGGGTTTCGGTTGATACACCGCGGCGGCGTAGATGGCATCCGCAACCTGCTTCGGCCTTGACAGCTGCGGTACGTGGCTCGTCGGCAGTGTCACGATGCGGGCGGAGATCTTCTGTGCCATCGCTTTCTGCAAGGCGGGCTGGATCATGTGATCCTGCTCGCTGAGGATGTACCAGGACGGCCTGGTCCGCCATGCGGCAACCGTGACCTTGTCCTCGAAGCTCTTGCCGCTGACGGGTCCCTGTGTCGCCGCCATGATCCGGGTCTGGGCCGCTGGCACGTCCTGGGCGAAGTGTTTGGACATCCCCTCGGGCGTCAGCGTCAGGAAACCGTCCTTGTCAGCGACAATGAAGCTGGATCCCTCGGGCTTTGGGTAATCCTTGGCCAGGTCCGCCACCGACTGGTTTTCCGAAGGTGCAAACGCCGCGACATAGACCAGGGCCTTGACGCGCTCATGCTGTCCGATTTCAGAGATCACCACACCGCCCCAGGAATGCCCCACCAGCACGACCGGTCCGGCCTGCTTGTCGAGCGCGCGGCGCGTGGCGGCCACGTCGTCGGCCAGGGAAGACAGCGGGTTCTGGACCGATACAACATGAAGCCCCTTGGACTGGAGCAGGGCAATGACCTTGTCCCAGGCCGATCCGTCGGCAAAGGCGCCGTGCACAAACACCACCGTGGTAGCGCGGGTGTCAGCAGCCGGTGCGGCGGCGGCTGTGCTCGCAGCGGCTGCAAGGCTGCTGACGGTGGCAACAAGCGCCGCAGTCCTGATGAACGTATTCAATGTCTTCATGCGATTCCCCTTAAGGGTCAGGTACTAATGGGATTGGAGAGTGGCCGCTCTGCCGGCATCGGCAGCCCGGGTCAGACGGTGAGGGCGGCCACGCAAAGGGCTGTCCCGAAGGCATACGTTCCCAGGGCACCAACGGCGCGGGCCGGATTGGGCCTGGACATGGAGGGCCAGGCAAGCAGTGCAACCACCAGGAGCACGCGACAGGCAGTTGCACCTGCCATGCACCAGACCGCCCAGCCAGGCGGATGCTGAGTTCCGAGGTACAGGAAGAGCACCGCAAGGAACGGCGCGTACTCGGTGGTGTTGCCATGAGCGCGGATCAGCCGTGCCAGCAGTTGATCGGGCTCGGATGGGTAGCCGCTCAGCACGCCGATCCTGGACCGCTGCACCGAGGTGGCGAGTCCGAGCGAGAACAGAAGCAGACCGAGGACAGTGGTGCAGGCCAGCGCAATGATGTTCATTCGATACCTCGTGGATGGTCGATAGCGCGCATTGGGAGAAGCCCATCGGGAGTTGATTGACAGTTTCAGGATAGGGTCCTAGCCTTTGTCCTGAATGACGAACTTCCCTCGTTTCAGGACAACATGAACCAAATCGGCCTCGTGCTCTTCCCCGGCTTTCAGATGCTCGATTTGGCGGCGGTGTCGGTCTTCGAGATGGCTAACCTCGAAGTGCGGGTCCCGGCCTACGAAATCCATGTCGTCTCGGAACGCGGCGGGGCCGTGAAGAGTTCGATGGGCACGGCGATCCAGACCACCGCGATGGATCCGCTGGCTTTTGACACGCTGATGGTTGGGGGCGCTACCTCGGTGCCGGCGCCATCGCCCAGGCTGCTGCGCCTGCTAGGCCATGCACTCGAGCCGACCAGGCGCATGGCCAGCATCTGCACAGGGGCGTTCATCCTCGCCGAGGCCGGCATCCTGGACGGCCGGCGGGCTACTACGCATTGGCACCATGCCAGTACGCTGCGGCAGCGCTTTCCTGCGGTGCGCGTCGAAGACGACCGCATCTTTGTCCGGGACGGAACGGTGTGGACATCGGCCGGCATGACGGCATGCATCGACCTTGCGCTGGCACTGGTAGAGCAAGACCTGGGGACCGACGTGTCGCGCGCAGTCGCGAAGAAGCTCGTGGTTCATCACCGCCGTGCCGGGGGGCAGTCCCAGTTCTCGATGCTGTCGGAACTGGAATCGAGGTCAGAGCGCATACAAGCGGCATTGACCTACGCCAGGAATCATCTGCACCAGGATCTGTCGGTGGAGCTGCTCGCCAGCGCCGCCAACATGAGCCCGCGGCATTTCAGCCGCGAGTTCCGGCAGAGCACGGGCCAGTCCCCGGCACGTGCCGTCGAGCGCTTGCGCGCCGACACGGCCCGCCTGCTCGTGGAAGCCGGCACGCTGACGATCGAGCGCATCGCCAGCAAGACCGGCTTCTCCGACCCGGAGCGCATGCGCCGGGCGTTCTTGCGGATTTTCGGCGAGCCGCCGCAATCCCTCAAGCGTGCCGCCCGTGCGCGGCGCAGCGAAGAGCCGGCCGCCGTGTGACGGACGGCCAGGCGCTGTGCGTCACGCTATTCGGGACACCGGCGCATGATAATATTCGCATGCGAACGAAATCTCACCCTTTATGACGCACCAGACATGGAACATCGCCTCGTCTACCTGTTGAACGTGGGTCAGCGGCGCCTGCAGCGGTGGTCACAAGCGCGCACTGCCGCGGGTGGCGTGACATCAGCCCAGGCCGGACTGCTTTTCTTCCTGGGCAGCAACGATGGCGCGCTGACGAGCGAGGCTGCCGCGGCGCTGGACCTGGGCGCGCCCGGGATGAGCGGCCTGGCCGACCGGACCGAAAGGGCCGGCCTGATCGAGCGCCGGCCGGACGAGAACGATGGCCGTGCCTCGCGCCTGTGGCTGACGGAGGCAGGGCGCCTGGCGCGCCAGCGTTCCAAGGCGAGCATGAAGGCATTGAATACCAGGCTCACCGAAGGTTTCACCGCCGCCGAGATCGACGTGGTGGCGCGCTGGCTGACCAGCCTCCAGACAAAGTTTCCGGCCGCGGACGAGGGCGAGGTGTAGCCTCGCAGCGGCCGGAGAGCGAGGCAGTCGACTCACTGCGCGGCAACCCTGGTGAAGTCTGGTTTGCGCTTTTCGGCGAAGGCCGAGAATGCTTCCCGGGCTTCCGCACTGGCCAGCCGCTCCTCGAACCTGGCGCTTTCGCTGTTCATCTGCGAAACCAGTTTTTCCGCATTGCGCATGAGCTGTTTCATTGCGCTCAGGGAGCCGGCCGGCCTGGCGGCAATCTTCTCGGCCATCCGGCGCGCATCCGTGCGCAGCTGGTCATTGGCGCAAACCTTGTTCGCGATGCCCCATGCCAAGGCCGTTTGCGCGTCAAGCGGCTCGCCCAGCGCGAACATCTCGAAAGCCCTGACGTGCCCGATCCGCAGCGGCAGCAGGTAACTCGAAGCCGCTTCGGGAACCAAGGCGAGATTGACGAAAGGCGTGATCAGTTGCGCGTCCTGGCCGAGCACCACGTAATCACAATGCAGCAGCATGGTGGTCCCGACGCCGACGGCCTTGCCATTGACCGCGGCGACAATCGGTACGGTCGAATTGGCAAGGGCGCGCAGGAAGCGATGCACGTGACGTTCGCTGGGGCCATTTCCCGACGCGATCGCCGCGAATTCGCCGAGATCATTGCCGGCCGTAAAGCTGTCCCCGTCCCCCTGCAGCAGCAATACCCGGATAGCCCGGTCCTGCTGTGCCTGCTCGATGGTGTCGGCAAGTGCGCCGTACATCTCGTTCGTCAAGGCGTTCATCTTGTCCGGCCGCGCAAGCGTCATGGTCAGCACGCCGCCGGTGAGGTCAATGCGGATTTCGGGGGTCATTGGTCGGTCTCCAGGTGAGAGTTGCACGCTGCCGTGCAGGCATCGCGATTAAGTTCGCATGCGAAGTATATAGATAGTTCGTGTGCGAAGTAAATGGTTGAGGCCGGGCAGTGTGCAGAATCGGCGTCTGGGCGGCGGTGCCCTCCACATAGACGGTGTGGGCAGGGGCGTGCTTCCGGTGCCTCGCGGGCGCGGAATACAGCACAAGCGAAAAACGAACTTGCATGATGATAGTGACTACCCTAGACTGACTTTCAAATCGATAGCAAGCAGGTCTCTCGAGGAAGCCAATCATGCAGAAGAAGCCACTTGGCGAAACGCCGTGTCCGATCGCTCGCACCGCGGCCCGCGTCGCCGACAGCTGGAGCGTATTGATCCTGCGCGAAGCCTTTTACGGCGTGACCCGGTTCGACGAGTTCCAGCAAAACCTGGATATCGCGCCCAATATGCTCACGCGTCGCCTGAACTCGCTTGTCGAAGAAGGCATGCTTGAGCGTCGCCAGTACTGCGACCGCCCGCCCCGCTCCGAGTACATCCTGACCGAGCGCGGGCGCGATTTCCGCCAGGTGCTGCTGGCGATGCTGGCCTGGGGCAACAAGCATCTCGCGCCTGAAGGCGAAAGCGTGCAGTTGACGAACCGGCGCACCGGCGTGCGCGTGGAACCTGTGCTGGTCGACGCCGCCAACGGGCGCCCGGTCACCGATGCCGACTATCACCTTGCACCCGGCCCCGCCGCCAGCGACCGCGTGCGCCAGCGGCTGTCGCGCTCGACAGACGCCTGAGCCGGATTTCCCGCGCAGCCAATTCTTGTTGCAACCTTCAAGACCCGGCTACCGGGCGCATACCGCATGGAGTGCGTGCGGCCGATTGAAACTGATTGTTTGGTAGGGAGAATGCGATGCATGCAAGAGATGTCGTGCTGTGCCAGCCGGTGCGCACCGCCATTGGCGCCTACAACGGCTCACTGAAGGCCGTTCCGGCGGTTGATCTCGGCGCCGCAGCGATACGGGCAACCGTGGCACGGGCGGGAATCGATCCAGGCGAGGTCGGCAGCGTGGTGTTCGGAAATGTGATCCAGGCCGGCAACCGCATGAACCCGGCCCGGCAGGCTGCCATTGGGGCAGGGCTGCCGGTTTCGGTTCCGGCGATGACCGTCAACCGCGTTTGCGGCTCGGGGGCCCAGGCCATCGCCACGGCAGCGGACGAGGTACGGCTCGGCTATGTAGATATCGCCATCGCCGGCGGCATGGAAAACATGGATCGCGCGCCATACCTGATGCCGTCCGGCCGCTGGGGTCAACGCATGGGCGATTCCGTCCTGTACGACAGCATGCTGCACGACGGCCTGTTTGACGCCTTCTCCGGTGAGCACTCCGGATGGCATACCGAGGACCTTGTCGCCCGCTACGCGCTGACCCGCGAGGCCCAGGACCGCTGGGCCGAGCGTTCGCAGCGGAATTTCGCGCTGGCGCAGGCGAACGGGCGATTCACCGGCCAGATTGCCGGGGTGGCGACCAAAGGGAAGGGCGGTACGGCCATGTTCGAAGTGGACGAAGCCAACCGCCCTGATACCAGCCTCGATACGCTCGGCCGGCTCAAGCCGGCGTTTCGCCCGGACGGCACAATTACCGCCGGCAATGCGCCCGGGCTCAACAGCGGCGCAGCGGCCATGATCATTGCCGAACGTGCGCTGGCTGAAGCCAGGGGGCTGCAGCCGTTGGGACGATTGGCCGCTTACGGTGTCGGGGCCGTGGAGCCCGGCATGTTCGGGCTGGGCCCGGTCCCGGCGGTGCGGCAGGCGCTGCAACGCGCCGGCTGGGAGCTGGGCGACATTGAACGCATCGAGATCAATGAAGCATTTGCCGCGGTGCCGCTGGCTGTCGCGGTGGAGCTCGGATTGCCGCACGACATCATCAACGTCGACGGTGGCGCCATTGCCCACGGCCATCCGATCGGTGCGACCGGCGCGGTGCTGACGACGCGGCTGCTGCATGCCATGCGCGCCGACGGCATACGGCGCGGCATCGTCACGCTGTGCATCGGCGGCGGACAAGGGATTGCGCTGGCGCTCGAGACGCTGGCCTGATCCGTCTGTTCTCGTAGCGGGCATGCATTGATGCAAAGTTCAGCACAAACCATCTGGAGGAGAAAATGAACATTCAATACATCGAGGATCTCGCGGCGGGCCAACGATACGGTTCGGGGCGGCTGACCGTCGCGCCTGAACGGATCAAGGCCTTTGCTGCCGAGTTCGACCCGCAGCCCTTCCATCTCGATGAAGCCGCCGCCCGCGACACACTATTTCGTGGACTGGCTGCGAGCGGTTGGCATACCGCTGCGCTGACGATGCGCCTGCTGGTCGACGGCGAATTCCGGCCCGCGGGCGGCATCGTCGGCGCGGGCTTCGAGGAGCTGCGCTGGCCAAGGCCGGTTCGCCCTGGCGATGAACTGCATATCGAGAGCGAGATACTTGAAGTGCGGATTTCGAAATCGCGCCCCGACCAGGGCGTGGTGAAGGTGCGTACCACAACCTTCAACCAGGCCGACGAGCCAGTGCAGGTTTTCACCGGCAACCTGATCGTCCAGTGCCGCCCCGCAGCCGCCGCGCAGGCAGAGGCGTCATGAAGATTCTTGTACTCGGTGCCGGGGGCATGGGCGGCTACTATGGCGCGCGCCTGATCGAGGCAGGCGCGGATGTCACCTTCATGTTGCGGCCCGGCCGCGCGCGGGCGCTGGAACGGGTTGGCCTGGCCGTGCGTAGCGAACTTGGCGACTTCCATCGCCCGGTAAAGATGGTCCTGGCCGGTCAGGTCGGCGCGCAGTTCGACGTGGTACTGCTGGCATGCAAGGCCTACGACCTTGCCGACGCGATCCGGGCCATCAGCCCGGCCGTTGGCCGGGACACTGCGGTATTGCCTCTGCTCAACGGCCTTGACGCCTATGACCGGCTCGACCAGTGCTTTGGTAGGCAACGCGTGCTGGGTGGAGTCGCATACATAGCGACAACGCTGGCGGCGGATGGAACCGTCGTGCACGCCGGCCGCATGGACCGGCTGGTAGTCGGCCCGCGCGCCGCGCAGGGGTCGGCATTGGCCGCGGATTTCCATGCGCTGGTGTCCAGGGCGGCCGGTACGCGTGAGCTATCGGGCGCCATCGGGCAGGAGCTGTGGAACAAGTGGGCCATGATTGCCGCCGGCGCAGTGATGACATGCCTGATGCGCGGGACCGTGGCGGACATCATGAAGACCCAGGATGGCCGTCGCCTGATGCTTGACGCGATTGCGGAGTGCCGCACGGTGGCGCAACTGTACGGCCATGCCATCCCTGAACCCGTTGTCGCTGCCATGCAGGCCCGACTGCTGGACGAAGCATCGACCTGGGCTGCCTCGATGATGCGGGATATAGCGCGGGGCGCCCCACGCATAGAAGCCGACGCCATCGTCGGCGATCTCATCAAGCGCGCAGCCGGGTACGGGCATGAGCTTCCGTTGACCCGTGCGGCATATTGCCACCTGCAGGTCTATGAGCGCCAGCGCGCTGCGCACCAGACGGCTGGTTGAGCAGCCTTCGCCCATTCATGGAAATCACCAATCACGACATGACTATGCCGTCAGACTGTGCTGCGCGCGACCGAGGATGTCGAAAATGCCTTCTCGGCGCTGATCAAGCGTGAAGATCCGGCCGGCACGCTGGCACAAGGCGAGACATCGCCGGCGTTAGAAACTCCGGCGTACGTGGTGCCTTCAGCAGATCGGCCAGCACCGCCTCGTATTCGCGCCGGTAGGACGCTTTCAGGTGGTGGTCCCTGAAATGCTGCTCGCTGCAGGCCCAGTTCTCATAGAGAACCAGGGTGTCAGGATCTTCGAGCGAGCGGTGCAGATACGTGTTGATAAACTCCGGCTCCTTCGACATCTGCTCGAGGACATCAAGCAGTCTCGACTCTAGCTCAGCGCGCCGCTCGGGCTTGCCCGGCAGATGGACGATAAAGGCAATGGATTGGTTCATGAAGCTGCTCCAGGCAGGATGGGCCACCTCATGCGCAGACCGCGCCCACGCCGCGGCCCGCAGAGGCATTGACTTACAGTTGGCTCATGCCGCCGTCGGCGATGATTTCCGTACCGACGATGAAGGCCGATTCGGGCGCCGACAGATGCAGCACCGTCGACGCAATCTCCGCCGGCAGGCCGAAGCGGCCCAGCGGAATCTGGCTCTGGATCTGCGCGGCAGTGGCCGACAGGGTGTCGGCTTCCAGGCCCAGCTTGCCGTACAGCGGCGTCGTCACCGGCCCGGGGCTGACCACATTTACCCGGATGCCCGAGCTGACCAGCTCACCCGACAGGGTCCTGGCCAGCGAGATCAGTGCTGCCTTGCTGGCGGCATACACGGAAGACATCGGCATGCCGATGCGCGCATTGATCGAGCCGTTCAGCACGATCGACGTGCCCGGGTTCAGCAGCGGCAGCAGCGCCTGGATCTGGAAGTACGCGCCCTTCACGTTGGCGTTGAAGGTGGCGTCCCACAGTGCCTCGTCCACATCGGCAACGGCGGCAAACTTGGCAATGCCGGCGTTGATGAAGACGGCGTCCAGGCGGATGCCTGCGTCGGTCAGCTGGCGAGCCAGGTCACGCGCGGCCTGCACGGTGCCGGTTTCGTTGCGGATGGCGATGGCCTCGTTGCCGAGCGTGGCGCGGGCGCCCTCCAGTGCCGCTGCGTCGCGGCCCGTGATGACCACGCGGGCGCCTTCCTGGGCGAATGCCTGGGCAGCCGCCAGGCCGATGCCGCTGTTGCCGCCAGTGATCAGAACGGTCTTGCCTTCGAAGCGATTCATGATGTCCTCCAATCGGGAAAGGTGAATTTGAACAATTGCGTGACTGGAGTATGGGCGCTGGCCTCCGGTTTGCCATACGATCAATCCGACGAACACGTTCGAAGGAGTTGCACATGTTGTCGGAAGACGAATTGGCCCTGCTGGAGGCCATCCGGGAGGCCGGCAGCCTGTCGCGCGCGGCGGCCAGGCTGGGCAAGGCGCCGTCCACGGTGTCGCACGCCGCGCGGCAGCTGGAGCAGCGCTTTGATGCACTCTTGTTCGACCGCCGCGGCTACCGCCTGCAGCTGACGCGCGCCGGCGAATTGCTCACCGAAGAAGCCGCCCGGCTTGCGCAGGATGTCGCGCGCGTCACACAGCGCGTGCGGCAGGTCGCCAACGGCTGGGAAGACCGGTTGTGGATCGTGACCGACGAGCTGATGGAATTCGAGACGCTGATGCCCGTCATGCATGCGTTCGACGCGCAGGAATCCGGCGTGGCGCTGCGCGTCACACACGAAGTGCTGGCCGGCACCTGGGAAGCGCTGCGGGATGGCCGCGCCGATCTGGTCATCGGTGCCACCAACGAGCCGCCCGCCATCCCCAACCTGGGGTGGTTCGAGCTGGGCGTGATCGAATGGGTGTTTGCGGTCTCGCCCCGGCATCCGCTGGCGGCCGCGCGCGAACCATTGACACGTGAGGAGATCGCCCGCCATCGTGCCGTGGTGGTGGCAGATTCATCACGCCTCACGGGCGGCCGCGCTTACGGCATGGTGGGCGGTCAGCGCTTGCTGGCCGTGCCGAGCGTGCGAGCCAAGACCCTGGCGCAGCGCGATGGCCTGGGGATCGGCTGGCTGCCCAGGCACCGGGTCGGCTCGCTGCTGCAGCGCGGCGAACTGATAGAGAAGCGCACCGCCGACCCGCGCGAGCCCAACCTGCTCTACGTGGGCTGGCGCGGCGATCACGAAGGCCGCGCGCTGCAATGGTGGCTGGAGCAGTTGCGACGGCCTCGGCTGGCCAGGCTGCTGGTGCGGGGCGTCGACGCCTACGCGTAGCTGGCAGGGCAGCGTCGCACCATCTAAAGTACCTTGTGGCTTTGCGGTACCAGGCAAGGAGAATCGTGATGGCTCAAGGATTCGACGCGATCATCATCGGCACCGGACAAGCCGGCCCCGCACTCGCTGCGCGGCTGGCCGGCGCGGGCATGAAATCGGCCGTCATCGAGCGCGCGCGTTTTGGCGGCACCTGCGTGAACACCGGCTGCATTCCCACCAAAACCCTCATCGCAAGCGCGTACGCAGCGCAACTGGCGCGGCGGGCTGCCGAGTACGGTGTCACCATCGGCGGGCCGGTCGCGGTCGACATGAAGCAGGTGAAGGCACGCAAGGACGAGATCTCCGGCCGTTCCAGCAACGGTGTGGAACAGTGGATGCGCGGGCAGGAGAACGTCACGGTGTATCAAGGTCATGCCCGCTTTGAAAGCGCGCATAGCGTGCGGGTCAACGGCGAACTGCTGGAAGCTGACCGGATTTTCGTGAACGTCGGCGGCCGGGCCCTGGTTCCGCCCATGCCCGGGCTGGACCAGGTGCCGTACCTGACCAACTCGAGCATGATGGAGGTGGATTTCCTGCCGGAGCACCTGGTCATCGTTGGCGGCAGCTACATTGGCCTTGAGTTTGGCCAGATGTACCGGCGTTTTGGGGCCAGGGTGACCGTTGTCGAAAAAGGCCCGCGCCTGATCCAGCGCGAAGACGAGGATGTGTCGCAGGCGGTGCTGGAGATCCTGGAGCGCGAGGGGATCGAAATCCGGCTCAATGCCAACTGCCTGAGCGCGCGCAGGGAAGGCGACCACATTGCGGTCGGGCTGGATTGTTCGGACGGGGCGCGCGACGTCCACGGCTCGCACCTGCTGCTGGCGGTCGGGCGCGTGCCCAACACGGAGGACCTGGGGCTGGACCAGGCGGGGGTGGAGACCGACGCCCGCGGCTATATCCAGGTAGACGAACAGTTGCGCACCAATGTCCCCGGCATCTGGGCGCTTGGCGACTGCAATGGCCGCGGAGCGTTCACGCATACGTCGTACAACGACTATGAGATCGTCGCTGCCAACCTTCTCGACAACGATCCCCGCAAGGTGACGGACCGCATCGCAGCCTATGCCATGTTCATCGACCCTCCGCTCGGCCGCGCCGGCATGACGGAAGCAGAAGCCCGGCAATCCGGACGCAGGCTGCTGGTCGGCTCTCGCCCCATGAGCCGCGTCGGGCGAGCCGTGGAGAAGGGCGAGAGCCAGGGCTTCATGAAGGTCGTGGTCGACGCCGATACCCGCATGATCCTGGGCGCCGCGATCCTCGGCGTGACCGGCGACGAGGTGATTCACTCACTGCTCGACATCATGTATGCCAGGGCACCCTATACCACCATCAGCCGCGCGATGCACATCCATCCGACGGTGTCGGAGCTGGTGCCGACGCTGCTGCAGGAATTGCGGCTACAGGCTTAGCTGGTGCGCCGGCTCGACCGGGGCGCACATCAGAGGAACGGCGCAATGTTCGCCATCGCGCGCGTCACGTAGGCCACCTTCTCGCCCACTGGCGCCACATAGTCAATCGCGTTGCGTGCAGCCTCGACGCCTTCCAGACGGGCGATGAACCAGGCGGCCAGGTACTGCGACGCCAGGCATCCGCCGGCGGTTGCAACGTTTCCCTTGGCGACAAACGGCTGATCGAGCACAGCCACGCCGGCCTCCACTACCCATGGCTTGGAGATCAGGTCCGTACAGGCCGGAACGTCGTTCACCAAGCCCAGTTTGGCTAGTATGAGCGTGCCCGAGCATTGCGCGCCCAACAACTGGCGCGTCGGGTCGAAGCGGAGTTGCGACATCAGCGCGGTATCGGCGACGACTTCCCGGGTTCGTATCCCACTACCCACCAGCACAGCGTCCGCGTTGCATGCGTCCTCCAACGATGCTTGCGCCTCCATCACCACACCGTTCAGCGAACGCACCTTGGCCGCCGGACTGGCGATCGAAACCCGCCAGCCGGGCCGCTTGACCCGGTTGAGGATGGAGAGCGCGATCAGCGAGTCGATTTCGTTAAAGCCTTCGAAGGTCAGGATGGCGATATGCATGGGGCCTCGTGGGAGTGGCGACGTTGGGTTGCGCCATCGTAGAGCCGGCAGTCAGTACATTCAAATAATTGTTATAGATACGCTCAGGCTGCGTCCTGCGGGTCCGCAAACGTCGCCATGCGCAGGATCGCTTGCCTCAGCTCCGACCTGAGTTGCGCCACCAGCTCCGCGGCCGGCAGGGACCTGGCCAGCGGCGCTGCCTGCCCGGCCCACTGCGCCGCGTACTCAGCGCTCCCCGCGGCCTTGGCAGCGGCGTGAAGCGCCTTTCCCGCGTCATAGGCGATCGGGTAGTCCGGCACCGGAGGTGCGTCGGCGGCGGCGCCGAGTGCCGTGAGCCGGTTGGTGAAGCCCCTGGCCGCGCGGCCCGATATGGCGCGGGTGAGCGTGGTCGCGCGCGGCTGGGGCGCGGTCAGCGCCGCGCGATAGGCGGCATCGGCAGATGACTCCGGGCAGGCGACGAATGCGGTGCCAAGCTGGGCGGCTTCTGCCCCGAGAGCCAGTACCGCGGCAATGCCTGCCCCGTCCATGATGCCGCCCGAGGCAATCACCGGAAGTTTCGTGCCCAGCACCAGAAGACGCACCAGAGCCAGCGTGCCGAGGCCTTCGTCGTAGCCATCGGTGTCGAAGGCGCCGCGGTGTCCGCCAGCTTCAATGCCTTGCGCGACGATGGCGTCCACGCCGGCGGCCTCTATCTGGCGGGCCTCATGCAGGGACGTTGCACTGGCCAGCAGCACAATGCCGGCCGCGCGTAGCGCGTCAATTTTCTGCTGGGCGGGAAGGCCAAAATGGAAGCTCACAACCGCTGGCTTTTCTTCCAGCAGCATCTGGAACATGGCGTCGTCGGCCACGAAACTCCTGTAGATCTCGCGCAAGCTGGCGGGTGTGGTCGCGCCGTGCTCGGCAAACTGGGCGGCAAGGTAGCTGAGCCAGGCCTGCTCGCGCACCTCATCGGCCTTGGCGGGGGCGTGGCAGAACAGGTTGACGTTGAATGGCTTGCCGGTCAGCGCTCGTGTCTCGCGGATTGTCTTTCGCGCCGCTTCGGCATCCATTGCCCCGACGCCGAGCGAGCCCAGCCCGCCGGCCTCTGACACGGCTGCAGCCATGGCCGCTGTGCTGACACCGGCCATGGGCGCCTGGATGATGGGCGTGGAAATGCCCAGGATCGAACAAAGGTTGCGGCGCTGGCTGGAAGGCCTGGAAGTGTCCATGAGAGTCTCTTTCGCTTTGATGTGCATAATTCCGCTCGGGAAATTTTCGAAGGCGAGGCTGTGTCGGAGGGTATCGAGAATGCCATGAAATCTCGCGGCGTGAGAAGTTGCTGCGGCTTCGCAATGCATTGTTCATCGCGCGACGCATCCGGACCTGTCGGTGCCGGGCAAGGTGGCTTACCGCGCGCGCCCCGCATTGCGTGCCTGGAATACCCGGCAACTATCGACTAGCTTGAAAGCCTTGGGCCGCTTTGATGGGGCATCATGATGAAGAGGATCACAGGGCGCCTGGCCACCATTGTCTCCGTGGGTGTAGCAGCGGGCCTTACTGCCGCAAGCGGCGCGTGGGCCTCTGACATCGTCTGCAAGCCAATTGCGCGCGAATCCCCCGTACGCTGCAACAATCCGGATGGCTCCGGGGTGAGATGCAGCCTTGCGACGGACGAGGCCGGTCCGCAGGCGCGCCCGCGGCATCCGATCTGCGATTCCCCCAGGCTGTCAGAGCGCTACGAGCGCATTTACGCCGAGCAGCAGAGGATGCTGCGCAAGGGCAGGATCCTGGACTCGGACATCGCGGCGTGGCGCGGCCGGCGCGATGCCTGCGGCTCGGTACGCTGCCTGGAAAGCATGTTCGCGAAATTCTGGCGGGAGCGGGATTCGATGCGAATCGCACCGGGCCGGTCCGACTCCGCGAATCAAGCAGCAACGGCGGTGTCGCCACCCGCCAGCCAGGAGGCGGCACCGCCGCCTGCGGTGTCTTCCGCGCAGGGCTCGCAGACCTCAACGCAGATCCCTGCGCCGACGCAGCGTGTGCAAGAAGAGCCGCCGCCGGCAGAGCCGCTTGCCGCGGCGGCTGGACCGGAACCCGTCGAACCAACACGGCCGACGGCTCCGGCTGTTGAAACGCTGCCTGTCTGGCAAGCCACAGCGCCTCCCGTTGCCGAGAACAAGAACAGCCGCCCGGACAAGTCCCATCCGGCAGCCCTTGCCGTGGAGAGCCTGCTTTCAGGACTGGTCGTGATGGGTGCGGGTTTCCTGTGGACGCGCCGCGCCGCGCGCGCACAGGATCGGACGCGTTTCGCCATCCCGGCGGCGGCGGTGGTCGTCTATGGCTTGCTGCTTGTGAATGCGCTGCTGCTGCCGTTTACGCTTGCCGTGAAGTGAGGACACTGGCGCCTTACCGACGACAATGCATGGCTCCGCATCTTGAGCAGGCGGGGGCCATTGCGGCTCGGCGTGCAGCAGCTATGCATGGATGCGCCGCACCGGCATTCAACGCCCCTTGAAAATCGGGTGCCGGGCGCAAACCGACAGCACGATGCGCTCGGACTGCACCAGGTAGTCGTTGAGGGCTGCGGCACACTCTGCGAGCTTGCCCGCCTCGAACAACTGCAGGATGTGCTGGTTCAGCTCGACATATGGGCCATGCAGGAATTCGGGATCCTGCAGCATGCCGAAAGCCAGGCGCAGCTCGGCCAGCAGGTGGGCGAACATCACGTTCAGCCGCTCGCTGTCGGCCAGTTCCACGATCGCCATATGGAACTCCATATTGGCGGTACCCGCGCCTTGCCAGTCGCCGCTGTCGCGGCAGCGCAGTCCCATTTCCACCGCTTCGCGCAGGTGCTTCCTGGCTGGATGGCTGGGGTAGGCCTGGGCGATGGCCTGGCACTCGATCATGCGGCGCACGCGGTAGATGTCGATGATGGCCGCAATGCTGGGAATTGCCACGGATACCCCGCGGTTGGGTTCGTGCTTGAGCAGGCCTTCCTTGGTCAGCACGCGAAAGGTCTCGCGCAAGGTGTTGCGCGAGATCTGCAGGCTCTCGCTAAGCGCGGCTTCCGACAAGCGCTGCCCGGGCGCGAATTCGCCATGCACGATGCGCTGGCGAATCTGCTCCGTGACCCGCTCGGCCAGGTTTCTTACGTCAGTACTGGATGTCATGTTGGCTTGCGTCAGGGGCGACAGGTTCCGGCATGCCCCGTGCGGCGATGTTATCTCACTTTGTTGAACAATAGGCACAAGATTGGTGCGAAGTCTGCCCTGCAGACGTGACTTAGGTGTATACGAGAATCGAACCTCAGCCAATATTGTTCAACAATAAGTCACGGTGGTTGAGTCATACGTGCAGATAGATGAACATGGCATGTGTTTTGCTAAACAACGGCTGGGGTGCGGGGCCGCTGTCTTAGTGGTCTTGCTCGCTACCGGAACTTCGTCGTGAAGACATCGCGACGAGCCTTGTCCACGCTTTGTCCTTATCCATAGTGAGCGCAACCATGTGGCTTAAAGAAACAAATCAGGCGGAGCGCAAGACGCTCTTTGCCGCCTTCGTCGGCTATGGGGTCGATGCCTTCGACTACATGATCTACACCTTCATGATCCCCACCTTCATCCTGGTGTGGGGCATGACCAAGGCCGAGGCTGGCTACATCGCGACGGGCGCGCTCATCAGCTCGGCCATCGGCGGCTGGCTGGCCGGCATCCTGGCCGACAAATATGGTCGCGTGCGGATCCTGCAGCTGACCGTGCTCTGGTTCAGTTTCTTCACGTTCCTGAGCGGCTTCACCCAGTCCCCCGAGCAACTGTTCCTGACCCGCATGCTGCAAGGCCTGGGCTTTGGCGGCGAATGGTCAGTCGGTTCCCTGCTGATCGCCGAGATGATCCGGGCCCGCCACCGTGGCAAGGCGGTCGGACTGGTGCAAAGCAGCTGGGCCATCGGCTGGGGCCTGTCGGCGATTGCATTCTGGGCGGTCTATGCCGTGTTCGAGCAGCAATACGCATGGCGCGTGCTGTTCTGGGCCGGCGTGCTGCCGGCGGTCTTTATCCTGTATATCCGCCGCAATATCTCCGAGCCCGAGGTGTATCAGGAAACCAGGGCCAAGCTGGCCCGCACCGGGCAAAGCAATAACTTCATGCTGATCTTCAAGCCCGGCGTGCTGCGCGTGACGGTGCTGGCAAGCCTGCTGGCGACCGGCATGCAAGGTGCCTACTATTCGGTGACGACCTGGCTGCCCACCTACCTCAAGATGGAACGCAATCTCTCCGTGCTCAACACCAGCGGCTACCTGATGGTGCTGATCGCCGGGTCCTTCGCCGGCTACCTGACCAGCGCCTGGCTGTCCGACCGCCTGGGGCGCCGGCGTTGCTTCATGCTGTTTGCGGTGAGCGCGGCCTTCCTCGTGATCTGCTATACGCAGTTGCCGATCACCGACGCCGCGATGCTGGTGCTGGGTTTCCCCCTGGGTTTCTTCCTGTCCGGGATCTTCTCGGGGATGGGGGCCTACCTGACGGAGCTGTATCCGAGCCATATCCGCGGCTCCGGCCAGGGCTTCTGCTACAACTTTGGCCGTGCGGTCGGTTCCATATTCCCGGCCATGATCGGGCATATGAGCGCATCGATGTCGCTGGGGGTTGCCATCGGCTATCTCGCCGCCGGCGCCTATGGGCTGGTCGTTATCGCCTGCCTGCTGTTGCCGGAAACGCAAGGGCGCGAATTGCTCGCCGAAGCCGGGGCCGAGGCCGCGCATTGATCTGATCCAAGACACTGGAGCAACACGCATGCAAGATTCCGCACTGGAACGCACCCGCATCGCCGCCGTGAACGCCGCGCGCGCAGCGCGCGCAAGCTACCGTGCCGGCACGGTACAGCCTACCGCCGGCATTGCACCGGGGATGACGCAAGCCAACATGATCGCGTTGCCGCGCGACTGGGCCTGGGACTTCCTGCTGTACGCGCAACGCAACCCCAAGGCCTGTCCCGTGCTCGACGTGATCGAAGCGGGTGCACAGCAGACCGTGCTGGCGCAAGGGGCGGATATCCGCACCGACATCCCGCTGTATCGCGTGTGGCGCGACGGCAAGCTGGCGGAGGAGGTGGCGGATGCCACGCCCCTGTGGACTGAGCACCCGGACCTGGTCACCTTCCTGATCGGCTGCAGCTTTACCTTCGAGACGCCGCTGCAAGAGGCAGGCATCGAGGTGCGGCATATCGCCGACGGTTCCAACGTGCCGATGTACCGCACCAACCGCCAGTGTCGCCCGGCTGGCCGCCTGCATGGCGAGATGGTCGTGTCCATGCGGCCCATCCCTGCGCATCGGGTTGCCGATGCGGTTTCCATCAGCGGACGCTTCCCGTCGGTGCACGGCTCGCCCGTCCATGTCGGCGATCCGGCCGCGCTGGGCATTGCCGACCTCGCCAGGCCTGACTTTGGTGACGCCGTGCGTATCGAGCCGGGCGAGATCCCGGTGTTCTGGGCTTGCGGCGTCACGCCCCAGGCGGCCGTGATGGCGTCAGGCGTGCCGTTCGCCGTGACGCATGCGCCGGGCCACATGTTCATTACCGACGTGCCAGACAGCACGTATCACGTCTAGGACCTCCGGGTCATTGCGGAGCTCGTTTTGCGTTTTCTGCCCGTCACTTCGAATGCACTGCTGGTGGAACTGGCCGACCTGGACCAGACCCTGGCCCTGCTGGCCTCGCTGCAGCGCGATCCCGTGCACGGCGTGGCGGAGCTGGTGCCCGCCGCGCGCACCATCCTCGTTCACTTCCGCCCATCGGCCATCAGCGCCGCCGCGCTGGTATCGGCCATCGCCGCGCGCGACCTGTCGCAGCGCGTCGAGCGCAGCAACATCCTGGTCGAGATTCCGGTGCGCTATGACGGCGAGGACCTGGCCGAGGTGGCCCAGCTGCTTGGCATCACGCCCAGGGAAGTGGTGCGCCGCCACACCGGCAGCGAATACACCGTTGCCTTTACCGGCTTTGCGCCAGGCTTTGCCTATCTCAGCGGCGGCCATCCCAGCTTCGACGTGCCGCGCCGCAGTACGCCGCGCACGCGTATTCCCGCCGGCGCCGTGGGCCTGGCTGGCACCTTCAGCGGCGTGTACCCGCAGGCCAGCCCGGGCGGCTGGCAGATCATCGGGGTTACCCCCGTGGCCATGTGGGACCTGAATCGCGAACAGCCTGCGCTGCTGCAGCCCGGCTATCGCGTGCGCTTCATCGACATCGCCACGCTCGATGGCGTGCTCGATGCGGGCAGCGCCATCGCCGCCGGCGCCCCGGCGCGCCAGCCGTTGCCGACGGACAAGGCGGCTGCTGCCGCGGCGCTGAAGGTGAAGGCCACCGGGCTGCAGACCGTGTTCCAGGACCTGGGCCGGCACGGCCAGGCGGGGCAGGGCGTCTCGGCCTCGGGTGCGATGGACCAGGCCGCCCTCAAGATGGCCAACCGCCTGGTCGGCAACCGCAGCGACGGCGCGGCGCTCGAGACCGTGGGCGGCGGCCTGCAACTGCAGAGCGTGGGTGAAACCGTGCTGGCTGTCACTGGCGCCGATGCGGCGCTGACGGTGCGCACTGCCGATGGTCGCCAATGGAGCGTCCCGAACCACCAGGCCGTGGCGCTGGCCGATGGCGACACGCTGAGCATCGGTCAGCCTCTTGCCGGCGCCCGCAGCTATGTGGCAGCACGCGGCGGGTTTGCCGTCACGCCGGTCCTGGGCAGTTGTGCGACTGACTCGCTGGCCAAGGTCGGTCCCGCGCCACTGGCCGTGGGCGATGTGCTGGACCTGCTGCCCGCACCGGCCGGCGCCGTCGTGGGCACCCCCGGGTTGCCTGCCGCCGATCTGCCCACGGTGGAGCAGGACGTCGTGCTGGACGTGGTGCTCGGTCCCCGCACCGACTGGTTCACTGCGGAGTCCGTGGCGCGCCTTGCTGCGCAGCGCTGGCAAGTCACCCCGCAATCCAACCGCGTGGGCCTGCGCCTGGCCGGCGAGGTGCCGCTGGAGCGCGCCATCACCGGCGAGCTGCCCAGCGAGGGCACCGCCCTGGGTGCGTTGCAGGTGCCGCCAAGCGGCCAACCCGTGCTGTTCCTGGCCGACCACCCGCTGACCGGCGGCTACCCCGTGATCGGGGCCGTGGCGCCTTACCACCTGGACCGCGCCGGACAGATTCCGGTTGGCGCCTGGCTGCGCTTCAACCCGCTCGGCGCCTTCGAAGAACTTCAACCGTCAGAGCTGCAACTGTCGGCGCAGCGACCGTCTGCCGCCTGAGCGCACAAGCCCCAACCGAGATTTGCGATGAAGAAAGTCCTGATTGCCAACCGTGGCGAGATTGCCGTCCGCATCATCCGCGCCTGTGCCGACTACGGAGTCGGGTCGGTGGCCGTGTATGCCAATGCTGATATCGACGCGCTGCACGCGCGGCTGGCCGACGAGGCCTACGGCCTGGATGGCGACCGTCCGGCCGACACCTACCTGAACATTCCCAAGCTGCTCGATATCGCCCGGCGCAGCGGGGCAGATGCCGTGCATCCAGGCTACGGCTTCCTGTCGGAAAGTGAAGCCTTTGCCAAGGCCGTGATCGATGCCGGCCTGGTCTGGATTGGCCCGTCTCCCGCCACGATTGCGCGGCTGGGCGACAAGGTGGAAGCGCGCAAGATCGCCTTGCAGGTTGGCGCCCCGCTGGTCGCCGGCACGCCCGACCCGGTCGTGGATGCCAGTGAGGTACTGGCCTTTGCCGAGCAGTACGGCCTGCCGATCATCATCAAGGCAGCCTTCGGCGGCGGCGGCCGCGGCATGAAGATCGCATGGCGCATGGATGAGGTGGAAGAGTTGTACGCCTCCGCCGTGCGCGAGGCTGTCACTGCCTTTGGCCGCGGCGAATGCTTCGTTGAGCAGTTCCTCGACAAGCCCCGCCATATCGAAGCGCAGGTACTGGCCGACCAGCATGGCAATGTCGTGGTGCTGGGCACGCGCGACTGCTCGCTGCAGCGCCGCAACCAGAAGCTGGTCGAAGAAGCCCCCGCGCCGTTCCTGACCGACGCGCAGCGCGCGCGTATCCACGCCGCCGCCCGCGACATCTGCGCGGCGGCCAGCTACACCAGTGCCGGCACCGTGGAATTCCTGCTCAGCGCCAGCGGCGCGATCTCCTTCCTGGAGGTCAACACCCGCCTGCAGGTGGAGCACCCCGTGACCGAGCAGACCACCGGCGTGGACCTGGTGGTCGAGCAATTGCGCGTGGCGGATGGCTTGCCGCTCTCCATTACCGAAACCCCGGCGCCGCTGGGCCATTCAATCGAGTTCCGCATCAACGCCGAGGACGTGGGCCGCGGCTTCCTGCCCACGCCCGGGCCGGTGCAGACCTTCGAAGCTCCGTCGGGCCCCGGGGTGCGCGTGGACTCGGGTGTGCAGTCGGGCTCGGTGGTCCCCGGCACATTCGACTCGCTGATGGCCAAGCTCATCGTGACCGGTGCCACGCGCGAACAGGCGCTGGCGCGCGCACGCCGTGCGCTGCGCGAGTTCCGTATCGAGGGTGTGGCGTCGGTGCTGCCGTTCCACCGTGCGGTGATCGACCACGCAGATTTCCTCGGCGCGGATGGCTTCAGGGTCCACACGCGCTGGATCGAGTCCGACTTCGCCGAACCGCTGGCAGCGGCCACCCGTGCCGAGCCCCGGCACGATGCCAGCCTGTTGCGCACCGCCATCGAGATCGACGGCCGCCGCATGGTGCTGGGGCTGCCGGCGCAGCTGCTGCGCGGCCTCGCCGACGCGCCCGGGCAAGGCAGCGCCGCGGCGCCGGCCCAGGCCGCCGCTACCGACCCGGCCGACCTGCCATCCCCGATCGCCGGCACCGTGCAGACCTGGAAGGTCGCAGTTGGCGACGAGGTCAAGGAAGGCGATCTGATCGCCGTGATGGAAGCCATGAAGATGGAGATGCAAGTCCATGCTCATCGCGGCGGCCGCGTAACGTGGCAGGCGGCCGCAGGCACGTTCCTGACGGCGGGGACGCGGCTGGTCAACATTGTGTGAATTCACCAAGAATGCCGGCCAAAGGGTAGGGCGCGCCGCTCAGTTCAGCACCAGCCCCGCGTGCGCCAGCAACCGGCGAAACACCGCCAGGCGTGTATCGCCGGTCTCCGCCAGCCGGTCGCAGACATGGAGGTGTTCACGCATATCGCTGTGTCCGCGCAGCGCATCCTTGCACTCCCGCTCGGAGATCTCAAGGTGGACGCCGGCGAGCACCGCGCGGCCCTTGCCAACCCGTGAACTGACGATGGCCGGCGGCGTGCCATCGATATCCGCATAGACGGCCAGGACCTGCGTGTCAGCGCCGGGAGCGTCGCCGAAGTCAAAGCGGCAGCCGCCATGGTAGTGGGTGTATAGCGACATCGGGACATCGGTCAGGCTGTCCGTGGTGCGCAGTCTCACCGCGGCCGTGGTACGCGGCGTGCCGTCATACAGCATGCCGTCAGTCAGTTCTGGCAGCGAGCCCACTGCCACGGCGTCGACAAAGCACAGCTCGCGCGGGCCGCAGATTGCGCCCCTGGTGCCGGCGTGAAACGCCAGTTCCCGACATGCGTAGTAAGCGCCCGCGCAAATCCCGAGGTAGACGCCGCCCTGCTCGACGAAACGCCGGATGCGCGCGTTCGGGGCACCGTTCAGCATTGCACAGTAGGGAAGGTCGGCGCCTCCCGGCATGACAAACAGCTCCGCCCCATCGAACAGCGTGGCGTCGTGCCGGATGTCGTCTGCCATCACCGCACGGTTCTCGTAGGTGCTGGCGTGGAGTTGGTGCCCGATGGTCCGCATCAGGCATGCGGTCCAGTCGGAAGCGCCGGCGTCGACATAGGTCAGGATCTGGGGCCTTGGCATACCGGCATCCGCTTTTGAATAAGGAACGGGAACTCACGGGACGGCTCCGGTACCGGTCTCGGAGTGGAGGTTGGGTGATCCAAGGAACTCTTATTGTGCATCGACAAGGCACATCATTGCCCTGAATGGATTCAAGCATAACGCTGCCGATCGGGAACAGCTCGCCTGGCGGCTAGTCACGCAAATGCTCGTCCGTGAATTTCCGGAATATTTCCATGCTGGGCGCCTCGGTCCGCCCCGCCAGGGTGAAAAAGGCATAGCGGGGGCCATCATCGACCGCTGGGGTCGTGACCAGTTCGCATAGTTTTCCTGCGGCAATCTCCGCACGCACTGCGGCGACGATGCTGAACAGTATCGCGTCGGAATCCAGCACAGCTTCGACCAGGCTCCGGACATTCTCGCACCTGAGGCTAAGGCAATGCTCCGGATCCGCGCGTGGACCGAAGCGCTTCACCAGGTTGCGCGCGACTTCCGTGCTGAGCGGGGCGGAAGCCAGCGGATAACGCATGACATCGTCAAACGATACGGCGTCTCCGCCGGCAGCCTGTTGCACAAGCGGATGTCCTGTGCGGCAGATAAAGCGGCCCTGCAACGCGTTCAGCAGTTCGTGGCGAAGGTCCGTTGCTGGCGCCACGCTGCTCACCTCCACGATGACTGCATCAAGCGATCGCTGACGCAGCTGGATCATCAGCGCATCGGAAGTACCAAGCGACACGCTGACCTGTATGCCGGGATGGTGCCTGGCCATGTATCGGAGAAACGGCGTCGCCAGCACTGCGCCCGGCCCCGCGCCCAGCCCGACGCGGATGGCACCCAGGTGGTGGTGGTGGAACAGTTCGACGCTGCGGTGCAGTTCCGCTTCCTCGAACACGATGCGCCGGGCCCGGTTTGCAGTCAGCTCCCCCAATGGGGTCAGCACATTGCGCTTGCCGTGCCGGTCGATCAGGCGGCCTCCCAGTTCGTCCTCCAACGTCTGGATGCTCCGGCTCAGCGCGGACTGGGTCAGGTGCAGGCGTTGTGCCGCCTGGCTGAAGGACGCCATATCCGCCACCATCAGCAGATGCTTGAGATGTTTGAGATGCATTGCGCACTTATAGATGAGATTTTTGAATAAATTTTAGACCGATAATGCATTGGACGCATGCCGGACGGCGCTTTACGATCCGATTCCACAAGAACACGCATTGAGGAGACCGCCATGACCCGATTCAAGAACATTGGCCGCCGTTGGCTCGGCGGCCTGGTTGCAGCACTGCTTTTTGCAGGGCTGGCGCCGGCACACGGCTTTCCTGACCGGCCGGTAACGCTGATGGTGCCGTTCCCGGCGGGCGGCCTCTCCGACGTTGTTGCCCGGAACCTGAACGGGTCCCTGGCCCGGCAGTTCGGGCAGCCAGTCATCGTCGAGAACCTCGGGGGAGCTGGTGGCGCGATTGCCGCGCAGAAGGTCCTTCATGCACCGGCCGACGGCCACCTGCTATTGCAGGCAGGGCCCGGCGAGCTCATCACTACGCCGCTGGCCAATGCCGCAATCAAATTCAGGAGCGAAGATTTCAGGCTGGTGCATATGGTCGGCACTGTCGATCTTGCCATCCTGGTGCGCAGGGATCTGCCGGTAAAGGATGTCGACGAACTCGCCGCCTATGCCGCGCAGGCAGCCAAGGCCGGCAAACCACTGACATACGCCAGCGTCGGCATCGGCTCGCTCTATCACCTCCTGGGGGCGCACATGTCCCAAACCATCGGAGCGCCGATGACTCACGTGCCTTACAAGGGCGGCGCGCCCGTGATCCAGGACCTCGTTGGCGGAATTGTCGATATCTTCATCTCGCCATTTGGCAAGCCTGACATCGAACGCATGCGCACCGGCCAGGTCCGGATGCTGGCCGTACTGTCGCCTACGCGAGTGGAGGCAGTGAAGTCGGTTCCCAGCGTCAATGAGAGCAAGGCGCTGCGAGGCTTCAACTATTCAACCTGGGCTGGCATCTTCGTGAAGAAGGACACTGCCGAGCCTGTCGTGCAGGCGGTGCACAACGCGATTGTGCATACGCTGGCCGACCCCTCGGTGCGCGCAAGCCTGGATGCCGCGAACCTGCCTGCGTCCAAGCCGGTGTCGCTTGCCGAAAGTCAGAAGGCCTATCAGCAGAGCATCGAACAATACCGCGGCATTGCCCGTGCCATCGGCTTGCAGCCGCAATAAGGACGACATGCATCCCATCCTGGCCGCGCTGCGGGACAGCGCCGAAGAGTTCGTAGCAGTTCGCCGTGACCTGCACCGGCATCCGGAGCTCGGCTTCGAGGAACACCGCACCAGCGACATGGTGGCCAGCCTGCTCGCCGAATGGGGCTATGAGGTCGAGCGCGGGCTGGGGACAACGGGGGTCGTCGGCCGGCTGCGACGCGGTACGGGCAACCGCAGCCTTGGCATTCGCGCCGACATGGATGCCCTGCCGATGGAGGAGGCCACAGGGCTCCCCTATGCCAGCTGCCATCCCGGCGTGATGCACGCCTGCGGGCATGACGGGCATACCACCATGCTGCTTTGCGCAGCAAAGTACCTCGCCCGGCGCGGCGACTTCAGCGGAACCCTGAACCTTATCTTCCAGCCGGCAGAGGAGGGGTTGGGCGGTGCAAAGAAGATGATGGAGGACGGACTGTTCAGGAAGTACCCTTGCGATGCCGTCTTCGCCATGCACAACGTACCGGGCACCGCATCGGGCCGTCTGCTGTTGCGCGAGGGCGCGGCGCAGGCTTCGGCCGACAACGTCACCATCACGCTGGAAGGCGTCGGCGGCCATGCGGCGATCCCGCACCACGCGGCCGACCCTGTCGTGGCCGGCGCCTCCATCGTGATGGCCTTGCAGACTATCGTGGCGCGCAATGTCGATCCGCTGCAAGCGGCGGTCATTACCGTGGGCGCGTTCCAGGCCGGTACCGTCTCCAATATCATTCCCTCGCACGCCGTGCTCAGGCTGAGTGTCCGCGCACTGGACCGCGATGTGCGAGAGCGGATCGAGCAGCGTGTCAGGGACCTGGTATCCGCGCAGGCGCAGAGTTATGGCGTCACGGCGCAGGTCGATTATCAGCGCGGGTATCCAGTCCTGGTGAATACGCCGGCCGAAACGGCGTTCGCAAGCCAGGTCGCCCTGGACTTGCTGGGCGCGAGCCACGTCAACTGCCAGGCGTCGCCCATTGCCGCCAGTGAGGACTTTGCCTTCATGCTGGATGCCGTGCCTGGCTGCTACCTGTGGCTTGGAAACGGCGAAGGCGGAAAGGCCGGAGGCTGCTCGGTCCACAATCCCGGCTACGACTTCAATGATGGGAACATTGCTGTCGGTGCGGCGTATTGGGCCCTGCTGTGCGAACGTTTCCTCGTGGACTAAACGCTGCCGACCCTGGTAGCACTTGCGACAACTCATGGTTGCGCTCCCGCATACGTACTTTCACCTAATGCTGCAGCGCGACAATCCTTCTGCTACAATCAGGGAAAACCCCATAAGGGTAATCCCGAAAGGAAGGACGCCATGAACACCCAATCCGATATCAAGCTGACTGACCAACTCGAACGCGAACTGATCGACCGTGAACTCGGTACGCAAAGCCTGGGCTTCGCCCACGACGTGAAGCGCGCCATCGCCTTCGTCCAGAGCGCGATCGAGCGCCTGCAGACCCAGGCCCGCAAGGCCCACGTGGTCTACGCCAACGGCTAAAGAGTTGTTTGCAGCAGAGTAGTTGTGGCCCGTTGCGGGCTGCGTTGTAGAACCGGCCATACGTGCGCCCGCCCGGGCAGACGCGGCCGGTTTTGTTTTGCCCGCGGTTGTTGCGTGCTTTGTGAATAACTTTCGCAAGGCTTGCCAGACCTTTTCGTTTGGCCGGGACGTGGCAGGGGGCTATCGTGGATGCCTTCGCAATACGCCTTCCCGACCATGCCCCCGCTTGTCCTGCTGTGCCTGCTGATCACCTATGTGGTCTGGGGCACGACCTACCTGGCAATCCGCTTCACGCTGGAGAGCTTTCCGCCGCTGTTCATGATGGGCACGCGCTTCCTGTGCGCGGGCCTGCTGCTGGCCGCCTGGCTGGCGTGGCGGGGCACGCCGATGCCGTCGTGGCGGCTGTTGCGCAACTGCGCGGTGCCGGCGCTGTTCCTGCTGGTGGGCGGCATGGGTTTGACCGCGATTGCCGAGCAGACGATTTCTTCCGGTGCCACCACGGTGATGATCGGGTCGATGCCGATCTTCGCGCTGATGTGGAGTGCCTGCTTCGGCAACCGGCCGAAATGGTATGAGTACGTGGCGATCGCGATCGGCAGCCTGGGAATCCTGGTGCTGACCGCGGGGGCGGAATTCCGCGTCAGCACCGGGGGCGTGGTGGCGCTGATGCTGGCAGTGGCGAGCTGGTCATTCGGCTCGCAGCTGGCGCGCCGGATGGAGCTGCCCCAAGGCGCCGCGGCATTTGCCGCGGAGATGCTGATCGGCGGCGTGGTGCTGATGGTGCTGTCGGCGCTGCGGCAGGAGCCGTGGCCGGCATCGGTCAGCGCGCAGGCCGGCTGGGCCTGGGTCTACCTGGTGGTGGCGGGGTCGCTGGTGGCGTTCTCTGCCTACATGTACCTGGTGTCCACTGTCAGCCAGACGTTGTCGGCCAGCTATGTCTATGTAAACCCGCCGGTGGCGCTGGCGATGGGCGCATGGCTGGGCGGCGAGCAGATCGCGCCGCAGACGCTGGGTGCCGTGATGCTGATCCTGGTGGCGCTGGCCGTGCTTAGCCTGGGCACGCTGCGCACGGCGCGGGCCCAGGCGGCCTGATACGGCCGACTGCTGCCGGGCAGATCAACTACCCGACTGTTCCTGGATCCAGAGCGACAGCCGCACCTTGTAGGCCTGCTGGATATGCCGGCGCGCGATCTGTTCGGCCAGTGCCGGGTCGCGCTTTTCCAGCGCCTCGACCAGCGAGATGTGTTCTTCGTAGGAGCTGCGCGCGCGCCCTGGTACCGCCAGCGTGGTGCGTCCCAGCAGTGCCATCGACTCATGCAGCGAGCGCAGCGTCTTCAGCAGGTAGCGGTTGTGGGCGCAGCGGTGCAGGGTTTCGTGGAACAGCCGGTTGTTCAGCGCGAGCCGGTCGGGGTCGTCGGCGATGGCCAGGTCGCGCTCGACGATATCGCGCAGCAGCGAGATCTCCACGTCGGTGGCATGGCGCGCGGCCAGCGCGGCGGCGGTGCCTTCCAGCACTTCGCGCATGACGTACAGCTCGCTGACCATGCTGGCGTCGAGCTGGGTGACCATCATGCCGCGGTTGGGCTCGTTGACGACCAGCCCTTCGGACTCCAGCCGCGACAGCGCTTCACGCACCGGCGTGCGCGACAGGCCTAGGGATTCGGCCAGTTCCACCTCGCGCAGCCGCGTGCCGGGGGGCAGCTGGCCGGCCTGGATGGCGGCGCGCAGTTGCTGGTAGGCGCGCTCCGAGCGCGGGAGCGATGCGGCCTGGCCACTCTCGGCGGCGCCGGCAAACTCTTGAGAAATCATGTGAGGCTGGCTGATGCAGTTGGACTGTCGTAGCCAGTCATCATACCCGCTCGTGCGCGCCTGACATCACGGCGACGCAATATGGTGTAAAGGGCCAGGCGCGCGGCCGTGGGCACCTCAGCCCGCCGGCGACTGGAACGGATGGTATTGATAGAGCCAGGTCTCCGACAGCGGCTTGCCGTTGAGCCTCAGGAACAGGCGGATATCGACCGGCTGGTTGCCGTCGGCGGTCAGGTCAAATTGTGCACGCCAGTGGCCCGGCACATTGTTGGGCACGGCTTCTGTGAAGACGTAGGAGAAGCTGCCGCGAGATGCGGTCAGTACGGCTTCAGGTTTGACGCCGAAGGGCAGTTTCTCCAGCGGCGCGCCCTTGAACTCGACCATGAACTTGCGCACGCCCTTGGGCCGCGGCTGGCCCGGCTGACCGCCATTGCCCAGGCGCGTGGCCACGCAGCGCGCCAGCGGCGAGGGGAAGGGCTCGTCGGCCTGCCAGTGCAGCCGGTAGCGCAGGCGGTAGGTGCTGCCGGCCCTGGCCGGCGCCTTGGGCACCCACATGGCGACAATGTTGTCGTGGATCTCGTCATCGGTGCGCAGCTCAACCAGCTGCACCGAACCGGCGCCCCAGCCGTCGCGCGGCTCGACCCACAGGCTCGGGCGGCGCTCATAGTTGACGCCGTCCTGGTAGTGGTCGAACAGGCGGTCGCGCTGCAGCAGCCCGAAGCCCTTGGGGTTATCGTCGGAAAACGCCGAGGCCGTGGTCTGCGGCGGGTTGTTCAGCGGGCGCCAGATATGCTCGCCGGCGCCGTTCCACAGCGCCAGGCCGTCGGAGTCATGCACCTCCGGGCGCCAGTCGACGGCGGTGCCTTTGATGCCCTCAGAGAACCAGAACATCGAGGTCAGCGGCGCCAGCCCCAGCCGGCCCACATCCTTGCGCAGGAACAGCGCGCACTCCACATCCATGATCACGGCCTTGCCGCGCTGCATGACGAAGCGGTAGGCGCCGGCGATGCTGGGGCCATCCAGCAGCGCATAGACCGTGACGGTATCGCCGTTGCCCTCGGGCGTCTCGAACCAGAAATGGGTGAAGGCCGGGAATTCCTCGGACTTGCCGGCTTCGGCCACGTCGATGGCGATGCCGCGCGCGGACAGCCCGTACTGGTACAGGTCGCCGATGGCGCGGAAATACGACGCGCCGAGGAAGGCAACCCAGTCGTTCTTGCGCCAGTCGCGTGTCTTCTGGTCGCCGAGGCGGCTTTCCTGGAAGCGGAAGCCGGCAAAGCCGCTGCCCGGCGGCAGCTTGTGCGCGGGGCTGTCGGCCGGCATGTCGAAGTAGGCGTCGTCGTAGACGATCTCGCGGGCCTTGCCGGGGCCGCCCTTGGCGCGTTCGATCACGTGCATGCGCACCGGCGTGCGGAAGTACGTGCCGAGGTGGAAGAAGGTGACCGGGAACTGGCCTGGGCCACTGGCAAAGAGCGCGTCGTCGGTGCGGAAGCGGATCTTGCCGTGGGCGTCGTAGTCGATGCGGGACAGCACGTCCGCGGGCGGTGATGGCGGCGGCGCGTAGGGCTTGCCGGCCAGTGCGCGGGCGCGTTCGATCAGGGCGTCGAAACCGAATGGCTGGGCGTCGCCGAGTTTGATCCGGCTGGCTGCCAGCACCGACGGGGTAATGCCCAGTGCGGCGAGCGCGGCGGAGGCAGTGGCGGAGACCAGCAGGGTTCGGCGGTTCATCATGTGGCGAAAGCGTCCTTTTATTGTCCGGGGGTTGTGCAGAACTGTAAGAGACGCCGCCGTCCGCGAAAAGTTCGGACACCCTCTGTTACAGGCGGCCGCCCGCAGCCCGGCTGCAAGCGGCCGCCGCCGCACATCAGGCCTGCCCGCTGGCCCGGCGCCGCTGGCGCCGTTGCCGCGCCAGCATGTTCAGCCCCTCGACCGCGGCCGAGAACGCCATCGCCGTATAGATATAGCCCTTGGGCACATGGGTGCCGAGGCCCTCCGCGATCAGCGTCATGCCGATCATCATCAGGAAGGCCAGCGCCAGCATCACGATGGTCGGGTTGCGGTTGATGAAGTTGGCCAGCGGCGTGGCCGCGAACAGCATCGCCATCACCGCGGCGATCACCGCCACGAACATGATCTGCACATGCTCGGTCATGCCGACCGCGGTGATGATGCTGTCGATCGAGAACACCAGGTCGAGCACCAGGATCTGGCCGATGGCCGCGGCAAAGCTCTGCACCGCCTTGGCTGTGCCGCCTTCCTCGCCTTCTTCGGCGGCGGTGACGTGGTGGTGGATTTCGCGCGTGGCCTTCCAGACCAGGAAGGCGCCGCCCGCGATCAGGATGATGTCGCGCCACGACAGCCCCTGGTCCAGGATGGTGAACACCGGCTCGGTGAGCTTGACGATGAAGGCGATGGTGGCCAGCAGGCCCAGGCGCATCACCAGCGCCAGGCTGATGCCGACCTTGCGCGCCTTCTCGCGCATGGCTTCAGGCAGCTTGTTGGTCAGGATCGAGATGAAGATCAGGTTGTCGATCCCCAGCACGATTTCCATGGCCACCAGGGTGGCCAGTGCCGCCCACGCGGCGGGGTCCTGCAGCAATGCCAACGACGCTTCCATGGGGGGGCTCCGGGTGTCAGGTTGCAACTCGGCGCCGGACGGTGGTCCGCCCGGGGCACATGCAGGCGTTATGTTAGCGCAGCGCCGCTTGCCCGCGCCGTGTGATCCGGAAAGATAAAGGTGGTTCTACGCGGTTGCCATGCGCCTCGATGGAATATAGTATGTGATATATCAAAAGATCCAAATCGAGCCATCAAGGAGACAGCAATGAAAGTGTGTATCTACGGCGCAGGCGCGATCGGCGGCTATGTCGGGGCGCAGCTGGCGCGCGCGGGGGCGGAGGTCAGCTTCGTCGCGCGCGGCCCCCATCTCGCGGCAATGCAGGAACATGGTGTCAGGCTGCTGATCGACGGCGAGGAGCGCGTGGCCAAGGTGCGCTGCACCAGCGATCCGCGCGAGCTCGGACACCAGGACTATGTGTTCATCACCCTCAAGGCGCATTCCGTGCCGGGCGTGGTGGACCAGATGCAGCCGCTGCTGGGGCCGGAAACCGCGGTTGTCACCGGCGTCAACGGCATTCCGTACTGGTATTTCTACAAGCATGGCGGCGACTTGGCCGGCAGCACGCTGGAAAGCGTCGATCCCGGCGGGCGCCAATGGAAGGGCCTGGGGCCGGAGCGGGCGATCGGCTGCGTGGTCTATCCCGCGGCTGAGATCGTTGCGCCGGGCGTGATCAAGCACGTCTACGGCAAGAAGTTTCCGCTGGGCGAGCCGGATGGCAGCCGCTCGGCGCGCGTGACCCGGCTCAGCGAAATGATGATGGCCGCCGACCTGGACGCCCCGGTGCGCGACAATATCCGCGACGAGATCTGGCTCAAGCTGTGGGGCAACCTGTGCTTCAACCCGATCAGCGCGCTCACGCATGCCACGCTCGACGTCATCACCGCCGACCCGGCCACGCGGGCGCTGTCGCGCCAGATGATGGTTGAGGCGCAGGGCATCGCCGAGCGCTTCGGGGTGAAATTCCGCGTCGACGTGGAGCGGCGCATCGACGGCGCCGGTGCCGTGGGCGCGCACAAGACCTCGATGCTGCAGGACCTGGAGGCCGGGCGGGCCATGGAAATCGACCCGCTGCTGACCGTGGTGCAGGAAATGGGACGTCTGGTCGCGCAGCCCACGCCGATGTGCGATGCCGTGCTGGGTCTGATCAAGCAGCGCGACACGATGGCCAAGCTGGCCGCCTGAGCGCGGCTGGGAACAGGGGATACCGCCGGGTCAGGTATCCCCTGGCGCACGCCAGGCGCGCCAAGGTAGCGTTAGCCGGGCTTGCGAAGCGAGAAAGGCAGGCGATAGTGATATACCATATACGACAGACCGCGCACCGCTACTGTGCCGATGCATGACAACAACGCATTGTTTGATGCGTTTTCGTAATGGGTCCGGCGTTTTTGCTAAGCTGTGCGGCAATGCGGGGGGCAGCCATTCCGGCCACCCTGCCGCTGGTCTCACACGAGCTCATTCATGTCTGCGCAAAGCCAATCCATCGTCCAGCCCAACGGGCTGGCCTTGTCCGTGCAACCGATCAATGCCGGCGCGAGCCTGCGCGACCAGGCCTACGCCATGTTGCGCCAGGCCATCGCCGACGCTGACATCTACCAGTCGCGCGACGAGATCCGCCTCGATGAGCGGGTACTGAGCGAGGCCATGGGTGTCAGCCGCACGCCCATCCGCGAAGCCATGACGCTGCTGGAGCAGGAGGGCTTCCTGCGCACCGTGCCCCGGCGCGGCATCTACATCATGCGCAAGACCAAGCGCGAGATCGTGGAGATGATCCAGATGTGGGCCGCGCTGGAAAGCATGGCCGCGCGGCTGGCCACCGAGAACGCCACCGATGCCGAGATCGCGCAGCTGCGCAGCATGTTCGACAGCTTCCGCGATTCCACTCCGGCCGAGCATATCGAGGAGTATTCCGACGCCAATATCGCCTTCCACCAGGCGATCGTGCAGCTGTCCAAGTCGCAGATCATCATGGACACGATCCGCAATATCTTCATCCACGTGCGCGCGATCCGGAAGATGACGATCTCGCAGAGCGACCGGGCGGCACGTTCGATCGTGGACCACCTGCGCATCATCGAGGCGCTGGAGAAACGCGATACCGAGCTGGCCGAGCGGCTGGTGCGGCAGCATTCGCTGGATCTGGCTGACTACGTGGAACGGCACTGCGACTTCCTCGACTGAAGGCGGGCGGGGTAGGGCGGCAAAACGGCGGACCTTGGTCCGCCGTTTTGCTTTTGTACGTTCCCGGGTGACGCGCGAGCTTTTCGCGCTATGGTATGTGATATATCAATGCGGAAAAGATGCTGGCTGACTGATTCGGGATTTCACTGGGTTTCCCACTTCGGGCAAGCAAAGCAGGCCGATTGCTGCATTGCATCCTCGAAATTTGTGTTGCATCGGGCAAACTCCTCTTGCTCTCTTCTGATATATCACATACCGTATGTCATCAAGAGGGCCGGAACGGACGCGAGCGAGTACGCGCCGAGCACCAGAACAGACCATATACAAGTGAAACCATCGTCCGAGGAGACATCCGAAATGGAAACCAAGGCACTGCAAGGCGTTCGCATCCTGGACATGACCCACGTCCAGGCGGGCCCCTCGGCCACGCAGCTGATGGCGTGGCTGGGCGCGGACGTGATCAAGGTGGAAATGCCCGGCCGCGGGGACATCACCCGCAGCCAGCTGCGCGACGTGCCCAATGCCGACAGCCTGTACTTCACCATGCTCAACAGCAACAAGCGCAGCCTGACGCTGAACATGAAGACGCCCGAAGGCAAGGCGCTGCTCGAAGACCTGGTCCAGCGCAGCGACGTGCTGATCGAGAACTTCGGGCCGGGCGTGCTCGAGCGCGCGGGCTTTGACTGGGACCACCTGCAGGACCTGAACCCGCGGCTGGTCTATGCCTCGATCAAGGGCTTCGGCCCGGGGCCGTACGCGGACTGCAAGGCGTATGAGAACGTGGCCCAGTGCATGGGCGGTTCGGCCTCCACCACGGGCGATGCCGAGGGCGTGCCCACTGTCACCGGCGCGCAGATCGGTGATTCGGGCACGGGCGTGCATTGCGTGGTCGGCATCCTGGCCGCGCTGCTGCAGCGCGAGCACACCGGCCGCGGCCAGCGCGTGGAAGTGGCGATGCAGGACGCGGTGCTGAACCTGTGCCGCGTCAAGCTGCGCGACCAGCAGCGCCTGGCCAACGGCCCGCTGCGCGAGTACCCGAACGAAGAGTTCGGCGACCACGTGCCGCGCGCCGGCAATGCCTCGGGCGGCGGCCAGCCGGGCGCGGCGCTGCGCTGCGCGCCGGGCGGCCCCAACGACTATGTCTACGTCATCATCCAGCCGCAAGGCTGGGAGCCGCTGATGCGCCTGTGCGGGCGCGAGGACCTGATCACCAATCCGGACTACGCCACGCCAGAAGCACGCCTCAAGCACCTGGCCGACTGCTTCGCCGTGATCGAGAAATGGACCGGTGGCCGCAGCAAGTTCGACGTGATGGCGGCGCTCAACGAGGTCGATGTTCCGTGCGGCCCGATCCTGTCGATGAAGGACCTGATCGAGGACGAGTCGCTGTACCAGCGCGGCTACCTGAAGGAGCTGGAGCACCCGCAGCGCGGCAGCTACGTGCAGCTGGGCTGCCCGATCACGCTCTCGGCATCGCCGGTGGAGATCGAGCGTTCGCCGCTGCTGGGCGAGCATACCGAAGAGATTCTCGAGTGGCTGGGGCGCTCGCCCGCGCAGATCGCCGCGATGAAGCTGGCCGGCGCGGTATGACGCAAGCCTGACGTCATTCCCGCCTGTGCGGGAATGACGAATCCGGGCGCGAGCCGCCCACGATCCCATTTCTTGCAAGATCCTGCAACCGACATCGGAGCAGGCAGGGCCCCGCTTTGCCTGCGCAAGGAGCATGCTGTGCAAACCTGGATACGCTTTCGCCGCGCTGACGGCAGCATCGGCCATGGCCGCATCGACGAAGCCGATGGCAACCGTGTCGTCGAATATGACGGCGACGGTTTCAACGACCCCGCCCCCACCGGCGCCGTGCATGAGCGCGCGTCGCTGACGCTGCTCGCGCCCTGTGCGCCGGGCAAGGTGGTGGCGCTGTGGAACAACTTCCACGCACTCGCGCGCAAGCTGGAAAAGCCCGTGCCCACGCACCCGCTGTTCCTGCTCAAGCCGGCCTCGTCGCTGGCCGGGCCGGGCGATGCGGTGCAGCGCCCCAAGAGCTACGACGGCAAGATCGTCTATGAGGGCGAGCTGGGCATCGTGATCGGCAGCAAGGCGCGCAATGTGTCGGTGGCCGAGGCCGGCGCGCATATCTTCGGTTATACCGTCGTCAACGACGTGACCGCGGCCGAGCTGATCACGGCCGACCCCAACTTCCCGCAGTGGACGCGCGCCAAGGGCTTCGACACCTTCGGCTGCATCGGCCCGGCCATTGTCTGCGGCTTCAACTGGAAGGCCGCCAGCGTCATCACGCGGCTCGATGGCGTGGAGCGGCAGAACTACCCGCTGTCGGACATGATCTTCTCGCCCGAGGAACAGGTCAGCCGGATCTCGCAGGACCTGACGCTGATGCCCGGCGACGTGATTGCGTGCGGCACCTCGATCGGCGTGGGATCGATGAAGGACGGTGCGGTGGTCGAGGTGGCGATCGCGGGCATCGGCTCGCTGGTCAACCACGTGCGCGGCTGAGCCGGCGCCCGATTCCTTCCAAAAAACGGTGAATGCCATGCCAATGACGATCGGTGTGCCACGCGAAGTCCACCCGGGCGAGCGGCGCGTTGCCGCCACGCCCGACTCGGTCAGGGAACTGCTCAAGCTCGGCTACCAGGTGGTGGTGGAGAGCGGCGCCGGCCAGGAAGCGTCGTTCTCCGACGCTGACTACAGCGCCGCCGGTGCGGCCATTGTCGACGCGGCCAGCCTGTGGGCCTCGGTCGACGTGGTGATCAAGGTGCGCCCGCCGCAGGTCCATCCCAGCCTGGGCGTGGAAGAGGCGGCGCTGCTGAAGAAGCATGCCACGCTGATCGGCTTTGTCTGGCCGGCGCAGCAGATGGCGATGCTGGAGCGGCTGACGCAGCGCGGCGCAACCGTGCTGGCAATGGACTGCGTGCCGCGCATCTCGCGCGCGCAGAAGCTCGATGCGCTCAGCTCGATGGCCAATATGGCGGGCTACCGCGCGGTGATCGAAGCCGCGCATGCGTTCGGGCGGCCCTTTGCCGGACAGATCACGGCCGCGGGCAAGATCCCGCCGGCGCGCGTGCTGGTGATCGGCGCGGGTGTGGCGGGGCTGGCGGCCATCGGCGCGGCGCGCAGCCTGGGTGCGGTGGTGCGCGCCTTCGATACGCGGCCGGTGGTGCGCCAGCAGATCGAAAGCCTGGGCGCCGAGTTCCTGACCGTCGAGATCGAAGAGGACGGCAGCGGCAGCGGCGGCTATGCCAAGGAGATGAGCCCGGCCTTTATCGAAGCCGAGATGCGTCTCTTTGCCGAACAGGCGCGCGAGGTCGACATCATCATCACCACCGCGCTGATCCCGGGCAGGCCCGCTCCCAAGCTGCTCGAGGCCGGCACGGTGGGCCTGATGCGCGCCGGCAGCGTGGTGGTCGACCTGGCTGCTGAGCAGGGCGGCAACTGCGTGCTGACCGTTCCGGGCGAGGCGGTGCGGCAGCACGGCGTCACCATCATCGGCTACACCGACCTGCCCAGCCGCATGGCGGCGCAGGCCAGCCAGCTCTATGGCACCAATATCCGCCACCTGCTGACGGAGCTGACGCCGGGCAAGGACGGCCAGCTCGTGGTCGACATGGACGACGAGATGATCCGCGGTGCCACGGTGCTGCACCAGGGCACGGTGACCTGGCCACCGCCGCCGCTGACGGTGGCGATCCCGCAGCAGCAGGCGCCGGCCGCGCCGCCGCCGGTGCAGGCCGAGGCCGAGCCGCCGCGCAGCCGCACCGGCGCGACGCTGATCGCGCTGGCCATCGCGGCGGCGGCGCTGCTGGGCCTGGGCGCGGTCGCGCCGCCGGCCTTCATGGCGCATTTCACGGTGTTCGTGCTGGCGATCTTTGTCGGCTACCAGGTGGTGTGGAACGTCACCGCCGCGCTGCATACGCCACTGATGAGCGTGACCAATGCCATCAGCGGGATCATCGTGGTGGGCGCGCTGGTGCAGCTGGGCAAGCCGTCGCTGCTGACGGCGGTGATTGCCGGCAGCGCGGTGCTGCTGGCCACCATCAATATCGCCGGCGGCTTCCTGGTGACGCAGCGCATGCTCAAGATGTTCCAGCGGGACTAGAGACGGGGAGACAGGGATGCCATCCGGAATCAGCAATATCGCTTACCTGGGCGCCAGCGCGCTCTTCATCCTCAGCCTGAGCGGGCTGAGCCACCCCGGCACCGCGCGCCGCGGCAACCTGCTGGGCATCGCCGGCATGGTGATCGCGGTGCTGACCACCGTGCTGGCGGGCAGCCCGGACGGCATCGCCATCATCATCGGCGCGATGCTGGTGGGCGGCATCGCCGGTGCCATGCTGGCCAGGCGCGTGGAAATGACGCAGATGCCGCAGTTGGTGGCGGTGCTGCACAGCTTCGTCGGCCTGGCTGCGGTGCTGGTGGGTTATGCCAACTACCTGGATAGCCATGCGCTGACCGGCGCGGAGAAGGCCATCCATGAAGTGGAAACCTACCTTGGCATCCTGATCGGCGCGGTCACGTTCACGGGCTCGATCATCGCCTTCCTGAAGCTGCAGGGCACCATGGGCGGCAAGCCGATGCTGCTGCCCGGGCGGCATGCCTTGAATGCCATCGCGCTGCTGGTTTGCGTGTGGCTGGGCTATGCCTTCCTGAGCGCGCCCGACGCGCAGCAGGGGCTGGTGCCGCTGGCGGCGATGACGGTGATTGCGCTGCTGGTCGGCGCGCACCTGGTGCTGGCCATCGGCGGCGCCGACATGCCGGTGGTGGTGTCGATGCTCAACAGCTACTCCGGCTGGGCCGCGGCGGCCACCGGCTTCATGCTGGGCAACGACCTGCTGATCATCACCGGGGCGCTGGTGGGATCGAGCGGCGCCATCCTCAGCTACATCATGTGCAAGGCGATGAACCGCAAGTTCCTGTCGGTGATCCTGGGCGGCTTCGGCGCGGTGCAGGCACAGGGCGCGGCGACCGAGCAGGGCGAGGTGCTGCCGGTGTCCAGCGAGGAAGTCGGCAACCTGCTCAAGGACGCCAGCGACGTGATCATCGTGCCGGGCTACGGCATGGCGGTGGCGCAGGCGCAGGGCACCATCAGCGAGATCGCGCGGCGGCTGCGGGCGCAGGGCGTCACCGTGCGCTTCGGCATCCACCCGGTCGCAGGCCGCCTGCCCGGGCACATGAACGTGCTGCTGGCCGAGGCGCGCGTGCCGTACGACATCGTGCTGGAGATGGAAGAGATCAACGACGACTTCGAGAAGGCCGACGTGGTGCTGGTGGTGGGCGCCAACGACATCGTCAACCCCGGTGCGCTGGAAGACCCGGGCAGCCCCATTGCCGGCATGCCGGTGCTGGAAGTCTGGAAGGCCCGCACCGTGGTGGTGTCCAAGCGCAGCATGGCGGCGGGCTATGCGGGCGTGGACAACCCGTTGTTCTACAAGGACAACACGCGGATGTGGTTCGGCGACGCCAAGGGCAGTGTCGATGCCCTGCTGAGGCAGCTGGAGGAAGCGCCGGCCTGAGTTGGTCGAGTCGAGGTCTCCAAGCTGAGCAGTTCAGGCGGCCGCGAAGCCACCGCCGCCCCGCGTTTGTCGGGGCGGCGGTGGCTTTTGTTGTCTGGATGGGCCCATAGACAACCTGTTATGGAAGCCCGGCGGGGGATTCATGCCAGCTCCGCGATATATAAACGATCGCAAATAGAAACGATAAAAAACTTTAAGACTAGTCAAATTAAGCTTCAGGTAGCATCAATCCACGACTTCATGTGCCGCAATGCCAGGCGCCGGTCTAGTTGTGAGAAGGGCAACCCACAAAGCCCTGTTGTGCCAGTCGAGGCACAAACAAGCAGTACCAGGAGACAAGACAGATGGCGCAATTTGAAGTATCGGCCACGGCCGGTCACGGCAACGTGAACGGCCGCGGCCTGCAGAACCGTTGGATCCAGCTTGCAATTGGCGTGGTGTGCATGGGGCTGGTGGCGAATCTGCAGTACGGCTGGACCCTCTTCGTGTCACCGATGGACGCCAAGCATCACTGGGGCGCGTCCGCCATCCAGGTGGCATTCTCCATTTTCATCGTGACGGAAACCTGGCTGGTGCCGCTGGAGGGCTGGCTGGTGGACAAGTTTGGCCCGCGCCCGGTAGTGGCGGGCGGGGCGATCTGCGCGGGCCTGGCATGGGTGATGAATGCCTATGCGACCACGCTGCCGGAACTGTATGCGGCCGCGGTGATTGCCGGCATCGGCGCGGGCGGTGTCTATGGGACCTGCGTCGGCAACGCGCTGAAGTGGTTCCCGGACAAGCGCGGCCTCGCGGCCGGACTGACGGCGGCGGGTTTCGGCGCGGGCGCGGCCATTACGGTGATCCCCATCGCCAACATGATCCAGAGCTCGGGCTATGAAAAGGCCTTCCTGACCTTCGGCATCCTGCAGGGCGTGTGCATCTTCGTGCTGGCACTGCTGCTGGTGAAGCCCAGGCCGCCCAAGGGCGCGGTGGCGGCCAAGGCGGTACTGACCAACCCGGTCGAGTTCTCGCCGGGGCAGATGGTGAAGACGCCGGTGTTCTGGCTGATCTACGTGAGCTTTGTCGCGGTGGCGGCGGGGGGGATCATGGCGACGGCGCAGCTCGGGCCCATCGCCAAGGACTATGGCTTCGCCTCGATGCCGGTGACGATGCTGGGCATGACGCTGCCGCTGCTGACCATGACCTTGTCGATCGACAACCTGTGCAATGGCTTTACGCGGCCCTTGTGCGGTTTCCTGTCGGACAAGTTCGGGCGCGAGAACACCATGTTCGTGATCTTCGTCGGCGAGGGGCTGGCGCTGCTCGGGCTGATGCAGATGGGGCACAACCCGTACTGGTTCATGTTCTTCGCGGCGCTGACCTTCCTGTTCTGGGGCGAGATCTTCTCGATTTTCCCGGCCTTGTGCGCCGATACCTTCGGCAGCAAATTCGCCGCGGCCAATGCCGGCACCCTGTACACGGCGAAGGGCACGGCGGCGATGGTGGTGCCGCTGGCATCGATCCTGTCGGCGCATGGCGGCTGGGGAGCCGTGTTCTCGGTGGCGGCGGTGGTGACGATTGCGGCAGGGATCTCGGCCAAGGTGTTGCTGGCGCCCATGCGCAAGCGCTTTATCACCGGGCATGCCGAGGCAGTGCGCGTGTCCGACACCGCGTTCCTGGCTGGCATTTCGCCGCGTCAGGGGGAGTAATCCCGGGCTGAAGGGTAGAGGGGGAGCCTGGCGTAGGCTGCCGGGCTTCCGGAGCGGGGGCAGGACATTCCCATTAGTGGGCGCGCTGGTGTTCGCGGAGGACGCCAGTGCGCGGCAATGTGTTCCAGAGAGCCATAAAGCCGCTGGAATTTTTGGTATGTAGTATATCTTCATGCATGATCCCGGCGAGATTTCCAGGCTTCGACATGGCCCGGAAATCTGTGCCGATTGCGCATGAATCGCGTGCTTTCAGAAATTACGCTGATTTAGCCGTAGTTGCCTGCAAAATTGCTGCGCCGCATCGACGAAACTTGAAGGGCTAGGGGAAATTCTTCTTGCTTCGTTCTGATATATCACATACCGTATGTCATCAAGATCGAGTGAAACGATCGGGCGCCGCAAGGCATACGGGTAGCAACAGCGAAGGGCGAGAAGGCGAGAGTGCCCCGCCCCGTAAAGAGTTCAACGAGGAGACCAAGACATGTCCGAAGTCGTCGAAGCCAAGCGGGTCGGGAGCACCACGCGGAAGACACCCTGAATTAGAAGAATTCCAACCCCAGTCAATTTGTATAGAAGGAATCAACCATGGCAGAAGTCGGAAACGAACTGCAGCGTCACGCCACGGAAGAACATCAGGCACAAACCGATGGTTTTCATCTGGTCATCGACGCGCTGAAGCTGAACGGCATCGAGAACATCTACGGTCTGCCCGGCATTCCGGTCACCGATCTGGCCCGTCTGGCACAGGCCAACGGCATGCGCGTCATCAGCTTCCGTCACGAGCAGAACGCAGGCAACGCAGCAGCGATTGCCGGCTTTCTCACCCAAAAGCCGGGCGTTTGCCTGACCGTTTCTGCGCCGGGCTTCCTGAACGGGCTGACGGCGCTGGCGCATGCGACCACCAACTGCTTCCCGATGATCCTGATCAGCGGCTCGAGCGAGCGCGAGATCGTCGATTTGCAGCAGGGTGACTACGAAGAGATGGACCAGCTGGCCATCGCCCGTCCGCACGCCAAGGCTGCCTTCCGCGTGCTGCACGCTGAAGACATTGGTGTCGGGATTGCGCGTGCCATTCGTGCCGCCGTGTCGGGCCGTCCGGGCGGTGTGTACCTGGACCTGCCGGCCAAGCTGCTGGGCCAGTCGATGGAAGCCGAGAAGGGCCGCAAGTCGCTGATCAAGGTGGTGGATCCGGCCCCGCGCCAACTGCCTGCACCGGACTCGATCGACCGTGCCGTCGCGCTGCTGAAGAGCGCCAAGCGCCCGCTGATCCTGCTGGGCAAGGGTGCCGCGTACGCACGCGCCGAAGCGGATATCCGCACGCTGGTCGAGAAGACGGGCATTCCGTACCTGCCGATGTCGATGGCCAAGGGCCTGCTGCCCGATACGCATCCGCAATCGGCCTCGGCCGCACGCTCGTATGTGCTGGCTGAAGCTGACGTGGTGTTGCTGGTCGGCGCCCGCCTGAACTGGCTGCTGTCGCATGGCAAGGGCAAGACCTGGGGCAAGCCGAAGCAATTCATCCAGATCGACATCGCGGCGACCGAGATGGACAGCAACGTCGCCATCGCCGCGCCGGTAGTGGGTGACATTGGTTCGTGCGTGTCGGCGATCCTCGACAAGGTCGGCAATGACTTTGCCAAGCCGGGCGCCGAGTGGCTGAACGCGGTGGCCGACCGCAGGGACACGAACCTGGCGAAGATGGCCGAGACCCTGGCCAGGTCCAAGGATGTCTCGCCGATGAACTTCCACGGCGCGCTGAACGTGCTGAAGGATGTGGTCAAGGCCAACCCGGGCATCTCGTTCGTCAACGAAGGCGCCAACACGCTGGACTACGCCCGTGCCGTGATCGACATGTACGAGCCGCGCAAGCGCCTGGACGTAGGCACCTGGGGCGTGATGGGCGTGGGCATGGGCTACGCGGTCGCCGCGGCGGTCGAGACCAGCAAGCCGGTGCTGGCGCTGTGCGGTGACAGTGCGTTCGGTTTCTCGGGCATGGAAGTCGAGACGATCTGCCGTTACAACCTGCCGGTCTGCATCGTCATTTTCAACAACAACGGCGTCTACAAGGGCATCGACGTGAATCCGACCGGCGGCAAGGATCCGGCGGTCACGACGTTCGTCCCGGGCGCGCGCTACGACAAGATGATGGAAGCGTTCGGTGGCGTCGGCCGCAACGTCACCACGCCGGCGGAACTCGAGGCTGCGGTGAACGAAGCCCTGCGCTCGGGCAAGCCCACGCTGGTCAACGCTGTCATCGATCCGGCTGCTGGCACGGAAAGCGGTCGTCTGACCAATCTGAATCCGCAAAGCTCGGCCAAGAAGTAATTCACCCGAATTTCACCCCTCTGATCCAATAGGAGAACGAAAGTGAACCTCCCACTCAACGGCATCAAGATCATCGACTTCACGCACGTCCAGGCCGGTCCCGCCTGCACGCAGCTTCTCGCGTGGTTCGGTGCGGACGTGATCAAGGTCGAGCGCCCCGGTTCCGGCGACGTGACGCGCACCCAGCTGCGCGACATCCCGGATGTCGATGCCCTGTACTTCACCATGCTCAACAGCAACAAGCGCAGCCTGACGCTGGATACCAAGAAGCCGGAAGGCAAGAAGATCCTGGAGCAGCTGATCCGCGAGTCGGACGTGCTGGTCGAGAACTTCGGCCCGGGCGCGCTGGACCGCATGGGGTTCTCGTGGGAACGCATCAACGAACTGAACCCGAAGATGATCGTGGCTTCGGTCAAGGGCTTCAGCGACGGCCACCACTATGAAGACCTGAAGGTCTACGAGAACGTGGCCCAGTGCGCCGGCGGCGCGGCCTCGACCACCGGCTTCTGGGATGGCCCGCCGACGGTGTCCGCCGCGGCGCTGGGCGATTCCAACACCGGCATGCACCTGGCCATCGGCATCCTCACCGCGCTGATCGGCCGCGACAAGACCGGCAAGGGCCAGAAGGTGGCTGTGTCGATGCAGGATGCGGTGCTGAACCTGTGCCGGGTCAAGCTGCGCGACCAGCAGCGCCTGGACCGCCTGGGCTACCTGGAGGAGTACCCGCAGTATCCGCACGGCAGCTTCAGCGACGTGGTGCCGCGCGGCGGCAACGCGGGCGGCGGCGGCCAGCCGGGCTGGGTGCTGAAGTGCAAGGGGTGGGAAACCGACCCCAACGCCTATATCTACTTCACCATCCAGGGCCATGCCTGGGAGCCGATCTGCAAGGCGCTGGGCAAGCCGGAATGGATTTCCGATCCCAACTACGCCACCGCCAAGGCTCGCCAGCCGCATATCTTCGATATCTTCAACACCATCGAGGAATGGCTGGCCGACAAGACCAAGTACGAGGCCGTGGACATCCTGCGCAAGTTCGACATCCCGTGCTCGCCGGTGCTGTCGATGAAGGAAATCGCCGCCGATCCGTCGCTGCGCGCCAGCGGCAGCATCACCGAGGTGCCGCACAAGGAGCGCGGTACCTACCTGACGGTGGGCAGCCCGATCAAGTTCTCCGACCTCAAGCCGGAGATCACCGGGTCGCCACTGCTGGGCGAGCATAGCGAAGAGGTGCTGGCCGGCCTGGGCTACGGCGCGGACGACATCAAGCGCCTGCGCGAGTCCCAGGTGATCTGACGCTGCCCGCCGGCACTTGTGGCCGGAGTGTACGCCGGGGTCTCGCGCATAGCGGGCCCCGGCGTTTTTGCTTGCAGCGTGGCCATGTGGCACGCTACCTTGATGGCCATGACAGGCTGGCGCCGACCGGCCCTGGGAATAACGAGGGAATCCCCATGACAGACCAGATCGATTACGCGCAACTGGTGTCCGCCATCGGCGACGCCATCATCATCTCCGACGCCAAGGGCGCCATCACGCTATGGAATCCCGCCGCCGAGCGCATGTTCGGCTTTACCCAGGCCGAGGCCATGGGCAAGTCGCTCGACCTGATCATCCCTGAGCGCCTGCGCGGGCGGCACTGGGAGGGCTACGGCAAGACCATGGCGACCGGCATCACGCGCTACGGCCACGACCTGCTCAAGGTGCCCGCGGTCGACAAGGACGGCAAGGCCATGTCGATCGCCTTCACCGTGGCGCTGCTCAAGGATGATGCGGGCGCCATCACCGGCATCGTCGCCGTGATCCGCGACGAGACCGTGCGCTTCCAGGAGGAGCGGGCGCTGAAGAAGCGGCTGGTGGAGCTGGAAAACCAGGTCAAGGAACAGGCCTGAGGCGCGTGCCATTTCCGTGATCCCGGACCAGCCGCGCAGCGCGTCGGCCCGGTGGCCAGGCCTGGTCCTGGCCGTTTCCTGTTTGCGCGGCGGCCCCGGCCGGGGCCGCCGCGCAGGTCTCGATTGTCCCCCGAGTTTTCCCGAATAGGTGGCCGGCATGCACTTCCAGCGCCGCTTTGGCGTAGCCGATCGTGGTCTTTTCGGTACCAAAAGCGTTGACTGAGTACCGAATGCCTCCTACATTGGGAGCCCTGACAAAGACAGATCCGAGGAGACAACATGAGCCGTCAAGCTTCGGCCGCTGCGGTAGTCCATGGCGGCGCTACGGTGGGCCAGCTCTATGCGGCCGCGCTGCGTGCCAGGCCCGGCGTGCCCGCCATCGTCGGCGACGACACCACGCTGAGCTATGAGGCGCTCGCGCGGCAGTGCGCGCGCGTCGCGCGGCTGTTTGCCGCCCGCGGCCTGGCGCGCCAGGATGCCGTGGCCTTCCTGGTGGGCAACCGCGCCGAAGCGGTCGCCGCCATCATCGCCGCGCAGCTGGCCGGGCTGAAGAATGTGTCGCTGCATCCGATGGCATCGGAAGCGGATCACGCCTTCGTGCTGCAGGATGCCGGGGTGCGGGCGCTGGTGGTGGACAACGCCCGCTTCACCGAGCGCGCGCGCGTGCTGGCAGCTGGCGCCGGCCTGCAGGTCCTGCCGCTGGACGATGGCGAGTTCGGGCCTGGCCTGGCCAATGCGGCGGCTGCGTTCGATGACACGCCCGTGGTTCCCGGCGACGACCCCACGGAAATCAGCCGGCTGGCCTATACCGGCGGCACCACTGGCCGTTCCAAGGGCATCCTGCATACGCACCGGACCACGGTGACGGTGCTGCAGTACATGCTGGCCAGCTACGAATGGCCGGCGCAGATCCGCTATCTGGTGACCACGCCGATCTCGCATGCGTCCGGCAGCCTGTTCCTGCCGACGCTGCTGCGCGGCGGCACCATCTACCTGTGCGACAAGTTCAGTCCCGCCGATTTCCTGCGACGCGTGGCCGAACAACGGATCAACCTGACCTTTTTGGTGCCCACGCAGATCTATGGCCTGCTCGATTGCGACGGGCTGGACGCGGCCGACCTGTCCAGCCTGGAGCTGGTGCTCTACGGCGCGGCGCCGATCGCGCCGGTGCGTCTCGCTGACGCGCTGCGCCGCATCGGCCCGGTGTTCGGACAGGTCTATGGCCAGGCTGAAGTGCCGATGTGCATCAGCTACCTGAGCCAGCGCGACCACGATCCGGACAACCCCGAGCGCCTGCGCTCGTGCGGCAAGGTGATCCCGGGCAACCAGGTCAAGCTGCTGGACCCCGACCTGCGTGAAGTCGCGCCGGGCGAGGTGGGCGAGCTGTGCGTGCGCGGTCCGCTGGTGATGGAAGGCTACCTGAACCGGCCCGAGGAAGACGCCAAGGTCTTTGCCGGCGACTGGCTGCATACCGGCGACATGGCCCGTTGCGACAGCGAGGGCTTCCTGTACATCGTCGACCGCGCCAAGGACATGATCATCAGCGGCGGCTTCAACGTGTACCCGAGCGAGGTGGAGCATTGCCTGGCGCTGCACCCGGCCATCGCCATGTCCGCGGTGATCGGCATCCCCGACCCCAAGTGGGGCGAGGCGGTCACCGCCGTGGTCGTGGCACGGCCCGGTGCCGCGCTTACCGAGGCCGACGTGATCGGCCACGTGACGCAGCACAAGGGCGTGGTCAATGCGCCCAAGCAGGTGGTGTTCGTGGATGAGCTGCCGCTGACCGCGCTGGGCAAGATCGACCGCAAGGCCATCCGCGGCCGCTACTGGGGCGGCCAGGAGAGGCAGGTGGCCTGAGCGCGGTTACCTTCCGGCGTGCGGCTGGGACGAGCGCGCGCCGGTGTCCGCGCGGCACAGCAGGCCGTTCAGGATGATCTCGTAGAACTCGCTGAAGGCATCGCCGATCTTCAGGCCGGTTTCCTTCAGGAACTGCTGGTTGCGCAGCCGGTGCGCGGCGCCCAGGATCGCTTCGGAAACCAGCCGCGGATTGTGCGGCGCCATCAGCCCTTGCCGCATGCCTGCCTCGAGCAGGCTCTCAAGCCCGCGCACGCGCGCCAGCTGGTAGTCGTCGAATGCCGCCCGGCCGCTGTCGATCGCATCCAGGTCCGCCAGCGCGGCCTTGCTCAGTCCCGATGTGTTGAGCGCGGCATGCAGGTAGGCGGACACTGCCCGCGCCGCATCGCTTTCGCGGCGCGCCGCGGCAAAGCCCCTTTCCAGGTTGTCAGCGAGCACGTCGCGGCAGATGCCGACGAACAGCGCCTCCTTGGTCGGCGCGATCTCGTACAGGCGCCGCCGTGAGCAGCGCATGCGTCGGGCAATCTCGCCGATGGTCAGCGACGACACGCCTTCGGTGCTCAGCAGCCGGGTCAGTTCGTGGGCAAATTCTTCGTCGGTGCGTCGAGTCGGCATGAAACGGGTGGCAAGCCGGGCAAGTGGCGGGCGCGTGAGTGTTGATGCCGAATCTTACGACGACTGCGCCCGGGCCGGCATGGCAATGGATCCATGCCGGCCGGCACATCGCCAGCTCCCCCAGGCGCGGAATGAGTAATGGCTCAAAAGCAGCCGCCGACTGGTTTCCCAGTGCGCTTCAGGTGATAGAGTCCGTCCCCGGCAACGCAAGCAAGCTTCTAACGCTTATACATTCTTTGCTACCTGGAAATCGATGATCAAGAGTTTCGCCCATGCGGGCCTCAAACGTTTCTTCGAGACTGGCTCCAAGGCGGGAATCCAGCCGCATCACGCGCAGAGATTGCGCAATCAGCTCGGTGCGCTGGATCACGCCACGAGACCCCGGGACATGGGGGTGCCAGGTTGGAAGCTGCATCAACTGGGCGGCGACATGTCCGGCCCTGGTCTGTCAGCGTCAATGGCAACTGGCGGCTGACATTCATGTTCGACGGCATCGACGTCATCGTCGTCGATTACCAGGACTACCACTGAAGGACTTCATCATGACGCGCATGCACAACCCGCCGCACCCCGGCGCGGTGCTGGCCGATTGGCTCACTGGCATGGACGATATGACCATTACGGCGTTCGCCGCGCACATCAGCGTGACGCGCGCAACGCTCTCGCGCATCCTGAATGGTCATGCATCGATCACGCCGGATATTGCCATTCGCCTGGAAGAAGCCCTGGGCGCGAGCCGCGAGATGTGGGGCGGCATGCAGATGGCATACGACCTCTGGGTCGCGGCGCAAAGGCCGCGCAAGCGCATCAAACGGCTGCCCCGCCCCGCAGGTAAGGCAGCGGAGGCCGACCTCGCCTGAGGGACATGCGGGCCAGGCAAAAAGGCGAGGCCGCTCGCGCGCCTCGCCGTGAACCGAGCGGCCCTTCAGTTGAGATGACCGACCGCGCGCAGGTATTCGTTCTTCTTCTCGAAGATCAGCGCGCTCAGAAAGGCGGCGTCATAGGCGGCCAGCAGGTGCGCGTGGTGTTCTTCGATATAGCGGGCCACGCGCGCCTTCTCGCATTCGATGCCGCACAGCCATTCATACATCTCGGCGTCCCAGCGGAAGCGCAGGCCCAGCTCGATAAACGCGGCGTTGTAGGCGGCGAGCTGGGTGTCGCGCGGAATGGGTTGGTTATCGGTGCCGACCGTGATGGCAGCCTGGCTGCTTTCCTGCTGGACCTGGTTCATGCTCGTCTCCTCAGATGCGCTGTAGCGGTTGGGTTGAGACAAGCATAGGGACCGCGGATGATTTACGATAATTAAAGTTTCATAGCGAAACCATAATCAATTGTTTATGCATTCTGACTGATCAAACCTTCCACCCCGGTAATCCGCTCGATCAGTCCCGCGCCTTCCTCCATCAGGAACTGCTTGAACGCCAGCGCCACCGGTGGCAGCCGCTTGTTCTTGCGGTGCACCACATACCAGTTGAGCATCACCGGGAAGCCCTCGATGTCCAGCACCGCGAGCTTGCCGGCCTGCAATTCCAGGCCGACCGTGTGCGCCGACAGGAAGGCGATGCCCATATTGGCGATCACGGCCTGCTTGATGGTCTCGGTGCTCTTGATCTCCATCGCGATGCGCATGTTCGACAGACGCCCGGCAAAGCCCTCCTGCATTGAATTCCAGGTATCCGAGCCTTTCTCGCGTGAAACGAAGGCTTCATCAGCCAGCTCGGCCAGCGGGATATTGCGCTGTCCGACCAGCGGGTGGGTGGGCGCAGCCACGATGACATAGGGATGGGGGGCGAAGGCCTCGTTGATGGTGTCCATGCCTTCGGGCGGACGCACCATCACCGCCAGGTCGGTCAGGTTGCCGGCCAGCTGGTGCAGCAATTCCTCGCGGTTATGCACGGCAAGGTTCAGCGTCACGCCTTCATGGCGGTTCATGAACTCGGCCAGCAGGCGCGGAAAGAAATAGTCGCCGGCGCTGATCACCGCCACGTTGAGCCGGCCGCCGGAGATGCCCTTGAGCTGGGACATGGCGTCTTCGGCCTCGCGGAACTGCTGGATGATGCTGCGACTGTAATGCAGCATCTCGTGGCCCGCCGGGGTCAGGTAGATCTTCTTGCCCAACTGCTCGAACAGGGGCAGCCCCACGTGGTGCTCCAGCTGGCGCACCTGGGTCGATACCGCGGGCTGCGTCAGGTGCAGTTCCTCGGCAGCCCGTGAAAAGCTCATATGGCGGGCAACGGTCTCAAAGACCTTCAACTGCCGCAGTGTGGCGTTCCTCATCCTCGTCCCGTGCAATATATAAACGATTGGCTATATAAACGATAAAAAACTTTATGCAGTGCTGATCTTAGATTCAAGTAGCATCAATCGTCGGATTTGCCTGCCCCGCCCCGAATCCGGCTCTCCGGCTTGCGCCAGGAGCCCGCCAATGGCCACAAGCATGGCCGATAACAACGATGGCTGCCTACAGCCACGACAAAAAATACACAAGGAGACTACCGTGACCGGACTGAATGCAACGGTGCGTGCAACGCGGCACCCCGCCATGCCTGAAGAGGCCCGTCGCAGCCACGCCGATGCGGGGCAGGGGGGCAGGTCGTGAATATCTCGCTCCCCCAACTGAAGGCCTTCGCCGCAGTGGCGCGGCACAAGAGCTTTACGCGTGCCTCGGTTGAACTGGGCCTGACGCAATCCGCGGTCAGCCGCAGCGTGCGTGAACTGGAAGATGAGATCGACCAGCGCCTGTTCGACCGTACCACGCGCCAGGTGGAACTGACCGATGCCGGCCAGCACCTGTCGCAGCGCATCTGCCACCTGATCGAAGAGGTCGAGCAGACCCTGCGCGACAGCCAGAGCGCCAGCCGTCCGTGCCAGGGCCTGGTGCAGATCGCTTCGGATCCGGTGCTCAGCTCGATGTCGGTGCCGACCTGGCTGGCCGGCTGCCGGCAAGCGTGGCCGGCGATTGCCATCCACCTGAAGGACCGCTCGCAGGAGTCGGTGCTGCAAAGCGTGCGCAGCGGCGAGGTGGACTTCGGCATTGCCACCGATCCGAAGCCAACCGACGACCTCTATTGTGAACCGCTGTGCGTCGATGCCTACCACGCCGTCCTGCCCGCCCAGCACCCGCTGGCGATGCGCGACGCGGTAGGGTGGGGCGACCTGAGCGATGCCCGCGTGCTGGCCCTGGACCAGCAGTGCGGCATGCAGCCCGCGGTGGAGAAGGCGCTCAGCAGCTATCACGTGCGCGCGGGCTCGCTGCAGTTGCTCGGCCACTTTGCAGCGGTGTTCGGCATGGTGGCGCTGGGCCTTGGCATCGGCGTGGTGCCGTCGCGTGCCCAGGTGGGCGGCATGAATCCGGCGGCGGTGATGCGGCCGCTGCGTCCGCAGGTGACTTCCACGGTGATGCTGGTTCGGCGCAAGAGCCGCTCGCTCAAGCCCAATGCCGCGGCAATCTGGGATGCCTTGCGTGGCCAGGAATATCAGGAGTCGCCGGTGGTGCATCGAAAAACCACCATGGTGTGAGGCAATCGGCTCATCAGGGGGCATGGGGCGGGCATTCGTTGTATTAGTGCAAAACTTCTATTGATATATTACATACAGGATATTTACACATAGTGCGGTGCAGCATATAATGAAAACTCCTGATCACAACGCTATTGGAGTTTTCAAATGGAAGTCGCTCTTCTCTTCGCTCTTGGCCTGGGCCTGATTGCTGCCGGTGCCGGCGTGACCACGCTGCTGGCCACGCGCCTGCCGATGGACGTGCTGGTGACCGCGCAGGAGCACGGTCGCTTTGCCGGCCTGGGCTCGAACCAGGAAGGCGATGGCGTGGGCCGTGCCAGCCCGTCGCGCATCGTGCCCGCTGCCGGTGAACTGGCCTACGCGTAATGCGCGCCGGCGCCATGCGCCATCGCGCTGAACCGCGCAACCAGCAAGGGTTGTAGCGGCCGGCACCCCTTGTGGCAGTACCTCGGTTGATACCTGATCTGCGGCATTCGCCGCGAGCCAGGGCAGGGTTCTGCACGAACCTGCGGCCGCCACCATCTTCCTCCCCGATCGCTGCCAGCGATCGCCCTGCACGACCCCTCTTCCTGCGCCCCGGTTCCAGGCCGGCAGGCTCCCTGCTGTGTCTTTAACGCCGCTTCCGGCGTCGTTCCCAAGCCATACGCGCGTCACCAGACATTAATGTATGCATCTAGGGACTTTCCCCAATTCATCGTTTTCCCGGTTTTTCCGGGGCGCGATCCCCGGCATTCTTGCGGATGCCATCAGTCGGCCGATTAATGTGCCGATGCATGGCAACTCCTTGATTTCCAACGACTCCGGATGCTGTCGGACCGGCCATTGATGCAGTGTGCGCACCAGTCGCACTGCAGCAACGGCCACCCAGGCGTCACTCACCGCGGTCCCATGCTGCAGAGCCGCGACGAATACGCTTGACTTACCTGATATATCACATACCGTATAGCACTAGAACGGCTCAGCTGTTCTTTGACTGAGAGTCACGCAGAGGCGTCTACAGGCGCCCATCTTCCACCTTGGCGGCACGCCGCTATAAGGAGACATCATGGAATTGCAGCAGAGGGAGTCCACGTCGCGCTTTGCGTCGCCGTGGGTGCAACTGGTATTCGGCGTGATCTGCATGGCGATGATCGCCAACATGCAATACGGCTGGACGCTGTTCGTCAACCCGATCGACGACAAGTACCACTGGGGCCGCACCGCGATCCAGGTGGCCTTCACCATCTTCGTCGTGACGGAAACCTGGCTGGTCCCGATTGAAGGCTATCTGGTCGACAAGTACGGCCCGCGTCCGGTAGTGGTGGGCGGCGGCCTGCTGTGCGCCATTGCCTGGGCCCTGAACTCGGTGGCGTCCTCGCTGCCCATGCTTTACTTCGCGGCGGCGATCGGCGGCCTGGGCGCGGGCGCTGTGTATGGCACCTGCGTGGGCAATGCGCTGAAATGGTTTCCCAATCGCCGGGGCCTGGCAGCGGGGATTACCGCAGCCGGTTTCGGCGCGGGCTCGGCGCTGACCGTGGTGCCCATTGCCAACATGATCAAGACTTCGGGCTATGAGGCTGCGTTCCTGTGGTTCGGTCTTGGCCAGGGCCTGATCGTGTTCATCCTGGGCATGGCCCTGTACCCGCCGTCGGCCAAGATCCTGAGCGAGGTCAAGTCCACGCTGAAGGCTGCCGCAACCTACAACGCTTCGCCGCGCGAGGTGCTGAAGTCGCCGATCTTCTGGGTCATGTACGCGATGTTCGTGATGATGGCCGCCGGCGGCCTGATGGCCACCGCCCAGCTCGGCCCGATCGCCAAGGACTTCGGCCTGCACGACGCCCCGATCTCGATCCTCGGCCTGACCTTGCCGGCGCTGACCTTCGCACTGACCATCGACCGCGTGCTCAATGGCCTGACGCGCCCGTTCTTCGGCTGGATCTCCGATCATATCGGCCGTGAACGCACCATGTTCTTTGCCTTCGGGGTCGAGGCCATCGGCATCCTGCTGCTGTCCAAGTACGGCCACCATCCGGTTGCCTTCGTGGTGCTGACAGGCGTGGTGTTCTTTGCCTGGGGTGAGATCTACAGCCTGTTCCCTGCCACCTGCGGCGACACCTTCGGGCCGAAGTTTGCCGCCACCAACGCGGGCCTGCTGTACACCGCCAAGGGCACGGCCGCGCTGCTGGTGCCGTTCTCCAGCGTGATCACCACTGCCACCGGCAGCTGGCATGCGGTCTTCATGGTGGCCTCCGGCATGGCGGCATTGACCGCGGTGATGGCGCTGTTCGTGCTCAAGCCGATGCGCGAGGCCCATGCCCGCAAGTATGTGCATGCCAATGCCTCGGCACCGATGGGCTACCGTACCGTGCCGGAAGACCTGACCTGATGAAGAAAGCAGTACGGCGCCTCCGGCGCCGGCAGGATCCGGACGTGGCGGCTGCGATGCGTGCACAGGCGCCGCGCCCGGTAGCACAATACGAAAAATAGAAAGAGCGACAGGGAGGCGGCCCGCCGGGCGCCTTCCTGATCGCACATCGGATACCCACAAACAGAATCCAGGCACGCCATGAACCAGGTTGTCATTCCTCTCGAGGCGACGGGGCTCGGCCGGCAGCGCAAGCGCCGCCAGCCCAAGGGCCGGCAGGTAGACGCGGCCGCGCTGGCCGAAGTGCGCGTGGCGCTGGGCGACATGCCCCGCCGGCGCGACTTGCTGATCGAACACCTGCACTGCATCAACGACCGCTACGGCCAGCTGGCGATGCCGCACCTGGTGGCGCTGGCCAGCGAACTGCGGCTGTCGATGACCGAGGTCTATGAAGTCGCCACCTTCTACCACCACTTCGACGTGGTACGCGAGGACGCCGACGGCCAGATCGCACCGCCGCCGGCGTTGACCGTGCGCGTATGCGAAGGCATTGCCTGCGAGCTGGCGGGCGCACAGGCGCTGATCGACAAGCTGCCCGCGCTGCTCGGCACTGAAGTGCGCGTGGTGGCCGCGCCCTGCATCGGCCGCTGCGAGAAGGCGCCCGCGGCGCTGGTCGGGCAGAATCCGGTCGACACCGCCACGGCCGAGGCCATCGACGCCGCCGTGCAGGCAAAGGCCGTGCGCCATGCGCCCGAGCCCTATATCGGCTACGACGCTTACCGGAAGGACGGCGGCTATGCCTTGCTGAAGTCCCTCGCCAGCGGCGACCTGGATCCGGCCGCCGTGCTGTGCACGATGGAGGACTCCGGCCTGCGCGGCCTGGGCGGCGCAGGCTTCCCGACCGGGCGCAAATGGCGCATCGTGCAGAACGAGCCCGCGCCCCGGCTGATGGCCATCAACATCGACGAGGGCGAGCCCGGCACCTTCAAGGACCGCGTCTACCTGGAACGCGATCCGCACCGTTTCCTGGAAGGCATGCTGATCGCGGCGACGGTGGTCAACGTGTCAGCGATCTATATCTACCTGCGCGACGAATACGCCGGCTGCCGCGAGCTGCTGGCGGAAGAACTGCAGCGGCTGCAGCAAGACCCGCCAATCCCCGGCCTGCCGACGATCGAACTGCGCCGCGGCGCGGGCGCCTATATCTGCGGCGAAGAGTCGGCCATGATCGAGTCGATCGAAGGCAAGCGCGGCATGCCGCGGCTGCGCCCGCCCTATGTGGCGCAGGTGGGCCTGTTCGGACGGCCCACGCTGGAACACAACTTCGAGACCCTGTACTGGGTGCGCGACATCATCGAGAAGGGCGCCGAGTGGTTTGCCTCGCAGGGGCGCAACGGGCGCAAGGGCCTGCGCTCGTTCTCGGTCTCGGGCCGCGTGAAACGCCCCGGCGTGCACCTGGCACCGGCCGGCATTACCGTGCGCGAGCTGATCGATGAATACTGCGGCGGCATGCTCGACGGCCATGCGTTCTACGGCTACCTGCCGGGTGGGGCCTCGGGCGGCATCCTGCCGGCGTCGATGGGCAATATCCCGCTGGACTTCGACACGCTGCAGCCCTACGGCTGCTTTATCGGCTCGGCCGCGGTGGTGATCCTGTCCGACCAGGACAGCGCCACGCAGGCAGCGCGCAACCTGATGCACTTCTTCAAGCACGAGTCCTGCGGGCAATGCACACCGTGCCGCACCGGCACCGCCAAGACGCTCGACCTGATCCGCCAGCCGAAGTGGGACCTGCCGGCGCTGGATGACCTGTCCGCGGTGATGCGCGATGCATCGATCTGCGGGCTGGGGCAGGCCGCGCCCAATCCCGTCGACTGCGTCATCAAGTACTTCCCGCACGAACTGGCCTGAGAGACTGACATGAATGCACTGACCCGCGCCGAACGCGCGCTTGTCGAATCCGCCGAGCCAGCCGTCACCTTCACGCTCAATGGCCGCGAGGTGAGCGCCCAGCCCGGCGAAAGCCTGCTCAAGGTGGCCCAGCGCGAAGGCTTCGACGTGCCGCACCTGTGCTACAAGGACGGCCTGGAGCCCGCCGGCAACTGCCGCGCCTGCATGGTCGAGATCCAGGGCGAGCGCGTGCTGGCCCCGTCCTGCTGCCGCTATCCCGCCGAGGGCATGCAGGTGCAGACCGAATCCGAGCGCGCCCGCCGCGCTCAGCGCACGGTGCTGGAACTGCTGCAGTCGGACATGCCCGAGACCGACTACACCCGCCACAACGAGCTGGACCAGTGGGCCGCGAAGCTGGAGGTCGGCAAGCCGCGCTTTGCCCCGCGCGAACGCGTGGCGGCGGATTTGTCGCATCCGGCCATCGCCGTCAACCTGGATGCCTGCATCCAGTGCACGCGCTGCCTGCGTGCCTGCCGCGACGAGCAGGTCAACGACGTGATCGGCCTGGCCCTGCGCGGCGACGAAGCCCGCATCGTGTTCGACATGGACGACCCCATGGGCGTGTCGACCTGCGTGGCCTGCGGCGAATGCGTGCAGGCCTGCCCGACCGGTGCGCTGATGCCCGCGCGCGACGCCGCGCTGGCGGTGCCGGACAAGCAGGTGGACTCGGTCTGCCCGTACTGCGGCGTGGGCTGCCAGCTGACCTACAACATCAAGGACAACCGCATCCTGTTCGTGGAAGGGCGCGATGGCCCGGCCAACCACGAGCGGCTGTGCGTGAAGGGCCGCTACGGTTTTGACTACGTGCAGCATCCGCAGCGCCTGACGGTGCCGCTGGTGCGCCGCGAAGGCGTGCCCAAGCAGGGCGATTTCGTCATGGATCCGGACCACGTCATGGACGTGTTCCGCGAGGCCACCTGGGAAGAGGCGCTGGCGCTGGCTGGCGGCAAGCTCGCGCAGATCCGCGACACCCACGGCAAGCGCGCGCTGGCAGGGTTTGGCTCGGCCAAGGGCAGCAATGAAGAGGCCTACCTGTTCCAGAAGCTGGTGCGCACCGGGTTTGGCAGCAACAACGTCGACCACTGCACGCGGCTGTGCCATGCCTCGTCGGTGGCGGCGCTGCTGGAGGGGATCGGCTCGGGCGCGGTATCGAACCCGGTGATGGATGTCGACAAGGCCGAGGTGGTGATCGTGATCGGCGCCAACCCGACCGTGAACCACCCGGTCGCGGCCAGCTGGATCAAGAATGCGGTGAAGAACGGCACCAAGCTGATCGTGGCAGATCCGCGCCGCTCGGACCTGGCGCGCTTTGCCCATCGCTTCATGCAGTTCAAGCCCGATGCCGACGTGGCGCTGCTCAACGCGATGATGCATGTCATCGTCACCGAGGGCCTGGTGGACCAGGACTTCATCGACAGCCGCACCATCGGCTTTGACGAGCTGCAGCGCAATGTCGCGGCGTACAGCCCGGAACTGATGGCGCCGGTGTGCGGCATCGAGGCCGAAGTCATCCGCGAGGTGGCGCGGCTGTATGCCACGTCCAAGGCCTCGATGATCCTGTGGGGCATGGGCGTGTCGCAGCACGTGCACGGCACTGACAACGCGCGCTGCCTGATCGCGCTGGCGCTGATGACCGGCCAGATCGGCCGCCCCGGCACCGGCCTGCATCCGCTGCGCGGCCAGAACAACGTGCAGGGCGCGTCCGATGCCGGCCTGATCCCGATGATGTACCCGGACTACCGCCGCGTGGACGATCCCGTGGCGATCGCCAGCTTCGAGGCGCTGTGGGGCATGCCGCTGGACCGCGAGCCCGGCCTGACCGTGGTCGAGGTGATGCAGGCGATCGAGCGCGGCGAGGTGCGCGGCATGTACATCATGGGTGAGAACCCGGCGATGTCAGACCCCGACGCCGAGCATGCGCGCGAGGCGCTGGCCTCGCTCGACCACCTGGTGGTGCAGGACATCTTCCTGACCGAGACCGCCTACCTGGCCGACGTGGTGCTGCCGGCTTCGGCCTTCCCGGAGAAGACCGGCACCTTCACCAACACCGACCGCACCGTCCAGCTCGGCCGCCAGGCATTGAACCCGCCGGGGCAGGCGCGCCAGGACCTGTGGATCATCCAGCAGATGGCGGCGCAGCTGGGGCTGGACTGGCACTACGACGGCGTGGCCGAGGTCTTCGACGAGATGCGCCAGGCCATGCCCAGCATCGGCGGCGTGACCTGGGAGCGGCTGGAGCGCGAACACGCCGTGACTTATCCGTGCAAGGAAGAGGGCGACCCGGGCGAACCGGTGATCTTTATCGACAGCTTCCCGACCGCCAGCGGCCGGGGGCGCTTCGTGCCGGCCGACATCATCCCGGCAGCCGAGCGGCCCGATATCGACTACCCGATGGTGCTGATCACCGGCCGCCAGCTCGAGCACTGGCACACCGGCAGCATGACGCGGCGCGCCGGCGTGCTGGATGCGATTGAGCCCGATCCGGTGGCGCTGGTGCACCCGCTGGACCTGGACGCGCTGGGCGGCAAGCCGGGCGACGTGGTCACGCTGGCATCGCGCCGCGGCGAAGTCACGCTGTACGCGCGGGCCGACGCCGGCACGCCGCGCGGGGCGGTGTTCGTGCCGTTCTGCTATTACGAGGCGGCGATCAACAAGCTGACCAATGCGGCACTGGACCCCTTCGGCAAGATCCCGGAGTTCAAGTACTGCGCGGTGAAGATGGCACTGGGCGGCGCGCCGCCGGAGCAGTCGAGCTACGGCGGCGGGCAGATCCTGGCGGCGGTGTAGGGCCGACGGCAAGCCCTGGCGGGGCCGTCTGCGCGGGTAGCGCAGGCGGCCCTTTTTGTTGGGTGATTATCCGGAGTTTCGGGAAATTGATTGCTGTAGCTTCCGGCTAATCAAATCAATCGTGACAGGCTACGCTTCGGTTCATTCCCTACACAACCCGGAGCCCGCCATGAAAGCCATCGGCCTGACCCAGTACCTGCCCATCTCCGACCCGCGTTCGCTGCAAGACGTGGAGATCGACATGCCCAGCCCCGGCGGCCGCGACCTGCTGGTGAAGGTTGAGGCCGTCTCGGTCAACCCGGTCGACACCAAGGTGCGCGCGCCCAAGGCGCAGGTAGAGCCCGCGCCGCGCGTGCTGGGCTGGGACGCGGCCGGCACGGTGGCCGCCGTGGGGCCGGAGGTGACCCTGTTCAAGGTCGGCGACCCGGTCTACTACGCGGGCAGCATCACTCGGTCCGGCTCCAACGCCGAGTTCCACCTGGTCGATGAGCGCATCGTCGGCCACAAGCCTGCCTCGCTGGATTTCGCCAACGCGGCGGCGCTGCCGCTGACGGCGATCACCGCCTGGGAGGCTCTGTTCGACCGGCTGGGCATTTCGCCCAATGGGGATCACGCCGGGCGCCCGGTGCTGATCATCGGCGGCGCGGGCGGCGTGGGCTCGATCGGCATCCAGCTGGCCAAGGTGCTGGCCGGGCTGACCGTGATCGCCACCGCGTCGCGGCCCGAGTCGCAGGAATGGTGCCGCCGCCTTGGCGCCGACCATACGGTTGACCATCGTGGCGATCTGCCGGCGCAGCTGAAGGCGCTGGGATTTGCCGAGGTCGACTACATCCTCTGCTTCAACGACATCGACGGGCATTTCCCGGCGATGGCTGAAGTGGTCGCCCCGCAGGGCAAGATCTGCACGATCGTCGCAAATACGCGGCCGTTGCCGGTGGAATTGCTCAAGAACAAGAGCGCCACCTTCGTCTGGGAATTCATGTTCACGCGCGCCATGTACAGCACGCCCGACATGGTCGCGCAGCATCGTCTGCTTAACGAGGTCACGCGGCTGGTCGATGCCGGGCGCCTGCAGACCACGCTGGGCGAGAACCTGGGGCGCATCAATGCGGAGAACCTGCGGCGCGCGCACGCCATGCTGGAAGGCGGGCGCACTATCGGCAAGCTGGTGCTGGAAGGGTTCTGAGCCGGCGTGCCGCGCCCGGCAAACGACAACGCCCGCCGGGATGCCCCGGCGGGCGTTGTGCGTTCCCGGGGCAGGGGTCAGCCCATCTTGCCGAGGATGCTCTGCATCTCGTCGCTATTGAAGGCGCGTAGGGTTTGGGTGCGCACGTTGCCGGCTGCGCCGATGGTCAGCCCGAAGCTGGTCATGGTCTCGTCGTCGGGCGCTTCGACGGTGAGCACGATGTCGTATTCGCCCAGCGTCCAGTAGATGTCTTTCATCTGCACGCCCAGGCGTGCCCCCATCTCGCGCACGGCGGCCGCGCGCTTGGTGGTGTCCTTGACGGTGCGGATGCCCTGGTCGGTGAAGCTGGCTAGCACGATGTAGCGGGTCATGGCGGGACCTCCGGTTATGGTTGGATCGGTCGCCGTCCCGGCGGCGTGCATGGGGCAAGCGGCCGGGGCAGTGGTTCAGGGCTTCGGGGCGTGGCGAGGCGCGAATGGCATGGCGCCTCACCGTTGATGCTCGCGATGTCTGAGCAACTTCATGCCAACGCATATTGCGCGCCAGTCGGCGCGGCAGGCCAGGATGCGGATCGCGGACGCGCGCTCGGCTGTTCCAGCCGGCCGGTGTGTGCCGGTGTGTTTCAGTTGCGATACTGCGTGCGACTCAGTCCCCTGGGCTGCCACCGTCTGCGCTGTCGGGCGTGTCGAGCGCACGCATGTTGTCCAGCAACTTGAGCAGGTAATGCAGCGTGTGCGTCAGGTCATTGGTAGAAAACCCCGTCAGCGCCTGCTCGTAATAGGCCCGGATCTTCGGCTGCGCCTGGTGCAGCCAGACCTCCCGGCCCGGTTCGCTCATCCGTATCAGCCGTGAGCGGCGGTCGCGGCCGTCCGGGGCCAGCGTGACGTGGCCGTCGCGTTCCATCCGGCTGACCAGTCCTGACAGGTTTTGCCGGCTCACCATCAGGTAGCGGGCCAGGTCGCCCACGCTCATGCCATCGGCGGCTTCCGGACGCGACAACGCGCCGAGCACGGCCCACTGCTGGGTCGTCAGGCCCTCTGCCTCGACGGCTCGTGATCCCGTTTTATGCAACATATTTGCGCATTGGTATAGCCGGAAGAAAAGCCGGTTGGCCAGTTCCATGCGCGCGTTTGTGGGGAGTTCTACTTCTACGTCCGGGTTAACCATAGTCTTTTTCACAGTGTTGGCGTCTTGCGCAGGCAATGGCTGCCTCCTATTATAGGTAAATATATTTACCTAATTGGCGGTGCGATGTGACGGCGTCATGGCCGGCACGATAGCACCGGAATCCTGAAAGGAGAACGCTGTGCAAGGACTTGAAGGCAAGACGGTCATCGTGACCGGTGGTGGCGGTGGTATCGGCGGTGCAACGTGTTTGCGCTTTGCGCGCGCCGGGGCGGCGGTGGGCGTACTCGACCTTAACCCGGAAGCGGCCGAGCGCGTCGCCGGCCAGATCCGCGAGGCTGGCGGGCGGGCGCTGGCGATCCGCTGCGACATCACCGAGCGCGCCAGCGTGGATGCCGCGGTGGCGGCAGTGGAGCAGGGCCTGGGCCCGGTGGACGTGCTGGTCAACAACGCCGGCTGGGATGTGTTCAAGCCGTTCATCAAGACCGAGCCCGCGCAATGGGATCGGCTGATCGCCATCAACCTGATCGGCGCGCTGCACATGCACCACGCGGTGCTGCCGGGCATGGTCGAGCGCAAGCGCGGCCGCATCATCAATATCGCTTCCGACGCCGCGCGCGTGGGTTCGTCCGGCGAAGCGGTCTATGCCGCGTGCAAGGGCGGGCTGGTGTCGTTCTCCAAGACCATTGCGCGCGAGCATGCGCGCCACGGCATCACCGTCAACGTGGTGTGCCCAGGGCCGACCGAGACCGCGCTGTTCGAAGACTACAAGCAGGGTGCGGGCAACCCCGAGAAGCTGGTGGAAGCCTTTACCCGCTCGATCCCGCTGGGCCGCATCGGCCAGCCCGACGACCTGCCCGGCGCGGTGCTGTTCTTTGCCAGCGACGACGCCGGCTTTATCACCGGCCAGGTGCTGAGCGTGTCGGGCGGCCTGACCATGAACGGCTGAGCAAGCAAACACCAGAAAACGGAGACCACCATGCAATACGAAGACATCCTGTACGAAGTGCGCAACGGCGCCGCCTGGATCCTCATCAACCGCCCGGAAAAGATGAACGCCTTCCGCGGCCGCACCTGCGACGAACTGATCCACGCCATCAACCGCGCCGGCTATGACCGCGAGATCGGCGCCATCGTGCTGGCCGGTGCCGGCGAAAAGGCCTTCTGCACCGGCGGCGACCAGTCCGCGCACGAGGGCCAGTACGACGGCCGCGGCACCATCGGCCTGCCGATGGAAGAACTGCACAACGCCATCCGCGACGTGCCCAAGCCGGTGATCGCGCGCGTGCAGGGCTATGCCGTGGGCGGCGGCAACGTGCTGTGCACGATCTGCGATTTCACCATCGCGTCGGACAAGGCCGTATTCGGGCAGGTCGGGCCCAAGGTCGGTTCGGTCGACCCGGGCTACGGCACCGCCTTCCTGGCGCGCGTGGTGGGCGAGAAGAAGGCGCGCGAGATCTGGTACCTGTGCCGCCGCTATCCGGCCGCGGAAGCGCTGGCGATGGGGCTGGTCAATGCGGTGGTGCCGCACGAGCAGCTCGATGCCGAGGTACAGAAGTGGTGCGACGAGATCATGGAGAAGAGTCCCACCGCGATCGCCATTGCCAAGCGCTCCTTCAATCTCGATACCGCGCACCAGAGCGGCATCGCCGGCATGGGCATGTACGCGCTCAAGCTCTATTACGACACCGAGGAATCGCGCGAAGGCGTGCGCGCTTTCCAGGAAAAGCGCAAGCCCGAGTTCCGCAAGTACGCGAAGTAAGCCGTGCCGTCCGAACCAGCGGAGACCACCATGAATCCCTATCTTGACGAAGACCTGACGGCGCTGGCCGAGCACGCGCGCCGCTTTGCCGATGCGCGCGTGGCGCCCGGCTACCTGGAGCGCGACCGCACCCGCGTGCTGGACCGCGCGCTGATGCGCGAAATGGGCGAGATGGGCTTTATCGCGCCCGAACTGCCGGAGCAGTATGGCGGGCAGGGCATGGGCTCATTGGCCGCCGGCGTGATCCATGAAGCCGTGGCGCGTGCCGACCTGAGCCTGTCGTACATCAACTTGCTCGCGTCGCTCAATGGCCAGATCCTGGCGCACCATGCACAGCCGGAAATCGCCGGACCGTGGCTGCAGCGCCTGACGCGCGGCGAGGCGCTGCTGGCAATCGCGCTGACCGAGCCGCGCGGCGGCTCCGACGCGGCCAGCCTGCGCCTGCGCATGGAGCGCGATGGCGACGTCTACGTGGTCAACGGCGAGAAGACCTCGATCTCCGCCGCCGACCAGGCCGATGCCGCGGTGGTCTTTGCCCGCAGCGGCACCGTCGAGTCCGGCGCGCGCGGCGTGTCTGCGTTGCTGGTGCCGATGGACCTGCCGGGCATCACGCGCAACCGCTTCGACTGCCACGGCCAGCGCGCCATCGGGCGCGGCTCGATTTTCTTCGAGAACGTGCGCGTGCCGGCCAGCCACCTGCTCGGCAAGGAGGGGGAGGGGTTCGTGCAGGTGATGCAGGGCTTCGACTTCTCGCGCGCGCTGATCGGCCTGCAGGTGCTGGCGGTGGCGCAGGCCGCGCTGGACGAGACCTGGGCCTACGTGGCCGAGCGCCAGGCCTTCGGCAAGCCGCTGTCGGCCTTCCAGGGCGTGTCGCATCCGCTGGCCGATTTCGAGACCCAGGTGCAGGGCGCGCGCCTGCTGTGCCTGCAGACGCTGTGGCTCAAGGACCGTGGCCTGCCGCATACCGCCGAGGCGGCGATGTGCAAGTGGTGGGCGCCCAGGCTGGCGTACGACGTGGTGCACCAGTGCCTGCTGTCGTTCGGCCACGGTGGTTATGACCGCGGCGTGATGGAGCAGCGCCTGCGCGATGTGCTGGGCTTCCAGATCGGCGACGGCACGGCACAGATCATGAAGACCATCATTGCCCGCACGCGCGCGGGGCGCGAAGCCGTACCGGCCTGAAGCGGCGCCACGACCGCCGAGCCGTCCGATAAAGAGGAGACACCCATGGATTTCGACGCCGTACTGATCGCGCCGCGCCGTGCCGCCAGCATTGCCGCCAGGCATTGGCATGACCGCACCGTCAACGACTACCTGGCCGCCTGCGTGCGCGACCGGCCCGACGCCCCAGCGCTGACCGCGCTGAGCCTCGACAGCGGCAGCATGACACGCTTCACCTGGCGCGAACTGGCCCGGATGGCGGACCGGGTAGCGATGGGTCTCAGCCGCCTCGGCATCGGCGCGCAGGATGTGGTGTCATGCCAGCTCCCGAACGGCTGGCACCTGACTGTGCTGTATCTCGCCTGCTCGCGGCTGGGCGCGGTGCTCAACCCGCTGATGCCGATCTTCCGCGAGCGCGAGCTGTCGTTCATGCTGGCGCATGCGCAATGCAAGGTGGCGGTGGTGCCGCAGCTGTTCCGCGGCTTCGGCCATGCCCAGATGCTGCAGGGTTTGCGCGAGGCATTGCCGGCGCTGCGCCACATCGTTGTTGCCGGCGGTGATGGCGCGGACAGCTTTGAAGCACTGCTTAGCGGTCCCGCCTGGGAATATGAGCCCGATGCCGCCAACATCCTGCTGCGCAGCTGTCCCGGCCCGGACGACGTCACGCAGCTGATCTACACCTCCGGCACCACCGGCGAGCCCAAGGGCGTGATGCATAGCGCCAACACGCTGTTCTCCAACATCGTCGCCTACGCCGAACGGCTGCGCCTGACCAGCGACGATGTGGTGCTGATGGCGTCGCCGATGGCGCACCAGACCGGCTTCATGTATGGACTGCTGATGCCGGTGTTGCTGGGGGCGCATGCTGTGCTGCAAGACATCTGGGACCCGGCGCGCGCGGCCGCGCTGATCCGCGAGGAGGGCGTGACCTTCACCATGGGTTCGACGCCGTTCCTGACCGATCTGGCGCGTGTGGTGGCGGAGTCCGGCACGCCGGTTCCCAGCCTGCGCATCTTCCTGTGCGCCGGTGCGCCGATTCCCGGCGCGCTGGTCGAGCGCGCCCGCGAGGCGCTCGGCGCGAAGATCGTATCGGCCTGGGGCATGACGGAGAACGGTGCGGTTACCACCACGCTGCCGGATGACAGCGACGAGCGCGCCTCGACCACCGACGGCTGCCCGCTGCCAGGCGTCGAAATACGCATCGTGGACGGCACCGACGCCGACGTGCCGCCCGGCGAAACCGGCCGCCTGCTGGTGCGCGCCTGTTCCAACTTCGGTGGCTACCTGAAGCGCCCGCAGCTCAACGGCACCGATGCCGACGGCTGGTTCGACACCGGCGACCTCGCACGGCTGGATGCCAGCGGCTACCTGCGCATCGCCGGGCGCAGCAAGGACGTGATCATCCGCGGCGGCGAGAACATCCCCGTGCTGGAGGTCGAGACCCTGCTGTACCGCCATCCCGCGGTCTCCCAGGTGGCCATCGTCGCCTATCCCGACGAGCGCCTGGGCGAGCGCGCCTGCGCCTTCGTGGTACCGCGCGCCGGCCAGCCGTTCGACCAGGCGGCGATGGTGGACTGGCTCAAGGCGCAGAAAATGGCGCTGCAGTACATCCCCGAGAAGCTCGTGGTGCGGGACGCCTTGCCGGCCACGCCCGCCGGGAAGATCCAGAAATTCCGGCTGCGCGAGATGCTGCGCGGTGACGCGTCCTGAAGCTGGTTCCGCGGTGGCCCCGGCCACCGCGGAACGGCGCGCAAGCGCTCAGCGGCATTGCTTGTGCGCCGCGCTGACTGCGTCGCCAAACAACTCGGCCACCAGGTCGATCTCGGTCTCGCCGATGACCAGCGGTGGCAGGAAGCGCACCGTGGCGCCGTGGCGTCCGCCCAGTTCGACGATCAGCCCGCGCTGCAGGCATTCGCGTTGCACCGTGCGCGCGAAGGTGCCGTCGGCCGGGTAGGCGCCCACCGCATCGGCCTCGGCACGTTCGTCGATCAGTTCCACCCCGATCATCAGGCCGCGCCCGCGCACTTCGCCGATCGCGGGGCACGCGGTATGCAACTGCCGCAGCCGCGTGGCGAGGCGCTGGCCCATGGTCTCGGCATGGGCGACGATGCCTTGCGCAACCAGGGTGCGGATGGTGGCGGAGCCCGCCGCCATCGCCAGCTGGTTGCCGCGGAAGGTGCCGGCGTGCGCGCCCGGTTGCCACGCGTCGAGCGCGCTGTCGTAGATCACCACCGACATCGGCAAGCTGCCGCCGATCGCCTTGGACAGGACCAGCACGTCCGGCACGATGCCGGCATGCTCGAACGCGAACATGCGCCCGGTGCGGCCGAGCCCGGTCTGCACTTCGTCGAGCACCAGCGCGATGCCGTGCTCGCGCGTGATGCGGCGCAGTTCGCGCAGCCAGCGCGCGGGCGCGGGGATCACGCCGCCTTCGCCCTGTACCGCTTCCACCACCACCGCCGCCGGCGGCAGCACGCCGGACTCCGGGTCGGCCAGCATCTGCTCGATATAGCGCAGGCCCGCGTCGATGCCGGCGTCGCCGCGCAGGCCGAACGGGCAGCGGTAGTCATACGGGTAGGGCAGGAACTGCACGCTGCCGCCGAGCGCACCCAGCGGCGCCTTGGGGCCGAGGTTGCCCATCAGCGCCAGCGTGCCGTGCGTCATGCCGTGGTAGCCGCCGGCAAAGCTCAGCACCGTATGGCGTCCGGTGGCGGTCTTGGCCAGCTTGAGCGCTGCCTCGATGCCGTCGGCGCCGGTCGGGCCGCAGAACTGGATACGGGCGCGCGCTGCGAACTCGGGCGGCAGCAGGCCGAACAGGTCGTCGATAAAGCGGTCCTTGACCGGCGTGGCCAGGTCCAGCGTATGCAGCGGCAGGCCGCTGTCGAGCGTGTCGCGCAGCGCGCGCACTACTGCCGGGTGGTTGTGGCCGAGCGCCAGCGTGCCGGCGCCGGCCAGGCAGTCGATGAAGAGCTGGCCGCTGGTATCGCGCAAATACACGCCATAGCCCTGTTCCAGCGCCAGCGGGATGCGGCGCGGATAGGAGCGGGCGTTGGACTCGCGCGCGGACTGGCGCTGCAGGTAGGGGTTGTCGTCGAGCCGGATGGGCGCTTGCCGGACGAAGGCGCCAGCCGAGAACGGCGCGGGTTGGCCGTGGGCATGCGTGGCGAGCGAGGGAGGCGTCATGGTGTCGTTCCTAACGGGGGCGTTGAACAGGGACGTTGACTGCGGGGCCCGGCATCGAGACCGGGCAAGGTGGGTTGGCCCGCGCGCGGGGGCAGCTCGCGCGGCGGATACTGCCGGTGCACGACGCGCGCGGCGGCCATTGGCGTGGCCAGGCTCGCGACGTAGCGGGTGTCGTGATCGGGCTGGCCACATGCATCGTGGATATGCCAGACGCGCAGGTCGGCCCCGGCGCGCGCCAGCGGCGGCACGCAGGCAGCGCACGCCGGCAGCGCCACGCGCACCGATTGCGGCGCAGCCGACAGCCCTGTGCCGACGGCCTTGCTGCACGCTTCCTTGGCAGTCCACAGGCGCAGGAAGGCGAGCATGGCATCCTGCGGTTGGCGCTGCGCCAGCGCGCTCAGCCAGCGCATTTCGTCGGGGTTGCAGGCCACGGCCGCGCTGTCGTGCCAGGCTGTCCACGTCATGTCCGCACGCCAGGCTTCGATGTCGATCCCGACCGGCGCGCATGACAAGGCGATTGCGGCGCGTGCGTCGCTGTGGCTGACGTTGAACTGCAGGGCTGTGGTGCAATGGCCGCCAAGCGTGGGTTTGCCGAACGCGTTGGCGACCAGCGGCACGGCGTCGGGCGACACGCCCAGGTATAGGCCCAGCAGTGTCCGCAATGCCGAGCGGGCCGCGGTGAAGCGGGCGCGGTCGCCGGGTTGCCGGAACATGGCGGCGCGCGCGCGTTCGCTTGCCGACAGCGCCGACAGGTCTGCCGCAGCGTCGACTGCCACGTGCCAGACCTGGATCTCGCCGTGCGCTGGCGCGGCCATGTCAGGCGAGCGCATGGCCGTGGTCTCTGGTGGCGCGCATCGTGGAACCGAGCACGGCATCCGTGATGGTGTCCAGCACGTCCTGCGCCGCCTCGTGCAGGAAGAAATGCCCGCCCGCGAACAGCCGGTGGCTGCAGTCGTGCAGGGTCTCGTCGCGCCACGCGGCCAGCATCGCGGGCGGGGCGTGGACGTCGTCCCTGCCGCCGAGCACTGTGACCGGACAGCCCAGCCGCGGGCCCGGACGGTAGCGCCAGGCCTCGCACAACGCGATATCCGCGCGCAGCACGGGCAGGAAGAAGGCGAGCGCTTCCGGCGTTTCGCGGATCTCGGCCGGCATGCCGCCCATGGCGGCGATGACGTCGGCAAAGGCGCCGTCCGGCAGGCTGCTGAACGGCGGCCGAGCCGACGGCAGCGCGGGAGCGCCGCGCCCGGACACCACCAGCGCGGCGGGGGAGAGGCCATGCACGGCTTCAAGCGCGCGCGCGGTCTCGAACCCCAGCAGCGCACCCATGCTGTGGCCGAACAGCGCAAAGCGCGGCGCTTCGGCTCGGGCCGCGCGCGCGATCGACGCGGCCAGCGCGCTGGCCAGCGCATGGATCGATGCGCCATGCGTTTCGGCCGTGCGCGTGCCGCGTCCGGGCAGGCATACCGGCGCCAGCTCGATCGCGGCGGGCAGCGCGGCGCGCCAGCCGTGGTACGCGGTATGGCCGGCGCCGGCGTAGGGCAGGCAATAGAGGCGCACGCGATCGCCGGCAGCCGGGCCGCTGCGGCCCGGCATCAAGGCGTACCAGGGATCGCGCATCGGCTGCGCGGGGCTCATGCGCCGGCCAGCGCGCGCTGCAGGCTCAGCGGACGCATATCGGTCCAGACCGTCTCGATATGCGCCAGGCACTCGTCGCGGCTGCCCTGGAAGCCCACGCTGGCCCATCCTGCCGGTACGGGCTTGTAGTCGGGCCAGATCGAATACTGGCCTTCATCGTTGCGGACGACGTGGAAACGCGTGTCGGGATGATCCCAGCTCATGGCTGTGCTCCTTCAGGTGGTTTGAGTTGCCGTCGCAGTCGGCGCCGCGCCGGCAAGGAAAACGTTGAAGACAACAAAAACGTCGAAGGCTACATCGTAAATGATAATGATTTGTATTTCCATTCGTAAATATTTCCGGTAGACTCGCCTTCCATCCAATGTGCAGACATTGTTCGCGTGGCCGCGCCCCTCCCGCCTCAGGCCCCGCTGCAACGCCTTCCGGCGCCGTGCGGCAAGCGCGAACGAACCCAGCGAGGCAACAGGGATATGGATTTGGACACGACCGCTACCATCGCCGACCTCCATGCGGACCATCGCAGCGGCCCCGGCACGGCTGCCACCGCATCGACAGCAAAGGCGGGCGCGCCGCGCACCGCGCCGATGTTTGCGCACAGCGCGCTGCCACTGGTGGTCACGCCCGACGGCGACACCGACTGGCGCCGCCAGTTCGGCGCCATGGCCGCGATCGCCGCGGAACAGTTACCGCGCGTCGGCGGCGTGCTGTTCCGAGGCTTCCGCTTTGACGACGACTCGGATTTCCGCGCGTTCGCCAGCGCCTTCGGCCATCCGCTGCTGAGCTATGAGTTCGGCTCGACGCCGCGCTCGCAGGTGAAGGAGGGCGTCTATACCTCCACTGAATACCCGGCGCACCAGGTCATCCCGCTGCATAACGAGCAGTCGTACACGCTGCAATGGCCGATGAAGATCTGGTTCCATTGCGTGCAGCCGAGCGAGACGGGAGGCGAGACGCCCATCGCCGACAGCCGGCTGGTCTACCAGCGCCTGGACCCGGTCATCCGCGAGCGCTTTGCCGCGCGCCGCCTGATGTACGTGCGCAACTACGGCAACGGCCTCGACCTGAGCTGGCAACGCGCCTTCAACACCGATGACCGCGCGCAGGTGGAGCGCTTCTGCCGCGCCCAGCAGATCGATTTCGCATGGAAGGCCGACGGCGAGCTGCGCACGCGCCAGCTATGCCAGGCCGTCGCGCGGCATCCGGTGACCGGCGAGATGGTGTGGTTCAACCAGGCCCACCTGTTCCATGTCTCGGGGCTCGCGCCCCACGTGCGCGAGGCCCTGCTCGCCGTGGTCGGCAGCGTCGACGAACTGCCGCGCAATGTCGTCTACGGCGACGGCGCGCCGCTGGAGGACGACGCCCTTGCCACCATCCGCGCCACCCTCGACGACTGCACCGTGCGCTTCCCCTGGCAGCAGGGCGATGTGCTGATGCTCGACAACATGCTGGCCGCCCACGGGCGCGGCACCTTCAGCGGCCCGCGCCGCGTGATCGTCGCCATGGCCGAGCCCGCGCCGCCCGGCCTGGGCTGATCCCGCCGCCGTCCCGATGCCCACTGGCCGCCCTGCGGGCCAGGGCCTTGTCATCTCCAACGTTTTCGCCATGTCGTCTTCCGTAGCTTCCCTGCCGGCAGAAACCGGCGCCCTGATGCGAACTCTGCGCGCCGATGGCGTGCGCCTGCGCCTGCTGGACGGGCGCTGGCGCGTGGCCGATGACTGCGCCGCCAGCGCTGAGGCGCTGGACGCCGCGGCCGCGCTGCTCGCCACGCGCGCCGCCGAGGCCGATGCCTGGCTGGCCGCGCATCCCGGCTATTTCGACCGCTATCCCGCCGGCCCCGGGCAACTGGCGCTGCTGGCCTTCCATCGCCGCCATCCGCACAGCGCCGCGTACAACATGGTGTTCACGATCGAGCTGGCGCCGGGGCTGCGCTTCGACCTGCTGGAGCAGGCCGCGCGCCATGTGGTGGATTGCCACGAGGCGCTGCACAGCGCCTACCTGGACGAGGACGGCGAGATCGTGATGGCACGGCCGGCCGGCTTTGCAGCCGAGGTTTCGCTGACGCGCGTCGACGGCCTTGCCGAGGCCGATCTGATGGCCTGGTTCGAGCGCGAAGCGGACGAGCCGTTCGACCCCGACGCGGGCCAGGTCTGCCGCTTCCGCTTCCTGGTCTCGCGCCAGGCCGACGGCACCGAGCGCATGTGGATGTGTGCCGGCATGCACCATATCGCCGGCGACTATCTCGGCTTCGAGACGGTTTGCGACCAGATCCTTGCGACCTACGAAGCGCTGCGTGCCAAGGACCCGGCCAGTCCGCCGATGGCGTCGCAGGTGGGCCGCTACCGCGACTGGCTGGTGCGCCAGCGCCAGTTGCTGGCGGGGCCGCGTGGTGCATCGCTGCGCGCCTTCTGGGACAGCGTACTCGAGGACGCGCCCGCGGCGCCGGCCCTGGCCGGCGAGCGCGCTGTCGAGCCCCGCCTGCGCGGCGCCGAGATTGAATTCCACCTGACGGCGCAACAGACGCAGGGCCTGCGCGACCTGGCCGCGCGGCTCGAGGTCAGCGTCTTCGTGGTGATGCTGGCGCTGTTCAAGACCGTGCTGCACCGGGCCAGCGGCGAGGACGACTTCCTCGTCGGCACGCCCACGGCCGGACGCTCCGGCGCGCAACATGCCGACCTGATCGGCTATACGCTCAACGCCGTGCCGCTGCGCGCGGATTTCTCCGCCAACCCGGTCTTTGCCACGGTGGTGCGCGACTGCGCCCGCCAGATGCGCGGCGCCTTGCGCCACCAGCAATATCCGCTGGCGCGCATGGGCGGCGCGGATCGCAGCCTGGGGCCCTTGTTCCGGCATATGACGACCTTCGTGCCAGTGGGTCCGCGCAAGGTGCTGGGCCGCTACCTGGTGCGCGAATACCTGGCCACGCAGCGCGGCGCGGCCAACGACATGAACCTGCGCTGGCAGGACGAAGGCGAACGCCTGCGCGGCCAGTGGCGCTACGACGCTGACCGCTTTGCCCCGGAGGCCGTGCTGCGGCTGATCGCGGCGCTGCGGGTTGCGGTGGACGTGGTGCTCGACAACGCCGAAGTGCGTGTCGGTGATCTGTCCTTGTTCGATGCGGCGGTGCTTTCGCATGCGCAGGCCAGTGGTGCCGCAACGCAGGTCCACGCCACCGCGCTGGCGGCCTTCGAGGCCGGCGTGCGCGCGCATCCGGAGCGCCTCGCGGTAGACGCTGCCGATGCGCAGTTGTCCTACGGTGCGCTCGACGCCGGCGCTGACGCGCTTGCCTCGCGATTGCAGCAAGGTGGCGTGCGCCCCGGCGACGTGGTCGGCCTGCTGCTGCCGCGAGGCGCCGGCATGGCCGTGGCCATGCTCGCCTCGTGGAAAGCGGGCGCCGCGTTCCTGTGCCTCGACGCAGCCATGCCCGCCGCGCGGCTGGCACAACTGGCGGCAGATGCGGACCTGAAAGCGGTAGTGGGCGAGGGGGGCCAGCCGCAGTGGCTGGCGGACGTGTTGCCCGATGCCGGCTGGCATGCCGCATCCCTGCAAGTCGATGCCGCAACCCTCCCGGCGACATGGCCCGCTGCCGTGCCCGCCCAGCCGGCCTACCTGATCTACACCTCCGGCTCGACCGGCACGCCCAAGGCAGTGGTGGTGACGCAAGGCAACCTTGCGCACTACGCCGCTGGCGTGCTGCACGCGCTGGCCCTGCCGGCGGGATCGTCGATGGCGTCGCTGTCCTCCGTGACAGCGGACCTGGGCCACACCGCCTGGTTCGGCGCGCTACTGGGCGGCCACACGCTGCGCGTGCTGGACGATGGGCTGGGCGAAGACCCCGAGGCCCTCGCCAGCGCGCTGGCGGCGCGGCCGGTCGATTGCCTGAAGATCGTGCCCTCGCACCTGCGCGCACTGCTGGCCGTCGCCGATCCGGCGCGGCTGGTGCCGCGGCAATGCCTGGTGTTCGGCGGCGAGGCGCTGGATGCGGCGCTGGTGGCGCGCGTGCAGGCGCTGCATCCGGCCTGCCGCGTGGTCAACCACTACGGGCCCACCGAAACCACGGTTGGCTGCCTGACGCACGCGGTGCCATCGGGCGGAGCGCAGGGTGCGATTCCGGTCGGCCGCCCGCTGCCCGGCGTCAGCGCCTACGTGCTGGATCGGCACCTGAATCCCGTGCCGCGCGGCGCGGCAGGCGAGCTCTACGTCGGCGGGGCCGGCGTCGCGAGCGGCTACCTGCGCCGCCCGGCGCTGAGCGCCGAACGCTTCGTGCCGGATCCCTTCCAGCCCGGCGGCCGCCTGTACCGCACCGGCGACCGCGTGCGCATGACTGATGACGGCGCCATCGTCTTCCTCGGCCGTGCCGATGCCCAGGTCAAGATCCGTGGCTTCCGCGTCGAACCCGGCGAAGTCGAAGCCTGGCTGCGCCAGGCGCCGCACGTGCGTGATGCGGTGGTACTGGCGCAGCCCTCGCCCGCAGGCGAAGGGCTGCGGCTGGTCGCCTATCTCGTGCCCGCCGACGGATTCGACCTGGCCGCGTTGCGCACCGCCATGGCTGCCGCACTGCCGGCGCCGATGCTGCCGGCGGCCTTCGTGCAGTGCGACGCCTTCGCGCGGCTGCGCAACGGCAAGGTCGATCGCAAGGCCTTGCCGCCGGTGCCCGATGAGGTCGCCGCGCCCGTCCGCGCTACACCGCAGGATGACACCGAGGCTACGCTGGCGCGCCTGTGGGCGAGCGTGCTCGGGCGCGATGCCGTCAGCGCCGACGACAACTTCTTCGCCTTCGGCGGCGACTCCATCCTCGGGCTGCAACTGGTCGCGCAAGCGCGCCAGGCCGGTCTGGCGCTGACCCCCAAGCTGCTGTTCGCCCATCCCACGCCCTCGGCATTGGCCGCCGCACTGCGCGCGGGCGCCGCACCGGCCGACGCAACCGCTGCCATCGAGCAGACGCTGCGCACCCTCTGGCGCGAGATCCTGCAGCGCGACGAGATCGACCGCGACGCCGACTTCTTTGCGCTCGGCGGCGATTCCATCCTGGCGCTGCAGATCGTGGCCAAGGCCCGCGCGCAGCAGCTGATGCTGGCGCCCAGGGACCTGTTCGCGCACCCGACGCTGGCGCGCCTGTCGGCGCATCTCGCCGCGCGCGCACAACCTGCCGCCGCTCCCGCTGAGACGCCGGCCGTGGCACAGCCATTTGCGCTGAGCGGTCGCGACGCGGCAGCACTGGAGCGCCTGCGCGCCGCGCAGGGCGGCATCGAGGATGCCTATCCGCTGTCGCCGCTGCAGGAAGGGCTGCTGTTCCACCACCTGCGCGACGGCGGCAACGGCGCCTATGTCAACCAACTGGTGCTGGAAATCGACGGGCCGCTCGACCCGGCGCGGATGGCCGCCGCGTGGCAGGCGCTGCTCGACGCCCACCCGATCCTGCGCACCACCTTTATCGCGCCGGGCGAAGCCGGTTGCGGCGACCGCGCGCTGCAATGCGTGCATGCCCGCGCCACGCTGCCCGTGGCCGTCGAGGACTGGCGCGGCGAAGACGGCCCGGCGCTGGCCGAGCGTCTGGCAGCCTGGTGCCGCGCCGACCGCGCGCGTGGTTTCGACCCGGCTGCGCTGCCGCTGATGCGGCTGGCACTGCTGCGCACCGGCGAGCAGGGATGGTGGCTGGTCTGGAGCCGGCACCACCTGATCGTCGACGGCTGGGGCTCGGTGCAACTGCTCGACGAGGCGCTGGCCCGCTACGCCGATCCGGCCCACGCGCCGGCGCCGCGCCGGCCGTATCGCGACTATATCGCCTGGCTCGCCGCGCAACCCGCGACGGCGCGGCAGGCCTTCTGGCGCGAGGCCTTCGCCGGCCTGCCCGGTCCCACCGTGCTGCCGGGCATCGCGCCGGCGGCCGCGAACCACAGCGCGGTGCCGCTGTGCCGCGACCTGGTGCTGCCGGCCGGACTCGATTCCAGCCTGCGCGCGCTGGCCGCCGCGCATCGCGTCACCCTCAACACTGTGATGCAGGCGGCGTGGGGCATCGTACTGGCGCGCCATTGCGGCAGCGACGATATCGTCTTCGGCGTGACCTCGGCCGGCCGGCCCCCGGGCCTCGACGGCGCCGAGCGCATGCTGGGCGTGTTTATCAACACACTGCCGCTGCGTCTGCGTCCGCGCGGCCCGCTGGCGGTGACGGACTATCTGCAGGCTACCCAGCAAGCCGGCGTCGCCATGCGCGAGTTCGAACATGCCGCGCTGGCCGAGATCCAGGCGCAGGCCGGTACCGGTGGCGCGCTGTTCGACACGCTGATGGTGTTCCAGAACCTGCCCGACCTGAACGACCGGGCGCGCGAGGTGGCGTGCCTGCGCCTGCGCCAGCACGACAACATCGAGCAGACCCACTACGGCCTGACGCTGGAAGTGATGCCCGATCGTCGCTTCACCGTCCGCTTCACCTGCGATGCCGGCCGAGTTGAGGCGGGACGCCTCGCGCAATGGATGGACGCGTACGCGGCCGCGCTGGCATCGCTGGCCGAGGGCGCGGCGCATGTCGGTGCCGTCGATCTGCTTGACCCCGCCACGCGCACGCGGCTGCAGGCTTGGGGCGCCAGCGATAACACCAGCGTCTCGCAGGCAGCCCTGCACGACGACTACGTACAGCGCGTGGCGCGCCGCGTCGCCGCGCATCCGGAGCGCGTGCTGGCGCGCTGCGGCGATACCGCACTGACCTATGGCGACTGGTGGCAACGTGCCGGCCGGCTCGCCGGGGGCCTGCGTTCCGCGGGCGTGGCGCAGGATGACGTCGTCGCAGTGCTGCTGCCGCGCGGGCTCGACTGGCTGGTCGCGCTGGCCGGAATACTGCGCGCAGGCGCGGCCTGGGTGCCGCTTGACGTCAGCCATCCCCCGGCACGCTGGCAGCAGGTGCTGGCACAGGCGCGCCCCGCGCAGGTGCTGACCGATGCTGCAGGCGCCGCCGCGCTCGCCGAGGCAGGGATCGCAGGCGCCCGGACGCTGGCAGCCGTAGAGGCCTCCGCCGCGGGAACGACGGCACTGCCCACATCCTCGCACCCCGCCCAGCTCGCCTACGTGCTGTTCACCTCCGGCTCGACCGGCGTACCCAAGGGCGCGATGGTCACGCGCGCCGGCATGCTCAACAACATGCTGGCCAAGGTGGTGCCGCTCGGGCTGGGCGAGGGCGACGTGATCGCCCAGACCGCGCCGCCGTGCTTCGACATCTCGGTATGGCAGGCGCTCGCCGCGCCGCTGTTCGGCGCCCGCGTGGAGGTCGTCGCCGACGACGTGGTGCGCGATCCGTCCGCGCTGACGGCGCTGCTCGCGCAGCGCGGCGTCACGCTGTTCGAACCGGTGCCGTCGCTGCTGCAAGCTGTGCTGGACTGCCAGGCCGCGGAGGGCCGCGACGCGCCGCTGCCGGCGCTGCGCTGGGTGCTGCCCACCGGCGAGGCGCTGCCGCCCGCGACCGCGCGCGCGTGGTTCGGGCGCTATCCGGCGGTGCCGCTGATGAATGCCTACGGGCCCGCGGAATGCTCGGACGACGTGGCCTTCCACCCCTTGTCTGCCGATAGCCTGGGGCAGGGCAGCGACACCGTGCCGATCGGCCGTCCCACCGCCAATGCCGTGCTGCAGGTGCTCGATGCCGACGGCAACCTGGCCGCACCCGGCGTGATCGGCGAGGTCGCGGTGGCCGGCGCTGGCGTGGGCCGGGGCTACCTGGCCGACCCGCGCCGCACCGCGGCCGCCTTCGTGCCCGATCCGACCGGCGCCCCGGGCAGCCGCCGCTACCTGACCGGCGACCTCGGCCGCTGGCAGGCCGGCGGCGTGCTGGAATACGTGGGCCGCAAGGACTTCCAGGTCAAGCTGCGCGGCTACCGCATCGAGCTGGGCGAGATCGAGGCCGTGCTGGCCGCGCATCCCGCCGTGCGCCAGGCGCTGGTGACGGTGTACCAGGCCGCCGGCAGCGAATGGCTGACGGCCTACTGGCAGCCAGGAGCCGGCCAGGCCGTGCTGGAAGCCGAGCTAGCCGCCAGCGTCGCGGCGCGGCTGCCGGCCTACATGGTGCCGGCCGCGTGGGTGCGCATGCCGGCCTGGCCGCTCAACGCCAACGGCAAGATCGACCGCAAGGCGCTGCCCGCGCCGCAGGTGGCAGCCGCCGGCGAGGAGGGCGATCCCCCGGCCAACCCGGTCGAGCAAGCCGTGGCGGAAATCTGGGAGGCCCTGCTGCCCGGTGTGCGCGTTGGCCGCGACAGCCATTTCTTCCGCCTCGGCGGCCATTCGCTGATCGCCACCCGCGTGGTCGCGCGCTTGCGTGCCGCCGGCCACGCACAGGCCGCGCTGCGCGATGTGTTCGAAGCCCCGGTGCTGCGCGACTTTGCCGCGCGCCTGGCCACGGCGGCGCCCGCGGCGGCGATCCCGGCGCTGGTGCCCGTGCCTCGCGTTGCACGCATGCCGGTATCACTGGCGCAGCAACGGCTGTGGCTGGTCGAGCGCCTGCAGGGCAATGCCGGTGCCGCCTACAACATGGCCGGCGCGCTGCGCCTGCGCGGGCCGCTGGATGTCGCTGCGCTGCGCCAGGCCCTGGCCGCCGTGGCCGCTCGCCACGAGGTCCTGCGCACCGCCTATCCCGACGACGACGGCGAACCGTTCGCCAGCATCGGTGCTGCCGCAGGCATCGACCTGCCGGTGGCCGACCTCCAGGCACTCGCGCCCGAGACCCGCGACGCGGCGCTGCGCGAAGCCATGCGTGAACACGCGTCACGGCCCTTCGCGCTCGACCAGGCGCCGCTGTGGCGCGCCACGCTGCTGCGCTGCGCCCCGCAGGAACACGTGCTGCTGGTCGCGATGCACCACCTGGTGTCCGACGGCTGGTCGGTCGGGCTGCTGGTCGACGAGATCACCCATGGCTACCGCCGCGCACTGGCGCCGGACCAGGTCACACCGCTGCCGCCGCTGGCCCTGCAATACGCCGACTACGCCGCCTGGCAACGCGACTGGCTGCGCGGCGCCGCGCTCGACCAGCTGACCGCCTACTGGCGCGGCGCGCTCGCCGGCGCGCCGGCGGCGCTGGCCTTGCCGGCCGACCGCGCGCGCCCACCGGTGGCGCGCATGGAAGGCGATGCCGTGCCGCTGCATATCGGTGCCGCGCGCATGGCACAAGTGCATGCGCTGGCCCGCGCCGAGCAGGTCACGCCCTTCGTCGTGCTGTTGGCCAGCTTCCAGTGCTGGCTGCACCGTGTCACCGGCATGGACGACCTGGTGCTCGGCACCGATGTTGCCGGCCGCCACGAGGCGGCGCTGGAGCCCCTGATCGGCTTCTTCGTCAACGTGCTGCCGCTGCGCTCCCGGCGCGTCGCCGGCGCCAGCTTCCGCGACACGCTGGCCGCCTGCCGGCGCGGCGTGCTGGCCGCGTTCGAGCATGACGGCCTGCCGTTCGACCGCATCGTCGAAGCCGCCGGCGTACCGCGCGACCGCAGCCGCAACCCGCTGGTGCAGGCGCTGTTCGTGCTGCAGAACACGCCGGCCGGGCAGCTCGCCATGCCCGGCGTGCAGGCCGACATGCTGCCGCCAGTGGAGCGCAATTCCAAGTTCGACATGGCGCTGTTCCTCGAGCCGGAGGGCGGGCAGGGAGCCGCAGCGCTGCGCGGCGACTGGGTGTTCGCCACAGCGTTGTTCGAGCGGACCACGGTGGCGCGCTTTGCCAGCGAGTGGCTGGCCACGCTGGACGCGCTGCTGCGCGCGCCGGACCAGCCCGTCGACCACGTCACCGAACTTGTCCCGGGCGCCGCGCGCCCGACCCAACCGAAACCCGAGGAGTCCCGAAACATGGAAACCAGCCAGCGCATGGCGGCCAAGCTCGACCAGCTCAAATCGCTGGCGCGGCCGCGCCCGGCCACCCTCGCTCCCGCCACTCCGGTTCCGTCCGCCGCCGACCCGGCCAGCCAGGTGCGGCTGCGCCCGCTGCGGGCCGGTGAGGTCTTTCCCATCGTGATCGAGCCGGCGGCGCCCGGCCTGGATCCCGTCGCCTGGGCCGCCCGGGCGCGCGGGCTGATCGCCGACACCCTGCATAAACACGCGGGCATCGTCTTCCGCGGCTTCGACCTCCCCACGCCGCAGGCCTTCGAGGCCTTTGCCGAAGCGATGCATCCCGGCCTGTACGGCAGCTACGGCGACCTGCCCAAGAAGGAGGGCGGCCGCAACACCTACCGCTCCACGCCGTACCCCGAACGCCAGATGATCCTGTACCACAACGAAAGTGCGCACCTGGAGCGCTGGCCGCGCAAGCAGTGGTTCTATTGCGAGCTGCCTTCCGCCATCGGCGGCGCCACCCCCATCGTCGACTGCCGCGAACTGCTGCGCCGCCTGCCGCCCGCGCTGGCCGCCGAGTTCGCCAGCCGGCAGCTCATGTATGTGCGCACCTTCACGCCACGGCTGGACGTGGACTGGCGCGACTTCTACAAGACCGAGGACCGCGCTGAAGTGGAAGCGCGCTGCCGCGCCGCCGGCATCGACTGCCGCTGGCTGGACGGCGACATCTTGCAGACCCGCACGGTGTGCCCGGCCATCGTCAGCCACCCGGTCACCGGCGAGCGCAGCTTCTTCAACCAGGTGCAGCTGCACCACGTGTCGTGCCTGGAGGAAGACGTGCGTGAAGACCTGCTCGAGATGGTGGGGCTGGAACGCATGCCGCGCCATGTGATGTTCGGCGACGGCACGCCGATTCCCGACGAGGCGATGAAGCTGATAGGCGAACTGTACGAGGCCTGCGCCGTGCGCTTCGACTGGCAGCGCGGCGACGTGGTGATGCTCGACAACATGCTGGCCGCGCACGCCCGCGACCCCTATGAAGGCCCGCGCAAGATCGTCGTCGCGATGGGCGATATGTTTGACCGCACCCAGCCCGACGGCAATGCCGCCGCGGTGCCGCAGGAGAACGCCGATGCCTGAGCTGCAGTCCGCCTGGACCCCGACACCCGAACAACAGGCCGCATGGCAGCAATGGCGCGACACGCCGGGGCCGCGTGCGCATGTGGCGCGGATCGCTCTGCACGGGCAGTCCGACCCTGCCGCGGTGGATGCCGCGCTGGGGGCGCTGCGTGTGCGACACGAATCGCTGCGTACCGCATATATTGACAATGGCAACGAGCTGGTGGCCTGCGTGCCGCAGGCGGGCACCAACGGTGCCGCCACGGCCATCGCCGTGCCCGGCGATGCGCCGTCGCTGCCTGCGCTCGACCCGGCCACCGGCGACGTACTGCGCGCCTGCATCAGCCCTCTGCCCGCGGGCGGCGCCACCCTGTGGCTGCTGGTTAGTCCGCTGGCGGCTGACCGCGGCACCGTGCTGAAGCTTGCCGAAAACATGCGCGATGCATTGGATGCGCCGGCACGGATCGATGGCGATGAGGAATTGCCGCTGCAATACGCGCAATACGCCGACTGGCAGCAAGGCGCGCGCCTGGGCGAAGACGGCACTGGCAGCGCCGGCCGCGCGTACTGGCAGGCGCAGGCCGCCGGCCTGCCGGCCCCGCTGCGCATCCCCGATGCGCTGGCAGGAAGCGCCGCCGCGCAAGGTAGCGACACCTGGCGCCACACGCTGCATGGCGCGCACCGGCAGGCGCTGGCCGCATCGGCACGACAGTTCGGCACCACGCCCGAGCGCGTGGTGCAGGCGGCCTGGTGGACCGTGCTGGCGCGCCTGTGCGCGCACCCGGTGTTCAGCGGTGCCTGGCTGCATGATTGCCGCCGCGACTACGACGTGATGGCCGATGCCGCCGGCGTATTCGTCAAGGCGCTGCCGGTCAGCGTGGCTTGGGACGCGCAGCGCAGCGTGGCCGAGCACTGGCGCGCCTGGCTGCCCGCGCTCGACAGCCACGCCGCGTGGCAGGAAGCCTGGCAGCCCGGGGATGCCGCGCCCCGTATCGGGTTTGCGGTAGCACCGCTGCCGCCCGCCGGCGTGGCGATGGCCAGCCCGGCATGGGCCGGCTTCGACCTGGTGTGCGAGGCACTCGATGACGGGCAGGGCATGGCGGCGCTCGCGCTGCATGCGCGCGCAGGCGTCCTGCATCCGCGCGTTGCGCAGTGGGTGCTGGCGCATCTGGCGGCACTGATAGGCACTTTGCCTGCGGCGCTCGACACGCCGCTGGAATCGCTGTCATGGCCTGCCGACGATACCTTGCGCGTGCCGCAGTGCTGGACGGGCGAAACGCCCGTGGATGCGGGGCAGACCCTGCTCGCACGCATCGCGCAGCATGCCCGGCAGACACCGGATGCACCCGCGCTCGATGCCGCGGACCTGGTGCTCGACTACGCCGGCCTGCAGCGCACCGTGCAAGGCGCCGCGCAACGGCTGCGCGCGCTTGGCGTCGGCCCTGGCACGCGCGTGGCGCTGGCGCTGCCGCGCAGCGGCGCGCTGGTGGCGAGCCTGCTGGCGGTATGGGCCGCGGGCGGGGCCTATGTGCCGCTCGACCCGGCGTGGCCGCAGGCGCGCCGCCGCAGCGTGCTGGCGCAGTCGGCGCCGGTGCTGACCATCGCGCAGCAGGCTGCCCACGATAACGCCACGGTGATCCGTGCCGATGCGCTGCTGGCCAAGACCGCACAGGTTGATGGCGAATTTGCCAGCGCACAGGAAGACGCCGCCTACGTGCTCTTCACCTCCGGCTCCACCGGCGAGCCCAAGGGCGTGGTGGTCGGCCACCGGCAGATCAGCCATTACACCGCGGCGGTGTGCGAGGCGCTGTCGCTGGCGTCGTGCCGGCGGCTCGGCCTGACGTCGTCGGTCGCGGCCGACCTTGGCAACACCACGCTGTTCGCAGCACTGTGGCAGGGCGCGTGCCTGGCGGTGGCCAGCGATGACGACATGGCGCATCCCGCCGCCTTCGCTCGTTACCTGCGTGGACGCGAGGTCGACGCCATCAAGATCGTGCCGTCGCATCTGGCGGCGCTGCTGGAAACGGATGCACCGGCCGTGCCCGCCACCGTGATCCTGGGCGGCGAGCCCTTGCCCGCCAGCCTGGTGCAGGGGCTGCGCCGCCACGCGCCGGACTGCCGGATCTTTAACCACTACGGCCCGACCGAAACCACCATCGGCGTCATGGTCCACGCGGTCGGCGCGGAGGATCCGGCGTGGCCCGCCGCCACGGCGCCGCTCAGCCGGGCCCTGGGCGCGACGCGCGTGCGGCTGCTGGACGATGCCCTGCGCCCGGTCCCGGCCGGCGTGGCCGGGCAGCTCTACGTCGGCGGTCCGCAACTGGCGCATGGCTACCTCGGCCGCCCGGACCTGGACGCCGCCGCGTTTGTCGACGACCCGTTCGCGGCAGGGCAGCGCCTCTACCGCACCGGCGACCTGGCGCGCGCCACCCCCGCCGGCCTGCAACTGCTGGGCCGCGCCGACCAGCAGGTCAAGATCCGCGGCATCCGCGTCGAGCCGGCGGAAGTCGAGGCCGCGTTGCTGGCCCAACCGGCGGTGGCGCAGGCTGCGGTCTGTGCCGCGCCCGGCCCCGGCGCCGCAGCCGTGCTGTGCGCGTTCATCGTGCCGGCATCGGCCGGCTCCGCCGACACGGATGCGCTGCGGCGCGCGCTTGCCGCCATGCTGCCCGACGCCATGGTCCCGTCGCGCTTGATCGCGCTGCCTGCGCTGCCGCGGCTGCCGAACGGCAAGACCGACCGCACGGCGCTGCGCACGCTGGCCGCATCGCCGGACGACATTGCCGCAGCGGCGCCGCAAGCTGCCACGGCATCCGCGGATGCCGTGGAGACCCTGGTCTGCGCGCTGATGGCCGAACTGCTGGAGCAGGAGCGGGTCGACCCGCACGCCGACTTCTTCGCGCTCGGCGGCCATTCGCTGCTGGTGATCAAGCTGGTGGCGCGGCTGCGCCGGCGCCTGCAGGTGGAGATCGCGCCGGGCGTGGTGTTCGACCGCCCGACTGCCCACGCGCTGGCCGCGGCCGTGCGTGAACACGGCGAGACGGCGGGCGAACTCGACGCGCGCGCGCTCACCGCGCTGAATGCGGCGCCGCAGGCTGCCGTGGCCGCCTGAGCGCTCCCCGATATCCATTGACCGTGATACCGCTCCCATGTCAGATGCACTGAATACCGCGCACGCGCAGGTCGCCGCGCGCTTTGCCCGGCTGGCGCCAGCGCAGCGCACGGCGTTCCTGGCCGCGCTGCACGACAAAGGCGTAACCTTCTCCACGCTGCCGATCGTGCCCGCGCCGCGCAGCGAAGCGCTGCCGCTGTCGTACGCGCAGCAACGCCTGTGGTTCCTGCAGCAGCTCGATCCGGCCGGCACCGCCTATCACATGCCGGGCGCATACCGGCTCGAAGGGGCGCTCGACGCCGCAGCACTGCGCCGTGCGTTCGATCGCATCGGTGCGCGCCATGAGGTGCTGCGCACCAGCTATCCAACCGACGCTGCCGGCGTGGCGCGCCAGCAGGTGCACGACAGCCTGCCGCCGCCATTCGTCGAGATGGAAGCCGATCCCGCCGGCCTGGACACCACCATCGACGGCATTGCCCACGCGCCGTTCGATCTCGCCGTAGGACCGCTGTGGCGCGTCGCGCTGATCCGCGAGAGCGTCCAGTCCCATGTGCTGGTAGTGGTGCTGCACCACATCGTCGCCGATGGCGCCTCGATCGTGCGCCTGGTCGCCGAGCTGGCCGCCTGCTACGCGGCCGAAGCCGCCGGCACGCCGGCCGAACTGCCGCAGCTGCCGGTGCAGTACGCCGACTTTGCCGCGTGGCAGCGCAACTGGATGGACGCCGGCGAAGCCGAGCGCCAGCTCGGCTACTGGCGTGAACGCCTGGGCGATGCGCCCGGCGCCGCACTCGATCTGCCAGCCGACCGGCCACGCCGCGCGGCGCGTACCGGCGCGGGCGCCGAGCACACCTTCGTCATTCCGGCCGACGTGGCCGCGGCGCTGCGCACGCTTGCCGGCGCGCATCAGGCCACGCTCAACATGGCGCTGCTGGCCGCCTATGCGGTCTTGCTGAACCGCTACACCGGACAGGCCGATATCTGCATCGGCGTGCCGGTGGCCAACCGGCAACGCAGCGAGACCGAGGCGCTGGTCGGCTGCTTCGTCAACATGCAGGTGATGCGCGCCGAGGTGGCGCCAGACGAGCCGTTTGCCGAGCTGCTGCCGCGGTTGGCGCGGCAGGCAGCGGCGGACCAGGAGCACCAGGCGCTGCCGTTCGACCTGCTGGTGGAAGCGCTTCAGCCCGGCCGCAGCCTGGCGCAGCCGGCGCTGTTCAACGTCACCTTCGACCATCGCGCCGCTGGCGCTGCGGCGGTGCCGCAGCTGAAGGGGCTGCGCGTTACGTCGCTGGAACTGCCGGTGACGACCGCGCGTTTCGAACTCAGCCTGGCCACCACCGAGCTGCCCGATGGCAGCCTTTTCGGCCGGATCGCCTATGCCGCCGATCTGTTCGATGCCGCCACCGTGGCGCGCATGGCGGGGCACTATGGGCGCCTGCTGCAGGCGTTCGCTACCGATCCCGCCACGACGTCCGCCGCAGCGGTGCTGCTGGGGGATGCCGAACGCGACGCGCTGGCCCGCTGGAGCGAACCCGGCTGCGCGGCACCGCCGTTCGTGCCGGTGCATGTGCAGGTGGCGGGCCAGGCCCGCCGCGTGCCCGAGGCCCCGGCCGTGCTGTTCGGCGATGCCACGCTCAGCTACGGCGAGTTGAACCGCCAGGCCAACCGGCTCGCGCACCGGCTGGTCGCGCAGGGTATTGGCGCCGAGAGCCGTGTCGGCGTGGCGCTGGGCCGTTCGCCGCGCATGATCGTGGCGCTGCTGGCGGTGCTGAAGGCTGGCGGCTGCTTCGTGCCCTTCGATACAACCTATCCGGCGCGGCGCCTGCTGGACATGCAGGAGGACGCCGCCCCGCAACTGCTGCTGACCGAGCGCGCGCTGCGCGAGTCCTTCCCGGTGGCAGAAGGCCTGCCGGTGCTGCTGGTCGATGACGACGCCGACGTATCCTGGCCCGAACACGATGCCGAAATTGCCGTGCACCCGGCGCAGCTTGCCTACGTCATCTACACCTCGGGCTCGACCGGCAAGCCCAAGGGCGTCGCGGTGGCGCACGGCCCGCTGGCAATGCACGTGGTCACCACCGCCGAGTGCTACGACATCACGGCCACCAGCCGCGAGCTGCATTTCCTGTCGTTCAGCTTCGACGGCGCGCATGAGCGCTGGATGGTGCCGCTGGCCAGCGGCGCCAGCATCGTGCTGCGTGACGACACGCTGTGGAGCGTGGAGCAGACCTACGCCGCGCTGCGCCGCCATGCGGTCACGCACGCGGGCTTTCCGCCGCGCTACCTGCACCAGCTCGCGGCCTGGGCCGAGTCGCAGGGCGATCCGCCGCCGCTGTGGCTGTATTCCTTCGGTGGCGAAGCCATGCCCCGGGCGGGCGTGGCCCGCCTGACGCAGGCGCTGCGGCCGCAGCACATCATCAACGGCTATGGCCCGACCGAGACGGTGGTGACGCCGCTGGTGTGGAAGGCAAGGGCCGCTGACGCGGAAGCCCAGGTCACCGGCGCCTATGCGCCGATCGGCCGGCCGGTGGGGGCGCGCAGCGCGTACGTGCTGGACAGCCGGCTGGAGCCGGTGCCGGTGGGCGTGCCGGGCGAACTCTATCTCGGCGGCGAAGGGCTGGCGCGCGGCTACCTGGGCCGCGCCGGCATGACGGCAGACCGCTTTATTCCCGATCCGTTTGGCGCGCCCGGTGGACGGCTCTACCGCACCGGCGACCTGGTGCGCTGGCAGCCCGACGGCTGCATCGAATACCTCGGCCGGCAGGACCACCAGGTGAAGATCCGCGGCTTCCGCATCGAACTGGGCGAGATCGAGGCGCGCCTGTTGGCGCAGCCCGGCGTTCGGCAAGTGGTGGTGCTGCCGCACGAGACGTCCGCCGGCACGCGGCTTGTCGGCTACGTCGTGGCGCAGCAGGGCGCGGTATCGTGCGAGGCCCTGCGCGCGGCGCTCGCGGCGGCTTTGCCCGACTACATGGTGCCGGCCGCGATCCTGCAGCTCGACAGCCTCCCGGTCACGCCCAACGGCAAACTGGACCGGCGCGCGCTGCCGGAACCGCAGTGGCAGGCCGAGACCGCCTACGCCGCGCCGGTGTCCGCGGCGGAGCGGATGCTGGCGGCCGTGTGGGCAGACGTGCTCGGCATCGCGCAGGTGGGCCTGCATGACAACTTCTTCTCGCTCGGCGGCGATTCCATCCTGAGCCTGCAGATCGTCGCGCGCGCCCGTTTGCAGGGCTGGCGGCTGACGCCGCGCCAGGTATTCGAGCACCAGACGGTGGCCGCGCTGGCGCGGGTGGCGGAGCGCGTGGGTGGCACAGCGCAGGATGCGGCCAACGATGACGATGACGCTGGCGCGGCGCCGCTGACGCCGGTGCAGGCGGCCTTTCTCGGGCAGCCGCTGGCCGAGGCCAGCCGCAACCGCTTCAACCAGTCGGTGCTGCTGCGCCCGCAGTCGGCCATCGACGCACCGGCATTGCAGGCCGCGCTGCAGGACGTCACCGGCCACCATGCCGCGTTGCGCTACCGCTTCACTCGCACGGACCAAGGCTGGCGTCAGCAGGCCGTCGCCGAGGCCGGGGCCGCGGTCGCACTGACGACCATCGACGTGCCGGACGCCACGGCAATCACCGCTGCCTGCGATGCGGAGCAGGACCGGCTGGACATCGCCCGCAGCCCGCTGCTGCGCGCGCTGCACCTGCGCGTCGCCGATGGCAGCGAGCGGCTGTTCCTGGTCTGCCATCACCTGGTGGTGGATGGCGTGTCATGGCGCATCGTGCTGGAAGACCTGCAGGCCGCCTACGCCGCCCGGCTGGCGGGACAGGTGCCAGCGCTGGCGCCGGTGGGCGCCAGCTATGCCGCATGGAGCCGCACGCTGGCAGGGCCGGCGCGCGACATGTTCGCGCCCGAGGCCGAATACTGGCGCGCCGTCACGCGCGACCAGATGTCATTGCCATGCGATGGTCCGGGCGGTGAACCGGCGCGCCCCCGCACGGCAAGCTTTGCTTTGGACGCGGCCACGACTGACGCCTTGCTGCGGCGTGCCCATGCCGCCTACCGCACCGGCGTCAACGACCTGTTGCTGACGGGCTTCGCGCGCGCGCTGTGCGCCTTTGCTGGCCGCGACGACATCCGCATCCACGTGGAAGGCCACGGCCGCGAAGCCGAGGCGGCCGGCAGCGCGCTCGATCTCAGCCGCACGGTGGGCTGGTTCACCAGCGTCTGGCCGGTCCGGCTGGCGAGCGTTGCGGACGTTGGCGACACCATCGCCGGCGTCAAGGAAGCGCTGCGCGCGGTGCCGCGCCAAGGGCTGGGGTACGGCGTGCTCAGCGCTCTCGCGCCTGCGGCGCTGCCGCCGTGCGCGCCGCAGGTGTTGTTCAACTACCTCGGCCAGTTCGACGGCAGCCTTGGCGAAGGCAGCTGGCAGGCCGCCGCGGAGGATACCGGTCGTGGCGTCTCCGACGACATCCCCTTGCCGGCGCCGCTGGCGTTCGACGGCCGGATCCAGGGCGGCCGCCTGCAGTTCCGCTGCACCTACAGCGGCGCGCAGTTCCGCGAGGCCACCATCGAAGCGCTGATGGCGCGCATCGCGCAGTCGCTGCGCGAGGTGGTCGGGCATTGCGTGGCGCAGGCCGTGACGCGGCTGACGCCCTCCGATGTGCCGGCCAGCGCGCTGTCGCAGCTGCAACTGGATGCGCTCGCGCTGCGTGCCGACGAGATCGAGGACATCTGGCGGCCCACGCCGATGCAGCGCGGCATGATCCGGCACGGCGCGCGGCATCCCGGCTCGCCGGCCTATACCGTGCAGGTGCAGGCCACCATGGACGGGCTCGACGTGGAACGCATGGTCGCGGCGTGGCAGGACGCGGTGCGGCGGCATCCGGTGCTGCGGGCCCGGGTGGCGTGGCTGCAAGCGGGCGCGGGCATGGAGGCCGAGCCGCTGCTGGTGGTGCCCACGCAGGCCACGCTGCCGGTCAGGCACCACGACTGGCGCGAGCGCAGCCATCGCCCGGCCGCAGCCGTCGACGATGCCCAATGGCAGGCGCTGTGCGAGGCCGAGTTCCGCGAGGGCTTCGACCTGGGCCAGGCGCCGCTGATGCGGCTGACGCTGGTGCGCATCGGCGACCACAGCTGGCGCTTCCTCTGGACCTGGCATCACCTGCTGCTGGACGGCTGGAGCATGTCGCGCCTGCTGGGCGAGGTGCTGCGCGGCTACGACGGCGAGCAGCCGGCCCAGCCCGCGGTGTCGCTGCGCCGCTACGTGGCGTGGCAGCAGGCGCAGTTGGGCGCCGATCCTGAACAACGCTGGCGCGAGCGCCTGGCGCCGCTGGCACGCCAACCGGTGCGCATCACGTGCGAGGTCGCGCCGGCACGGCGCGGGCAGCAGATCCGGGCGGTGGAGCACGTGGTGCAGGCCGATGCGCTGCGCACGCTGGCCGCTTTCGCCAGCCGCCAGCACGTCACCGTCAACACGCTGGTGCAGGCAGCATGGATGCTGGCGCTGCGCCAGGCCACCGGTGCGCGCACGGTGGGGATGGCCGTGGTGGGCTCGGGCCGTTCGGCGGAGCTGCCCGGCATCGAAGACATCATGGGCTTGCTCGCGAGTACCTTGCCGCTGGTGCAGGCGCTGCCCGACTCGCTGCGCGTGGCCGACTGGCTGCCGGCGCTGCAGGCCGACAACCTGGCGCTGCGCGAGATCGAGCATGCGCCGCCGGCGTGGCTGCAGAGCTGGGCGGCCGGCAGCGACGATGCCGCGCGCACGCCGTTCGACACCATGCTGATCTACGAGAACTACCCGGTCGACAGCACGCTGCGGGAAACCCAGCGCGGCGTGCTGCGCTTCAGCGATGTCGATAACCGCGGACAGATGAGCTATCCGGTAACGGCCATCGTGATTCCGCGTGAAACGCTGACGCTGCGCGTGGAGTACGACACGGCGGCGCTCGACGACAGCGCGGCGAAGGAACTGACCCGGCAGTGCGTGGCGATCCTGCTGGCGCTGCCGGCGCTGGCCGGCGCCACGCTGGGCGAAGTGCCGGTGCGCGTGGAGCACGGCAGCGCCAGCGCGCTGGCGGCCTAGGTGCCGACGGCTTTACCGCAGCAGGCGGCGCGGGCAGTCGCCGCACAGCGTGAAGGCCGGCAAGCGGTAGCGCAGGCAACACAGCCGGCGCAGCCACAGCGTGGTGGTGGTGCCGTCCTGCGTCACGCGGTGCGCGCGCATCGGCGCATGCAGCGGGTTGTCGCGGCCGTCGGGGCGGGTGCGGGTGTCTATCAGCCAGGCCGCGTCGGCAGCCAGCGTGGCGTCCGTGGCCGGCATATCCGGCTGCAGCAGGGCGGGCGCGTGGCGCAATACCTCGGCGACGACAGCGCCGGCATTGGCCCACAGCAGGCGCGGCGACGCGCCGCTGGCCGCTGCCAGCGCTTCGATCAGCGGTGACAGCAGGTCGTCCAGCAGGGCGCCGTAACGCTGCTGCGGCGGCGCGCCGGCAAACCTCTGGCCAGCGTGTGGCAGCAGCAACGTCACGGCGCGGCCGTGCCGATCGGGCCGGATGGCCGTGTCGCGCAAGGGCAGCACGTGGTGCGCCAGCGCCGCGGCGGCCACCGTGCCAGGCAGCAGCGCGGAGAAGCAATGCCGCGCCCAGACCGAGCCGGCCACGCGCGCATCGTCGCCACCGTAGTGGACGGCCATGGCGTGAAGCGCCTGCCGTAGTGGGGCGCGGCCCGCCGGCGCGGACATGAGCGCGGCGGGCATGACGTCATCGGACGTCGTGGGGCCGATGCGTACGGCCTCGGCGTAGTGACGCAGCGGCTCGGGAAACAGTGCAAGCAGGATCGGTAACGGAAACAAGAGGCAGCCCCGTACGGCGTTGCGGATATGCAGTCAACGCCTTTTCTTTGTTGAAAATGAGAATGATTATCAGGTATATTCGCAATTCGCTTTGTAAAGACAATCTCGCACCTGGGCGCCCCCTTGCCAGTCAGTCGCAGCATGGCCGCGGCTGCGGGGCGGTCCTGGCCTTGCCGTTCGCGCGGCAAGGCCATGCGCGCGGTGGCAGCCAGGCCAGCAATGGCTGCCTCGCGGCTCCCGAGGAGACCCAATGACGCAGCCTATGCCCGACCTGACGATCCGTGCGCGCGCCTCGCAAGACCCCGCGCCGCTGTCGTTCGCGCAGCAGCGCCTGTGGTTCCTGCAGCGCTACGCGCCGGACAGCACCGCGTACAACCTGGTGCGCGCCTGGCGCCTGCAGGGCCCGCTGTCGGCTCCGGCGCTGGAGCAGGCGCTGGCGCAGGTGACGGCGCGCCATGCGGTACTGCGTACCCGTTTCTCGACCGGTGACGGCGAGCCCCGGCAGATCGTCGACAACGCGCCGCCGGCCGTGCAATGGATCGACCTGCCCGCAGGCGAGCTCGATGCGCAGCTGCGCCGCGAGTCGGCGCGCGTATTCGACCTGCACGCCGCCGCGCCTTTCCACGTCACCGTCGCCCGGCTGGAGGATGACGCCCACGTGCTGGTGCTGGCCATGCACCACATCGTCTCGGACGGCTGGTCCAACCCGATCCTGGCGCGCGACCTCGCGCGGGCCTATGCCGCGGCCGTCAATGGCAGCGAGCCGGGCTGGACGCCGCTGCCGGTGCAGTACGCCGACTACGCTGCCTGGCAGCGCGAGCGTCTCGATGGCCCTGCGCTCGATGCCGCGGTGGCACGCTGCGCGGACCGCCTGGGCATTGGCATTCCCGCGCTGGAACTGCCGCTCGATGCCCCGCGCCCGGCGCGGCCGGCAGGCAAGGGCGGGCGCGTCCGCTGGACGCTGTCGGACGACGTGGTGGCAGCGCTGCGCAGCTACTGCGCTGGTGGCACGGGTCGGGGTGGCCGGCTCACGCCGTTCGCCGTGTTGCTGGCCGCATGGCAGGCGCTGCTGGCGCGCCACAGCGGCCAGTCCGACTTTGCCGTGGGCGTGCCCAACGCAGCCCGCACGCATGAAGAGCTGGACGAACTGGTCGGCTGCTTCATCAATACCCAGGTCTATCGCGCCCGGCTGACGCCCGGCCTGAGCGGCCACGCGCTGTGTCAGCAGGTCCGCGACGATGCGCGCGCCGCGCTGGACCACGCCGACCTGCCGTTCGAACTGCTGGTCGACAGGCTGGCGCCGTCGCGCGACCCCAGCCGCACGCCGGTGTTCCAGGCGATGTTCAACCTGCAGATGGGCGAGCCCGCCGCCTTCACGCTGCCCGGCCTGCAGGCGAGCGCACTGCCGGTGCCCGACGACAGCGCCAAGTTCGACGTCACGCTCGACCTGCACGCCAGCGCCACGCGCGTGTCGGCCACGCTGGAATACGACGCCACGCTGTTCACCGCGGCCACGGCCCAGCGGATGGCGCGGCACTATGAACACCTGCTCGGCGCGATGCTGGCCGCGCCCGAGACGCCGCTCGAAGCACTGCCGCTGATGGATGAAGGCGAGCAGGCCCGGACGCTGGCCGACGGCAACGACACCGGCCTTGCACTCGACCCGGCCGACGACGTGGTCGCACGGATCGCGCGCGCCGCCGCGGCCACGCCCGATGCCATTGCGGTGACGGACGGCGCCTCGAGCCTGACCTATGCCGGGCTGGAAGCGACCGCCAACCGCATCGCGAACTGGCTGGCCGCGCAGGAACTCGGCGCCGAGGCGCTGGTCGGCGTGTGCCTGCCGCGCACGCCCGCGCTGGTGGCAGTGCTGCTCGGCATCCTGAAGGCGGGCGCCGCCTACCTGCCGGTCGACGCTCACCATCCGGCCGCGCGCAATGCCCACATCCTCGGCCATGCCCGTGCGCGCCTGATCCTGGCGAGCGCCGCTACACGCGCCGCGCTCGGCGACAGCGGCGCGGTGGTGCTGGTCGACGGCGACACGCCGCCCTGGAGCACGGCCCCCGATACGCCGCCGGCTGCGCCATGCCATCCGGCACAACTGGCCTACACGCTCTACACCTCCGGCTCGACCGGCACGCCCAAGGGCGTGCAGATTTCGCGCGGCGCGTTTGCCAATTTCTTGCGGGCGATGACGCCGGTGGTGCCGATGGACGGCAGCGACCGGCTGCTGGCGGTGACCACGCTCGGCTTCGATATCGCGGGGCTGGAGCTGTTCCTGCCGCTGGCCAGCGGCGCCCGCGTGGTGATCGCCACGCGCGACGATGCGCGCGACCCGGCGCGGCTGGCGGCGCTGATGTCCGCGCACGGCATCACCGTGATGCAGGCCACGCCCGCGACCTGGCAGATGCTGGTGACGCAAGCCTCGCCGGCATGGGAGGGGCTGCGCGTGCTGTGCGGCGGCGAGGCGCTGGGGCGCGAGCTGGCCACGGCACTGCTGGCCAGGGGCGCGCAGGTCTGCAACGTCTATGGCCCCACCGAGACCACGGTCTGGTCCGCGGTGCATGCGCTGGCGGCCGAGGGCGCTCCCGCGTGGGCGGTCGCGCCGGTCGGCCGGCCCATCGCCAACAACCAGCTCTACGTGCTGGACGCGCGGCTCGAACCGGTGCCCCCGGGCGTGGCCGGCGAGCTCTACATCGGCGGCGCCGGGCTGGCGCGCGGCTATGCCGAGGATCCGGCCCGCACCGCCGCGGCCTTCGTGCCCAACCCGTTCGCGCCCGGCACGCCGGGCGCCATGGCGGGCGACCGGCTGTACCGGACCGGCGACCTGGCGCGCAAGCGTGCCGACGGCATTGTCGAGTTCCTCGGCCGGCGCGACCACCAGGTCAAGGTGCGCGGCTTCCGCGTCGAACCGGGCGAGGTCGAGGCGGCGCTGAGCGCGTGCCCGCAGGTGAGCCAGGCAGTCTGTGTGGCCCGGCAGGGTCCCGACGGGATGGCGCGGCTGTGCGCGTACTACGTGGCCGCCACGGCTGGCGATGACTCGGACGACGCCATCCTCGCGCGCCTGCGCGAGCAGTTGCCCGGCTACATGGTGCCGTCCAGCCTGACGCGGCTCGATGCGCTGCCGCTCAACGCCAACGGCAAGGTCGACCGCCAGGCGCTGCCCGAGCCGGCCGCGCCGCGCGCGGCGGCGGCACCATCGACGCCGACCGAGCATGAACTGGCGGCGCTATGGTGCGCGGTGCTGGACGTGGCCCAGGCCGGAGCCGACGACGATTTCTTCCTGCTGGGTGGCCATTCGCTGCTGCTGGTGCGGCTGCAGACCCGCATCCGCGAGCAGATGGCCTGCGAACTGGCGCTGCCGGCGCTGTTCGCTGCGCCCGTGCTGCGCGACATGGCCGCGGCGATCGACCAGGCCGGCCGGCGCGATGCCGACGCCGACCTGGCCTTCATGAACGATCTGCTGGAGGCCCTGTGAATCTGTTCCTCTCATTGCGCCGCCGCTTCGGCGGCCTCCTGCTGTTGGCGCTGGCCGCGGGCACCTGCAGCGCGCTCGCCGGCATCGCGCTGATTGCCGAGATCAACCGCATGATCGCCGCGCCGGCGGCGCTGGAAGCGGGGCGCATCGGCGTGCTGCTGGGCCTGCTGGCGGTGCTGTTCGGCTGCGGCTTCGGCTCGCAGGCGCTGCTGACCGCGCTGGGCCACCGCGTGGTGTACGACATGCGGCTGCGCATGCTCAAGCGCGTGCTCGATACCGACGTGGAGCGCCTGGAAGCGATCGGCGGCCCGACCGTCTATGCCACGCTGACCAAGGACATCGCCTCGATCGGCATGGCCTTCAACCGCGTGCCGTTCGTGTTCTACAACGGCGTGCTGGTGCTGGGCGGGCTGCTGTACCTGGGCTGGCTGTCGTGGCAGCTGTTCGTGCTCGGTGCCGCGGTGCTGGGCGCAGGCGTGCTGCTGGCGCAGCGCTGGGTGCTGCGCATGCGCACCCTGATGAAGGCGGTGCGCGATACCGACGACCGGCTCTACGCCGGCTACCAGGGCGCGATTGATGGCCGCTACGAACTGGCGCTCAATGCCTGGCGCAAGCAGAGCTTCTACCAGCGCGACTTCGAGCCCGCCGCGGAGTTTGCGCGCGCACATGAGGTGCGCGCCGACCGCTACTGGGTGCTGAGCCTGTCGTTCACCGCGACGCTGATCCTGGGGGTGGCGTGCGCGATCTTTATCGCCGGCGATGCGCTGGGTATTGGGCGCGAGCGCATCACCGCCTTCGTGCTGGTGCTGATGTTCCTGCGCATGCCGCTGAACGACCTGGTCGGCACGCTGCCGATCCTGATGACCGGCAACGTCGCGCTGCGCAAGATCGAGACGCTGCGGCTGGCGCCGTACACGGAGGATTTCGCGCTGCATTCGACCAATACCGCCGCTGCACCGCCCGCGCCGGGCACGCCGCTGATCACGCTGCAGGACGTGCGCTACGACTATCCCGGCCAGGGCGACGAGCGCGGCTTCCGCCTCGGCCCCGTGTCGCTGACGCTGTCCGCCGGCGAGACGGTCTTTATCGTCGGCGGCAACGGCAGCGGCAAGTCCACGCTGATGAAGCTGCTGGCGGGCCTGTACCAGCCGAGCGCCGGCAGCATAGCGCTCGGCGACCGGCCGGTGGGCACCGCCGAGCTGCCCTGGTATCGCAGCCATTTCGCCACGGTGTTCTCCAACGCCCATCTGTTCGCGCGGCTGGTCGGCCCGGACGGGCGCTTCGACGCCGCGGTGGCCAATGCTTTCCTGAAGCGGCTGCACATGGACCACAAGGTCGCCATCCGCGATGACCTGCTGTCGACCACGCAGCTGTCGCAGGGGCAACGCAAGCGGCTGGCGCTGCTGGCGGCTTATGTCGAGGCGCGCCCGGTGCTGCTGCTCGACGAATGGGCAGCCGACCAGGATCCCGTGTTCCGCGCCTATTTCTATGAATCGCTGCTGCCGGAGCTCAAGCGCAGCGGCAAGACCATTGTCGCGGTCAGCCATGACGACCGCTATTTCCACGTGGCCGACCGCGTGATCGGCGCCGACAGCGGCGTGATCCGCGCCGACAGCGCCACCGACAGCGCCGCCGCCCCCGCCGCGGCCGGCCAGACCGACCATCAGGCCGCCGCATGACGCGCGCCAACACAGACAGGGAGTCAGTTCACATGCAAAGCAATGCCGCGCCTTTGATGACCCACGCGATCGCGAGCCAGCCCTGGTTGTCCGCGACGAGCCCCACCCTGCAGAGCCGCTGGGATGGCTGCGCGCTGCAGCTAAGCCTCGACGGCACGCCGCTGCAGGCCTGGCAGTTTACGCCCGGCACCCAGCCGCGGCTGGCACTTGCCGATACCGACCCGGTCCATCCGCTGGCGCGCGCCGCGACCTTTGCCGCCTGCGAGGCGGTGCTGGCGCGCACCCCGGCGACGCAGGCAATCGCGCTGGACCTGCCCGATGCCATCGCCAACGCAATGCTGCGCGAGGGCAGCGCCACGCGCGCGGCCGGCGGCGAGCTGGTGACGCGCGTCGAGCAGCTCTGGCAACTGCCGGCGCTGTGGCACACCGGCACCTCGGGCCGCGACTATCCGCTGCAATACGCGATGACCCAGGGCCGGCGCCATCCGCTGCGCGCGCCCAAGCCGTCGGGCCAGGTCTATGCACGCCATATCCCGTGGCTCGGCCAGGTGTTCTCGATGCGGGTGGCCGATCTCGATGCCGACCTGGCGTGCTTCCACGGCTGGATGAACGATCCGCGCGTGGCGGCGTTCTGGGAGGAAGAAGGCGATCTGGAAAAGCATCGCGATTACCTGTCGGCGCAGCTGGCCGACCCGCACACCATCCCGCTGATCGGCTGCCTGGACGGCAAGCCGTTCGCGTACTTCGAGGTGTACTGGGCCAAGGAGAACCGCATCGGCCCCTACTACGACGTCGACGACTTCGACCGCGGCTGGCACGTGCTGATCGGCGACGGCGAGATCCGTGGCAAGGCGTATATCAGCGCCTGGCTGCCGTCGCTGATGCACTACATGTTCCTGGACGACCCGCGCACGCAGCGCATCGTCGGCGAGCCCCGCATCGATCATGTGCAGCAGATCCGCAACCTGGACCGTTCCGGGTTTGCCAAGGTCAAGGCCTTCGACTTCCCGCACAAGCGCGCCATGCTGGTGATGCTGCTGCGCGAACGCTTCTTCGGCGAGCGCCTGTGGGTGCCGCAGGACGACGGGCAGGCGCAGCTGTCCGGTGCAGAACCGACCGCGCTGGCGGCCTGAGCCAGCCGCGCAAGGAGAGACCATGCTCTATTCCGCTTCCACCTTCGCCGCCCACGGCACCGATGCCGGTGCAGGGCCCGTGCTCGACCTGCTGGGCATCGGCTTCGGGCCTTCCAACCTCGCGCTGGCAGTGGCCCTGCGCGAAATGCTGCCGCAGCAGGCACCGTTCCGCTTCGGCTTTGTCGAGAAGAAACCGGGCTTCGTCTGGCACGGCAATATGCTGCTCGACAACAGCCGCATGCAGATCTCGTTCCTGAAGGACCTGGTCACGATGCGCAATCCGGCCAGCCGCTATACCTTCATCAACTACCTGCACGAGCGCGAGCGGCTGCTGGACTTCATCAACACCCGCACCTTCTATCCCAGCCGCTACGAGTTCAACGACTACCTGTCCTGGGTGGCGGGTGATTTTGCCGACGCCTGTCACTACGGCGAGGAAGTGGTTTCGGTCGCGCCCGAGCCCGCCGGCGGCAATGGCGATCTGGCCTGCCTGCGCGTGACCTCGCGCACGGCGGAAGGGGCGCTGACCGAGCGCCGCGCGCGCAACGTGGTGGTCAGCGTCGGCGGCGCGCCCAGCATTCCGGACGCCTTCGTGCCGCTGCGGGGCCACCCGCGGGTGTTCCATTCGTCGTCGTACCTCGAGTCGCTGGAGCGGCTGGAGCGCACAGCGCCCGTGCGGCGCGTGGCAGTAATTGGTTCGGGCCAGAGCGCCGCCGAGATTTTCCTGGACCTGCATGGCCGCGAAGGCGGCATTGCGGTCGACCTGGTCAGCCGTGCGCCGGCGCTCAAGCCGGCCGACGACAGCCCCTTCGTCAACGAGATCTTCAACCCGCGCTATATCGACTACCTGTTCTCGCGCGAGGCGACTGAGCGCGAGCAACTGCTGCGCGAGTTCGGTAATACCAACTACGCGGTGGTCGATACCGACCTGATCGAAGCCATTTACGAGGTGCTGTACCAGCAGAAGGTCACCGGCAAGGTGCGCCACCGCCTGCTGGCCGGCAGCGAGGCCCGCCATGCCGAGGCCGATGCCGACGGCGTGCGGCTGGACATTGCGCGGCGTGACGATGGCGCGCATCAGTTGCAGCGCTATGACGCGGTCATCCTCGCCACGGGCTACCGGCGCGAGCTGCACCAGTCGCTGCTGGCGCCGCTGGCGTCCTACCTGGACGACGCCAAGGGCTTCCAGGCCGACCGCGACTACCGGCTGCAGATGGCGCCGGGCTGCCAGGCGGGCGTATTCCTGCAGGGCTGCTGCGAAGCGACGCACGGCTTGTCGGACACGCTGCTGTCGGTGCTGGCGGTGCGCGCGCAGGAGATTGCGGCCGCCGTGCTGGGCAACCGGGCGGGTGCGGCATGCGCCATGGAGGCCGAGCCGCCTCGCAGCCGCCCCGCGCGCGTCGCGCACGCCGGCACGCACTGAGGTATCGCCCATACAAAGCAATATGAGGACCGGCGGCCGCGACCAGGCGGCCAGCCGGGTCCCACGGCCTGGACTTTCACAACAGAGCAGGGGAGTAAGAAGGAAATGAAACACAGCAACAGACGCGCGACCGAACGCGCGCGGGCAACACCGCATGGGTCCGTGCAGTGCCGCGCCGCCATGCGCTGGATCCCGGCCGCCGTTGGCCTGATGGTCAGCGCGTCGGCTTTCGGACAGGAAAACGTGACAGGTTCGGCATCGTCGGCAACGCAGGCGGAGCAGCCGGCCCCCGCGGGCAGACCCGCCCGGCAACCGGAGCCTTCGCTGCCGGCGGTGACAGTCAACGGCGCCCGCGAAAACTCCGTCAACCCGCCTACTACCGCTGGCAGCAAGGTGCCGCTGACCGCGCGCGAGGTGCCGCAATCGGTCACCGTGGTCAACGCCGAGCGCATCCGCGAGCAGAACCTGACCACGCTGGAAGACGCGATGATGCAGGCTACCGGCGTGTTCGTCGAAAAGCGTGACCAGGAGCGTTCGATCTATTATTCGCGCGGACTGGAGATCGACACCTTCATGCTGGACGGCGTGCCGACCAAGTATGACTGGCGCAACACCGTGCAGCCGGACCTGTCGATGATCGAGCGGGTGGAAGTGCTCAAGGGGCCGTCGGGCCTGCTCGCCGGGGCGGGCAAGACCGGCGGCGCGATCAACCTGGTGCGCAAGCGCCCGACGCGAGATACCCAGATCGGCGGCGCGCTGTCGGTGGGATCGTGGAACAACTACCGCGCCGAGGTGGATGCCGGCGGCGCGCTCAATGCCGACGGCACGCTGCGCGCGCGCATCACCGGCGCGTTCCAGGACAAGGACTCGTTCATCGACAAGACCAATATGCGCACCAGCGCGCTCTATGGCGTGATCGAGTACGACATCACGCCCAGCACGCTGGTGACGGTCGGCGCGAGCTACCAGGATTCGGAAGGCCGCCAGCCGTGGACGCTGCCGGCCTACTTCAACCCGGTCACGCGCCAGGCCAGCCTGCTCGACGTGCCGCGCTCGACTTACCTGGGCGCGGACTGGAACCGAGACCACTTCTATACCACCTCGGCCTTCGCCGAGCTGGAGCACAAGTTCGACAGCGGCTGGCAGGTCAAGGGTGCGCTGCGCTACCTGAACAACCGCCTGAACCGCGAGCAGGCCTATGCCTATACGCCGGTGATCCCGGGCGTGAACACGACCACGCTGTTCGCGGCCAAGCAGACCTACACGCAGGAGCAGACCAGCTTCGACCTCTACGCCAACGGGCCGTTCTCGCTGTTCGGGCGCCGGCACAAGGCGCTGGTCGGCTTCAATTTTTCCGATTCGGAACGGCGCGACCCCCGGTATGCCATTTCGCCGTTCTCGCAGGTCGTGAACATCTTCAACCCGCGCAGCGACTTCGCCAAGCCAACCTTCACCCCCAATGGCACAGGCATCACCACCACGACCAGGCAGTACGGCGTCTACGGCGACGCGCGCTTCTCGCTGGCGGATCCGGTGACGCTGGTGCTGGGCGGGCGGCTGAGCTGGTGGGACATCAGCGCGCGCCAGTACACGTCGACCACCAGCGTGACCCGGGGCGACGACATCAACGCCAAGTTCACGCCGTTCGCCGGGCTGATCTACGACTTCACCGAACACTGGTCGGCCTATGCCAGCTATGCGGAGATCTTCCAGCCGCAGGATGAGTACCTGACCGCCAGCGGCAACCTGGTCGATCCGATCAAGGGCAAGCAGTACGAGGTCGGCGTCAAGGGCGAATTTTTCGAGGGCGCGCTGAACACCTCGCTGGCACTGTTCGAGGTACGCGAGACCGGTCGCGCCACGCTCGACAATATCAACACGACCAATCCGAGCAATCCGTTCTTCGTGTCGCAGGGCGAGACCAAGAGCCAGGGCTTCGAGCTGGAAGCCAGCGGCCGCATCACGCCGAGCTGGACCATCTACGCCGGCTATACGTTCAACGTCACGCAGGACCTGCAGAACCGCACCGGCCAGGTCAACACGCCGTTCTCGGCGATTGCCCCCAAGCACCTGTTCAAACTGTGGACGATGTACCGCCTGCCCGGCGATTTCAACCGCTGGCGCATCGGTGGCGGCATGACCGCGGTCAGCCATGTGCAGAACACCGCGCTGTTCCCCGCGCCGATTGGTGCGGTCACGCTGCGCCGCGGCGGCTATGCGACGTTCGATGCCGCGATCGGCTACGACTTCAACAAGCACGTGTCGGCGGACCTGAACCTGACCAACCTGTTCGACCGCAGCTACTACTCACGGATCAACAACCCGCGCGAAGGCAACATCTGGGGCCAGCCGCGCGCGGCCATGTTCACCGTGCGCATGAAGATGTAAACGCAGCGGCCTTCGTGGTGGTGCGATGCCATTGCACCACCACGAAGGCCGCGCGTTGCGAAGAATTCCAATGAACGACAGTCCCTCATCCCTGCCATCGCGCCGCGCCTTCCCGCGCGCGCTGGCCATGACCGCCCGCGCGCTGGCCGCGCTGGCGGGCAGCTATGCCTTTGTCTGGGGCATCACCGCCGGCGGCGCCGCGCTCGGTTGGCGCCTGGGCCTGGCCCGCAGCGAGGCCGTGCTCTGGTTTTCGATGCTGGCCTTCCTCCTGTTTCCGATGATGTCACTGTGGGCGCTGGTGACGCGGCACCTGCTGCGCGTGTGGCTGGTGCTGGCGGCCGGCGCGGCCATCGGCGCCGGCGTGGCGTGGTGGCTGGGGGAGAAGCTGGCGTGACGCGACCCGCACGAAATAACAAGGCCCGCGCACAGAAGGCCGATGCACATGCCGGCGGCCTGCGCCAGGCCATGACCTGGGCGCACACCTGGATTGGCGTACTGCTCGGCGGTGTGCTGATGGTGGCGTTCTTCATGGGCTCGGTGGCGGTGTTCGACCGCGAGGTCGACCGCTGGATGATGCCGGCCACGCGCCTGGACGCAGCGCCGCCCACGATCGACATCGACACCGTGGTGCCGCGCGCCGTGGCGGCGCTGGCGAGCGGCAAGCCGCTGCGCGAATGGGCGGTCACGCTGCCCGAGCAGCGCACCCCGGTGATGATCGCGCGCGTGCGCTATGCCGCCGCGGGCGGGCAGATCCGCCTGGCCGATCCGCGCAGCGGCGAGCTGCTGCCTGACGTGGGCACTTTGGGCGCGTCGTCGTTCTTCTATCCGCTGCACTACAACCTGCACCTGCGCGCCTGGAACATCGGCTACTGGCTGGTGGGCCTGGCGGCGATGGCGATGCTGGCGGCGATCGTGTCGGGGGTGATCATCCACGTCCGCATCTTCCGCGACTTCTTTACGTTCCGGCCGCGCAAGCAGCTGCAGCGCAGCCTGCTGGACCTGCACAACCTGACCGGCGTGCTGGCGCTGCCGTTCCATGCGGTGATTACGTTCTCCGGGATCTGCATTGTCTACATGATCCTGATGCCGGCCGGCATCAGCGCGTTGTACCAGCAGCCGAACACCTTCTACGACCAGGCCTTGTCCGGCTACTCGCGCCCGCCCGCCGGGGTGGCGGCACCGATGGCCGCGCTGGGGCCGATGGTCGAGACCGCGCGCGCGCGCTGGGGCGGGGCGGCGCCGGCCGCGATCCGGGTGTGGAACCCCGGCGATGCCAACGCCGTGGTCAAGGTGAGCCGCTCGGTGGGCGACCGCGTCAGCCTGGCCGACGACGCCGCCTACTTCGACGGCGCCACCGGTGCGTTGCTGCATCACGTGCCGTTGCAGCCCGCTGCGACCACGCAGCGCTTCCTGACCGGCATGCACTTCATCGCGTTCGATCACTGGCCGCTGCGCTGGCTGTATTTCCTGGCCGGGCTGGCGGGGTGCGTGCTGATCGCTACCGGGCAGTTGTACTGGCTCGACAAGCGCCATGCGCGCCACGGCGAAAAGGGCGTGCGGCTGGCGGCCGCGGTCACCGCGGGTACCACCACGGGCCTGGTCATCGCCACGCTGGCGATGATGGTGGCCAACCGGCTGCTGCCGATGACGCTGCCGTCGCGCGAGTTTATCGAGGCCGGGCTGTTCTTCCTGGTCTGGCTGACCACCGCGATCCATGCGCGGGTGGCGATGCGTCCGGGCAGCCGCACGCTGGTGCCATGGCGCCAGCAATGCCTGGCGATCGCCGCGCTGGCGCTGGCGGCGCCGGTGCTCAACGGCCTGAGCACCGGCGACTGGTTGCCGCTGGCGCTGACGCGCGGCCACCTTGCCCTGGCCGGCGTCGACATCGTGCTGCTGCTGACAGGTGGGCTGGCGCTGGCGTCGGCGCGACGGCTGCGGCGCGTCGACGCGGCACGCCAGGCCCGGACCGCTGCTGCCAGCAGCCAGGCGCTAGAGGAGATGGACCGTGCCAATCACGCTTGAACACTTGCTGCTGCTGGGCCTGGCGCTGTGCGCGTACAGCGCTTTCGTGCTGTTTGCCTGCGCCACGGAGCGGCACTGGACCGAGTTGTCGGGGCAGGGCGCGGACCTGCCCGCCAGTGGCCGGCGGCGGCTGCGCTGCGCGGCCTGGGCGCTGGTGGCGCTTGGCGCCGTGGCCGCGCTGGCGGGCAACCGCACCGGCTTTGGCGTGCTGCTGTGGGCGCTGGCGATGATGGCGGGAGCGTTGGCGGTGTCGTTCACGCTGACCTGGCGGCGTGGCTGGCTGCAGGCGATCGCACGCGGGCTGATGGCTGTCTTGCGTATCTGAGACACGTGCCCCGCAAGGGACGCGCTTTTTATAGAAAAACGCAATTAACCGCCATAAGTTGCACCCGACCACGACCACGCATCCGCGTCAGGGCTGGCAGAGCCAGGGGGCGCCCCCAGCCCCGCGCATCATCGGCCTGCGCCGGTAAAGCCGCGCCCAGGCGGCGCCAGCAGGCGCCGCAGCCATTGCCGCCAGGCGCTCGCCGTCGGCCCGGCGCCTTGCCGGCAGCGCGTTACGTGCAGCGATGCCGTGGTGACGGCATACAGCTCGATATGGCCGCTGTCGGACAACGTAAAGCTCTCGCTCTCCGTCAGCGCCGTATCCTTCGGGTCTCCGTCGCGGATCAGCCAGAGTTCGCCTTCCGTGCAGCGCACGGCGACGTGTTCGCCGGGGCCCGCCACCAGCCGCAGCGAACTGCGTGCGGGCAGGGTGGCGGTCATGTCATTGCTCACCAGGAACATGGTGGTCTCCAGGTTCAGTCGACGGCCAGCCCGTGCAACGCTGGCGGGACTGCCGCGCGCGCGGGGGCTGTGCCGGGCCGGATGAAATCGGCGATGTGCCGGATCACGCTGGGATCCTGCAGGATGCGGCGATGCCCCAGGCCGCTGGTCGTGACCAGTTGCGCGCCGGGCCAGGCGCCGGCGATGGCGGCACCGTCTTCCCAGCGCACTTCCTTGTCGTCGCGGTCATGGATCACCAGCGTTGGCGGGACCGGCCGGGTGCGGCCGACGTCGGGCACGTTGAAGGCCGACCATGGCAGTCCCAGCCAGCGCTCGCTCTGGCGCTGCATGCGTGCCAGCACGCCGGGCGTGAACCCCATTTGCCAGGCCAGCGACGCGCACGCGGCGTGCATGTCGGCCGGCGATCCGACCAGCACGGTGGCGCGGGCGGGCAGGCCCTCACGCAGCGCCAGCGCGGTGGCCGCGCCGCCGAGCGAGTGCGCCACCACGGCGTGCACCGGCCCCGCGTGCCAGGCCGCGGCGAGCAGCGAGCGCGACATTTCCAGCACCGAGGTCTGCGCCGCGCCGCGTGCGCCGGCATCGGAGGCGCCGTGCGAGAGCGCATCGAAGGCCACCACGCGCATGCCGGCGGCCAGCAGGCCATCGACAACCGCATGCCACTGGCCGGCATGTCCGCCCCAGCCGTGCGCGAGCAGTATCACGGGGCCGGACCTGCCCCAGCGATAGACGCGCACGCGCCGGCTCGGGCCCTGTCCCGTCACCAGCGCCCAGTCGGCGCGCGCACTGTCCAGCAGGCGCCGTGCTGCCGATGTGGCGGCGGCGCGCGGCGGCTTGAACCAGATGTGCTCCAGCGCCCGCGCTGTCGCGCCGGGCCTGACCACGCTGCCCGCCAGCCAGCGCAACCGCTGCCAGCCCTGCAAGGCCCGCTCCACCGCGCCGGACTTGCCGGGGCGCAGCGGCGCATCGCCGGCGCGCGCGGGCAAGGGCGCGGCGGCGCGGGATGAGGAAACCGGGGAAGGAGAAGAGACTGCTTGCGTCACGACCTGCACCTCCAATGGATTCTGGATGGCACGGCATCATCGGCACCGGCCCCGCCGGCGGCTTTCCGTGCTGTTGTTACGACCGACCAGTCGTGCTTTTTTCGGTACAAAAAAAGTCCGCCGGAGCGGTTGCTGCCTGCCGGCGGGATTGCGCCGGCGCCAATGTGTGGATCAGTGGCCGCGAGCACCCTCGGCGGCACGGGCCACCAGGGCCGCAAATGCGCGCCGCGCCATGGTCTCGGCATCGTCGCGGCCAAGCAGCTTGAACGATTGCTGGAAGGCCATGCCGATACCCGAGAGTTCGAAAGCAAATTGCCGTGGGTCGGTATCCGGCCCGAAATGGCCCTCATCGATGGCGTCGCCCACCACGCGCGCAACCGTGCTGTGCCAGTCCTTCAGCGACTGCACCACCAGGTCGCGGATCGAGCCCGGCCGGTCGCGGTATTCCTGGCCCAGCGCCGTGAACAGGCAACGTCCCTGCGTCACCGTGCCGCCCAGCCATTCCAGGTAGCCTTCGAACAGCCCCTGCAGTCGTGGCATGCCGCGCGGCTGGCGCATCGCCGGCCGGATCACGATCTCGCCGAAGCGCTCAACGGCCAGGTCCAGCACTGCCTGCTGCAACACCTCCTTGGACTTGAAGTGCGCATACAGGCCGCTCTTCGACATATTGGTGTCCGCGGCCAGCGTGGCCAGCGACAATTGTTCGAAGCCGACCTTGGCAGCGGTGTCCAGTGCCTGTTCGACGATGGCGTTGCGGGTGAGTTGTCCTTTCTGCATGGTGTGGAGAATAGCACGACCGGTCGGTTTGTCAACGAAACCAGATGCATGGTATTTGCCCCGACTTGCGCACTTGTGTCCGGGAGGCCATAACGTCATATGGATATGCATGTGACGTCAACGCAAACCGCCAAGGCCCGTTAGAGACTGGGCGGTGCAGCGTTGTTGTGCACGATCCGGCTCTTTGATGTTCGCCAACCGGCCGATGTCAGGGCGGGATTGCGGACTTCTAAGAAATCTGCACAAAGTGTTTCTGCGGTTACATACGGAACGCTTTGCGTGCTCTATACTCGAATGCACGTCCGCGCACTTTTTTTCACTGGTGACTGGAGACCGACATGAACAGTACAGCCGTGCCAAGAGGCGCTAGCGAACCGTTCCGGCAACTGCGGGCGTTGCGTCGCGCGCGCAAGCTCAAGCAGGAGGACGTCGCCCGTAAAGCGGGGATTTCCCGGGAAGCCTACCTGCGGGCGGAGTCGGGTCAGGCCGATCCCCGCATGTCGACGTTCCTGGCCGCCTGCGAGGCGCTGGGCCTGGAAGTCGTGCTGGCCCCGCAGCATCTTGCTGCAGACGTCAACGCATTTATTGCCAGCCGCAATGGCGGCGTGACGGCAGCTTCCATGGCAGGCCAGCCGGCCGCCGGAAGCACGGCCGCGCCGGCTGCGGCACCGGCTTCCGGAGGCGGTTTCGGCTCCGGGACCGGAGAGGGGCACAAGCCGGTCTGACCGGCCGCTGCCTGGCCGGCCGCGTTCGCAACGCGCCGGCACTGGAAGCTGGCCTCCAGGCCACCCATGACAACCGGCGCGGGGCTTTCCGCACCGCGCCGGTTGCTACCGTCCTGAGCGCCGTTCGCGACGCCTGGCGTGGATGACGCCGCAGGCCTGGCTGCCTGCTTCGGCGCTTTCCCGCATTTCCTGGTTTTTCCCGCTGCGTGAGCAACTGCCGCCGCGCAGGCGTCGACGCGCGCATCCCGGCGCTTCCTGGTTTTTCCCGCTTTTCCCGTTTCCCACCTACAACTGCAATGCAAGCGGCGTTCGACGCATGCGTCAGCGGTGCCGTTTGACACGTCCGAAGTTGGCTATTACGATATGGTAAATTCATTACGCATTACGTAATTCATGCTCCGTGCACCGCGCACAGACTGAATACGGACCGGCAGGCACTCCCAGCAGAGGCCGCCAGGCGCCAGCGCAGCGCCAGATGGACTGAGACCCAGGAACGCTGACGACACCATGACACTCACGCACACCCAGCTCGCCGAGCACGGCTATATGTCCGGCTTCGCCAATGAATTCGCCACCGAGGCGCTGCCCGGTGCGCTGCCTGTAGGAAGGAACTCGCCGCAGTGCGCGCCCTACGGCCTGTACGCCGAGCAGCTGTCCGGCACGGCCTTCACCGCGCCGCGCGCGCACAACCGGCGCTCGTGGCTGTACCGCATTCGCCCGGCCGCGATGCATACGCCGTTCACGCAGATCGAGCAGTCGCGTTTCCTGAGCCGTTTCGACCAGGTGCCGCCGTCGCCCAACCAGATGCGCTGGAGCCCGCCGGCAATGCCGTCGGTGCCGACCGACTTTGCCGACGGCATCGTCACCATGGCCGGCAATGGCGGCCCCGAGGCCATGACCGGCTGCGGCATCCACCTGTACCTGGCCAACCAGTCGATGCAGGACCGGTTCTTCTACAACGCCGACGGCGAGATGCTGATCGTGCCGCAGCAGGGCCGCCTGCTGATGGTGACCGAGCTTGGCCGGCTGGAAGTGGAGCCGCAGGAGATCGTGGTGATCCCGCGCGGCGTGCGCTTCCGCGTGGAGCTGCCCGACGGCGAGGCGCGCGGCTATATCTGCGAGAACTACGGCGCCTTGTTCCAGCTGCCCGACCTGGGCGTGATCGGCTCCAACGGCCTGGCCAACCCGCGCGACTTCCTGTCGCCGGTTGCCAGCTATGAAGACCGCGAGGGTGATTTCGAGCTGGTGGCCAAGTTCCAGGGCAACCTGTGGCGCGCCGGGATCGGCCACTCGCCGCTGGACGTGGTGGCCTGGCATGGCAACTACACCCCGTACAAGTACGACCTGCGCCGCTTCAATACCATCGGTTCGATCAGCTTCGACCACCCGGATCCGTCGATCTTCCTGGTGCTGCAGTCGCCGTCGGCCACGCCGGGCGTGGACACCATCGACTTCGTCATCTTCGGGCCGCGCTGGCTGGCGATGCAGGACTCGTTCCGCCCGCCCTGGTTCCACCGCAATATCGCCAGCGAGTTCATGGGCCTGATCACCGGCGTCTACGACGCCAAGGCCGAAGGCTTTGCCCCGGGCGGCGCCAGCCTGCACAACTGCATGAGCGGCCACGGCCCGGATGCGGAAACCTTCGAGAAGGCCAGCGCCGCCGATACCTCGAAGCCGCACCGCATCGAGGACACCATGGCCTTCATGTTCGAGACCCCGGGCGTGATCCGCCCGACGCCGTATGCCGCGCAGTCGGCCTCGCTGCAGCAGGACTACTACACGTGCTGGCAGGGCCTGAAGAAACACTTCAACCCGAACACCCGCTGATCTCGCGCGCCTGGCCGCCCGCCCGGCTTTCTCCCCTCGCGCAAGCGGGAGAGGGGCCGGGCGGAGAGAGCCGGCGCTCGTCGAGCATGATGCGTCACCGCACGCGACAAGTGCCACCAAATTTTCGGAGTATCCCAATGACCGCCCCCAAGACCAGCTGGATCGCTTCCGCCAACGACGGCCAGTCCCACTTCCCGCTGCAGAACCTGCCGTATGGCGTGTTTTCGACCAAGGGCCAGGCCCCGCGCGTCGGCGTTGCCATCGGCGACCAGGTGCTGGACCTCGCCGCGCTGGATGAGGCCGGCCTGCTGCCGGCCGCTGCCAAAGGCACGTTTGCCGCAAGCAGCCTGAACCGCTTTATCGCTTTGGGCAAGCCGGTGTGGAGCGAAACCCGCAAGCGCCTGGGCGCGCTGCTGTCTGGTGATGACGCCGCGCTGCGCGACAACGCCGCCCTGCGCGACCAGGCACTGGTGCCGATGTCGGCCGCGACGCTGCACCTGCCGGTGGAGATCCCGGGCTACACGGACTTCTATTCGTCCAGGGAGCACGCCACCAACGTCGGCCGCATGTTCCGCGACCCGGACAATGCGCTGCTGCCGAACTGGCTGGAAATCCCGATCGGCTACAACGGCCGTGCCAGCTCGGTGGTGGTGAGCGGCACGCCGCTGCATCGTCCCAACGGCCAGATCAAGCTGCCGAACGAGGCACGCCCGATCTTCAGCGCCTGCCGCAAGCTGGACTTTGAACTGGAGATGGGCTTTATCGTCGGCAAGGAATCGGCGCTGGGCGAGCCCGTCAGCACCGCCGATGCGCCGGCGCATATGTTCGGCATGGTGCTGCTCAATGACTGGAGCGCGCGCGATATCCAGCAGTGGGAATACGTGCCGCTGGGGCCGTTCAACAGCAAGGGCTTCGGCACCTCGATCTCGCCGTGGGTGGTGACGATGGAAGCGCTCGAGCCGTTCCGCCGCGACAACCCCGAGCAATCGCCGCAGCCGCTGCCGTACCTGCAGCAGCAGGACAAGAATGCCTACGACATCGCCCTGGAAGTCGCGCTGCAGCCGCAGGGCGCAGCGGCACCCAGCACCATCTGCCGCACCAACTTCAAGGCGATGTACTGGACCATGGCACAGCAGCTGGCCCACCACACGGTGTCGGGCTGCAATGTGCGCGTGGGCGACCTGATGGGCTCGGGCACGATCAGCGGCACCACGCCGGACTCCTACGGCAGCCTGCTGGAAATGACCCGCAACGGCGCCGAGCCGGTGACGCTGGCCGACGGCAGCCGCCGAGCCTTCCTGGAGGATGGCGACGACGTGATCATGACCGGCTACTGCCAGGGCGAAGGCTATCGCGTCGGCTTCGGCGCGGTGTCGGGCAAGATCCTGCCGGCGCGCTGAAGCGCTTCAGCCGGCGCCGCGGTCGGCGCTTTGGCCGACTGCGGCGGCATCCAGGATGACCGCCGCGCGGCCTGACAGCAGTGCCTGGCCCTTGGCGCTGACGGTGAAGGCATACAGCACGCTGCTGCCTTCACCGCTGATGCGCTGTGCCTCGACCTGCAGCGGCGCGTCGATATCGTCGAGCCGCTCCACATGGAGCACCAGCTTGCGCACGCTGGCCAGGTAGCCCGAGCGCGGGCGCTGTGCGCCCATTCCTGATTCCGCTTCCGCCAGCAATGCGCCGTGCACGGCCATGGCCTGTGCCGCGTATTCAATGCCGCTGAGCGCGGCCAGCCGGCCGTGCGCGCGCAGCGGGTTGTCCGCGCGCGTATGCGTGGCTGACGTGCAGCGAACCGATGCCGGATCCCAGGCCAGCACGCCGTCGAGCAGGCACATCGTGCCCTGGTGCGGAATGCGTGCCGCGATCCAGTCGCGGTCTTTCAGCAGCTCAGCCATCCGCCTGGCCGCCGAGGCTTTCCACCTCGGCCGCAAGCTGCAGCGTATCCAGATAATCGAGCACCACGGTGGTGGCCTCGCCGCGGGCGATGGCCGCCAGCAGCGGCAGCATGCGTGCGGCCGGTGCCGACGTGCGCAGCGCTTCCAGCGCGGCGTCCGGCATCACCGTGGCTGGCGCCTGCTTCAGCGCCACGCCGACGCGCGCGAGCGAACGCGCGCTCTGCCGCGGCGTGACCAGCAGGGCCACGCCGAAGGGATCGGGGATCGGGCGGTGGCTATGCAGCGGCTCGGGGTAGCCGGTGTCATAGGCGATCAGCAGGCAGGGTTCGGCATCGGCGGCGGCCTGCAGCACGCATTCGAGCAAGCCCGCGCTGCCACTGCCATCCATGGCGCACAGCACATTGGAGGTGCGCATCGCGCCCGCGGCGATCGACCAGTAGCCGGCGGTGGCGTTGTGCACGGAGTTGTGGAAGCGCGTGGGCGACATCAGCGGCTCGGGCTCGGCCAGCGCTTCGCAGATCGCATGGAAGTTGAAGCCGTCGCTGCTGGACGAGGCAAAGATCGTCGGCAGCTGCGCGGCTTCGCAGTCGCTGGCGGCGACGGCCTGCTGGCCGACACCAAGCGCCAGCCGTACGGTCGGGCCGGTGCGGCGACGCTCGGCCGGCGGCAGGCCCGCGGGTGGCGGCAGTTCGGTGGGCGCGTGCGCGTATGGCACGCGGCCGGCAAGGACTTCGGCGGCCTGCTGCCAGCCGGTCAGGCCGGGGCCGAGCAGGCCGATGCTTTCGATATACACGTGCTGCGGCATGGCGATGCTCAGTGGGAAGCCGCGTCCGCGCGGGCGAACAGCAGGCTGCAGTTGGATCCGCCGAAGCCGAAGGCATTGGTCATCGCATAGCGCAGCGGTGCCTCGCGGTTGGCGAGCTGGTAGTTCACGTCCAGCGCCGGATCCACCTGCGTGGTGTTGATGCCGCCGGGCACCAGGCCGTGGCGCAGCGCCAGCGCGCAAATGACGGCTTCGAGCGCGCCGGCGGCACCCAGCGCATGCCCGGTGGCGCCCTTGGTTGAGCTGCACGGCGTGCCGGGCAGCACCGCGGCCATGGCCATGGCCTCGGCCGCGTCGTTGCTGCGCGTGGCGGTGCCATGCAGGTTGACGTAGCCGACCTGCGCCGGCGCGACCCCCGCGCTGGCCAGTGCCTGCTCTAGTGCCAGGCGCGCGCCCAGCCCGTCGGGGTGCGGGGTCGACATATGGTGCGCATCGCTGGATTCGCCGATCCCGGCCAGCAGGATGGCATCGCCTTGCGCGCTGCCGGCCACGCGCTCGAGCAGGCCGAATGCCGCGCCCTCGCCGATCGAGATGCCGTTGCGCGCCACGTCATAGGGCCGGCACGGCTGGTCGGACAACAGCTCCAGCGAATTGAAGCCGTACAGCGTGGTGTGGCACAGCGAATCGACGCCGCCGACCACAGCCACATCGATCAGCCCTGCCTCCAGCATGCGCCGTGCCGAACTGAACACCTTGGCGCCGGATGAACAGGCCGAGGACACCGCAGCCGCGGGACCGGTCAGTCCCAGGTATTGGCGCAGGAAGGCGGGCAGCGAGTAGGGGTTGTGGGTGGTGGCGTAATGGAAGCCCGGCGGCAGCGCGCCGCTGGCAGGATCGCGCTGGCGATAGGCCAGTTCCGTCTGCAGCACGCCCGCGGTGCTGGTGCCCAGGAAGACGCCGACCCGGTGGGCGCCGTAGCGCGCCGCCGCTTCGCGCACGCGCGCGGCAAAGCCGTCCTGCTCCAGCGCCAGTTGCGCCAGCCGGTTGTTGCGGCAGTCGAATTCGGCCAGTGCGGGCGGCAGTGCCACGGTGTCCAGGCCGGGGACTTCGCCGACGAAGGTATCGAGCTCGACACCGCCGAAGCGGCAGGGCGCCAGGCCGCCGCGCTGCGCACGCAGTGCCGACAGGGTGGCGTCTACACCGGCGCCAAGGCAGCTGGTGGCCGTGAAATGCGAGAACAGGAGCGGGGACACGGCTTAGGGGGAACGAATGGAAGGTATCTCGGAAGGCTGTGCCAATTGTAACAAGCCGCCGCTCACTCAGGCTGTCGGCACGGCCGCGCGCAGCGTGACGCAGCGCAGGCCGGCGCGTTCAATGGCAGCGAGCAGGCCCGGCAGCACGGTGGTGCAATGTGCATTGCCGGCGGCATCGGTGCCGGGATTGCCGTCGTGCAGCAGCAGGATGTCGCGCCCGGCGAGCTTGCCGGTGAGGCGCTGCGCCACGCGCCCCGCGTGGTCGCCGCAGCGGGTATCGAAGCCGCGCCGGGTCCAGGCCGCAAGCTGAAGCCCGAGCCGGCACAGCACCGGCTCAAGGAAGGGATTGCGCAGCCCCGCGGGCGCGCGGAAGAAGCGCGGCGCCTGGCCGGTGAGGTCGGTCAGCACCTGCTGCGCGGCACCGATGTCGCGCAGCATGCGCCCGGGACCGAACACCGAGAAGTGCAGCCGGTGGTACATGCTGTGGTTCTCCACGGCGTGGCCGCGGCCGACGATCTCGCGCACCAGTTCCGGATGCGCCGCGGCGCGCGCGCCGACGCAGAAGAAGGTCGCGCGCGCGCCGTGCTGATCCAGCATGTCGAGCACGCGCGGCGTCAACGCCGGGTTGGGGCCGTCGTCGAATGTCAGTGCCACGCAATCATCGGCAGAGGGCGGCAGGCGCAGCACGTTGGGGCCAAGCCAGTGGCTGCGCGGCCACAGGCCGGCGGCGCACATTGCCGCATGGGCGGCACCAACGCCGGCCAGCGCCATGCCCATGGCCTCAGGGTGCGCCAGCATTGCGCCGGCGGCACCCAGGTGCACGGCGGCGGCGCCGTAAAGCAGCGGGGTGGGGCGCCAGGGGCGGCTGTAAGAGGTGCCGCGCAAGGCTACGCGCGGTGCGGGATACGAATTCATGTTGCACTCTTGGCTGTGTCTGGCGCCGCGGGGCGCGCCAGGATCGCCGAAAACCACAGGGCCAGCACGGCCCCTGGACCTACTGTCAGGCCGAAGGCCTTGAGCAGCGGCAGGCTCGACAGCGCCAGCAGGCCGAAGGCGGCCACCGTGGTCAGGTTGGCCAGCAGCAGCGACACCAGCGTATGCGGTGAAGCGCCCGCCACCTGGCTGCCTGCAGCGGGGCCGTTGAAGAATAGCGCGTAATTGGAGCCCACGGCCATCAGCAGCAGCAGGCCCACCAGGTGCAGCAGCGTCAGCGGCTGGCCGAGCGCTGCCAGCCCGCCCAGCACCACCAGCGCCGCCGCGGCCAGCGGCAGCACCGTGGCCACGACGCGCCGTGCCGAGCGCAGCGCCACGGCCAGCAGCACGATGATCGCCAGCAGGCCGGCCAGCGACAGCAGCAAGGCCTCGCGCAGGTAGCCGGTGTAGAGGCGGTCGGATTCGCCCTTGAGGTCGACGAACAGCGTGTCGGGAACGCCGGCCCGCGCCACCGCGGCCCGCACCGCGCCGGTGTCGACGCCGTCGGCCGCGCCGGTGCTTTGTTGGGCCGGTGCGCGCAGCGGCAGCGTGGCGCTCCAGCGCCCGTCGCGCTGCGCCAGCAACGCATCGACAGCCAGCGCCATGGAGGTGCCGCGCAAGTCCTCGCGCCGCAGCAGCGCACCGGTGCGCGCGGCCTCGGCCTGCGCCAGGAAAGGCGCGAACAGTGACGCGCGCACCGGCTGCGTGGCGATGGCGGCGCCCAGGCGCTGCGCCAGCTCGTCGGGCGGCGGCAGGCTGGCCTGGCGCTCGCGCTGGGTCGCCGCGCTGGGCAGGTAGCGCGCCGGGCTCTCGTAGCCGCCGATGAAATTCTGTGCCACCAGCGGGTCCAGTTCACGGGCCACGCGCTCCGCGCCCTGCAGCACGGATTCCTGGTCCGGCCCGGACAGCACCACCAGGTAGCGCACGTCGGGCGCGCCAAGATCCTCGCGCAACCTGGTATCGAGGGCCTGGTCGCTGGCCGACACCGGGCTCAGCGCCTGCAGCTCGCGGCCCCACAGCGTGCCGCGGTGCATGGCCAGCACCGTGGCGGCTGCCACCACCAGCACGAGCACCAGCCAGCGCAGCCGGTGCGCGCGCGCCGCCAGCCACTGCAGCCGGCGGCCCAGCGGCGCCACGTCGCGCAGGTGCAGCGTGGCCGGTACCAGCTGCGGCAGCACGAAGCGCGTCACCAGCGCCGCGGTCGCCAGCCCGGCAATCGAATACAGCCCCAGCTGCGCCAGCCCCGGAAAGCCCGACAGCAGCAGCGAGGCAAAGCCGCAGACCGAGGTCAGCACGCCCAGGCGCACCGTCGGCCAGAAGCCGCCCAGCCAGGCGCGCTCGTCGCGCCGGCCGTCGCGCGTGTACTGCGCGGACTGCACGAACAGGTAGATCGAATAGTCGACCGCCTCGCCGATCAGCGTGGTGCCGAAGCCCAGCGTCAGTCCGTGCACCGAGCCGCCGAAGCCCAGGCTGACCGCGGCAATGCCCGCCAGCGCGCCGCTCAGTACCGGCACCAGCCCCAGCACCAGCAGCGGCACCGAGCGGTAGACCAGCAGCAGCAGCGTGACGATGATGGCCACGCCGATGGTCGACAGGCGCTCCACGTCATGGCGGATGGTGTCGCGTGCATTGACGGAGAACACGCCCGGCCCGGTCATCGCCAGCTGGTACTTGCCAGCGATCGCAGCCTTGGCAAACGCCTCGCGCACGGCCCCGATGGCTTGTGCCTGCGCATCCGTGTCAGACCCCGCGGCGGCGGTCTGCGCCAGCAGCACCGCGCGCTTGCCGTCGCGCGACGCCCAGGCGCCGGCGTGCATGGGCACGCGCTGCCCGGCATCCAGCTGTGCCAGCATCGCGGCCACTTCGCCGGTGGGATCACGCGGCAGCAGCGACTTGGTGAAGAGCCCGGCGGACGAGGCCAGCAGCTCGAACGATTCATTCAGCGCCTGCGCCAGGCCGCGTTCACTGAAGCGCTCGGGCGTGACCGCGGGGCTGAGCAGGTAGCGGTGCGCAAACACGTATTGGCGGTCTGCATCCTGGTTGACCGGCTCGCCGTTCTGGATCGCCGTGAAGCGCGGGTCGCCGCGCAGCTGTGCCGCCATGGCACGCGACACCGCGGCGCGGCCATCGGCATCGCCGCCTTCGATCCCGACCAGGACCAGGCGCGATACCAGCCCGTCGCGCAGCTGGTTCACCAGCAATTGCTGCTCGGCGCTGGGCAGGCGCGGCAGGAAGGCCGAGAGGTCGGCCGTGAAGGTGGTGCGGCTGATCACAGCCGCGCAGGCGAGCATGGCGAAGATCCACAGTGCCAGCGCAAGCCGGCGCATCGCTGGGCGCATCGTTGCGGGCGGCGCTGCGCTCATGGGCGGCCGGCAGGTCGGATCTTCATCACCGAGCGGTCGCCGTCGGCCTGCCGGATCTCGACGCGGTCAAGCGCATCCAGGCTGCCGTCGATGCGCACCTGGCTGACCACCGCGGCCATGCGCGAGTCCGCCGGAGTCAGTGTCAGCGTCCAGCGGCTGGCACGGCCTTCCAGGCCGAGCTTGTAGTAGCGCTCAAGCGTCTGGCGGTTGCCTGCCAGCGTGCCGCGGATGCTTTCGATAAAGGCAGCCAGCTCGGGGTAGTTCTGCAGCGGCATGGTGTAGCGCTTGCCGTCGCGCTCGACCGTCAGCATGTCGCCGTCGAGCACCATGTTCTCGGCCTTGGGCGACAGTGTGCGCTTCTCCAGGTGGTCGGGCGCCGTGAACAGCAGCTCGCCGGACGACTGCACCGGCTTGTCGACTATCGCCAGGTACTTGGTCTCGGTGAACAGCACGCGCCCAGACTTGCGCTGCGCCAGGGTGGACATCAGCTGGTCGACGCCAAATGTGGCGGCGCCGGACGGCGTGGCCAGCGCAAGCATGGCGCCGGCCAGCAGCATCGACAGCAGGAAGCGGAAAGGGTGTCTGGAAAGGGGCATCAGGGGCTGCTCAGGGCTCGCGGGTCATGGCTCGTTGCCCGGCGGCGGCTGTTCAGACAGCGGCGGGCCGGCGTGCCAGAAATCGTAGAAGTTGAACCAGTTGTACGGGGCGCTGCGGCAGAATTGTTCCAGCAGGCGCACGTATTCGGCCAGCGCGGTTTGCACGGCTGCCTCGCGCTGGCCGCGTGCGGTTTCGGTGAAGTCGGCCAGCGGCACGAAGTGCACATCGTAGCGGTTGCCGCCGCGGTACAGGCCGGTGATGAAGAACACCGGCCGGCGCAGCATCGCCGCCATGCGCAGCGGGCCGGTCGGAAGGCCGGTCGGCGTGCCGAGGAAGCTGCACTGCTGCACCGGGTCGGTGGCGCGTTGCGACAGCGTGCGGTCGGCCAGCATGCCGATCATGTAGCCGCGGTCAAGGTAGTCGCGCACCCGCAGCATGGTGTCGAAGCGGCCCAGCGCGATCACGTCCTGGCGCATCGCCGGGTTGATCGACGTCAGCACGTCATTGAGCTTGTGCGCGTTTTCCTCGTACATGGTGATCGCGACTTCCATGTCCGGGTGCCGCCGCCCGAGCGCGCGCACCACCTCGAAGCTGCCCAGGTGCGCACCCAGCAGGATTGCGCCGCGGCCGCGCGCCATCGCGGCTTCCAGCTGCTCCTCTCCGTGCAGGCGGATATCGAACAGGTCGAAGCGGCCGTTGAGCAGGTAGATGCGGTCATGGATGGTCGAGGCGAAGGTGAACACATGCCGGTAGCCATCGATCCAGTTGGCATCGCGCCCGAGGGCGCGGCCCATGTAGGCGCGCGAGGCATGGCGTGCCGCCGGCGCGAACAGCATGAAGTACGCCGCAATCCCCCGCAGCACCACGCGCCCGACGGGGCGGCCGAGTGCCAGCGAGATCCACGTCATGACGCGCAGCAGCGTGATGCTGCCGCGCTCCTGGCGGCGCGACCATTCGGATTCCAGCGGCGGCTGCCGCCTCCACAGCCAGCTCAGCATGCCGATGCCCCCGCTTGCGTCGCGGCACCGCGCACCTGCAGCGTGCCGCTGGCGACATCGCGTCCGGCGCTGCGCAGCGTGAAGCGGATACTCACGCCGCCATCGGCCGCCGCGTCGGCCTGGTGGAGGATCTCAACGCGCTCGCCCGGGGTCACCGGGCTCAGGAACTTGATGGTGCCGGCCTCGGTGACGGCAAGGCGGCGGCCCATTGCAATGCCGAGTGCCAGCACCGCGTGGTCCAGCAGTACCACCCCCGGCACGATCGGATGGCCGGGAAAGTGGCCGGCGATGGCCGGGTGATCGGCGTCGATGACAAAGCCGGGCCTTGCCGCGCTATCGCCGTGGTGCGCCCCGGCAAGCCTTGCGACCAGCGCCGCCAGGGCCTCGCGCGGCAGCTTGCCGGCCGCATTGCGCGGCAGGCTGTCGGCAAAGAGCAGCGGGCGTGGCAGGAAGGCCGGGTCGATGCGCGCGCGCAGTGCCTGCTGCAGCTGCGCCGGGGCGACGCCTGGCGCCACTGCCACGGCCACCAGCCGCACCACGTGGCCATGCGTGTCGCCTTCGTGCGCATCATCGGGCATGAAGAACGCGCCGTCGCGCACGCCGTCGATGGCCGTGAGCTGGTGGTTCAGGTAAGCCAGCGAGGTGCGCTTGCCGGCGATATTCAGCATGTCGGCCTTGCGGCCATGGAGCAGGAAGTGGCCGGCATCCAGCGGCGCGATGGCGTCGCCCAGCGGCACCGGCTGCTCGATATGGCCGCCTTCGGCCCAGGTCTCGGCGCCGCCGGCGCCCTGGCGTGCCTGCAGCCGCACGCCCGGCACCAGTGTCCAGGCATCAGCCTGCGCGGTGCGGCGCGTGGCGATCTGGCCGGTCTCGGTGCTACCGTAGATCTCGCACAGCGGAGCGCCGAACAGGGTCTCGGTCTCGCCCGCCAGCTGGCGGCCAAGCGGGGCGGTCGCGCACAGCACCAGGTCTGCCGGCGGCATTGCCATGCCCGACTGCACCAGCGTGCGCAGGTGCACGGGCGAGCTGACCAGTGCACGCGGGGCCGGCACCGAGGCGAGGGCATCGTGCACGTCGGCGGGATAGAAGGCCGGGGCCGCCACCAGGGCCGCGCGGCCCTGCAGCACCAGCATGACCGTGGCCTCCAGCCCGAACATATGCTGCGGCGGCACCGTGCCCACCACGGTCCAGGCACGCCCGTCCAGCAGGCCGAGCCGCTGTGCCGCGGCCTGCGCGCACCGGGCCATCGCGCCCCAGGTCTTGCGGTGCGGCACCGGCGTGCCGGTCGAGCCTGACGTGAACACGTACGCCATGACCTGGGTCGCGGCAATCCGCGGGATCTCGACCGGCCCGTCCGTGGCCGCGCCGCGCAGGCCGTCGTGATAGTGGAACGCCGGCATGGCGAATGCCGCGTCAGGCTGGTCGTGCAGGCAGAAGGCGTCCGGGGCAAAGTCGGCCAGCTGGCGCACCATCTCCGGCGTATGCGATGGCGGCAGCAGGGTGGCCTTGCCCGCCAGCAGCGCGGCGCACAGGCCGACGGTGAAGCGGTAGCGGTCGGTGCAGGCGTTGAATACGTGCCCGCCTGCGGGCAGCGCATCGGCCAGGCTGGACGCATCTGCCAGGAACTGGCGCACGCTGACAGGCGGCCGTCCGTGCGCCCAGGCGATGATGTCTTCGGGCGAGGCATGCGCGACGATCGGGAGCATGGTCATGGAGCTGAGCCTGTGCCTGTTGCCAGTGTAGGGGTCGGTTTGCGGCGCGTCAGCGCGGCAAACCGGGCCGGTCCGCACGGGCAGCCATGACTGCGCGATAGCCATGCACCGCGTCCAGCAGGCCGCCGTGGGCCATGCCCGGGAAGGCAACGCGGCGGCACACGGCTTCGCCCACGAACATCAGCGCGATCAGCAGCGGCGTGGCCAGGTTGGCGAAGCTGGACCAGGTCGCCACCGGCGCGAGCACGAACAGCAGCGTCGATACACCTACCATCGCGGCAAAGAACAGCGTCCAGGCCTGGGTCACGCGCAGCGTGTAGCGCAGGTGCGCGGGGGGCAGCTGGCCATGGATTGCCGTCGCGATCTGCGTGCACAGTGGCGTGCGGCCGGGACGCAGGCTCAGCGCGAACATCACGCCCAGCGCGGCATTGATGCCGGCGTGCTGCAGGAAATAGGTCCAGCCGAAATGCGCGGCCAACGGCATGCGCCAGATCCACAGGGCGGCGCAGGCGGCCAGCAAGGCGGCCATTGCGGGCAGGCGCCCCCAGGTGCGGAGGCAGGCAAGGAAGCCGATCAGCAGGAACGGCGCCGCCCCGAGCCACAGCGCGGCGACTTCGGCACCTGGCTGGTGTGCCGCATGGTGCAGGGCGGATTCGTAGGCGACAAAGGCGGCCACCGCTGCAATCCAGCCATGGCGCCGGCCTGCCGGTACTGCATCCTGCCGTACAGGCGTGGCCGGCGCGGCGGGCGTGGAGGGGCGGTCGAATTGCTGGCTCGATGGCATCTGCGAGGGTATATTGTGTGTAGCGTAAGTCGCTTGGTGCACGGCGTTGCCGGAAATGGCGCCGCATGGTGCGCGAAGCGAACGCTTTATACCCCAAAAGACCGGCCCGACGTGGTGATGATTCCCAAAAGGCCTGCCTTTGTTGTTACTAAACTTCTCTCAACTGGCTGGGATTTGCCCCTTTTGATAGCATCGGTTGCCCTGCCATGCGGCCTGGACAACCTTGCCCGGACCCATGCCGCAGCGGCATTCCAGCCACCTAGCGACATGACCGAACTCGAAACCGAACTTGCCCGCCTGATCATCGACGAACTCGAAATTGCCGAGCTACGGCTGGAGGACATCAGCGCCGCCACGCCGCTCTATGGCGAAGGCTTCGGGCTGGATTCCATCGATATCCTCGAGATCGCACTGCTGGTGTCGCGCAAGTACGGGGTCGAACTGCGTTCGGACAACCCCGACAACAAGACCATCTTCGCCTCGCTGGGCAGCCTGGCCAACTATCTGGCGGAACACCGTACGCGCTAGTTCGGCAGCCGCACCCAACCTTCCCCCTTTCCAAAGCCAGGATCGGAGCACGACATGCCGCAGCAAGCCATGCCCGGGCCCGCACTGGTAGCCGGCGGCAGCGCCTGCCCGATGGGTGACGCCGAGCCGTCCGCCACGCACCTGGTGCTGATCCCCAGCTATAACCCCGGCGTGCGCCTGCATGAGGTGCTGCGCGCGGCGCGCGCCGCCTGGACACCGGTCTGGGTGGTCGTGGACGGCAGCACCGATGGCAGCGACCAGTGGCTGCTGGCGCAGGCAGCCACCGATCCCGGGCTGCGCGTCCTGGTGCTGCCGCACAACCAGGGCAAGGGCACCGCGGTGCTGCATGGCATCGATTCCGCCGCCGCGGCCGGTTTCACGCATGTGCTGGTGATGGATTCGGACGGGCAGCATCCCGCGCACCTGATTGCGCAATTCATGGCGATATCACAGCGCAACCCGGGCGCCATGGTGCTGGGCCGGCCCGTCTTCGACGCCAGCGCGCCGCGCGAGCGGGTCTACTGGCGGCGCATGTCCAACTTCTGGGCGGATGTCGAGACGCTATGGGCGGGCATCGGGGATTCCCTGTACGGCTTTCGCGTCTACCCGATCGCGCCGCTGCGCGCCGTCATGCGCGAGAGCCGCTGGATGCGTCGCTTCGACTTCGACCCGGAAGTGGCGGTGCGGCTGTGCTGGCGCGGCGTGCGCCCCATCAATGCCGACGCCCCGGTGCGCTACTTCGGCCAGCGCGAGGGTGGGGTGTCGCACTTCCGCTATCTGCGCGACAACCTGCTGCTGACCGGCATGCACCTGCGGCTGCTGGCCGGCTTCGTGCTGCGGCTGCCTGTCCTGGTGTGGCAACGGCTGCGGCGGGCGGCCGGCGACGCGTCGTGCCGGCCAAAAGCCTGAACCCGCAAAAGAAGCAGAAAGGCCGCGCGAAGCGGCCTTTCTGCTTGTTGGGCCCAGGGGCCAGGGTTTGCTTACTTGCCCAGTTCGTGACCAATCACGCCGCCCACCACGGCACCGCCGATGGTCCCGGCGGCGCTGCCGTCAGTCAGCTCGTGTCCGGCCACGCCGCCGGCCACCGCGCCCGCCGCCGTACAGCCGGCCAGCGCCATGCTTGCGCTTACCAGTAGTGCACCTGCGAGTTTCCACATGATGGTCTCCTGCATCGTTGGCGGGCCAGTTGCAGGCAACCGGCCCCATGTGTCCAGCTTAGGCCCATGCCGGGCAGGGGCCTCTCCGAGACACGCCGATTGCGCTGTAGGAATCGGACGACGCAGGTGGCGCAGCGGTGGCGTCAGGCGTCGCCGGCGTGCTGGCGCAGGCGCTTGATCAGCGAAGAAGTGTCGGCGCGGCCGCAGCCCATCTGCTGCAGGTCGGCATAGAACTGGTCGACCAGCGCCGTCACCGGCAGGCCGGCGCCGTTGCGGCGCGCCTCGTCCAGGCACAGGCCCAGGTCCTTGCGCATCCAGTCCACCGCGAAGCCGAAGTCGAACTTGTTGTCGATCATGGTGGGGCCGCGGTTCTCGAGCTGCCATGAGCCGGCCGCGCCCTTGCTGATGACGTCCAGCACCAGGCGCATGTCCAGCCCGGCGCGCTCGCCAAAGGCGATGGCCTCGGACAGGCCCTGGATCAGCCCGGCGATGCTGATCTGGTTGACCATCTTGGCCAGTTGCCCGGCGCCGGATTCGCCGATGCGCGTGACGGCGCGTGCGTAGGCGGCAATGACCGGTTCGGCGCGCGCATAGGCGTCGGCATCGCCGCCGCACATGATGGTCAGGATGCCTTTCTCCGCGCCGACTTCGCCGCCGGAGACCGGGCCGTCGACAAAGTGCAGGCCGTGCTCGCGCGCGGCGGCGTGGAGTTCGCGCGCCACGTTGGCGCTGGCGGTGGTGTGGTCCACGAAAATGCAGCCGCTGGGCGCGCTGAAGAAGGCGCCGTCATGCCCGGTCAGCACCGCGCGCAGGTCGTCGTCATTGCCCACGCAGGAGCAGACCACCTGCGCATCGCGCACGGCCTGTGCCGGCGTGGGAGCCGCTTTGCCGCCGAACTTCCCGACCCAGGCCTGCGCCTTGGCGGCGGTGCGGTTGTACACGGTGACCTCGTGCCCCTTGGTGGCGAGGTGGCCGGCCATGTGGAAACCCATGACGCCCAGTCCGAGAAATGCGACACGCATGCTGCTGCTCCGTTGCTTGTATGTTTGGGATCGGTGAGGCGCGGCCCCGTTTGCGTGATGCCACGCCAGGGTCCTCCGCCGGCGGGACGGCTGGGCCGCCTCCGGCCCCAGAGTATACGGGGGCGCCGGGGCGGGGGACAGATACAGAGCCCGGCACGATGCTGCGCTACAGAATGCGGCTTCGGGCACATATAGTCATGACATCGTTAAATAAAAAATACCTATGAGATAGGTATTTGAAAAATACCCATGTTGTCGCTAAAATAGAAATACCTATCATATTGGTATTCCATCGGCGCGATGAAGCAAATCGTCTCCACTCCCTGGCAGCTTGGCCAGATCCTGCAGGCAGCGCGCAAGGCGGCCGGCCTGAACCAGACCGAGGCCGCCGCGCGGCTGAATATCAGCCAGAGCCGGATGTCGCACATGGAGCTGAACCCCGACACCATCAGCGTCGACCAGTTGCTGGCGCTGGTCGGCGCGCTCGGGCTGGAATTGGTGGTTCAGGACCGGGCCACGGGGGCCGCCGAGGTGTCCGACGTGGCGTGGTAATCATGGCGGCACGCAGGTCACGTACGCCGGCGCTGTCGGTCTGGGCCAACGGGCAGCGCGTGGGCACCTGGCGCCAGCCGTCCGGTACCGGGATGGAACTGGAATACGACGAGGACTGGATCCGCTCTGAAGCCGGGCGGCCCCTGTCTCTGTCGCTCGGGTATGGCCTGGGCAACCGGCGCGTGGTGCGTGGGGATGCCGTGCGCAACTACTTCGACAACCTGTTGCCGGACAGCGAGGCCATCCGGCGCCGGTTGGCGCTGCGCTTCCAGACCGGCTCGGTGGAAGCCTTCGAGCTGCTCGCCGCCATCGGCCGCGATTGCGTGGGCGCGGTGCAGATCCTGGGCGAAGACGAAGCGCCTGCGGGCATCGACCGGATCGAAGGCGAACCGCTATCGGACGAGCAGATCGAGCGCTGGCTGGAGGATATCGTCGCCACGCCCGCGCTTGGGCGGCATGAGCACGACGACGACTTCCGCATCTCCATCGCCGGCGCGCAGGAGAAGACTGCGCTGCTGCGTCATGACGGCCAATGGCTGCGGCCGCATGGCGCCACCCCGACCACACATATTTTCAAGCTGCCACTGGGCCTGGTGGGAAACCGCAGGGCCGACCTGAGCACGTCGGTGGAAAACGAATGGCTGTGCCTGAAGATCCTTGCCGCCTATGGCTTGCCGGTGGCCGATTGCGAGATGCTGACGTTCGGCCGCCGCAAGGTGCTGAGCGTCACGCGTTTCGACCGCCAGCCTCATCCGTCAGGCAATTGGCTGCTGCGGCTGCTGCAGGAAGATTTCTGCCAGGTGTTCGGCCACAGCCCGCTGCAGAAATACGAGGCCGATGGCGGGCCCGGCATGATCGAGATCGCCACGGTGCTGCGCAACTCAGTGGCCCAGGCCGATGATCTGCAGACGCTGCTGGCCGCGCAGTTGCTGTTCTGGCTGCTGGCGGCACCGGACGGGCACGCCAAGAACTTCAGCATCCGCCTGCTGGCCGGCGGGCGCTACCGCATGACGCCGCTGTACGACGTGATGTCGATCTGGCCGGTGGTGGGCCAGGGCGCCAACCAGTTCTCCTGGCACAAGGCCAAGCTGGCCATGGCGGTCGCCGGCCGCAGCCGGCACTACGGCCTGCGCGATATCCAGCGCCGCCATTTCAATGCGATGGCACCGCGCTGTTTCCTGGGTGCCGATGCCGAGGCGCTGATCGGGCGCATCATCGCGCGGACCCCGGCGGTGATCGCCGAGGTCGGCGCAGCACTGCCCGCGGGTTTTCCGCAGAAGATGGCGGACACGATACTGGAGGGTCTGCGGGCATCGGTGCAGCGGCTGGCAGAGATGCCGGCGCAGGTGGAGGGGTGAGCCCCGGAGAGGCTTTGCCGCCGGAGCTGACCGCCGCGCACAACACCACAAGGTCAGAACCCGCCTACGCCAGCTTCCGCCCTTGTCCTATCCCTTGCGCCTCGCGCCCTGCCTACATTGAAGCCAGGTTGCACCACCGCAAGGAGCCGACTCATGTCATTCGCGTTATACATTATCGGCCTGTTGGTCCTGGTTGCCGGCGTTGCCTGGGGCATGGAAACCGCTGGCCTCGCGCCCGTGTATATCGGTATTGCCTGCCTGATCGTGCTTGGCATCGGCATCATGGCGGCGGTCTCGCGTACCCGTACAAAGGATCCCTCCTGAGGGTTGCGGGCCTGGCGCCGTGCCGGGCCCGCCCTTGTTTTTCGTGACGCCGCGCAGCGGCGGGCGCACCAGGTTGGCTTGGAACCAGGCCGGCGTCGCCTGCGCGCCATGGCCAGCCAGCATCTACTAGTTCATCGGGCCGTCGTGTCCACCGTATCCTGGACGGGCGGACTCGCCAGCTGCGCGCGCACCGCCGCCGCCAGTTCGGCAGCCGCCGGCGACAGGCTGCGGTTGCGCGAGGTCACCAGCCCGATCGAGCGCTCGGTCACCGGCGCCGTCAGCAGGCGCTCGACAATGCCGGGCTGGCGCACCGTGCCGGCCGCGATCTCTGGCAGCGCGGCCACGCCGAAGCCGCATTCGACCATGGCCGCGATGGTGGCCAGGCGCTCGGCCTCGAATACCGGCTGGAAGCGGATGCGGTTCTGCAGGAAGGCCCATTCCGCGTACTGGCGCACGCTGCTCGGGTGCGTCATCGACACATGGGGCGCGCTGGCGGTATCGGCCCAGCGCAGCGGCCCGGGGCTGCGCGCGAGCGGGTGCGCCGACGGGATCAGCAGCACGAAGCGGTCCGACAGCAGCGGCTCATACTGCAGGTCAGCCTGTTGCGGATCGGCCGCGGTCAGCGCGAAATCCACGTCGCCGGCGCGCACCAGGTCGAAGGCCGGGCCGGAGAGGGTATCGAATACCTTCAGCGCCACTTCCGGGCGCGCCTGGTGGTAGGCCATCAGCACGCGCGGCAGCATGCGCGCCGCCAGCGAGGGCAGCGCCGCCACCGCCACCTGGCCGCGCTCGGCGCTGGCAATGCCGGTCACGGCGTCGATGGCGCCGCGGAACGCCGCCTGCAGCAGCGCGGCCTGCTGCATGAAGACCTGGCCGGCCGCGGTCAGGCGCACGTTGCGGGTGGTGCGGTCGAACAGGCGCACGCCGAGGGATTCCTCGATGCGCAGGATCTGCGTGGACAGGGCGGATTGCGACACGTGCAGCTGGCTGGCGGCCTGGCGGAAGTTGAGCGTGCGGCCAAGCACCAGCGTGGTTTCGATGTCGCGCATCGACAGGTTGATTTTCATCTGCGGCAGCGGGCCGGCGGCGTCCGCCGGCCGAATCACACGATTGATCTGATTTGTGGATCATTCTATCCATAGAATCGACTTCTTCAATCAAAGCAAGTTCTCTACACTGCCGGGATTCGTTGCCCCGCCATCAGGATTTGTAGCGATGGCGAGTGCGCGCCACGTCGCATCCCTGGGAGAACCTATGCCGAACCCGACCGCACCGGTCATCCTGAGCCGCCCCGGCGCCGCGCATGCGGTGGTGGTGGGCGGCGGCACCATGGGCGCCGATGTTGCCGTGGTGCTGACCCGCGCGCTGTGCCGTACCACCGTGGTCGAGCCCGATGCCGGCCGCGCCGGCGCCATGCCCGGGCGCGTGCGCGGCAACCTGGCCGCGATCGGCCGTGAACAAGGCGCGGAGCGCCTGGCGGTGGCCGCGACGCTGGATGCGGTGGACTGGTCCACCGTGGACCTGGTGATCGAGTGCATCCCGGAACAGCTGGACCTGAAGCAGGCACTCTTTGCCGAGCTGGTGCGGCGCGCGCGGCCCGATACGGTGCTGGCCAGCAACAGCTCCAGCTTCCCGATCAGCGCCATCGGCGCGGGACTCGACTCGCGTGCGCGCATGCTCGGCCTGCACTTCTTCATGCCGGCGCACCTGGTGCCGCTGGTGGAAGTGGTGATGGGCGATGACAGCGACGAGGCCTGTGCCGACGCGCTGATCGCCTTCATGCGCCGCTGCGCGATGGTGCCGGTCAAGGTGCGCAAGGACCTGCCGGGCTTTCTTGCCAACCGGCTGCAGCATGCGCTGTCGCGCGAGGCATTCAGCCTGATCGACCGCGGCATTGCCTCGCCCGAGGATGTCGATGCGGCGGTGCGCTTCGGCTTTGGCTTTCGCTTCCTGGCGGCCGGGCCGGTGCTGCAGCGTGACCACGCGGGCATCGACGTGCACGCGGCCGCCGGCGCCACCATGTACCCGACCTTCTGCAACGACGACCATCCGGCGCGCTGCCTGTCCGAGCGCGCCGCCGACGGCCGCCACGGCATGAAGCGCGGCGAAGGCTTCTACCAGTGGACCCCCGAAACCATTGCCGCCGAGCGCGCACGCTATGACAGCCTGCTGCGCGCCGGCCTGGCGCTGATCGCGCCTGAACTGCCCGAGATCGAGCCATGACCCGGACCCCTTCCCAAGCCCCCGTAGCCGCGGCCCGCGTGCCGCTGGCCGATGCGCCGCTGATCGTCACCGTGGCGCCCAACGGCGCCTACAAGCGCGCCAGCGACCATCCGGCGGTGCCGCTGACCGCCGCCGCACTGGCCGCTGAAGCGCGCGCCTGCCTGGATGCCGGCGCGGCCATGATGCACATGCATGTGCGCGATGCCGAAGGCCGCCACTCGCTCGACGTGCAGGCCTACCGCGACGCGCTGGCCGCGGTGAAGCAGGCCGTGGGCGAAGCGTTGCTGGTGCAGGTGACGAGCGAGGCCGCGGGCGTCTACCAGGCCGCGGAGCAGATGGCGATGGTGCGTGAGCTGCGGCCCGAAGCCGTTTCGGTGGGCCTGCGCGAAGTCGCCGTGCCGGACATCCCGGACAGCGAACTGGCGGCGTTCTTCGCCTGGCTGGCGCGTGAGCGCGTGATGACGCAGGTGATCCTGTATGACGTGGCCGATGTGCGGCGCTGGCAGTCGATGCGCGAGCGCGGCATGGTGCCGCCGGGCGCATGGTCGGTGCTGTACGTGCTGGGGCGCTATGCCGCCGGGCAGGTGTCGTCGCCGCACGACCTGCTGCCGTTCCTGCAGGCCGCGGGCGAGTCCGGCGACGCGTTGCCGTGGGCGATCTGCGCCTTCGGCCGCGAAGAGAATGCCTGCGTGACCGCGGCCGCCGCATTTGGCGGCCATGTGCGGGTGGGATTCGAGAACAACCTGCTGCTGCGCGACGGCAGCCGCGCACCCGGCAACCATGCGCTGGTGGCGCAGGCGGTGCAAGGCGGCCTGACGCTGGGCCGGCCGATTGCCGACGCCGCCGATGCGCGCCGCATCTACGGCGAGGTGCGCTGAGGCGCTGCCCGGCCGGCTACCGTCACGCGCCGTCGCTGAAGCTGTCGCGCGGGCCGTTGGGGTTATGCGCGCCGTCGGTAAAGGTGCTGCGCGGGCCCGTTGCGGCGTTCGCACCGTCCGTGAACGCGCTGCGGGTGCCGGTGGCGCTGTGCGCCCCGTCGCTGAACGGATCGGCACTGCGCGGTGCAGCCTGCGCAGTGCCGACCACGGCAGCAATAAGGGCGGTGGCCACAAAGACTTGCCTGAGTGCTTGCATGAGTCGCTTCTCCGTAAGGGTGCCGGCCCGAAATGGGCGGCGGTGAAGCAAGTCTAGACAGCGCGTGCCCACACGAGCATGACCGGCACATGACATTGCTGTCACTCGGCAGCGGACGAGCGCGGCAAGCGCACGGCAATTGGCCGCGCGCCCACGACGGAAACGCAGCAGCGCCGGGCAAAGGCTGTAGAATCACGGCTATCCGACCGGCCTGCGGTTCCATCGCCGGTTTTTCATTGCCCGCGGAAATGCAGCGGGCCTCTCACGAGAGTCATGTCCGAGTCTGATTCAGCCAAACTCGCTGCGGTGGCGTGGATCCGCGAGCAAATGGACCGTCATGCCCTGACGTTCGACGATCTTGTCGCCGCCGGGTGCTTTGATCATGTTGCCATCGACGCCGGGCCTGAGCCGGCGCCTGACGCCGCGCCAGCCGTGGCCCAGCTTATCCCGCAGGCCGCCCCCAAGGCTGCCGCTGCGCGCCCGCTATACCGCAATGCGCTCGGCCAGAGCTGGGACGGGCAGGGCGAGTATCCGGACTGGCTGCAGCGGGCCGTGAACGCCGGGCAGTCGATCGAATTCTTCCGCGTCGAATAAAACGCGCAGGCTAAGACGCGCAGGCGGGACAATCCGCCGCGCCTTGCCGGCGCCAGGGGGTATTCCGCAAAACGGAAGGGAAGCGATGCGGGCGCAGTGCCCGCTACGACGCGCTCAGCAGCGTGCGGGCAGCAGGCGTTCCAGCGGCTGGGTGCCGGTGAACCCCGCCGGCGTGGCCATTGGTGCCGCGTGCGCCCAATGCACCAGCACCTCCGCAGGCAGTTCGCGCAGCACGCCGGACGCGGCCGATGGCTGCGTCTCCAGCGGCGTGGCGCCGTGGTCGGTCGCCTGCGGCGCATCGGCATCGTGCAGCTGCAGCGGATGGCCGCTGCCGGAAGGCTCGGCCATCACCTGGACCGCGCTGCCGCGGCAGGTGCCCGGGCCGGTGCCGTCCAGTGCCGCTTCCGCCTCCATTTTTGCGGCCGCATGCCGTTCCGGCAGCGACAGCCCGGCTGCCTGTACCGCGCTGCATACCGTGGCCGTTGCCGCCGCAGCGCCGGAGACGGGCAGCGCAAGCATGGCGAGGGACAGCAGCAGGCAATTCGGCAGGCGTTTCATCGGCGGGGGGCGGGCAGAATGGGGAAAAGGGTGGCGCAAACCGGCACGACGCCGGTGATGATCGCGCATTTTACCGGGGTTTTCGCCTGCATTGCCCTGGCATGGCGATGACATTTGTGAAATCTTTGCCCATTGGCGTTCATCCTCGGCTAGCGTTACGCCATGGCGGCGCTGGTGCCGCCCGGAAAGTGATCGAATCATGCGTATCCTGATTGTCGAGGACGAACCCAAGGCGGGTGACTACCTGCACAAGGGCCTGACCGAATCCGGCTTCGTGGTGGACCTGGCGCGCGACGGCGCGGACGGCCTGGCCCATGCGCGCGAGCATCCCTATGACCTGATCGTGCTGGACGTGATGCTGCCCGGCCTGGATGGCTGGCAGGTGCTGCGCGAGCTGCGCCGCGAGCGCGATACCCCGGTGCTGTTCCTGACCGCGCGCGACGAGCTGTCCGACCGGCTCAAGGGGCTGGAGCTCGGCGCCGACGACTATATGGTCAAGCCCTTTGCCTTTGCCGAGCTGGTGCTGCGCATCCGCACCATCCTGCGGCGCGGCCCGCTGCGCGAGAGCGAGTTCATCGAAGTGGCCGACCTGCAGATCGACGCCATCCGCCGCCGCGTGGTGCGCGCCGGCCAGAAGATCGACCTGACCTCCAAGGAGTTCGCACTGCTGTACCTGCTCGCGCGCCGGCGCGGCGAGGTGCTGTCGCGCTCGCTGATCGCCTCGCAGGTGTGGGACGTCAACTTCGACAGCAATACCAATGTGGTCGATGTCTCGATCCGGCGCCTGCGCGCCAAGGTCGACGATCCCTTCCCGCATAAGCTGATCCACACGCGGCGCGGCATGGGCTACGTGCTGGACGACAGCGAGGACCGGGACCAGGACGCATGATGCGGCTGCCGTCTTCGCTTACCACGCGGCTGGCGCTGGCGTACGGGCTGGCCACGGCGGTGATTCTCGCCAGCGTGGCGGCCTACCTGTCCGGGGCGCTGTCGGCGCAGCTGGAGGGGCGCGATGAAAGCGAGCTGGTCGGCGAGGTGCTGCTGGTGCGCCACCTGCTGCGCGAGGTGCGCAGCGAGGCCGAGATACGCGCCGATACCCACCGTTTTGCCGATATTGCGATGGGCCACGAGGGGCTGATCCTGGTGGTGCGCTCACGCCAGGGCGAGCCGCTGGTCACGCTCAATCCGCGCAATGAATCGGTGCCGCCGCTGCGCGTGCTGCCCGCCACCACGCAGCCAGAGAAGAGCATGTTGCAGACCTGGTACCCCAAGAATGGCGTGCCCTCGCGCGGCATTGCGGCGTTGGGCCAGCTGGGGGATTCGGACAAGGCCGTGGAGATCGTGGTGCTGCGCGATGCCGGCTACCGCGTGGCGCTGATCCGCGACTACCGCCACCAGGTCCTGTGGGCCACGCTGTGCGGCGCTGCCGTGGCGGCGGGCCTGGGCTTCGTGCTGGCGCGGCGCGGGCTGCGGCCGTTGCGGCGCATGGCCGCCGATGCCGCCGCGGTCACCACCAGTCGCCTTGCCACGCGGCTTGACGTGGGCAGCGCGCCGGCCGAGCTGCGCGAGCTGGCGGCGGCCCTCAACGACATGCTGGCGCGGCTGCAGGACAGTTTCTCGCGGCTGTCCGAGTTCTCGGCGGACCTGGCGCATGATTTCCGCACGCCGATCAGCAACCTGATCGGCCAGACCCAGGTCACGCTGGCGCAGAGCCGCGGCGTGGCCGAGTATGAGGCGCTGCTCGAATCCAACCTGGAAGAGTACGAGCGCCTGGCGCGCATGATCGAGAACATGCTGTTCCTGGCGCGCGCCGACCATGCGCAGGTGGCGCTGGGCATCCGCACGCTGGACGCGCGCGAAGAACTGGACAAGATGGCCGAGTACTTCGAGGCCGTGGCCGCCGACCGCGAGGTCGCGCTGACGGTGACCGGTACGGCAATGGTGCAGGCCGACCAGACGCTGCTGCGCCGCGCGGTCACCAACCTGCTCGACAATGCGCTGCGCCATGCGCCGGCGGGCAGCGCGGTGCGGCTCGACGTGGAGCGCGCCCCGGCCCCGGTCAGCGGCACGGCCTGCATCCGCGTGACCAATGCCGGGCCGGCGATCCCGCCCGAGACCTTGCCGCATATCTTCGGGCGCTTCTACCGGGCCGATCCGTCGCGCCGCAACTCGGCGGCGTCGACCGGGCTGGGGCTGGCCATCGTCGACACCATCATGCGGCTGCATGGCGGCAGCGTGACGGTGCGCAGCGTTGAAGGCGAAACGATGTTCTCGCTGCAATTTCCCGCCGAGGCATTGGCCACTGCCGCGCCGCCCGCGCCGGCCCCCGCCGCGGTCTCCTGAATCCGGCTGGGCGCTTGCACCGGACCGGCACGCGCGCATAATGGCGCGCGGGCGAACAGCCAATGCCATGCAGCCCGATCGACCATTCACAAGGAGAGCGATATGCAGGTGCAACCCTATCTGGATTTTGGCGGCCGTTTCGATGAGGCCGTGGCCTTCTACGGCAAGGTGCTGGGCGCGCAGGTCACGTTCGCGATGCGCTACAAGGATGCCCCGCCTAGCCCCGGCATGGAGGTTCCCGATGACTGGAAGGACAAGGTGATGCACGCCAATATCCAGTTCGGCGAGAACCAGGTGATGGCGTCCGACGGCCGGCGCGGGGAGCGCCCGGCGTTCAGCGGCTTCAGCCTGTCGGTGGGGGCGGTCAGCAAGGACGAGGGCCAGCGCATCTTCGACGGCCTGAGCGAAGACGGCCAGGTGGTGGTGCCGTACCAGAAGACCTTCTGGGCCGAAGGCTTCGGCATGCTGGTGGACCGCTTCGGCATGTCCTGGATGGTCAACTGCGAGCACTGACGTGCCGCTGCGGCATGGTGCGCTGTCGCTGCCATGCCGCTTGACTCTGTAGTCGCTACAGGGTCTTCAATGTCATCAGGTTAAACCAGCGGGAACAACAAGATATGGCTCGCACGTCACCTGAGGACGCACTCCCTCAAGATCACGCTGCCCACGCGCATGATGGCGCCGCCCACCGGCATGTCGGGCATGATCACGACCATCACCACGACCACGATCATGACCATCATGGCCATGCCGAGGCCCGGCAGGCACCGGCGGCTTCCGCCTGCTGCGGCGGCGGCTGCTCGTCCACGGTTGCGCTGACGCCCGCCGCACCGGTCGACATCCCCGCCGGCGCGCAGACCGCTGCGTGGCGCATCGACGCGATGGACTGCCCGACCGAGGAAACGCTGATCCGCAACAAGCTGGGCGGCATGGCCGGCGTGGCGGCGCTGGAGTTCAACCTGATCCAGCGGGTGCTGACGGTGCATCACACCTTGCCGTCGGCGGAGCCGGTGGCCAGGGCGATCGAGAGCCTGGGCATGCAGCCGGTGCCGCTGAGCACCGAGGCCGCGCAGCAAGTCTTGCCGCAAACCACGGCAAGCAAGCCCTGGTGGCCGCTGGCGCTGGCCGGCGTGGCCGCCTTGGGTGCCGAAGCTGCGGAGTGGCTGGGCCTGGGCTTGCCGTGGCTGCCCGCCGTGCTGGCGCTGGCGGCGGTGGCGCTGGGCGGGCTGACCACCTACCGCAAGGGCTGGATCGCGCTGCGCAATGGCAACCTGAACATCAATGCGCTGATGAGCATTGCCGTCACCGGCGCACTGCTGTTGCGCCAGTGGCCGGAAGCGGCCATGGTGATGGTGCTGTTCGCACTGGCCGAGCGCATCGAGGCAGCCTCGCTGGACCGGGCGCGCAATGCGATCCGCGGCTTGATGGCGATGGCGCCGGAACAGGCCACGGTGCAGCGCGCCGATGGCAGCTGGGAGACCGTGCCTGCCGCCGGCGTCGCCGTGGGCGCGCTGGTGCGGCTGCGGCCGGGCGAGCGCGTCGCGCTCGACGGCAAGGTCGTGCGCGGCCAGTCGGCGCTGGACCAGGCGCCCATCACCGGCGAAAGCGTGCCGGTCGACAAGGCCGAGGGCGATGCGCTGTTCGCCGGCTCGATCAACCAGTCCGGCGAGCTGGAGTACACCGTGACGGCGCCCGCCAGCGATTCCACGCTGGCCCGCATCATCCACGCGGTCGAGGCTGCGCAGGGCAGCCGTGCGCCCACGCAGCGCTTTGTCGACCAGTTCGCGCGCATCTACACGCCCACGGTGTTCGCGATTGCGCTGGCGGTTGCGGTGGTGCCGCCGCTGGCCATGGGCGGCGCCTGGGTCGACTGGATCTACAAGGCGCTGGTGCTGCTGGTGATCGCCTGCCCCTGCGCGCTGGTAATCTCCACGCCGGTGACCATCGTCAGCGGGCTGGCCGCGGCCGCGCGCCGCGGCATCCTGGTCAAGGGCGGGGTGTACCTGGAGCAGGGCCGGCACCTGGCCTGGGTGGCGCTGGACAAGACCGGCACGATCACGCACGGCAAGCCCGCGCAGACCAACCATGCGCTGCTGGCCGAGGACGCGCCGCAGGCGCGCGCCATTGCCGCCAGCCTGGCGGCGCGCTCGGACCACCCGGTTTCACGCGCGGTGGCCACGGCGGCCGCGGCCGACGGGATCGGCACGCTGCCGGTGGACGACTTCGAGGCGCTGGCGGGGCGCGGCACGCGCGGCAAGGTGCAGGGCGTGGCGTACTGCCTGGGCAACCATCGCCTGGTGCATGAGATGGGCGCCTGCTCGCCGGCGCTGGAGGCGCGGCTCGAAGCGCTTGAGCGCGAGGGCAAGACCGTGGTGCTGCTGGCGCGCGTCGACGGCCACGGCGCCGCCACGGCGCTGGCGCTGTTCGCGGTGGCGGATACCGTGCGCGACACCAGCCGGCAGGCGATTGCCGAACTGCATGAACTGGGCGTCAGGACGCTGATGCTGTCGGGCGACAATCCACACACGGCGCAAGCCATTGCGGCGCAGGTCGGCATCGATGAGGCGCGCGGCAACCAGTTGCCGCAGGACAAGGCCGACGGCATCGCGGCGCTTGCCGGCGCCGCCCACGCGCGCGGCGGCCGCATCGGCATGGTGGGCGACGGCATCAACGACGCGCCGGCGCTGGCGCGTGCCGATATCGGCTTCGCCATGGGCGCAGCCGGCACCGACACCGCAATCGAGACCGCCGACGTGGCGCTGATGGACGATGACCTGCGCAAGATCCCGGCCTTTGTGCGCCTGTCGCGCCGCACCTCAGGCATCCTCACGCAGAACATCGCGCTGGCGCTCGGCATCAAGGCCGTGTTCCTGGTGCTGACGGTGCTGGGGATGGGGACGATGTGGATGGCGGTGTTCGCCGATATGGGCGCGAGCCTGCTGGTGGTGTTCAACGGGCTGCGCGTGGGGGCGGAGCGGCGCGGCTAGCGCTTGCCGGCAAACGAGAAGTCACGCGGTCAGCCCTGCGGCTGCACGATCAACTCCCCGCTGCGCCCCGGGATCTCTCCCCACGTTACCGGCAACTCCGGCAATCCCTGCCGATTCAGCCCGCGATACCACGTCGCCATCGACACCAGCTCGTGCCCCTGCGCACGCCATCCGGCCAGCAGCCGCTCGAACACCGGCGCCAGCTTGCCGCCTTCCAGCTCGGTATGCAGCGTGAAGACATGGTCGCGCGTGCCTTCGGTCAGCTTCAGCAGCGCGGTGTGGACGTTGTCTTCGGTCAGGTCGTCGGTGCCGATCAGTTCATCCAGCGTGGGCAGCGTGGTCGGCATCTGCACGTGCCGGCAGGGCACGCCGTCGATCGTCGGAACATAAGGCGCGGTGCCGCGTCCATCCGACGCGTACGCCATGCCCCAGTCATCGATCTGGCGGAACGCATCCTCGTTCATCTGCCAGCCGGCTGCGCCGTGCGTGGCCGGCGCTTCGCCGAAGATCTCGGTGTAGCGCGCGAACGCCTGCTGCATCTGCCGGCGCGTCCAGGCAGCATCGCGCTCGCGCACGTTGTCCTGCCAGTAGACGTGGTCCCAGGTGTGGATGCCACACTCATGGCCGGCAGCGCGCGCCGCGCGCATCTCGGCGGCGCCCTTGCGGCCGATGTCCGGCCCCGGCAGCAGCACGCCATACATCAGCGTGCGCAGGCCATAGTTGGACACCACCGAGGTGCGCGACACCTTCTTCAGGAAGCCGGGCCGGAATACGCGCCGCAGCGCCCAGCCGGTATGGTCGGGGCCGAGGCTGAACAGGAAGGTTGCCTGCGCTTGCGCAGCCGCCAGCATCGACAGCAGCTTCGGCACGCCTTCGCGCGTGCCGCGCAGCGTGTCGACGTCGACCTTCAGGGCAATGCGTGCCATTTGCGTTGCGCGCTCAGTTGGCCGAATCGACCAGCGTGCGGGCCTCGACCACCTTGCCGCGGTACGCCTCGAAGATGCGGCGCAGCGCCGCTTCCATGCTGATCCCGGGCTTCCAGCCCAGCTCTTCGATGGTGTTGTCGATCCTGGGCACGCGATGCTGCACGTCCTGGTAGCCCTTGCCGTAGAAGTCGCCCGAGGAGGTCTCGATGATCTGCGTCTTGCGCGCTTCCTC
>NZ_JBXAGS010000017.1:0-154007 GCF_058794355.1 Cupriavidus sp. GW823-FHT07B10
TATGGCTTCCGTGATGACCACTACTTCTTCTTGAAGATCCGGGCGGCCTTCCCCGGAAATCGGTGAAGAACCAAAAATTGAGGTGGCGCATGGGGCTCGCACGGGTTACAATTTTTCCCACGGCACCCGTAGAAGCCGCATGAATGCTTGTGAAAAATTGAGCGTTCATGGGAAAAAAACGAGGCCGAAAGCGTTGATTCCAAAGGGGAAAATGGCGATTGATGCCGGGATTGAGATTCCTGTCGTCGTGGGTTCGAGTCCCATCAGCCACCCCAAAGCATTTCCCAGAACGGCGCCTCGCGAGGGCGCCGTTCTGCATTTCCCGGGGGCGGTATGTCTGTTCGAGCGGCAGCGGTTGGCGTAGCGATGGCAGCCATGGTGGCAGGGTGTGCCACCGGCACTTCTGAAAAGGACATTCGCGCGCGTGCGCCGATGCGCTTGTTCACGCCCGCCAAGATGGGTGAGGTTGCGAAATGCCTGCGCAACAATCTGGGCGATGACGCCGCGGTCGTCAACTATCCGGCGAAGAGCCAGACCGAGATCCGCATCGGCCAGACCACGTCTGGCGGTGAATACCAATATGCCTATCTGATTTCGCTGACGGCGAAGCCGGATGGTACGGCGCTGGAGCTGCGCAAGAGCGATACGTGGTTCCCGCAGCTGACGCCGACGGAGCTGGAAGCCGAAGCCAAGGCGTGTGCGCCGCGTAGCTGAGGACGGCGCCCGCAGCTGCTCGGAGACAGCCGGCAGATTTCAGGCGGCCAGCTTTTCGGCGGTTTCGAGTTCAAGCATGCGGCAGATCGCCGCCATGCTGCCGACCATGGTGCGGCGCTGCGTACCCTGGTAGACGCGTACGCCCTTGCTCTGGCGGAACGGCACGGGCTTGACCGGGCGACGGGCGGCGACTTGGTGGATTTGCGGCATGGTGGCACCTCTTTTAGGCAAAGCGGGGTCAACACCCGGCAAGCCGGGCGGCGTCTGCAAAGCAATGGAAGCGGGTGGGCCCGCGCAGGCGGTTGGCCTGCGGTGCCCGGCTAGAAGCCGGAAGATCGGATCAGCCCGACGGCGATGCCTTCCAGCGAGAACTCCTCGCCAGGCTCCACGATGATGTTGGTGAAGTCCGGGTTTTCTGCGATCAGTTCGATATGGCCACCGCGCCGCTGCAGGCGCTTGACGGTCACGTCATCACCCAGGCGCGCCACCACGATCTTGCCGTTGGCGGCTTCGCTGGCGCGGCGCACGGCCAGCAGGTCGCCGTCGAGGATGCCGGCATCGCGCATGCTCAGGCCGCGCACTCGCAGCAGGTAATCGGGGCGTTCGTCGAAGACCGAGGCGTCGACCTGGTACTGGCGGTCGATATGCTCGGCGGCGAGTATCGGGCTGCCGGCAGCAACGCGGCCCACCAGCGGCAGCGTCAGCTGCATCACGCCGGCCATCGGCAACGAAAACTGGTCGGGCATTTCCGAATCGCTGCGTGCCACCTTCAGGCGGATGCCGCGTGAAGCGCCCGGGGTCAGTTCGATCACGCCCTTGCGTGCCAGCGCCCTCAGGTGTTCTTCCGCGGCATTGGGCGAGGAGAAGCCAAACTCTGCGGCGATTTCGGCGCGCGTGGGCGGAAAGCCGGTGCGGCGGATCGTGTTGCGGATCAGATCGAAAATCTGCTGCTGCCGGGGTGTCAGGGTCGCCATGGGATCGCCGTTCCGTGCGGGGCCGCGGGGTTTCGGGTAAGAGGATCGGTCGATCCTTTATCCTGCATCCGTCTGACCGGGCACTGTATGTTTAAACAGTATGCTGTGATTTTATACAGTATCGGCCTGAGCGCAAGCAGAATTTTTGGGGCGTGTCTCATGGACGGAATGCGGATCACCGGCGAGAGCCGCGGCGAGGCGGGGCGCGCCCGTTACAATCGGCATTCCTGCCTTTCCACTTTCTTTGCACGCTCCATGACCCAATTGCCTCGCATCGTCGTACTGGCCACCGGCGGCACCATTGCTGGCGCGGCTGGAAACTCTGCCAGCAGCGCACGCTACCAGGCGGCGACCGTGCCGGTGTCGTCGTTGCTGGCAGCGGTGCCCGCGCTGCAGTCGGCGGCTCGCATCGAGGCCGAGCAGGTGGCCCAGGTCGACAGCAAGGACATGACCTTCACGCTCTGGCAAACGCTGGCGGCGCGGGTTGAGCACTGGTCCGCGCAGCCCGACGTGGCTGGCATCGTGATCACCCACGGCACCGATACGCTGGAAGAAACTGCGATGGCGCTGCACCTGACGCAATCGTGTCCGGTGCCCGTGGTGATGACAGCGGCAATGCGGCCGTCGACGTCGCTGTCGGCCGATGGGCCGCTGAACCTGCTGGATGCGGTGCGCGTGGCCGCTCATCCCGATGCGCGCGGCAAGGGTGTGCTGGTGGTGCTGAACCAGCAGATCCACGCTGCGCGGGATGTGGCCAAGGCCCACACATCGGCGGTGGACGCCTTTGTCTCGGCCTGCGGGCCGCTGGGTTTCGTGCAGGACGACTACGTGCGCTTCGCCCGCGCGCCACGCGCGGCCTGGGTGATCGGGCCGATGCCGGCGGCGTGGCCGATGGTGGAGATCGTGGCGAGCTACGCGCAGCCGGGCAGGGTGGCAGTGGATGCGCTGGTCCGCGCGGGTGTAGCCGGGCTGGTGGTGGCTGCCGCCGGCAATGGCTCGGTGCATGAGGTGCTGGCCGGGGCGCTGGCCGATGCCGCTGCCGCGGGGGTGGCCGTGGTGCGCAGTTCCCGCACCGGGGCCGGCCATGTGGCGATTCCGCCCCAGCTCAGCCCGACGGATGGAGCTTTTGTTTCCGCAACGGACCTCAATCCCTATAAGGCGCGCGTGCTGCTGGCCCTGGCGCTGGCAGCCGACTCAGGCCTGGCGCGGGATCCGGCAAGGCTGCAGGCCGTGTTTGCCAACGCCTGATTTGCCTGTGTACTGATTTGCCTGTGTAATCAGCGGCTTGCGCACTTGCCGCCATGCGCGCTATAATGTAAGGCTATTCAACCTTGCCACACCGGACTCGTGACGCCCGGGTGGCTAATCCAAAAGGAGCGTCAATGCGTCATTACGAAATCGTCTTCATCGTCCATCCGGACCAGAGCGAACAAGTGCCGGCCATGATCGAGCGCTACAAGCAGCTCGTGACCTCGCAGAACGGCAACGTTCACCGCGTGGAAGACTGGGGCCGTCGCCAGATGGCTTACATGATCCAGAAGCTGGCCAAGGCTCACTACGTTTGCCTGAACATCGAATGCGGCAAGGAAACGCTGGCTGAACTGGAACACGCGTTCAAGTTCAACGACGCCGTCCTGCGCCACCTGATCGTGCAGACCAAGAAGGCCGAGACCGCACCTTCGCCGATGATGAAGGAAGTGCAGCGCGAAGAAGCCCGCAAGGCCGCGCAAACGACCACCGAAGGCCAGGCCGCCTGAGTGCGGACTGCGGTGCGCGCCATGGCTGACAGCGTCGGCCACGGCAGCATGGATTGCAACCAGCAAGAGGTCCCGCGTTGAACCAGCTTCGGCTTGCCGCCACCCTGGCGGAACGCGATGCCCTGCGCTATACCCCGGCCGGGGTCCCCGTCGTGAACTGCATCCTGCAGTACAGCGGCGAGGCCGTCGAGGCGCAAACGCCGCGGCAGGTCGAGTTTGCAATCTCAGCGATGGGGGTCGGACAGGTTGGCCAGCGTCTGGAGCGCTTACCGCTCGGCACGCTGCTCGACTGCGAAGGATTCCTGGCCCGCAGGCACCGCAACAGCAAGGCTCTCGTCTTTCACATCACTGGATGTAAAGCATTCGAAAAGGATTGAATCATGGCATTCGTCAAACGTGACAACAAGAACAAGAAGCGCTTCCAGCAACAGAACCCGCTGTTCAAGCGCAAGCGCTTCTGCCGCTTCACCGTGGCTGGCGTGGAACAGATCGACTACAAGGATCTGGACACCCTGAAGGACTTCATCGGCGACAACGGCAAGATCACGCCCGCCCGCCTGACCGGTACCAAGGCTCACTATCAGCGTCAGCTGGATACGGCCATCAAGCGTGCGCGTTTCCTCGCGCTGATGCCGTACACCGACCTGCACAAGAACTGATCAGGCCATAGGTCCGTTAAGGAGAGAATACGATGCAAATTATTCTGCTGGAAAAAGTCATCAACCTGGGCAACCTGGGTGACATCGTCAAGGTGAAGGACGGTTACGCCCGTAACTTCCTGATCCCGGGCAAGAAGGCCCGCCGTGCTACGCAAACCGCGATCGCCGAATTCGAAGTCAAGCGCGCCGAGCTGGAAAAGGCCGCTGCCGAGAAGCTGGCCGCCGCGCAAGCCGAAGGCGAGAAGCTGAGCGGCCTGAGCGTCCAGATCAGCCAGAAGTCGGGTGTGGACGGCCGCCTGTTCGGTTCCGTGACCAATGCCGACATCGCTGAAGCCCTGGCTGGCCAAGGCTTCAAGCTGGAAAAGGCCCAGGTTCGCATGCCGAACGGTCCGCTGAAGATGGTGGGCGACCACCCGGTCAGCGTTGCGCTGCACACGGACGTCGTGGTCGACGTGACCGTGTCGGTCGTGGGTGAGAGCGTCTAAGGACGTGCCGCCTTGCCGGCGCGCTGCGCCGGCTGAAGCACCGCAAGCAAAAAAGGCAGGAGCCCCGGCTCCTGCCTTTTTTTGTTGCCCGCTTGTCTTTGCCTGCCCGGTCGCCAAATGTCCGGCGAAGTGCGTCCTCCCGCCGTTATAATGCCTCCCCATGAACGCGCCCGTCGCCGACCCCCAACTCGAGAACCTCAAAGTCCCGCCGCATTCCATCGAAGCCGAGCAATCGGTGCTGGGTGGCCTGCTGCTGGACAACGCCGCCTGGGACCGCATTGCGGACTTCATTTCCGAGGCGGATTTCTATCGTTTTGACCACCGGATGATCTTCCAGAGCATCGCCCGGTTGATCTCGGCCACCAAGCCGGCCGACGTGATCACGGTCTATGAAATGCTGCAGGTCGCCGGCAAGGCCGAGGAGGTGGGCGGGCTGGCCTACCTGAATTCGCTGGCGCAGAACACGCCCAGCGCGGCCAATATCCGCCGCTACGCGGAGATCGTGCGTGAGCGCTCGGTGCTGCGCAAGCTGGTGACGGCGGCCGACGATATCGCCTCGGCCGCGTTCGCGCCCAAGGGCCGCGAGGTGCGCGAGCTGCTGGATGAGGCCGAGTCCAAGGTTTTTGCGATTGCCGAAGAAGGCTCGCGCGGCCAGAAGGGTTTCCAGGAAATCCAGCCGCTGCTGACCCAGGTGGTCGAGCGCATCGACGAGCTGTACCACCGCGATTCCACCACCGACGTCACCGGCGTGCCGACCGGCTTCATCGACCTGGACAAGATGACCAGCGGCATGCAGCCGGGCGACCTGATCATCGTGGCCGGCCGCCCGTCGATGGGCAAGACCGCGTTCTCGCTGAACATCGGCGAGCATGTGGCAGTGGAGCAGGGCCTGCCGGTGGCAGTGTTCTCGATGGAAATGGCGGGCACCCAGCTGGCCATGCGTATGCTCGGCTCGGTAGGCCGCCTCGACCAGCACCGGCTGCGCACTGGCCGCCTGCTGGATGAAGACTGGCCGCGGCTGACGCATGCGATCCAGCGCATGAACGACACCCAGCTGTTCATCGACGAAACCCCGGCGCTGAACCCGATGGAGCTGCGTGCCCGTTCGCGGCGCCTGGCGCGCCAGTGCGGGCAGCTTGGCCTGATCATCATCGATTACCTCCAGCTGATGTCAGGTTCGGGCGGCGGCGAGAACCGCGCCACGGAGATTTCAGAAATCTCCCGTTCGCTCAAGGGTCTGGCCAAGGAACTCAACTGTCCGGTGATTGCACTGTCGCAGCTGAACCGAAGCCTGGAACAGCGTCCCAACAAGCGTCCGGTGATGTCCGACCTGCGCGAATCCGGCGCTATCGAACAGGATGCCGACGTGATCCTGTTCATCTACCGCGACGAAGTCTATAACGCAGACTCCCAGGACAAGGGCACGGCCGAGATCATTATCGGCAAGCAGCGTAACGGCCCGATCGGCACGGTGCGCCTGACCTTCCTGGGCCAGTTCACCAAGTTCGACAACTTCAGCGGCGGCCCGGCTTTCTTCGACAACGATACCTGACGAAGTCAAGCCAGCCTGCAATCGTCCGTGCGGCGCCGTCTTGTTTGCGCCAAATTCGCGGGCAATGTCCCAGTAACCCTGTAAAATATTGCGCTTTGATGACAGTCGCCACCCGCGACTGTCATGCAACGCGTCCGCTCAATCCTGCAACACAATCAGCAGCGTCACCACGCTGCCACAAGGAACATTCCATGTTCGGCCGATTCATGCCCACGGAGGGCAAGTTCTTCGAATATTTCAACCAGCATGCCGACTGCGCGGTGACCGCCGCCCATGAGCTCCAGGCACTGGTCAACGACTTGCCCAACGCCGAGGCCCATGCCCGCCGCGTCCAGGCCACTGAAAAGAAGGCCGACCGGATCACGCACGACACCATCGACCTGCTGCACAAGACCTTCATCACGCCGCTGGATCGCGACGAGATCCACAAGCTCATCACGACCATGGACGACATCCTGGATCTGATGGAAGACGTGGCCGAGACTATCTCGCTGTACGACGTGACCAACCTGACCGACGAAGCGCTGCGCCTGGCGGCCATCTGCGTGCAGTGCTGCGACCAGGTCAAGATCGCGGTGGGCCTGCTCGAGGACATGGGCAATGCCAGCACCATCCTGAAGACCGCCCAGCAGATCGACCAGCTTGAATCTGAAGCCGACCGCGTGATGCGCTCGGCGATGTCCAAGCTGTTCCGCGACGAGACCGACGTCAAGCGCCTGATCAAGCTGAAGGCCATCTACGAACAGCTCGAGACGATCACCGACAAGTGCGAGGACGTCGCCAACATCATCGAAGGCATCGTCCTGGAAAACGCCTGAGGCGGCAATCGGCATGCAGACCATACAAATGAGCCTGTGGGTGATCGCCTTGCTGGTGGCGCTCGCGCTGCTGTTCGACTTCATGAACGGCTTCCACGACGCGGCCAACTCGATCGCCACGGTGGTGTCCACCGGCGTGCTCAAGCCGCACCATGCGGTGGCAATGGCGGCGATGTGCAACGTCGTCGCAATCTTTGTCTTTCACCTGAAGGTGGCGGCCACGGTGGGGACCGGCACCATCGACGTCAATATCGTCGACCACTACGTGATATTCGGGGCCCTGGTCGGGGCGATCGCCTGGAACGTCATCACCTGGTATTACGGCATCCCGTCGTCGTCGTCGCATGCGCTGATCGGCGGGCTGGTGGGTGCGGCGGTGGCCAAGGCCGGCACGGGCGCGCTGGTGGGCAGCGGCCTGCTGAAGACCGTGGCGTTCATCCTGGTCTCGCCGTTGCTGGGCTTCCTGCTCGGTTCGCTGATGATGGTGATGGTGGGCTGGACCTTCTTCCGCACGCCGCCGTCGCGGGTGGACCGCTGGTTCCGCCGGCTGCAGCTGGTTTCGGCCTCGCTGTACAGCCTGGGCCACGGCGGCAATGACGCGCAGAAGACCATCGGCATCATCTGGATGCTGCTGATTGCCAGCGGCCATGTGGTCGCCGGCGGCCAGCCGCCGACCTGGGTGATCGTCAGCTGCTACGTGGCCATCGGCATGGGCACGCTGTTCGGCGGCTGGCGGATCGTGCGCACCATGGGCCAGAAGATCACCAAGCTCAAGCCGGTCGGCGGCTTCTGCGCCGAGACGGGCGGGGCGATTACGCTGTTCTTTGCCTCGGCGCTGGGCGTGCCGGTATCGACCACGCATACCATCACCGGCGCCATCGTCGGCGTCGGCTCGGCGCAGAAGATGTCGGCGGTGCGCTGGGGCGTGGCCGGCAATATCGTCTGGGCCTGGGTGCTGACGATCCCGGCGTCGGCCTTCATGGCGGCGATCGCATGGTGGATCGGGCGGCATATCCTGTAAGGCAGGGGCCGCCGTACCAACAAGAAGCCAGGCTGATGCCTGGCTTTTTGTTTGGGCGCTTCACTGGTTGGCGAAGGCCGCGATGGGATCGTCGTCTACCCCAAGCGGTGCCGGGGCCGGCGCGGGCTCAGGCAGCGGTGGCGCGGCCGGGGCTGCCACCGGCGCGGGCGGCTGGTTGACCGCCGCGACCACGCGGCGCGCGCCGTTGTAGCGCGAGGCCCAGTAAGGCTTGCCCATGTCTTCGAGACGGACCGTGCCGCCGGACGACGGTGCATGGACAAAGCGGTTCTGTCCGACGTAGATGCCCACGTGCGAATTGGCGCGGCCGGTGGTGTTGAAGAACACCAGGTCGCCGGATGCCACTTCGCTGCGGTCCAGCGAGCTGCCGCGGACGCCCATCGCCTCGGTGGTGCGCGGCAGGTTTACATTGGCCGCGCGCGACACCACGTAGCGCACCAGCCCGCTGCAGTCGAAGCCGGAGTCCGGTGTATTGCCGCCGTAGCGATAGGGTGTGCCGACCAGGGACATCGCCTGGATCGAAATCTCTTCCAGTCCGGCGCTGGGATCGATCATGGGCTTGCCCGGCGTGCGCGGCAGGCCGGCGTGGCGCGAAGGCGGGGAACTGGCGCAGGCTGCCAGCAGCAGGGCGGTGGCGCAGAGCAGCGGCAGCCGGACCTGGGCAAGCAGGCCCTGCGCACGCAATGGATGGGTAGGGATTCGGGTACGGCGCAATGGCATCCTGGGTTTCCGGTCGCCGGCCTGCCGGCGCACCGGAAGCCTTGCCGCTACCAGCGTAGCTGGGCGTTGCGCGTACCGGTGCTGACCTTGATGGACTTGGCCTGGCCCTTGTAACTGGCCTCGATATTGTAGCTGCCTTCGGGCGCACGTATCAGGCAGCGCGGGCCGGCGGCGCGGAAGCTGGCGACTTCCTGCCCGTCGCGCATCAGCCTGACCGCCACGTCCGACAGGAATTCACCGTTCGCACCCTGGGTGAACAGGATGCCCATGTTGAAGTCCTTTTCCTTCGCGGCCAGCGCCTGGCGCTCGTCCTCGGCGACACCGCCGCAGACGTAGCTGACCGGGCCCATGGTGCGGATCACCATTTCTTCGGCGGCGGCATGGGCCGGGCGCCAGCTGGCGGCCAGCGCCATGCCGGCGGCTGCCAGCATGGCCAGTGCAAGGCGCTGCCTGTGCTGGCTGCGGGCGACGGCAGGCGCATGCCCGCCGGGCAGATGCTGGGTATTCATCGACGCCTCCAGTGGGGATGCGGGGCAACGGCAAACATGGGGCCATCATAGCCCCAAAGTGCTTGCCGTTGACGACGGCGCTCAGGCGCTGCGGGCGCGCCCCGCCACCGGCAGGGCGCGCCCGCAGGTTGCCGGTGTCAGAGCACGTCGCCGGCGTGGTCGGCCAGGCGCGAGCGTTCGCCGCGCGCCAGCGTGATATGGCCGCTGTGGCTCCAGCCCTTGAAGCGGTCGACCACGTAGGTCAGGCCCGACGAACCCTCGGTCAGGTACGGCGTGTCGATCTGCGCGATATTGCCCAGGCAGATGATCTTGGTACCCGGGCCCGCGCGCGTCACCAGCGTCTTCATCTGCTTGGGCGTCAGGTTCTGTGCCTCGTCGATGATGACGAACTTGTTGACGAAGGTGCGCCCGCGCATGAAGTTCATGCTCTTGACCTTGATGCGCGACCGGATCAGCTCCTGCGTGGCGGCGCGTCCCCAGTCGCCGGCGCTGTCGTCGCTCTTCTGCAGCACCTCGAGGTTGTCGTCGAACGCGCCCATCCAGGGCTGCATCTTCTCTTCCTCGGTGCCGGGCAGGAAGCCGATGTCTTCGCCCACCGGCACCGTCGCGCGCGTGACGATGATCTCGTTGTACTGCTTCTGGTCCAGCACCTGTTCCAGCCCGGCTGCCAGCGCCAGCAGGGTCTTGCCGGTGCCGGCCTGGCCGAGCAGCGTGACGAAGTCGATGTCCGGGTTCATCAGCAGGTTGAGCGCGAAGTTCTGCTCGCGGTTGCGGGCGGTCACGCTCCACACATTGTTCTTGTGGTGCGTGTAGTCCTTGAGGGTCTGCAGCAGCGCGGTCTTGCCGTTGATCTCCTTGACCTGCGCGTACAGCGGCAGGCTGCCGTCGACCGGTTCCAGGTAGACGAACTGGTTGACCAGGAACGACGGCACCAGCGGCCCGGTGAGCCGGTAGAACATGGCGCCTGACTTCGGGTCCTGCCAGCTTTCCACGCCCTTGCCGTGCCTGGTCCAGAAGTCGCCGGGCAGCTGCAGCACGCCGGCATAGAGCAGGTCCTTGTCTTCCAGGACCTGGTCGTTGAAGTAGTCTTCGGCCGGCAGGCCCAGTGCGCGCGCCTTGATGCGCATGTTGATGTCTTTCGACACCAGCACGACCTGGCGCTCGGGGTACTGCTGCTGCAGCGCGCTGACCACGCCCAGGATCTGGTTGTCGGCCTTGCCCTGCGGCAGGCCTTCAGGCAGCTTGATGTCGTTCAGGCGCGTCTGGAAGAACAGCTTGCCCTGCGCGTCGCGGTTGCCCAGCTTGGCCAGCGGCAGGCCTTCGTCGAGCACGCCGTCGGTGCCGCCCACCAGCGAATCGAGCGTGCGGCTGACCATGCGCGCGTTGCGCGCGACTTCGCTCATGCCCTTCTTGTGGTTGTCCAGCTCTTCGAGCGTCATCATCGGCAGATAGATGTCGTGTTCCTCGAAGCGGAACAGCGAGGCCGGGTCGTGCATCAGCACGTTGGTGTCGAGCACGAACAGCTTGCTCGGGCCTTCGGACTTGCGGGCGCGGCGCGTGGGGCCGGTGGACGGCTTGACCAGGCTGACCGGTGCGGCATTGACGGCAGGCGTCGATACGGCCGGGGTCTCGGTGCTGCGGGCACGGGTGCCACCGGCGGCGCGGGCCTGGACCTCAGGCACCTCGGTGTCGCCGGTTTCCAGCAATGCCACGCGCTCGAGCGCCGGCACAGGTTTCTTGCCCTGTGTGGCGGCTTTGGCCTTGGGCACCGCGGAGACCGGAGCAAACTCGCTCGGATCCAGCAATTGGGCAGGCTTGGCGGGCATGGTAGGCAGCGGCATGCTTGGCTTTCCTTTCAGGGGGACAAGAAGGGGGCGAGGGTGTCCGTGCCGCGACGCCGCGATACGTCGGAGACGGCGTGGCGGCCGATGGCCGGGGCATGCATGCGCGAGGCTCCCGGCGCGGACAGGCATGAGGACAGACGCGGTTGCAAACAAAAAAGCCGCCATGCCTGCATAACAGGATTGGCGGCTCTTTTGCGGACTGCCGACACGGCAGGTCCGCTACCGGCCTGTGGCGCGAACCGCCTGGGCCGGGGAGTCGAAACAGCGTGGCATCCGGAATCTGAACTCATTACGGGCCAATGTATCCGAAGGTTTTGGGTTTGGCAATTGGGTTTGCCAACGGCGTGTTGCGACACAGCACGGCCGGGCTGGCGTCCGTGTCGTGGCAAGGCCGATACCGACGTGATACCTCAGAGCCCGCGCACGATTTCCAGGACTTCGTCAACATGGTTCGGCACCTTGATGCCGCGCAGCTCGTGGCGCAGGATGCCCTTGCCGTCGATGATGAAGGTGCTGCGCTCGATGCCCCGGTGCTCCTTGCCATAGAGCTTTTTCAGCTTGATGACATCGAACAGCGTGCACACGGCTTCGTCGGCGTCGGAGATCAGCTCGAAGGGCAGCTCAAGCTTGGCCTTGAAGTTCTCGTGCGAGCGGATGCTGTCGCGCGAGATGCCGAACACCTGCACGCCGGCCTTTTGGAAGTCCTCATACTGGTCGCGGAAGTTCATGGCCTCCGTGGTGCAACCCGGCGTGTTGTCCTTCGGGTAGAAGTACAGCACCACCGTCTTGCCGCGGCAGTCGGCAAGGCGGAAGGTGGCGTCGCCGGTCATCGGCGCGCTGAAGTCGGGTACGGCCTTGTTCAGACTGACGGTCATGCTTGTGGCTCCTGGGGGAGGGGCAGGGGATCGGGAGAATCGGGTGAGGGGGCTGCCACCTTGGCGGGGCAGATTGGGGCGCCCTGCCGGACTTCAAGCGTGGCGCCGGCTCAACTTTTGCAAAGATCAGGCGGCTTCCGCTTCGAGCAGCAGCACTGCCGCCACCTTGCGGCCTTCCGCCATCAGGATGTTGTAGGTGCGGCAGGCGGCCTGCAGGTCCATGGCGTCCACCCCGACATGGCGGCGCGACAGCGACGCGGTCAGGCGCGGGTGCGGGAAGCGCAGCCGCGAGCCGGTGCCGAGCAGCACCACTTCGGGGCCGAGTTCCACCAGTTGCTCGAAATGCGCAGGCTCCAGGTCTTCGAAGCGGCTGACCGGCCAGGGCCGGACCTCGCCCTCGGGCATGACCAGGACCGAGTTGGTGTGACGGACGAGGTTGATCTCGATGTAGCCCGGCCCGTAGGCCGTGACGGTATTGAGCGATTGGGGCTGGTCGGCGTGGAGTTTCACTTGGAGGCCTCTGCGGCGGCCGCCACGGGCTGGCGGGCCGGCCCGTGGGGCGGATGGCCGGCACCCCGGGCGGGTACGGTGTGGGCGACAGGATGGACGACAGTGCGCAGGCGCCTGGCGTGTGCGCGGCAAGCGCACGCTGCAATGCAAGAATCCCTGCCGAAGTCTGTCATAATCCGATAAATTATAGCTTTTGCCTCCCTGTCTGCCACGTTCGCGTTGCATTGCAGCGGACGTCGCCCCGGCGCGGGGCTTCCGCACGGGGCTTCGGCATTAATTCAGATTCGCCCAGATTCCCTGTCCGGTGCCGCCGACGCGGCACGCTACGCTTGCCCGACATCGCCGTGAAACCCATCCAGAAATCCAACAAACTCAATAACGTTTGCTACGACATCCGCGGGCCGGTGCTGGAAAAGGCCAAGCAGATGGAGGAAGAAGGGCACAAGATCATCAAGCTGAATATCGGCAACCTGGCCGTGTTCGGCTTTGACGCGCCGGAAGAGATTCAGCAGGACATGATGCGAAACCTGCCGAATTCGGCAGGTTATTCTGATTCCAAGGGCATTTTCGCCGCACGCAAGGCGATCATGCACTATACCCAGCAAAAAAATATCGAAGGCGTTGGCCTGGACGATATTTATGTGGGCAACGGTGCCTCCGAACTGATCGTGATGGCCGTCAACGCGCTGCTCAATGCCGGCGACGAAGTGCTGGTGCCGGCGCCGGACTACCCGCTGTGGACCGCCGCGGTGAGCCTCTCGGGCGGCACGCCGGTGCACTATATCTGCGACGAGTCCAACGACTGGATGCCCGATCCGGCCGATATCCGCGCCCGCATCACGCCGCATACCAAGGCCATCGTCATCATCAACCCGAACAACCCCACCGGGGCGCTGTATTCGGACGAACTGCTGCTCGAGATCGTCGCCATCGCGCGCGAGCACGGCCTGATCATCTATGCCGACGAGATCTACGACAAGGTCCTGTACGACGGCCACACCCACACCTCGATCGCCTCGCTCTCGACCGATGTGCTGACCGTGACCTTCAACGGCCTGTCGAAGAACTACCGCTCATGCGGCTACCGCGCCGGCTGGATGGTGGTGTCGGGCGACAAGCGCCCGGCCATCGACTATATCGAAGGCCTGAACATGCTGTCGTCGATGCGCCTGTGCGCCAACGTTCCGGGCCAGTGGGCGATCCAGACCGCGCTGGGCGGCTACCAGAGCATCAACGACCTGGTCAATGAAGGCGGACGCCTGCGCCGCCAGCGCGACCTGGCCTACGAGCTGATCACCGCGATCCCGGGTGTTACCTGCGTCAAGCCCAAGGCGGCACTGTACCTGTTCCCCAAGCTCGACCTGTCGATGTACCCGGTGCAGGACGACCAGGAGTTCATCTACGAACTGCTGCAGGAGTCCAAGGTGCTGCTGGTGCAGGGCTCGGGCTTCAACTGGGCCAAGCCCGATCATTTCCGCATCGTGTTCCTGCCGCACGAGGAAGACCTGCGCGAGGCCATCGGCCGCATCGCGCGCTTCCTCGAGGCGTACCGAAAACGCCACGGCAAGGCAGCGGCCTGATTTCGCGGGCCGCGCCGCAATTCATCCTTAGCAACTCAGAAGATTGTCCATGAACCCCATCAAAGTTGGCCTGCTCGGCATCGGTACCGTCGGTAGCGGCACGTTCAACGTGCTCAAGCGCAATCAGGAAGAAATTCGCCGCCGCGCCGGCCGCGGCATCGAGATTGCCATCGTGGCCGATCTCAACACCGAACGCGCGCGCGAACTGACCAACGGGGAAGTGGAGATCGTCAGCGATGCCAACGAGGTGGTCAACCGCCCCGACATCGACATCGTCATCGAACTGATCGGCGGCTACGGCATCGCGCGCGAGCTGGTGCTCAAGGCGATCGAGAACGGCAAGCACGTGGTCACCGCCAACAAGGCGCTGCTGGCCGTGCACGGCAACGAGATCTTCGAAGCCGCGCGCCGCAAGGGTGTGATCGTGGCATTCGAGGCTGCCGTCGCCGGCGGCATCCCCATCATCAAGGCGCTGCGCGAAGGCCTGACCGCCAACCGCATCCAGTGGATCGCCGGCATCATCAACGGCACCACCAACTTCATCCTGTCCGAGATGCGCGACAAGGGCCTCGATTTCGACGTGGTGCTGAAGGAAGCCCAGCAGCTCGGCTACGCCGAAGCCGACCCGACCTTCGACATCGAAGGCGTCGATGCCGCGCACAAGGTCACGCTGATGAGCGCGATCGCCTTCGGCATGCCGGTGCAGTTCGACAAGGCCCACGTGGAAGGCATCACCAAGCTGTCAGCCATCGACATCAAGTACGCCGAGGAACTGGGCTACCGCATCAAGCTGCTGGGCATCACCCGCCGCCGCGACGACGGTGTCGAGCTGCGCGTGCATCCGACGCTGGTGCCGGCCTCGCGCCTGATCGCCAACGTCGAAGGCGCGATGAACGCGGTGCTGGTGCAGGGCGACGCCGTGGGCGCGACGCTCTACTACGGCAAGGGTGCCGGCGCCGAGCCGACCGCCTCGGCCGTGATCGCTGACCTGGTCGACGTGACCCGCCTGCACACCGCCGATCCCAACCACCGCGTGCCGCACCTGGCGTTCCAGCCGGACGAGCTGTCGAGCGTGCCGGTGCTGCCGATCGAAGAGATCAACAGCTCGTACTACCTGCGCATGCGCGTGGCCGACGAGACCGGCGTGCTGGCCGAGATCACCCGCATCCTGGCCGAGGGCGGCATCTCGATCGACGCCATGCTGCAGAAGGAATCGCGCGAGGGCGAGCCGCAGACCGACATCATCATCCTCACGCACATCACGCGCGAGAAGCACGTCAACGCGGCGATCGCCAAGATCGAGGCGCTGCCCACCGTGCTGTCCGCCGTGACGCGCCTGCGCATGGAAGAACTGAACTAAGGGCCGGACCTGCTGATTCACATGAAATACCAGTCGACCCGCGGCCATGAGATGCCGCAATCGTTTTCCGAGATCCTGCTGGGCGGCCTGGCGCCGGACGGCGGGCTGTACCTGCCTACCCAGTACCCGCAAGTCACCGCCGACGAACTGGAGGCCTGGCGCAAGCTGTCGTATGCCGACCTGGCCTACGAGATCCTGCGCAAGTTCTGCGACGATATTCCTGCCGAGGACCTGCGCGCGCTGACGCGCAAGACCTATACGCCCGAGGTGTACTGCAACGCGCGCGAGGGCGACAACACCGCCGACATCACGCCGCTGCGCACGCTCGGCGAGGAAGGTGGCACCAGGCTGCAACTGCTGGGCCTGTCCAACGGCCCGACGCTGGCCTTCAAGGACATGGCGATGCAGTTGCTCGGCAACCTGTTCGAGTACGCGCTGGGCCGCGCCGGGCAGGAGCTGAACATCCTGGGCGCGACTTCCGGCGATACCGGCAGCGCGGCAGAATACGCCATGCGCGGCAAGCGCGGCATCCGCGTGTTCATGCTGAGCCCGCACCGCAAGATGAGCGCGTTCCAGACCGCGCAGATGTTCAGCCTGCAGGACGCCAACATCTTCAACCTTGCCGTCGAAGGCGTGTTCGACGATTGCCAGGACATCGTCAAGGCGGTCTCCAACGACCTCGACTACAAGGCGCGCCAGAAGATCGGCACGGTCAACTCGATCAACTGGGCACGCGTGGTGGCCCAGGTGGTGTACTACTTCAAGGGCTGGCTGCTGGCCACCAGCGGCCCCGGCCAGAAGGTGTCGTTCTGCGTGCCGTCGGGCAACTTCGGCAACGTCTGCGCCGGCCATATCGCGCGCATGATGGGCCTGCCGATCGACAAGCTGGTAGTGGCCACCAACGAGAACGACGTGCTCGACGAGTTCTTCCGCACCGGTGCCTACCGCGTGCGCAAGTCGGCCGAGACGTACCACACCTCGAGCCCGAGCATGGATATTTCCAAGGCCTCGAACTTCGAGCGCTTCGTGTTCGACCTGCTCGGCCAGGACGCCGGCAAGCTGGTGGCGCTGTTCCGCGACGTGGACGAGAAGGGCGGCTTCGACCTGTCGGGCACGCCGGAATTCGACCGCATCCGCGAGTTCGGCTTTGTCTCGGGCCGCAGCACGCACGACGACCGCGTAGCGACCATCCGCGACCTGTCTTCGCGCTACGACATCACCATCGATACCCACACCGCCGATGGCGTCAAGGTGGCGCGCGAGCATCTCAGCGCCGGCGTGCCGATGGTGGTGCTGGAAACCGCGCTGCCGGCCAAGTTTGCCGACACTATCCGCGAAGCGCTCGGCCACGAGCCGGAGCGCCCCGCAAAGTTCGAGGGCATCGAGAGCCTGCCGCAGCGCTTTGAAGTGATGCCGGCCGACGCCGCACAGGTCAAGGCCTATATCGCCGGCCACACCGGCCTGTAAGCGCGCGGGCGCGTGCAGCCCGCTGCGGCGCTGCCGCATGCCGGGCCCGCGCCAACTCGCTACAATCAGGCTGCGGGCCCGATCTTCGGCCCCCGGATTGCCTGCCCCAACCAAGTGGGTGCCGGCAATGCGCGGGCCGTTTTTCGTGGGCCAACACTTTCTCACATCGCACCATGACCCAAGCCGCAGCACCTTCCCGCCCCCCGATGCTGACCATGGCCCAGGCGCTCGACGCGCTGCTCGGCGCCGCCCGTCCGCTGGCGCAGCTTGAATCCATCGACACGCTCCACGCCAACGGCCGCGTGCTGGCCGCGCCCGTGACCAGCACGCTGCGCGTGCCGCCGGCAGACAATACCTCGATGGACGGCTACGCCATGCGCGCGGGCGATGTGCCCGCTGCCGGCACGCGGCTGCGCGTGTCGCAACGGATTCCCGCCGGCCATGTCGGCACCGCGCTGGAACCCGGCACCGCCGCGCGCATCTTCACCGGCGGGCTGATCCCGCCGGGCGCCGACGCCGTGGTGATGCAGGAGCAATGCACCGCCGAGGGCGAGGACGTGATCGTCAACCACGTGCCGCAATCCGGTGAATGGGTGCGGCGCGCGGGCGAGGATATCGAGGCCGGCAGCGTGATCCTGCCGGCCGGCACGCGGCTGACGCCGCAGGCGCTGGGGCTGGCCGCATCGGTCGGCCAGGCGAAGCTGGACGTGGTGCGGCGCGTGCGCGTCGCCGTGTTCTTCACCGGCGATGAACTGGCGATGCCGGGCGAGCCGCTCAAGCCGGGCGCCATCTACAACTCCAACCGCTTCACCCTGCGCGGCCTGCTGGAAAACCTGGGCTGCGAGGTCAGCGACTTCGGCATCGTTCCCGACACGCTGGCCGCCACGCGCGAGACGCTGCGCCGCGCGGCGCAGGGACACGACCTGATCATCACCTCGGGCGGCGTTTCGGTCGGCGAGGAAGACCATATCAAGCCCGCGGTCGAGGCCGAGGGGCGGCTCGACATGTGGCAGATCGCGATCAAGCCGGGCAAGCCGCTGGCGTTCGGGCAGGTCAACAACGATGCCGGGCCGGCGTTCTTCCTCGGTTTGCCGGGCAACCCGGTGTCCAGCTTCGTGACCTTCCTGCTGTTCGTGCGCCCGTTCATCCTGCGCCTGCAGGGCGTGGCCGGCGTGACGCCGCGGCGCCTGCCGCTGCGCGCGGACTTCGAACTGAACAAGGGCGACCGCCGCAATGAGTTCCTGCGCGCGCGCATCAATGCCGAGGGCGGCCTGGACCTGTTCCCCAACCAGAGCTCGGGCGTGCTGACCTCCACCGTCTGGGGCGACGGCCTGATCGACAATCCGCCCAACCAGCCGATCGCGCGCGGCGATACCGTGCAGTTCATTCCGTTTGACGGCCTGCTCGCATAGCCGGCCAGCGTTACCAGGACACAGAAGCTGTGATGACCATCGAACTCCGATTCTTTGCCAGCGTGCGCGAGCAGCTGGGCGTGGCCGAAGAGCGCGCCGAGGTGCCGGCCGAGGTGCGCACCGTGGGCGAACTGCGCCACTGGCTGATTCAGCGCGGCGGCCCCTGGGCCGAAGCTCTGGCCGAAGGCCGCGCGCTGCGCATGGCCGTCGACCATGCGGTGGCGCGCCCCGATACGGCGATTGCCGACGGCTGTGAAGTCGCCTTTTTCCCACCAGTGACCGGAGGCTGAGATGAGCGTCAGGGTGCAGCGTGAGGATTTCGATCTCGGCGCGGAAGTCGCTGCGCTGCGTGCCGGCAATCCGGCGGTCGGCGCGGTGGCCAGCTTTATCGGCACGGTGCGCGATGTCAGCGACGGCAGCGCGGTCAGCGCGATGGAGCTTGAGCACTATCCGGGCATGACCGAGAAGGCGCTGGCGCAGATCGAAGCGGCTGCGTGCGCGCGCTGGGCGCTGCTGGGCGTGACCATCATCCACCGCGTCGGGCCGATGCAGCCGCTGGACCAGATCGTGATGGTCGCGGTGGCGTCGGCGCATCGCGGCAATGCCTTTGCCGCGTGCGAGTTCATCATGGACTACCTCAAGTCCGAAGCGCCGTTCTGGAAGAAGGAAGACACCCCGGAAGGGGCGCGCTGGGTCGACGCCCGCGTGACCGACGAAGCCGCCCTCCAGCGCTGGGGGATCGCATCGTTCAATGCCAGCGGCGACGATGCTGGCGCACCACCGGAGAAGCAGGGCGGGAGCCAGCCCTGATGGGGCCGCTCGGCTTTGTCGCCGTGGGCGTAGGCGCCGCGGCGGGTGCGTGGCTGCGCTGGGGCTTTGCGGTGCTGTGGAACGCGATCAATCCCGCGCTGCCCTATGGCACGCTGGCGGCCAACCTGCTGGGCGGCTACCTGGTCGGCCTGGCGGTCGGGTTCTTCGATACGCACGCGGGCCTGCCGCCGGAATGGCGCCTACTGGCCATCACCGGCTTCCTTGGCGGACTGACCACGTTCTCGACCTTCTCCAGCGAGGTGGTGGCGAACCTGATTGCCGGCGACTATGGCTGGGCGGGGCTGCACCTGCTGCTGCACCTGGGCGGCTCACTGCTGCTGACCGCGTTCGGCCTCTGGACTTACCGCCTGCTGGCCTGACGCGGCCCGGGCGATCAGGCCCAGCAGCGCGGCATTGAATGCCTGCGGCTGCTCCATGTGCGGGCTGTGGCCGGCGCCGGCCACCACGCTGAATCCCGCTCCGGGCCGCAGTGCCAGCGTGGCGGTGCCCACCGCGGGCGCATAGAGCCGGCTGGCTTCCCCGTACAAGTGGAACAGCGGCAGCCCGGCACCGCGCAATGTCTCCCGGAAATCCTGGCGCGCCATGTCTTCCCATAAAGCGGCAAGCGCCCACGCATCGCACTGGCCCGCCATGTGCGCGATGCGCTGCATTGCGGCGCCTTCCGGGCGCCTTCCCGCCGACCACATTCCCAGCGCGACTGACGGCGCCAGCCGGGGCCAGTCGGCCCGGATACGGGCCGCCATCTGCGCGGCGTGCGCAATCTCATAGTGGCCGTGCAGGCCATGCGGCCAGGCCGCATCGGTCACCAGCCTCGGTGTCATGTCGATGCTGCCGACCGCTGCCAGCGGAAGACCCGGATGGTCGCGCAGCAGCGCCCATGCCACCATCGCCCCCATCGACCAGCCAGCCACCACCACGTCTGTCAGCCCGAGGTGCGCAACCAGTCCGGCGACGTCGCGCGCCAGCGCCGTGATCGTGGTGCCGTCGCGCTCGCGCGACAGGCCGTGGCCGGCATGGTCGGGCGCGATCACGCGGAATCCCGCCAGTGCGAGCGCCCGCTGGCCGTCGAAGGCCTCGCCGGTGACGGACCAGCCGTGCAGCAACAGCAGCGGCCGTCCCTGGCCGGTTTCGCGCCAGCCTGGCAAGGCGCCGCGTGCCGGGTGGCTGGCGAACGGCGGCGAAGCGGGGCCGGCAGGTGCCGAATCGGGAGCGTCCAACGACGGTTCTCTCCTGGCAGGAGGGTAAAGGGCAGCGGCCTGGATGCCACCGGGTGAGGGTGCCTCTCTATTGACATCCACGGTGGGCAATTTATACGATGAAACATGAATCAGCTATCAGGTTTTGCCTGAGTGGCGATTCCCGGCGCAGGCAGGCGCGGAGGAGGCACCTGCCTGCGCCGGCATGACATGAAGCGGCTGGCATTCCAATGACAAGGCGCGCAGCGCCACCGGAGACAAGATGTCCCAGACCGACACGGGCGCACCGCCCGAAACCGGCGCAACCCGCGAACCCGGCCATGCCGGCGGCATCTGCCCGCCCAAGACCGCGCGCGGGCAGAAGACGCGCGAGGCGCTGCTGCGCGCGGCCGAGAAGGTGTTCGGTGAGAAAGGCTATTACGCCGCGTCGATCTCCGAGATCACGCAGGAAGCCAAGGTCGCGATGGGCACTTTCTACCTGTATTTCAAGGACAAGGAGGACATCTTCCGCGCGCTGGTCGCGCACATGCTGGAACTGGTGCGCGCCCACCTGCGCAAGCACGTTGCCGCCGCGGCCACCCAGATGGAAGCCGAGCGCCTGGGCCTGAAGGCATTTCTCTCTTTCGTTTCGCGCCACAAGAACCTGTACCGGATCGTGCTGGATTCGTACTCGGTGGACGAGACCATCTACAGCAGCTATTTCCAGGTGTTTGCCGAGCTCTACAGCCGGCGCCTGACGCGCGCCGAGGAGCAGGGCGAGATCGTGCCCGGCGATGCCGAGGTGCGCGCCTGGTGCCTGATCGGCATCAGCAACTTCCTGGGCATGCGCTATGCGCGCTGGAAGCGCCCGCCTTCGATGGAGAAGGTGGTCGACACCGCCTTCGACCTGATCTCGCACGGCCTGCAGCCGCGATGAACGCTGACGCAGAACCCCTGGTGCAGTGGGAGCGCGCCGTCGATGGCGTGGCGCTGCTGCGCCTGAACCGGCCGCAGCGGCACAACAGCCTGGTGCCCGAGTTGCTGGAAGCGCTGCTCGCCGCGCTGGACGAGATTGAAGCCGACCCGGCGATCCATGCCGTGGTGCTGACGCATGCCGGGAAAAATTTCTCCACCGGCGGCGATGTCGCGGCATTCGCTGCGCAGGGCGACGCGATAGCCAGCTACGCCGACCGGCTGCTGGCACTGCTGAACCGTTCGATCCTGCGCCTGGCAGCGCTGCGCTGCCCGGTGGTGGCGGCCGTGGAGGGCTGGCTGACGGGCGGCTCGCTGGGTTTGGTGCTGGCGTGCGACATGGCGGTGCTGGCGCGGGATGCGCGCATCGCGCCGTACTACACGGTGGTTGGCTTCAGCCCGGACGGCGGCTGGACCGCGATGCTGCCGCAGCTGGTCGGCACGCCGCGGGCGCGCGCGTGGCAGCTGAACAATACGATCGTCGCCGCGCCGGAGGCAGAGGCACTTGGCCTGGCCACCGCGCTGGCCGCACCGGGTTCGGCCGAGGCCGATGCCGCGACGCTGGCGCGCGGCGTCATGCGCAAGGTGCCGGGCAGCGTGGCCCGCACGCGCGCGCTGTTGCGCTGGGACGCCGACACCCTGGCGGCCGGCCTTGAGCGGGAGCGCGCGGCCTTTGTCGCACAGATCGCCAGTGCCGAGACCGCCGACGGCATGCGGCGCTTCCTGGCAGGGCGCGCGCGCGAATAGTCTGTAGAGCTTTCCCAGGCAGTTGCAGCAGGTTTCATCCAGACAAACACAAACGAGACCGAACACAGGAGACAGCAATGCAACGCAACCCACTCGCCGTACGTGCCCTGGTCATGGCCGCCGGCCTGCTTGCCGCCGGCACCGCGCTGGCCAAGGACATCCGCATCGCGCACGTCTATGACAAGACCGGCGCGCTCGAAGCCTACGCCAAGCAGACCCAGACCGGCCTGATGATGGGCCTGGAGTACGCCACCAACGGCACCATGACCGTCAACGGCAACAAGCTGGTGGTGATCGAGAAAGACACCCAGGGCAAGCCGGACGTGGCCAAGGCCCAGCTGGCCGCCGCCTACAGCGACGACCGCGCCGATATCGCGGTCGGCCCCACCTCTTCCGGCACCGCGCTGGCGATGCTGCCGGTGGCAGAGGAATACAAGAAGGTGCTGCTGGTCGAACCCGCGGTGGCCGACTCGATCACCGGCGACAAGTGGAACCGCTATATCTTCCGCACCGGCCGCAATTCGTCGCAGGACGCAATCTCCAACGCCGTGGCGCTGGACAAGCCGGGCGTGCAGATCGCCACGCTGGCGCAGGACTACGCTTTTGGCCGCGACGGCGTCAAGGCCTTCAAGGGCGCGCTGAAGAACGCCAGGATCGTGCACGAGGAATACCTGCCGACCAGTACCACGGACTTCACCGCAGGCGCGCAGCGGCTGTTTGATTCGCTCAAGGACAAGCCAGGCCGCAAGGTGATCTTCATTATCTGGGCCGGTGCCGGCAACCCGTTCAAGATCGCGGATCTGGATCCCAGGCGCTACGGCATCGAGATTGCCACCGGCGGCAACATCCTGCCGGCGATGGCCAGCTACAAGAACTTCCCGGGCATGGAAGGGGCCACGTACTACTACTTCGGCATCCCCAAGAACAAGGCCAATGAGTGGCTGGTGTCCAACCACTACAGCAAGTTCAAGGCGCCGCCCGACTTCTTCACGGCCGGCGGCATGACCGCGGGCATCGCGCTGGTCGAGGCGCTGAAGAAGACCAGCGGCGAGACCGGCACCGAGAAGCTGATCACGGCGATGGAAGGCATGTCATTCGACACCCCCAAGGGCAAGATGACCTTCCGCAAGGAAGACCACCAGGCCATGCAGTCGATGTACCACTTCAAGATCAAGGTGGATCCGGCCTTCGCCTGGGGCGTGCCTGAGCTCGTGCGCGAGATCAAGCCCGAAGAGATGGCCGTGCCCGTGCGCAACCACCGCTGATGAACGCGCCAGCCTCCTTCGCCCGGTCCGTGCCGGCGCCGTCGCAGCCGGCCGCCGGGCACGCCGGCGCGACTGCCGTCGGGGCGCAGCCGCTGCTGGAGACGCGCGGCCTGACCATCCGCTTTGGCGGCCACGTGGCCGTCAATGCGGTGTCGTGCGCGTTCCGGCCCGGCGAGCTGACCTGCATCGTCGGCCCAAACGGCGCCGGCAAGACCACGTATTTCAACCTGGTCTCGGGCCAGTTGCCGCCCACGGCCGGGCAGATCCTGCTGGATGGCGAGGACGTGACGCGCCTGCCGGTGTCGCAGAAGACGCGCCGCGGCATCGGCCGCGCCTTCCAGCTGACCAGCCTGTTCCCGCAACTGTCGGTGCTGGAGAACGTGCGCCTGGCGGTGCAGGCGCGCCAGCAGCGCGGCCTCGACCTGTTCTCGATGTGGACCAGCCACCGCGACGTGCAGGCGCAGGCCATGGCGATCCTGGAGCGCGTGGCGCTTGCCGGCAAGCGCCAGCTGACGGTGGCCTCGCTGCCGCACGGCGACCAGCGCAAGCTGGAGGTCGGCATCCTGCTGGCGCTGCAGCCGCGCGTGTTCATGTTCGACGAGCCCACCGCGGGCATGAGCGTTGATGAAGTGCCGGTGATCCTTGACCTGATCCGCGAGATCCGCCAGGACCGCAGCAAGACCGTGCTGCTGGTCGAACACAAGATGGACGTGGTGCGCTCGCTGGCCGACCGCATCATCGTGCTGCACAACGGCACCCTGGTGGCCGACGGTGACCCGGCCGAGGTGATCGCCTCGCCGGTGGTGCAGCAGGCTTACCTGGGCATGCCGGAAGAGGAGGGCAGCCATGGCTGACGCACAAGCAACCGGGCCGATCCTGCGGCTGCAGGGCGTGCAGACCCATATCGGTCCGTACCACATCCTGCACGGCGTGAGCTTCGAGGTGCCGCGTGGCGGCGTGACCATGCTGCTGGGGCGCAACGGTGCCGGCAAGACCACCACGCTGCGCACCATCATGGGCCTGTGGCAGGCCAGCGCGGGCACGGTGACCTTTGACGGCACCGACATCACGCGCCACAGTACGCCCGCGATCGCGCAGGCCGGCATTGCCTACGTGCCGGAGAACATGAGCGTGTTCTCCGACCTGACCGTGGCCGAGAACATGCGCCTGGCAGCGCGCACCGGCGCCATCGACGAGCGCCGGCTGGACTGGGTGTTCCGCATGTTCCCGGCGCTTAAGACCTTCTGGCAGCAGCGCGCCGGCGTGCTGTCGGGCGGGCAGAAGCAGATGCTGTCGGTGGCGCGCGCCATCATCGAGCCGCGCCAGCTGCTGATCGTCGACGAGCCCACCAAGGGCCTGGCGCCGGCCATCATCCAGAACATGATCCATGTGTTCCGCGAGCTCAAGCAGACCGAGGTGTCGATCCTGCTGGTGGAGCAGAACTTCCATATGGCGAAGTCGGTGGGGGATACGGTGGCGGTGATGGACGATGGGCGGACGGTGCACACGGGAACGATGGCGGCGCTGGCTGAAGACGAGTCTCTGCAGCAGAAGCTGCTGGGGCTGTCGCTGGCTGCGCACCAGTAAGGCGGGACAATACACATGACCACTTCAACGACTTTGCCGGCCGCCGCACCGTCGGACCTGCCCAAGGTGCGCCTCGACTGGACCCCGCTGGCGCTGGCGCCGCTGCTGATGCTGCTGGCCTATCCGCTGGTCGGCAGCCCGTCGACCTGGCTCACGCTGACCATTGCCGGCCTGGCGATGGGCATGATCATCTTCGTCGTCTCCTCCGGCCTGACGCTGGTGTTCGGCCTGATGGACGTGCTCAACTTCGGCCACGGCGCCTTTATCGCGCTGGGCGCCTACGTGGCGGCGTCGGTGCTGCTGCCGATGGCGGGCTGGGTCGAGGCCGACAGCCTGGCGCAGAACCTGGCCGTGTTTGCGCTGGCAATCGCGGCGGCCATGGTGGCCGCGGGCGCGGTCGGGCTGTTCTTCGAGCGCGTGGTGGTGCGCCCGGTTTACGGCCAGCACCTGAAGCAGATCCTGATCACGATGGGCGGCATGATCGTGGCCGAGCAGCTGATCAAGGCAATCTGGGGCCCCGAGACCATCGCGCTGCAGGTGCCCACCACTTTCCGCGGCGCGGTGCTGCTCGGCGATGCCGCCATCGAGAAATACCGGCTGATCGCGATGGCGCTGGGGCTGGTGATCTTTATCGCCATGCTGTTGCTGCTGAATCGCACCCGCATCGGCCTGCTGATCCGCGCCGGCGTGGAGAACCGCGAGATGGTCGAAGCGCTTGGCTACCGCGTGCGGCGCCTGTTTATCGGCGTGTTCGTCGCGGGTGCGGCGCTGGCGGGGCTGGGCGGGGTGCTGTGGGGGCTGTACCAGCAGAACATCACCGCGGCGATCGGTGCGCAGGTGAATGTGCTGATCTTTATCGTCATCATCATCGGCGGGCTGGGATCGACCACGGGCTGCTTTGTCGGTGCGCTGCTGGTGGGGCTGATGGCCAACTACACCGGTTTCCTGTTCCCAAAGGTGGCTCTGTTCTCCAACATCCTGCTGATGATGCTGGTGCTGCTGTGGCGCCCGCAGGGGCTGTTTCCGGTGGCGCGGCGCTGAGGGTAACGACCATGATCCGACTTCTCTCCGGCGACCTGCCGCGCAGCCGCGTGCTGACCGTGATCCTGCTGGTGATCCTGGTGGCCCTGGCGTGCGCGCCCTTCGCCTTCCCCGGCGCGCGCGCGCTCAACATGGCGGCCAAGATCTGCATCTTCGTGGTGCTGGTGGCCAGCTATGACCTGCTGCTGGGCTATACCGGCATCGTTTCCTTTGCCCATACCATGTTCTTCGGCATCGGTGGCTATGGCGTGGCCATCGCCATGTCGCGCATGGAGCCGGGCTGGGGCGCGCTGCTGGCCGGCACCGTGGGTGCGCTCGCGGTGTCAGCGCTGCTGGCGTTCCTGATCGGGCTGTTCTCGCTGCGGGTGCGCGCGATCTTCTTTACCATGATCACGCTGGCGGTGGCGACCGCCTTTGCCACGCTGGTGTCGCAGCTGTCCGAATGGACCGGCGGCGAGGACGGGCTGACCTTCAAGGTGCCGGAGGTGCTGCGTCCCGGCTTCACGCTGGGCGAGGCCGAATGGCTGGGCGTGCCGCTGAGCGGCAAGCTGCTCAGCTACTACCTGGTGTTTGCCGGCGCGGTGGTGCTGTTCCTGGTGCTGCTGCGCATTGTCAACTCGCCCTTTGGCCGGGTGCTGCAGGCGATCCGCGAGAACGACTTCCGCGCCGAGGCGATCGGCTACCGCACTGTGGTGTACCGCACCGTGTCGACGGTGCTGTCGGCGATGTTCGCCACGCTGGCGGGCGTGCTGATGGCGATCTGGCTGCGCTACAACGGGCCCGATACCTCGCTGTCGTTCGAGATCATGGTCGACATCCTGCTGATCGTGGTGATCGGCGGCATGGGCACGCTCTATGGCGCGGTGATCGGCACGGTGTTGTTCCTGGTGGCGCAAACCTACCTGCAGGACGTGATGAAACTGGCCAGCGAAGCCACCGCCGCGCTGCCGCTGCTGTCGTCGCTGCTGCATCCGGACCGCTGGCTGCTGTGGCTGGGCTTGCTGTTTATCCTGAGCGTCTATTATTTCCCGCAGGGCGTGGTGGGGCGGCTGCGCGGCACCAGGCCCGTGCAGGACGTGGCGAGCTGAGCGGAGGCTAGCGCATGTACGTCATCGACTGGCTGCACAAGAATGCGCAGCATTTCCCCGACAAGGTCGCGCTGGTGGACGTGGAGAGCGGCCGCCAGGTGACCTATCGTAAATTCGACGAACGCGCCAGCCGCTTCGCGGAATACCTGCGCGACCACCTGCAACTGGCGCCGGGCACGCGCGTGGCGGTGCTGGCGCACAACAGCTCGGATTATTTCGAGATGCTGTATGGCTGTGCCAAGGCCGGCATGGTGATGGTGTGCCTGAACTGGCGCCTGCCGGCGGCGGAGCTGCTGCCGATCCTGCAGGACTGCACGCCCGAGGTGCTGGTGGCCGGCGACGGCTTCCTCGCCGTGGCCGCGGATCTCGCGCGCGCCATGCCGCTGCGTGCGGTGCTGCACCTGGCCGACGACGAGGCCGCCGACGTTCCCGGCGGCTGGACCGAGTACGAGGCAGTGCTCGATGCCGCTTCCGGCCGCATCATCGAGATGCCGTGCCGCGATGAGTCCGAAGTCTGGCACCTGCTCTACACCTCCGGCACCACCGGCAAGCCCAAGGGCGTGATCCAGACCTACGGCATGGTCTTCTTCAACGCCGTCAACGCGATGCTGGCAAACAAGATCACGCGCGACGATGTGTTCCTCAATGTGCTGCCGTTCTTCCACACCGGCGGCCTGAACCTGTATGCCAACCCGGTGCTGCACGCGGGCGGCACGGTGCACATCATGCGGCAGTTCGAGCCGCAGGTGGTGCTGGGCAAGCTCGACCGCGCCGGCGGCGAGGGCATCACCATGTTCTTCGCGGTGCCGGCGGTCTACCTGTTCCTGAGCCAGCACCCGCGCTTCGCGCACGCGGACTTCGCCGGCGTGCGCAATATGTCAGCGGGGGGCTCGCCGGTGCCCAGGCCGTTGCTGGAGGCCTACCTGGCCAAGGGCGTGACCATCTGCTTCGGCTTCGGCATGACCGAGACCGGCCCCACGGTCTTTGTCTGCGACGAAGACACCGCGCGCCGCAAGATCGGCACCATCGGCAAGCCGGTGGGGTCGATGCTGACGCGCATCGTCGATGCGGCTGGAGTGGACGTGGGCCCGGGCGAGCGTGGCGAACTGCTGATCAAGGGCCCCGGCGTGACGCCAGGCTACTGGAACCTGCCCGAGGCCACTGCGGCCGCGATCCGCGGCGGCTGGCTGCATTCCGGCGATATCGCCTATCGTGACGAGGACGGCGACTACTACATCGTCGACCGGGCCAAGGACATGTTTATCTCGGGCGGCGAGAACGTCTATCCGGCCGAAGTCGAGAACGTGCTGTTCCAGCTGCCGGGCGTGGCCGAGGCCGCAGTAATCGGCACGCCGGATGCGCGCTGGGGCGAGGTCGGCATGGCGCTGGTGGTGCTGCGCCCGGGCGCCGTCCTGGAGGCCGATGCCGTGATCGCCCACTGCAAGGCGCAGCTGGCCGGCTACAAGGTGCCGCGCCATGTGCGCTTTCTCGACGCGCTGCCGCGCACGCCGTCCGGCAAGGTGGAAAAACACAAGCTGCGCGCACAGTTCTCTGGCTGAGGCGCATGGCCGCGCCAGCGGTTGCCGTGTTTCCGATTTCCGCAGTTCGCAGTCTCCGCAGTCCTCGATCTGAAGACAATTCGACAGCCCCGGCCATCCGGGTGCGACAGGAGGAGGTTGACATGCATTCCACGCAGATCCCGCCGCAGCAGAAACAGAAACGCCGCCTCAGGCTCACGGTGCTGGCGGCCGCCGCATCGATGCTGGCAGCCGCCTGCGGCTCGGGCGATGACAACAACAACGGCAACGGCAGCAACCCCAATACCAAGCCGGCGAATATCGGCACGGTCACGATCAACAGCTACAACGGCACCACCGACGACCTGCTCACTGCGGGCCTGGGCAAGGACGGCCTGGCCAGCGCCACCGCGCCACTGCCGGCCAATCCCACCGCGCCGACCGCGGCGGAGCTGCGGCGCTATGCGATCCATACCAACTATCGTGCCATCGTCGACACCACCGCCAGCGGCGGCTACGGCTCGCTCTACGGCCCCAATGTCGACGCGCAGGGCAATGTCACCGGTTCCGACGGCAAGGTGGCCGGCGTGGAGTACCTGGCCTTTTCGGACGATGGCTCGGGCCAGCAGAACGTGACCATGCTGGTGCAGATTCCCGCGTCGTTCAACACCTCGAAGCCATGCATGATCACCGCTACCTCGTCCGGTTCGCGCGGCGTCTATGGCGCCATCGCCACCGGCGAGTGGGGCCTGAAGCGCGGCTGCGCGGTAGCCTATACCGACAAGGGCACCGGCGCCGCGCCGCATGACCTGGATACCGACACCGTGCCGCTGATCGACGGCACCCGCGCCACGCGCGCGGCGGCCGGCAAGAACGCGCAGTTTGCCGCGCCGGCGGGGGCCACCTCGCTGGCGGACTTCACCGCTGCCAACCCGCACCGGCTGGCGTTCAAGCACGCGCATTCACAGCGCAACCCGGAGAAGGACTGGGGCAAGTTCACGCTGCAGGCGGTGGAATTTGCGATCTGGGCGATCAATGACCGCTTCGGCGCCGTGTCGGCCAACGGCACCCGCCAGCGCACCCTGGACAAGGACAGGATCGTGGTGATCGCGTCCAGCGTGTCCAACGGCGGCGGTGCCGCGGTGGCGGCGGCCGAGCAGGATGCCGGCGGGCTGATCGACGGCGTGGCGGTGGGCGAGCCCAACCTGAACATGCCGCCCAATACCGGCATCGTGGTGCAACGCGGCGCGACGCCGGTGGCAGCTTCGGGCCGCACGCTGTACGACTACACCACCACGGCCAACCTGCTGCAGCACTGCGCCGCGCGGGCCACCGCGCTGACCCAGGCGCCGTTCTACACCAACCCGGCCACGGCGACGTTCTTTGCCAACCGCTGCCAGACGCTGGCGGAAAAGGGGCTGGTGAGCGGCGCGAACACGGACGAACAGAGCGCCAGCGCGCTGCAGGCGCTGCGTGACGCCGGCTGGGAAGCGGAATCGGACGATCTGCACCCGTCGCTGGCCGTGTTCGACGTGGCCGCCGCGATCTCGGTCAACTATGCCAACGCCTATGCGCAGGCCAGCGTCACCGACCGGCTGTGCGGCTACAGCTTTGCCAGCACGCTGACCGACCTGAAGCCCGCGGCAATCGCACCCGCGGCGCTGGCGTCGATGTTCGCCACCGGCAACGGCGTGCCGCCGCAGCCGCCGGTCCAGCTGATCAATGACCTCGATCCGCAGCATGGCCCGTACCTGAACCTGGCGTCTGTTTCACCGTCGACGCTGCGTGAAGACCTGAACTACGACGGCGCCAACTGCCTGCGCAGCCTGCTGGCCGGCTCCGACGCCGCGGCACGCGCCTTGCAGGCCGGCCAGGCGCTGACGCTGCGCAACGGCAACCTGCGCGGCAAGCCGGCGGTGATCGTGCACGGGCGCAGCGACGGGCTGCTGCCGGTCAACCATACCTCGCGTCCGTATCTCGGCCTGAACCGGCAGCAGGAGGGCGTGACCAGCAAGCTGTCATACGTGGAGGTCGAGAACGCCCAGCACTTCGATGCCTTCATCGGCCTGGTGCCGGGCTACAGCAACCGCTATGTGCCGCTGCACGTCTACCTGAACCGGGCCCTGGATGCGGTCTACGACAACCTCACCGCGGGCAAGGCGCTGCCGCCGTCGCAGGTGCTGCGCACCACGCCGCGCGGCGGCACCCTCAACACGCCCGCGCCGGCGCTGCTGCCGTCCAACGTGCCGCCGTTCGCCGCGTCGCCTGCGGCCGGCAACGCGATTACTGTCAACGCTAATGCCGTACAGGTGCCTGACTGATGAACGATGCCCTGCCGCGCGTGCTGTCGCAGCGCGACTTTGACCGCTTCGCCGCCTTGTCGCACGACGACAACCCGATCCACTGCGATCCGGCCTTTGCCCGTGGCACGCATTTCGGTGCCACCGTGGCGCACGGCATGTTCCTGTTTTCGCTGCTGTGCGCCCACACCTGGCGGCAGCTGCCAGCGCCGGCGTTGCCGGTCGGGCAGACGCTGATGTTCCCCACGCCGGCCTTCGTTGGCGACACAGTGCAGATCGCGCTGGCGCCGCAGCACGCTCCGGCGGGACTGGCGGGCTACGGCACCACCGTTGGCAGCGCGGGCGGGCCGGGCGAGGCGCAGCGCGTCACGGCCGTGGGCGAATCGCTCTGGCTGCCGGATGCCGGGCCGGAGGAACTGGCCCGGCTGCCCGGCGACACGGCACCGGCGCCAGAGGCGGGCGACGCCTCACTGTACGGCCTGCGCCCCGGTCAGGAAGCCGGTGCGGCACGCGCCTTCACCCAGGCGGACCTGGACGACTACATCACCCTGACCGGCGACGCCAACCCCTACCACGCCGATCCGGCCTTTGCCCGCGCGCGCGGGTTTGGCGGGCCGGTGGTGCCGCTGCCGCTGCTGGCCGGCATGTTCTCGGACCTGCTCGGCACGCGGCTGCCCGGACGGGGCACGGGGTGGATGAAGCAGTCGCTGCGCCTCGCTTCAGCCGCGCGGCTGGATGAGCCGCTGACGGCATGCGTGCGCATCATGCGGCTGCGCGCCGGCAAGGACCTGGTCAACCTGGCCAGCGTGGTCACCGGCGCGGACGGGTGCGTGGTGGTGCAGGGCGAATCACTGGTGCTGGTGCGCAACCTGGCGGACAAGGGGGCCTGCCACGCGGCCTAGCTGCGTATCGCTTGCGGCACTTGCGAGCGTGGGAGCGGCGGTTGTCGACATAGCAGCGGATCGGGGTCATTGCTTGCCGACGCGGCCTTGAAATGTCGCGACAAAGCCTTATCTTTCGGAAAGACATCCAGTGTCCGGCAGGGCATCGGGCGCTCCGGCAGCGAAGACCGGCGCCGACGCCCCCGCATCAGGACACGACCTTATCCGAGAGAGGGAATCCTTATGCGTCTTGACAAGCTGACCACCCGGTTCCAGGAAGCACTGGCTGATGCGCAAAGCCTGGCACTGGGCAACGACAACCAATACATCGAGCCGCAGCACCTGCTGCGCGCGCTGCTGGCGCAGGACGACGGCGCCGCCAAGGCGCTGCTGGCGCGCGCCGGCGTCAACGTGCAGGGCCTGCAGACGGCGCTCGACGCCGCCATCAAGCGCCTGCCGCAAGTGCAGGGCACCAGCGAGGTCCAGATCGGCCGCGACCTGGTCAACCTGCTCAACGCCACCGAGAAGGAAGCCATCAAGCGCGGCGACCAGTTCATCGCCAGCGAGCTGTTCCTGCTGGCCGTCGCCGACGACAAGGGCGACGCCGGCCGCATCGCGCGTGAAAACGGCCTGAACCGCAAGTCGCTCGAGTCGGCCATCCAGGCCGTGCGCGGCGGCGACTCGGTCAACAGCGCCGAGGCCGAGGGCCAGCGCGAGGCCCTCAAGAAGTACACCATCGACCTGACCGAGCGCGCCCGCATCGGCAAGCTCGATCCCGTGATCGGCCGTGACGACGAGATCCGCCGCGCCATCCAGATCCTGCAGCGCCGCACCAAGAACAACCCGGTGCTGATCGGCGAGCCGGGCGTGGGCAAGACCGCCATCGTGGAAGGCCTGGCGCAGCGAATCGTCAACGGCGAAGTGCCGGAGAGCCTGAAGAACAAGCGCGTGCTGGTGCTGGACATGGCCGGCCTGCTGGCCGGCGCCAAGTACCGCGGCGAGTTCGAGGAGCGCCTGAAAGCGGTGCTGAACGACGTCGCCAAGGACGAGGGCCAGACCATCGTCTTCATCGACGAGATCCACACCATGGTCGGCGCCGGCAAGGCCGAGGGCGCGATCGACGCGGGCAACATGCTCAAGCCGGCGCTCGCGCGCGGCGAGCTGCACTGCATCGGCGCGACCACGCTGGACGAGTACCGCAAGTACATCGAGAAGGACGCCGCGCTGGAGCGCCGCTTCCAGAAGGTGCTGGTCGATGAGCCGAGCGTTGAAGCCACCATTGCCATCCTGCGCGGGCTGCAGGAAAAGTATGAGCTGCACCACGGCGTGGAAATCACCGACCCGGCCATCGTCGCCGCGGCGGAGCTGTCGCATCGCTATATCACCGACCGCTTCCTTCCCGACAAGGCGATCGACCTGATCGACGAGGCGGCCGCGCGCATCAAGATGGAAATCGATTCCAAGCCGGAGTCGATGGACAAGCTCGAGCGCCGCACCATCCAGCTGAAGATCGAGCGCGAGGCGGTCAAGAAAGAGACCGATGAGGCGTCGATGAAGCGCCTGGAGCTGATCGAGCAGGAAATCGCGCGCCTGGAGAAGGAGTACGCCGACCTGGACGAGATCTGGAAAGCCGAGAAGGGCGCCGCGCAGGGCACGGCCGCGCTCAAGGAAGAGATCGAGAAGGTCAAGCTGGAGATCGCCAAGCTGCAGCGCGAAGGCAAGCTGGACAAGGTGGCCGAGCTGCAATACGGCAAGCTGCCGGGCCTGGAAGGCAAGCTCAAGGCCGCGACCGATGCCGAGGCCAGCGAGCAGAAGCAGCCCAACAAGCTGCTGCGCACCCAGGTGGGCGCCGAGGAAATCGCCGAAGTGGTAAGCCGCGCCACCGGCATCCCGGTATCGAAGATGATGCAGGGCGAGCGCGAGAAGCTGCTCAAGATGGAAGACCGGCTGCATGGGCGCGTGGTCGGCCAGGACGAAGCCGTGCGGCTGGTGTCCGATGCCATCCGCCGTTCGCGTGCCGGGCTTGCGGACGAGAACCGGCCCTATGGCTCGTTCCTGTTCCTGGGCCCGACCGGCGTCGGCAAGACCGAGTTGTGCAAGGCCCTGGCCGAGTTCATGTTCGATTCGGAAGAGCACCTGATCCGCATCGACATGAGCGAATTCATGGAGAAGCACAGCGTCAGCCGCCTGATCGGCGCGCCGCCCGGATACGTGGGCTACGAGGAAGGCGGCTACCTGACCGAGGCCGTGCGCCGCAAGCCGTACAGCGTGGTGCTGCTGGATGAAGTCGAGAAGGCCCACCCGGACGTCTTCAACGTGCTGCTGCAGGTGCTGGACGACGGCCGCCTGACCGATGGCCAGGGCCGCACCGTGGACTTCAAGAACACGGTGATCGTGATGACGTCCAACCTGGGTTCGCAGATCATCCAGTCGATGACCGGCGAGCCGCAGGAAGCGATCAAGGGTGCGGTCTGGCAGGAAGTGCGCACGCATTTCCGGCCGGAGTTCCTGAACCGGATCGATGAAGTGGTGGTGTTCCACGCGCTCGACCAGAAGCATATCGAGTCGATCGCACGCATCCAGCTGCAACGCCTGCAGGCCCGCCTGGCCCGCATGGACATGACGCTGGAGGTGAGCGAGACGGCGCTGGAGAAGATCGCCAGCGCAGGCTACGACCCGGTGTTTGGCGCGCGTCCGCTCAAGCGGGCGATCCAGCAGCAGATCGAGAACCCGGTGGCCCGGGCGATCCTGGAAGGCAAGTTCGCCGCCAAGGATGTGGTGCCGGTGGATTATGTCGACGGGGAGTTCACGTTCGGGCGGAAGCTGGACTAAGGCTACCGTGGCTCGATCGACTGCCGGAGCACACAGGCGGTCGATCATGGTCAGGCCCCTGCGCTGCATCGCAGGGGCTTTTTTTCGTCTTGCCATCGCGCGTTGCGTGTAAGGCGGTCCCGTCCCGTGCAATTTTTTCACGCCACGATGCCGCGGGTCGTCGCCAGCCGCGCCGTTCCGCGCCATCCGCCGAGTGGCACACTTCTCGCGTTGCGGAAGGGTTGAGTTTCCGTACAAGGCGCTGCGCTGACGCAGCCCCATCCCCAAGGAGCCCTTCAATGACCGACAAGCCTTTCCTCTCTGACGTCAAGACATTGCGCGAGCGCGCCCGCAAGCACATCGACGATGGCGCCGTGACCGCGGGCTATGCCGCGGATCGCGATACCGTGCTGAAGCTGCTCAACGATGCGCTGGCCACCGAAATCGTCTGCGTGCTGCGCTATCGCCGACACTACTACATGGCCAAGGGGCCCAACTCGAAGAGCGTCGCCGATGAATTCCTGGCCCATTCCCATGAAGAACAAGGCCATGCCGACCAGATCGCCGAGCGCATCGTCCAGCTTGGCGGCGAGCCCGACTTCGCACCCGACGGCCTGACCAGCCGCTCCCATGCTGAATATGTGGCGGGTACTTCGCTGACGGAAATGATCAAGGAAGACCTGGTGGCCGAGCGCATCGCCATCGACAGCTATCGCGAGATCATCCAGTTCCTGGGAGAACGCGATCCGACCTCGCGCCGGATGATGGAGGGCATCCTGGCGGTGGAAGAGGAGCATGCCGACGAAATGGCTGACCTGCTCGCCCGCCAGGGCGGCTGAGGCGCAGGCGCGGCAGGCTGGCCCGCACTTGACCTTGATCAACCCCAGGTCGCAGGCAAGCCGATAACATTCGTCCTGTCATGGAGATGCGGGGGCGCTCTTCATGACTTGTCTACCCGTTTCCAGAACGGAAACTTCGCCCGCACCGGCTTGCCGGTGCGGGCGTTTTCTTTTTGGGGCGTGACCCATCATCCTCCTTCCGCTCAGCGATGCCGCATGCCCCGTGCGCCGGCATGTCCATATTTCCGTCCGATCTTATGCAAAAAACAGCAAAGGATCGGCGAAACCATTCGTTCCGTTCAGATAGCCCCCTCGGTAGTCTTGCTCCTGACACAAGTCCGCCACCCAAGGCGGACAAGGCAAGAGGCGCCTCGCGCCCATTCACGACACTGACGGGAGCAACACAAGATGATCCGCAAACTGGCTATCAGCCTGGCCGTACTTGGCGCCCTGAGCGCGGCGCAGACCGCTGCGGCCGCCAACCTGCTGAACGTTTCCTACGATCCGACACGCGAGCTGTATGTCGATGTCAATGCCGCCTTTGCCAAGGCCTGGAAGGCCCAGGGCGGCGACGCCGTGACCGTGCGCCAGTCGCACGGCGGCTCGGGCAAGCAGGCGCGCTCGGTGATCGACGGGCTGGATGCCGACGTGGTGACGCTGGCGCTGGGCTATGACATCGACGCCATCGCGGACAAGGGCCTGATCAAGCCGGACTGGCAGAAGCGCCTGCCGCACAACGCCTCGCCGTACACCTCGACCATCGTGTTCCTGGTGCGCAAGGGCAATCCCAAGGGCATCAAGGACTGGGGCGACCTGGTCAAGCCGGGCGTGCAGGTGATCACGCCCAATCCCAAGACCTCGGGCGGCGCACGCTGGAACTATCTGGCGGCGTGGGGCTACGCGCTGCGCCAGCCGGGCGGCAATGACGTCAAGGCGCGCGAGTTCGTGGGCGAGCTGCTCAAGCATGTGCCGGTGCTGGATTCGGGCGCGCGCGGCGCCACCACCACCTTTGTCGAGCGCGGCCTGGGCGATGTGCTGATCGCGTGGGAGAACGAAGCCATCCTGGCCATCAAGGAGCTGGGCCCGGACAAGTTCGATATCGTCGCGCCGTCGGTGTCGATCCTGGCCGAGCCGCCGGTGGCGGTGGTCGACAAGGTGGTCGACAAGAAGGGCACGCGCAAGGCGGCCGAGGCCTACCTGCAGTTCCTGTACACCGACGAGGGCCAGGAGATCGCGGCCAAGAACTACTACCGCCCGATCTCGCAGAAGGTGGCGGCCAAGTACGCGGCCAACTTCCCCAAGGTGAAGCTGTTCACCATCGATGAAGCCTTCGGCGGCTGGCAGAAAGCCCAGAAGACCCACTTTGCCGATGGCGGCACGTTCGACCAGATCTACCAGCCCGGCAAGAAATAAACCATGAGACCGGCGCGCCGGGCCGCGTGGGGCGGCCGCGGCGCCGACCGGTCCATCAGAAGAAGGAAGCCCGATGTCCATCCTGACGCTCTCCGGCAGCCCGTCGGTCCAGTCCCGCTCCGGCCTGGTGCTGGCGCACCTGCGTGCCACGCTCGAGGCTGCCGGCGAACGCACCCGCCACCTCGACCTGCGCGAACTGCCGGCGGGTCCGCTGCTGGCGGCACGCGTGGACGACCCCGTCATCGCCGCCGCCACGCATGCCGTGTCCGAGGCGCAGGTGGTGGTACTGGCCACGCCGGTCTACAAGGCCGCCTACAGCGGCCTGCTCAAGGCCTTCCTGGACCTGCTGCCGCAGACCGGCCTGCGCGACAAGATCGTGCTCCCGATTGCCACCGGCGGCAGCCTGGCCCATGCGCTGGCGATCGACTACGCGCTGCGCCCGGTGCTGTCCGCGCTGGGCTCACGCCAGATCCTGCCCGGCATCTTTGCCGTGGACCAGCAGATCGAATCCTTTGACGCCGCCGGCGTGCGCCAGGCGCGCTTCGATGCCGCGCTGTCCGCGCGCCTGGACGAGGGCGTGCTGCGCGTGCGCGATGCGCTGGCGCATTCCCGCATCGAGGTTCCGCTCGACGTGGTGCCCGGCGCCCTGGTCCAGCGTGCCGCCGCGATCGCGGTGGCCGAGCGATGTTCCGCCTGAACTGACTGATTGACTGAAGTGGCGCCGGCCTGCCTGGCGCCACGGCAGCGACGCCATGCCACCCGCCACGCGGGGCCGGCAGGGATGCGTGCTGCCGCAACCATCCTGGACATCAATCCGGCCAGCAGGGCATAGCCCCGGGCCATGGAGCACATCGCATGACACTGACGAACCCGTTGCGCACGGCCAACCAGCGCCGCCGCCTGATTACCGCCGCGCTGGTGCTTGCCACCGGACTGGCCTATGGGCTACTGCCCGGCCGCGCCGAAGCGCAGTCGAAGAACATCGACCCCAAGGTGCTGCGCATCGGCTACCAGAAGTACGGCACGCTGACGCTGCTGAAGGCGCGCGGCACGCTGGAAAAGCGTCTGGTGCCGCAAGGCATCACCGTCAAATGGACCGAGTTCCCCGCCGGCCCGCAACTGCTTGAGGGGCTGAACGTCGGTGCCGTCGATTTCGGCACCGTCGGCGAGGCGCCGCCGATCTTTGCGCAGGCCGCGGGGGCGCAGCTGGTCTACGTCGGCAATGAGCCGCCGGCGCCGGTGGCGGAAGCCATCGTCGTGCCCAAGGGCTCGGCGATCCGTTCGGTGGCGGAACTGCGCGGCAAGCGCGTGGCGCTGAACAAGGGCTCGAACGTGCATTACCTGCTGGTGCGCCAGCTGGAGAAGGCCGGCATCCCTTACAGCGAGATCCAGCCGGTCTACCTGCCGCCGGCGGATGCGCGTGCCGCCTTCGAGCGCGGCGCGGTCGATGCCTGGGTGATCTGGGACCCGTTCCTCGCCGCAGCCGAGAAGCAACTGGGTGCGCGCGTGCTCGCCGATGGCCGCGGCGCGGACGGCAAGAACGTGGTCAGCAACCACCAGTTCTACCTGGCCTCGCGCCCCTATGCACAAGCCAAGCCGGAGATCGTCAGCCTGATCCTGGACGAACTGGCCACGCTGGGCACCTGGGCGCAAAGCAACCCAAAGGAGGCCACCACGGTGCTGACCGGCGAAACCGGGCTGCCGGCCGATGTGCTTGAGCTCGCCGTTTCGCGCTTCTCGTACGGCGCACGCCCGGTCAGCGCCGGGGTGCTGGCCGAGCAGCAGCGCATCGCCGACGCCTTCCACTCGCTCAAGCTGATCCCCAGGCCAGTCAAGGTGGCCGATGCGCGCTGGGACGTGCCGCAGCAGCAGGCGAAGCGATAGCCACCTCCATCGGCAAGAACAATAGGACAACGACATGCAAGTATTCTGGTTCATCCCCACCCACGGCGACAGCCGCTACCTCGGTACTTCGGAAGGCGCGCGCGAGGTCAGCTTCGATTACCTGAAGCAGGTTGCCGTCGCCGCCGATACGCTGGGCTACGAAGGCGTGCTGATCCCGACCGGGCGCTCATGCGAAGACCCATGGGTGGCCGCATCGGCCCTGGCCGCCGTCACGCAGCGCCTGAAATTCCTGGTCGCGGTGCGCCCCGGCCTGATGGCGCCGACGCTGGCTGCACGGATGGCGGCAACCTTCGACCGCATCTCCAACGGCCGGCTGCTGATCAACCTGGTCACCGGTGGCGATACCGCCGAGCTGGAAGGCGATGGCCTGTTCCTGGACCACACCGCGCGCTACGAGGCCTCGGCCGAGTTCCTGCGCATCTGGCGCCAGGTGCTGGCCGCCAGCCATGACGGCGACAAGGTGGACTACGAGGGCAAGCACCTGAGCGTGAAGGGGGCCACCGTCCTTTATCCGCCGCTGCAGCAACCGCATCCGCCGGTGTACTTCGGCGGTTCGTCGGCGCCGGCGCATGCGCTGGCCGGCGAGCAGGTCGATACCTACCTGACCTGGGGCGAGCCGCCCGCTGACGTGGCGCAGAAGCTCGACGACGTGCGCCGGCAGGCCGCGCGTCATGGCCGCACGGTGAAGTTCGGTATCCGCCTGCATGTGATCGTGCGCGAGACCGAAGCCGCCGCCTGGGCTGCGGCGGACGACCTGATCAGCCGGCTCGATGACGAGACCGTGGCGCGTGCGCAAGCCGTGTTCGCCAAGATGGATTCCGAAGGGCAGCGCCGCATGGCCGCGCTGCACGCGGGCGGCGCGCGCCGCACGCGCGAGGCGCTGGAGATCAGCCCCAACCTGTGGGCTGGCGTTGGCCTGGTGCGCGGCGGTGCCGGCACCGCGCTGGTCGGCGATCCGCACACCGTGGCCGAGCGCATGCGTGAATACGCCGAGCTGGGCATCGACACCTTCGTGCTGTCCGGCTACCCGCACCTGGAAGAGGCCTACCGCTTTGCCGAACTGGTGTTCCCGCTGCTGCCGCGCTCGGTGCGCGACAAGCTGCCGGGCAAGGTGCTGTCGGGCCCGTTCGGCGAAGTCATGGCGACTGGCATCGTGCCGCGCGCCGCGCAGAGCTGAGGGGAGGGCAACCATGAACGCTCCTCTATTGCAGCCGCTGCGCCAGGGACCTCGGGCGCTGGCGCGCGCGCTGGCTCCGTGGATCGTGCCGGTGCTGCTGATCGTTGTCTGGCAGCTGGCCTCGCAGAACGGCTGGCTCTCCAGCCGCGTGCTGCCGGCCCCGCTGGCCGTGGTGCAGGCCGCGTGGGAGCTGGCGCGCTCGGGCGACCTGTGGAAGCACGTCGGGGTCAGCACCTGGCGCGCGCTGGTGGGGTTTGCCATCGGCGGCGGGCTGGGCCTGCTGCTGGGGCTGCTGACCGGCACCTTCCGCACCGCGGCCACGCTGCTCGACAGCTCGCTGCAGATGGTGCGCAATATCCCGGCGCTGGCCTTGATCCCGCTGGTGATCCTGTGGTTCGGCATCGACGAGACCGCCAAGCTGTTCCTGGTGTCGCTGGGCGTGTTCTTCCCGGTCTACCTGAACACGTATCACGGCATCCGCTCGGTCGATACGGGGCTGGTGGAGATGGCGCGCAGCTACGGCCTGTCCGGCTGGCAGCTGTACCGCGAGGTCATCCTGCCCGGCGCGCTACCGGGCATCCTGGTAGGCGTGCGTTTCGCGCTCGGGTTGATGTGGGTGGTGCTGATCGTGGCGGAGACCATCTCCGCGCAATCGGGCATCGGCTACATGACCATGAACGCGCGTGAGTTCCTGCAAACCGACGTGGTGCTGGTGGGCATACTGCTCTATGCGCTGCTGGGCAAGCTGGCCGACTGGCTGTCGCGCGGGCTGGAGCGCTACTGGCTGCGCTGGCATCCGGGCTACGCCGCGGCCTGACCGGCCCGTCGTCCCAATCAAGCAAGGAGATCGAGATGCAGATGTATCCGGTAGAGCAGGCTGCGCTGGTGGAACTGGAAGCGGGCCTCGCGCGCCGCGAGGCGGCACAGCCGGCGGCAGAGGCGCCGCGCAAGGCAGGTGGCGTGGCGCTGCACGTGCGCCAGGTGGTCAAGCGCTATGACGGCCGCGAAGTGCTGCACAACGTGGCGCTGGACGTGGCGCCGGGCGAGTTCCTGGCGATTGTCGGGCGCAGCGGCTGCGGCAAGAGCACGCTGCTGCGGCTGGTGGCGGGACTGGAAGCAGCCGATGGCGGCAGTATCACCGTCGACGGTGAATCCGCGGCGAAAGGCCGCGCGCGGCACGCCGACGTGCGCGTGATGTTCCAGGACGCAAGGCTGCTGCCGTGGAAGCGCGTGCTGGACAACGTCGCGCTGGGCCTGCCGCGCACACGCCGCGGTGAAGCCGCCGATGTGCTGGCGCAGGTGGGCCTGGCCGACCGCGCCAGGGAGTGGCCCGCGCGGCTTTCCGGCGGCCAGCGCCAGCGCGTGGCCCTGGCGCGCGCGCTGGTTCACCACCCGCAGTTGTTGCTGCTGGATGAACCGCTGGGCGCGCTGGACGCGCTCACGCGCATCGAGATGCAGGGGCTGATCGAATCGCTGTGGCGCCGCCTTGGCTTCACGGCGCTGCTGGTTACGCACGATGTGTCGGAGGCAGTGGCGCTGGCCGACCGCATCGTGCTGATCGAGGACGGCCGCATTGCCATGGATGAGCGCGTGGCGCTGGCGCGCCCGCGCGAACGCGGCGCGGCGGGCTTTGCGCAGCTGGAGGCCGCGGTGCTGCAGCGGGTGATGCGGCAAGCGCCGCAGGCGCAGGTACCGTCGCATGCAGGTGCGCATGCCGACCCGGCCGCCACGACCGCGCCGCTGAACGTGAGCTGGGCAGCGTGACCGTGCCACCCGCGGCAATGTGCGCCGCGCATATCGACAGGCCGTAATCTTCATTCGCTCGCGCGCGCTGACCTCCTATCATGAGCAGGCAGGCCGATGCGGTGCGACCGCACAGAGGGCGCATGGCGCGCCCGTCATCACTAATCCGACCAAGGGGCCGAGGGGCCCGGTCAACCCAAGGAATGCCATGCCAGGCGTGCATGAACCCGCGGGCGCAGTGCCTGCGCTCCAACGTTATCTGGAATCGCTGCCGCGCCAGCCTCTGGCTGACCGGCAATTGTGGCGCGACGCGCGCGGGCAGGTGCAGGGCCAGTTCTTCAACTGCTCGCTGACCAGCGCGTTCGAGCCGCTGGTGACGCTGGCAGACCGGCAGGTGGTGGCGCATGAAGGTTCGATCCACACCTACGCAGAGGACGGCGTGGGCCTGGCGGCATGGAAGCTGTTTGCGATGGCGGCCGACGACAACAGCCTGGTGTCGCTGGACCGGCTTTCGCGCCTGCTGCATGCCATCAACTACTTTGCCGCCGAGGGCGAGCACAAGCTGGTGCTGAACGTGCATAACCGGCTGCTGGCCGCGGTCACCGATGACCACGGCGCTGCCTTCCGGCGCGCATTGCAGTCGCTGGGGCTGCCGCTGGAGCGCTTTGTGATCCAGGTGCCGGCCAGCGCCAATGACGACCTGGCATTGCTGTTGCATGTCGTTGGCAACTATCGGCGCAACGGCTTCGCGGTAAGCCTGCAGGCGTCGGATCCGGCGGAAGCCGGTGCGCTGATGGCGCACGCGTTGCCGGACTGGCTCAAGCTGGACATGCGCCGCACCTGGACCGACCGCCAGCTGTCGGGCCTGCGTGCCAGCGCGGCCAACGCCGGCGTAACGCTGATCGGGCGGCGCCTGCAGAACGCCGAAAGCGTCGAGCGCCTGCAGGCCGCGGGCATCGGCCTGGGGCAGGGCGCCTTCGCCGGCGCGCCGGTCAGTGCGGCAGGGCTGCGCACAGGCCTGGCTAGCGCCGCGCATGCATTGGACAAGGAGGTGGTATGACCCAAGCGAACCGGCTATCCGGCGGCCATGGCACGCGCCTGGACATTCCGCGGCACCTGCAGGTGCTGACTGTACCGGGGCTGCACGGCAGCGGCCCGGGACACTGGCAGAGCCGCTGGGAGCAGCGCTTCCCCGACTGGCAGCGGGTGGAGCAGCACGACTGGTCGCGCCCCAGCCTGCCGCTGTGGGCCGAGCGCGTCTCCGAAGGCGTGATGCGCGCCCAGCGCGTGGCCGCGCGCGGCGCGGTGCTGGTGGCGCACAGCTTCGGCTGCCTGGCGTCGTTGCGCCAGGCGGCGCTGGATCCGGTCGGCATTGCCGGCGCATTGCTGGTGGCGCCGGCAGATCCGGACAAATTTGGCGTGGCGGCGCTGCTGCCGACCTACCGGCTGCCGTTCCCGACCATCCTGGTCGCCAGCCGCAACGACCCCTGGATGCCGCAGCGCACCGCTTTCAGCTGGGGCACGCTGTGGGGCAGTGAACTGGTCGATGCGGGCAGCCTGGGCCACATCAATGCCGATTCCGCACTGGGCGAGTGGCCTGAAGGCCTCGCGCTGCTCGATACCCTGATCCAGCGTATCGCGCAGGCAGGCGATACCGGCTCCGTAAGTGAATCATCCGGCGCCTGGGAGTCGGGCATCGAGGTAGTGTCTACTATCCCTTATATCTAAACCGTCTAAGAAAATTCATAAAGATTCGTTCTGTTTATAAGGATGACTCTGCAGAATCTGTCTCGTAGGCCGGCGCAATATGCGCTGGCGTCATAAAGAACGGCCCGCCGGGGCCAGCCATCATGGTCCGGCGGCGCACCGCTCACAGACGAGACGACATGCCTCCATCCATTTCCCTGGCGGACACGCCGCCAGCCGCCCCTCGCGCCCCTGATTCCGGCGCCGCGCGCGCGCCGCGCAGGCCGTCCAGGCAGCGTTTTACGGTGCTGCCCGGCTTCGGCCTGTCGCTGGGCTTCACGTTGTTCTACCTGACGCTGATCGTCCTGATCCCGCTGTCGGCCACGTTCCTGAAGACCTTCACGATGACGTGGGACGCGTTCTGGACCTCGGTCACGGCGCCGCGCGTGGTGGCGTCGCTGCAGCTGAGCTTTGGCGCGTCGCTGGTGGCGGCCATCGTCAATACGGTGTTCGGGCTGGTGGTTGCCTGGGTGCTGGTGCGCTACCGCTTCCCGGGCAAGCGCCTGATCGACGCGCTGGTGGACCTGCCGTTCGCGCTGCCCACTGCGGTGGCCGGTATCGCGCTGACGGCGCTGTTTGCCGGTAATGGCTGGATCGGCCGCTATCTCGAGCCGCTTGGCATCAAGGTCGCGTTTACGCCGCTGGGCGTGGTGGTGGCGCTGACCTTTATCGGCCTGCCGTTCGTGGTGCGCACGGTGCAGCCGGTGCTGGAGGATGTTGAGCAGGAGCTGGAGGAGGCCGCTGCCAGCCTCGGCGCCAACCGCCTGCAGACTTTCCAGCGCGTGATCCTGCCCGCCATCCTGCCGGCGCTGCTGACGGGGTTTGCGCTATCGTTCGCGCGCGCCACCGGCGAGTACGGCTCGGTGGTCTTTATCTCCGGCAACATGCCGATGGTGTCCGAGATCGCGCCGCTGATGATCTATTCCAAGCTGGAGCAATACGACTACGCCGGCGCCACCGCGGTGGCGGTGGTGATGCTGGTGATTTCCTTCGGGCTGCTGCTGCTGATCAACCTGCTGCAGGCCTGGACGCGCCGCCATCAATCCGGTGTGCGCGCCGCGCTGGCACCTGAAGCGCCCGCCACGGGCAAGGAGTTCTGACATGGCCGGCGCAGTTGCGGGACGCCTGGGCGGGCAAGCCAACGCCCAGGCCCATCACAGGTTTGACGCTACCGGCGAAGCGCCGTGGGTACGCTACACGCTGATCACGGTGGCGGTGCTGTTCCTCACGCTGTTCCTGTTCGTGCCGCTGGCTTCGGTGTTCTATGAAGCCTTGCGCAAGGGCGTGCAGACCTACTGGGAAGCGTTGATCGAACCCGACGCACTCGCCGCGATCCAGCTCACGCTGACGGTGGCGGCGATCGCGGTGCCGCTGAACGTGGTGTTCGGCGTGGCGGCGGCCTGGGCCATCGCCAAGTTCGACTTCCGCGGCAAGAACCTGCTGATCACGCTGATCGACCTGCCGTTCTCGGTGTCGCCGGTGATTTCCGGCCTGGTCTACGTGCTGCTGTTCGGTGCGCAGGGCTGGCTGGGACCGTGGCTGGAAGCGCACGACATCAAGATCATGTTCGCGGTGCCGGGCATCGTGCTGGCCACCATCTTCGTGACCTTCCCCTTTGTTGCGCGCGAGCTGATCCCGCTGATGCAGGCGCAGGGCAGTGAAGAGGAAGAGGCCGCGATCGTGCTGGGCGCCTCGGGCTGGCAGACCTTCCGCCATATCACGCTGCCCAATATCCGCTGGGGCCTGCTGTATGGCGTGATCCTGTGCAATGCGCGGGCGATGGGCGAGTTCGGTGCGGTCTCGGTGGTATCGGGCCATATCCGCGGGCTGACCAACACCATGCCGCTGCATGTTGAGATCCTCTACAACGAGTACAACTTCGCGGCGGCCTTTGCGGTGGCCTCGCTGCTGACGCTGCTGGCGCTGGTCACGCTCGGCATCAAGACGCTGGTGGAATTGCGCGCCCGCAAGGAAACCGAAGAGGCTGCACCAGAGCGGCCGCTGGCAAGTTTGCAAGGACAAGCATCATGAGCATCCAGGTCAAGAACGTAGAGAAGCGCTTTGGCGACTTTGTCGCGCTGGACAACGTCTCGCTCGATTTCGACGAAGGCGAGCTGACCGCGCTGCTGGGGCCGTCCGGCTGCGGCAAGACCACGCTGTTGCGCATCATCGCCGGCCTGGAGCGCGCCGATGCGGGCCAGATCGTGCTGGCCGGGCGCGATGCCTCGGACCAGCATGTGCGCCAGCGCCAGGTGGGCTTTGTGTTCCAGCACTACGCGCTGTTCAAGCATATGAGCGTGTTCGAGAACGTGGCCTTCGGCCTGCGCGTCAAGCCGCGCGCCGAGCGCCCGAGCGAAGCGCAGATCCGCGACAAGGTGCGTTCGCTGCTGGAACTGGTGCAACTCGACTGGCTGGCCGACCGCTACCCGTCGCAGCTCTCCGGCGGTCAGCGCCAGCGTATCGCGCTGGCGCGCGCCCTGGCGGTGGAGCCGCGCGTGCTGCTGCTGGACGAACCGTTCGGCGCGCTCGACGCCAAGGTGCGCAAAGAACTGCGCCGCTGGCTGCGCCGCCTGCACGATGAACTGCACGTGACCAGCGTGTTCGTCACCCATGACCAGGAAGAGGCGCTGGAAGTGGCCGACCAGGTGGTGCTGATGAACCGCGGCCACGTGGAGCAGTACGGCTCGCCCGAGGCCGTCTACAACCATCCGGCCACGCCCTTCGTGTTCGGCTTCCTCGGCAACGTGAACCTCTTCCACGGCCGGCTGGAAGTGGGCGAGAGCGGCGGCCTGCTGCATACCGGCGAAGCGGTGCTGCCGGTGGTCGGCAGCGGCCATGAGAGCGCCGGCGACGCGGTGGCCTATGTGCGCCCCCATGACCTCGACCTGGAACGCTATTCGCCCGGCGCCGACGGCATTGCCGTGACGCTGCGCCGCGCGCTGACGCTGGGCCCGGTGGCGCAGCTTGAACTCGAACGTGAAGACAACCAGGACGTGATTGAAGTCGCGCTGCCGCTGGAGCGCTTCCGCCATGCGGGCTTCCGCGAAGGCGAACTGCTCGCGGTGCGCCCGCGCCAGCTGCGCGTGTTCACGCAACCGCGTACCACGTCCACCCAACAGGAAAAGGCGACGTCATGAACTTCCAGCAACTCCGATCGATCCGCGAGGCGGTGCGCCGCCAGTTCAACCTGACCGAAGTCGCCAACGCGCTCTACACCTCGCAGCCCGGCGTGTCGCGCCAGATCCGCGAGCTGGAAGAAGAACTGGGCGTGGAGATCTTCGAGCGCTACGGCAAGCGCCTGACCGGCCTGACCGAGCCCGGGCGCGAGATCGTGCGCATCGTCGAACGCCTGCTGCTGGAGGCCGAGAACCTGCGCCAGGCCGGCGACGAATACGCCGGCCGCCATACCGGCCGCCTGACCGTTGCCACCACCCACACCCAGGCACGCTATGCACTGCCGCGCGTGGTGCAAGCCTTCCGCCGCGAATACCCGCATGTGACGCTGGCACTGCAGGAGGCGTCGCCCACGCATATCGTTGAGCTGCTGCTGACGGGGCAGGCCGATATCGGCATCGCCACCGAGGCCCTGGCCACCGAGGCCGGGCTGACCTCGTTCGAGGCCTACAGTTGGCAGCACGTGCTGGTGGTCTCGCCCGGCCATCCGCTCACGCGCCTGCCCGAGCCCACGCTCGAAGACGTGGCCGGCTTCCAGCTCATCACCTATGACGCCGGCTTCACCGGCCGCCGCAAGATCGACAGCGCCTTTGCCGAGGCCGGCCTGCAGCCGGAGATCGTGCTGACCGCGCTGGACGCCGACGTGATCAAGACCTACGCCGAACTGGACCTGGGCGTGGGCATCATTGCCTCGATGGCCTATGACGAGCGCAAGGATTCCGGCCTGGTGCGGATCTCGGCCGACCACCTGTTCGCGCCCAACACCACCAGCGTGGCGGTGCGGCGGGGCGCCTACCTGCGCGGCTATGCGCACGCCTTTATCAACATGTTCGCGCCGCACCTGTCGCCCGACACCGTCAGCAGCGCGCTGTCCGAGCAGGAGCGCCAGGCCCTGGCGGCCTGATTCCGGCCTGGCTGTGGCCATCGCCAGGCGGCGCAGGGGGCACCCGGGCGCTGCCTGACAGCCGCCGTCCGCCCCGGCACGGTGCCGTTCGCGCCCCGTGCCCGCCGTTCGTCGCAAGAGACTTTCTTCGTGCCCGGGTGAGGGGTACATTCCTTGCACGTGCCCGCGGCTTGCCGTCCGGCGAGCGCCATACGTGTACCGCAGTGCAACAAAGTTTGCGCGCGGCCGCCGGTCTGCAAGGGCCGGACAAGGGAGACAGAGACGATCATGCGCGACGACGAACCGCTGCTGCGCTGGCAGTGGCGCGGCTATGCCCGCAACCACCAGCATCCCCGCAACCTGCTGCTGCATATCGTGGCCGTGCCGATGTTCATGGCCGGCACCGTGCTGGGCCTCTACGGCCTGTTGCGCCTGAGCCTGCCGGCGGTGGCGCTGGGGCTGGTGTGCATGGGCATGTCGATGGCCCTGCAGGGCCGGGGGCACCGGCTGGAAGCCCACGCGCCGGAACCCTTTGCCGGGCCGGCGGACATCGCCGGCCGCATCCTGGCCGAGCAGTGGATCACCTTCCCGCGCTATGTGCTGTCCGGCCAATGGTGGCGCGCGCTGGCCGGCCGGCGTGCCGGGCAGGGTGGCTGAGGTGGCCCGCGCTGCCCGCCTCATCACATTCCCGTTGCGCCAGGCTCAGTCCGCGCTAACATGAACGCCATGGACCGCTGCTTCTCCAACGTCGCCACCGCCATCCCCTCCCGGCTCAATATCCTCGGCCGCGACCTGCTGTTCGTGTTGTGCATGAACTCGGTGATCGCCATCAGCCTGAACTACGGCTTCCAGACCGGCGGCAGCCTGTGGCACAACTTTGTCTACAGCCAGCTGATCGGCTTGTCGATCTGGGTGCTGATCGACATTCCGCGCGTGGTGATCTGGTGGAACGACCGGCCGCGCCGCTGGCCCTTCCTGCTGCTGGCCGCCGCCGCGGTGCCCGCGGGCGTGGTGTTCGGCAGCTGGGCCACGCGCGTGGCGCTGGACCTGCCGCCCAAGTCGGCGGACGAAGCCGGCGGCATGCTGCGCATGTGCCTGGTGGTGGGCATGCTGGCCGCGGCCTCGATGATCTATTTCTACTGGTCGCGCGAGAAGCTCGCATCCCTGGAGCGCCAGGCCGCGCTGGACGCCCTGCAGCGCGAGGAAGCCGAAAAGCAGCTGGTGCGCGCACAGCTGATGGCGCTGCAGGCGCAGATCGAGCCGCATTTCCTGTTCAACTCGCTGGCCAACCTCGACGGGCTGATCGCCACCGACCCGCCCGCCGCGCGCCAGCTGCTGCAGCGCCTGATCGGCTTCCTGCGCATGTCGCTGGCGCATACCCGCGCCGAGCAATGCACGCTGCGGCAGGAGTTCGAGCTGCTGCGCAGCTACCTGGACATCCAGGGCATGCGCTTCGGCCAGCGGCTCTCGTTCGACATCGACCTGCCGCGCGAACTGGCGAAGGTGGAGATCCCGCCCATGCTGATCCAGCCGCTGGTGGAAAACGCGGTCACGCACGGCATCGAGCCCTGCATGATCGGCGGCCATATCCGGCTGTCGGCGCGCGCGGCCGGCGACAATGCGGTGCAGGTCATCATCGCCGATACCGGCGTGGGCTTCGGTCATGCCTCGGGCAAGGGCTCGGGCCTGGGCATCACGCATGTGCGCGAGCGGCTGGCGCGCATCTTCGGCGCGGCGGCCTCCATGCAGATGGAGGAGAACACCCCGCGCGGCGTGGTGGTGCGGCTGACGCTGCCGCTGGAGCGCCCGGCCGAAGCGCCCACCCTGACCCAGACAGTCACCAGCGTGCCGGAGGGCATGCCAGTATCGGCCCCAGCCATGCAACGGCTCTGAGGCGCCCCGCCTGCCAGCAAGCCTGACAAGACGAACGGCTGGCACCGCCCGTGGCGGTGCCGCTGACAACGCCAGGACCCATCCACCACCCCAACGCCCCCATGACCCCGACCCTTCTGATCGCCGACGACGAAGCGCTGCTGGCGCGCGTGCTGGAATCCGAACTGATGTCGCTGTGGCCCGAGGCCCGTATCGTTTCCGTGGTCCACGACGGCGTGGCCGCGCTGGCGGCGGCGCGCGAGCACCAGCCGCGCGTGGCCTTCCTGGATATCCGCATGCCGGGCATGAGCGGCATGGACGTGGCGCGCGAACTGATCGAATTCGACACCCCGCCACTGGTGGTCTTCGTGACCGCATACGACCAGTTCGCGCTGGAGGCGTTCGAGCGCGCCGCGGTGGACTATGTGCTCAAGCCGGTCCAGCGCGAACGGCTTGAGGCCACGGTGCAGCGTCTGAAGGACCGCCTGGCCGGCCCCGCCGACGATGAAGACACCGAGGCCGAAGCCTCGATCGCGGAGACGGACCGGCTTGGCCAGCTGCTGGCGCGGCTGGAATCGCTGGAGCACGCCACGCCAGGCCCGGGCGGCGCGCCGCAGCGGCAGTACCTGCGCTTTATCAAGGCACTGGTGGGGCAGGAGGTGCGTATCATCCCGGTGGACGAAGTCATCTACCTGGAGGCCACCGACAAGTACGTCAACGTGGTCTCCGGCGCCGGCGAAGCGCTGATCCGCACCAGCCTGCGCGAGCTGACCCAGCAGCTGGACCCGGAGCGCTTCTGGCAGGTGCACCGCGGCACCGTGGTCAACATCACCTGCGTGGCCAGCGCGGTCAACCAGTCGCTGGGACGGCTGTCGCTGCGGCTGCGCGACCGTCCTGAACTGCTGCCGGTGGCGCGACAGTACGCGCACCTGTTCAAGCAGATGTAAGCGCGGTTGGCGGGAGGCGTGGCCGCCACCTGGCTGCAGAGGACAGGGGTTTTCCTCTATGATGCGGGCTTCGGCCCGTATTTTTTTGGGCTGCCGCCTTCCGTCCTGCCGCATAGCCCCTGCCACCAGCGCCATGTCCACCGCCGCACTCGATCCCACGCGCAACCCTCTTCGTCATGACGCCCAGGTGATCGGGCTGGTTGGCCTGGCTCACGGGGTCTCCCACTTCTACCACCTGCTGCTGGCTCCGCTGTTCCCATGGATCAAGGCGGAATTCGGCCTGAGCTATGCTGAGCTGGGCCTGCTGATGACGGTGTTCTTCGCGGTCTCGGCGGTGGTGCAGACCGCGTCCGGCTTTGTGGTCGACCGCTTCGGCGCACGGCCGGTGCTGTTTGCCGGGCTGGCCTTCCTGGGCGCCGCGGCCTTGCTGCTGTCGACCAGTTCCGGCTACGCCGCGCTGCTGTTCGGCGCGGCCGTGGCGGGGCTGGGCAACGGCGTATTCCACCCGGCCGACTTCACGCTGCTGAACAAGCATGTGTCGCAGCCCCGGCTGGGACACGCGTTTTCGGTTCACGGCATTTCCGGCAACCTGGGCTGGGCGGCGGCGCCGCTGTTCCTGGTGGCGATCGCCAACCTCGCCAGCTGGCGCGTGGCGCTGGCGGCGGCCTCGGCAGTCGCCTTTATCGTGCTGGCCGTGCTGGTAGTGCTGCGCCATGTGCTGGACCCGCGCGAAGTGCAGGGCGCCGTGGGCCGGCCCGCGGCCAAGGCTGCGGCCGGGGTGGCCACATCCGGCGGCAGCGTGCTGGGCTTCCTGCGCCTGCCGCAGGTGTGGGTGTGCTGGGCCTTCTTCCTGCTGACCACGTTCTCCGCGGCCGGCATCCAGAGCTTTGCCCCGACCGCGCTGACCTACCTGTACGGCATGCCGTTCACGCTGGCGACCGCGTCCTACACCATCTACATGCTGTGCAGCGCCGGCGGCATGATAGTCGGTGGCTTTGCCGCCGGCCGCACCAGCAACCATGACCGGCTGATCGCGGTGAGCTTCACGGTATCGGGGCTGATGGCGGTGCTGGTCGGGTTGAACCTGGTGCCGGCGCTGCTGGTGCCGGTGCTGATGGGCGTGATCGGCTTTGGCGCCGGTACCGCCGGGCCGTCGCGTGACCTGCTGGTGCGCGCCGCCGCCCCCGCCGGTGCCACCGGGCGCGTCTATGGCGTGGTCTACTCGGGCCTGGATATCGGCCTGGCGTGCGGCCCGCTGTTCTTCGGTGCGCTGATGGATGCAAAGCTGCCGGCCTGGGTGTTCTTCATGATCGGCGGTTTCCAGCTGCTGTCGATCTTCACCGCGGTGACAGTGGGCAACGGCAACCGCTCGCGCCGCGGCGCGGCGGCGGGCCAGGCGGAGGCCGCCTAGCCCGGGCCGGGCCACCCAAGCACCGCCTTCCGAATTCGATTGCCTGAGGATGCTTTCATGTCAATGACGCCGGCCAACACCACCCAGCCTGACGATTCCGAACACGGCACGCCGCTGCCGGGCGGCCATATCCTGGTCGATGCGCTGCTGGCGCACGGCGCCGAGCTGGCCTTCGGCGTGCCGGGCGAAAGCTACCTGGCCGTGCTCGACGGCTTCCACCGCCGCCGCGATCAGTTGCGCTTCATCATCTGCCGCCAGGAGGGCGGGGCCGCGGTGATGGCCGAGGCCTACGGCAAGCTGACCGGCCGCCCCGGGCTGGCCTTCTGCACGCGCGGGCCGGGCGCCACCAATGCCAGTATCGGCGTGCACACCGCCTTCCAGGACTCGACGCCGATGATTCTGTTCATCGGCCAGGTCGGCACCGACTTCATGGACCGCGAGGCCTTCCAGGAAATCGACTACCGCCGCATGTTCGGCCAGATGGCCAAGTGGGTGGCGCAGATCGACCGGGTCGAACGCATCCCCGAATACATTGCGCGCGCCTACCAGACCGCCACCTCGGGCCGTCCGGGCCCGGTGGTGCTGGCGCTGCCCGAAGACATGCTGGCGCAGACTGCGGTAGTGCCGCAGCTGCAGGCCTACCAGCGCGTCATGAGCTGGCCCGGCGAGGTCGACCTGGCGCGGCTGGCCGAGATGCTCGACGCCGCCGAGCGTCCCTTCGTGCTGGCCGGCGGCAGCGGCTGGACGCCGCAGGCCTGCGCCGACCTGCAGGCCTTTGCCGAGCGCTTCGCGCTGCCGGTGGGCTGCGCCTTCCGCGGCCAGGACCTGTTCGACAACTGCCATCCCAACTACGCCGGCGATGTCGGCATTGGCATCAACCCAGCGCTGGCCGAGCGCGTCCGCAATGCCGACCTGGTGCTGGCCATCGGCCCGCGCCTGGGCGAGATGACCACCGGAGGCTACGCGCTGATCGCCGCGCCGCGGCCCGCGCAAAAGCTGATCCACGTGCACGCCGGCGCCGAGGAGCTGGGCAGCGTCTACCAGGCCGACCTGATGGTCCAGGCGTCGATGCCGGCCATCGCCGCGCGCCTGGCCGGCCTGCAGCCCACGGCCGAGCCGCGCTGGCAGGCGTGGACAGAAGCCGCGCACGCCGACTACGAACGCTACCTGCAGCCGCCCCCATTTACGGGACAGGGGGTCGACATGGCCGAAGTCATCCGCACGCTGGACCAGCTGCTGCCGGCCGACGCGGTCGTGACCAATGGCGCCGGCAACTACGCCGGCTGGCTGCACCGCTATTTCCACTATCGCCCGTTCACCAGCGGCGGCCGCGGCCAGCTGGCCCCGACCAGCGGCGCGATGGGCTATGGCGTGCCGGCGGCGGTCGGCGCCAAGATCGCGTTCCCGCAACGCACCGTGGTGGCGCTGGCCGGCGATGGCTGCTTCCTGATGAATGGCCAGGAACTGGCTACGTCGATGCAATACCAGGCGCCGGTGATCTTCATCGTCGTCAATAACGGCATGTACGGCACCATCCGGATGCACCAGGAACGCGAATACCCGACCCATGTCTCGGGCACCGAGCTGCACAACCCCGACTTTGCCGCGCTGGCGCGCGCCTATGGTGCGCGCGGCGCCACCGTGACCACGACCGAAGCCTTTGCCCCGGCACTGCGCGAGGCATTGGCCGCACCGGTATCCACGCTGATCGAGATCCAGGTGGACCCGGACGTGATCACGCCGCGCACCACGCTGAGCGCCATCCGCGCGCAGGCGCTGGCCAGCCAGCAACAGTGAGGCCGAGCGGCCCGACCGGATACTTTCTTGCCTATCAGGAGACCATCGATGAAGCCTGTCACCACCGACCTGTGCGACGCGCATGAAGACCACCTTGCCGACGGCACCCTGCGCGTGATGGCGCCGGTGTTCCGCGCCTTCGGCAAGCAGGGCGCCTTTGCCGGCCCCGCGGCTACGCTCAAGGTGTTCGAAGACAACTCGCTGGTGCGGACCGCGCTGGAAGCGCCGGGGCAGGGCCGCGTGCTGGTGATCGACGGTGGCGGCTCGCTGCGCTGCGCGCTGGTGGGCGGCAACCTTGGCCTGCTGGCCGAGAAGAACGGCTGGGTCGGCATCGTCGTCAACGGCTGCATCCGCGATACCGCCGAGCTGGACGTGTGCGACATCGGCATCCGCGCGCTGGCCGTGCATCCGCAGAAAAGCCAGAAGCGCAACGTTGGCGAAAGCGACGTCGCGGTGCAGATGCCCGGCGCAGTGGTGCGCCCGGGCAACTGGATCTACGTCGACGCCGACGGCGTGCTGGTCTCGGACGAAAGGCTGGGGAACTGAGCATGCCGCGCGTCTTTGTCTACGGCACGCTGCGCGCCGGCGAGGTCAACGACCTGAACGCCGCCGCGCAGCGCCACGGCATTGCCGCGCCCACGCTGCTGGGCACGGGTACGGTGGCCGGCAGGCTCTATGACTTCGGCACCTATCCCGGCCTGGTGCTGGACGCCAGTGGCGGGCCGGTCGTGGGCGATCTCTACGAGATCGCCGACGCGCTGTTGCCGGTGCTCGACGAGATCGAAGAGGTTTATCCCGGCCAGGCCACGCTGTTCGTGCGCGAGGAACGGGCCGTGTTGCACAACGGCCAGCCTGTCGCCTGCCTGCTGTATCCGGTGGCCGAGTCCGCGGTGGCCACGCTGCCGCGCATCGACAGCGGCGACTGGGTGGCCTATCGCCGCGCACGCGATACCGCCGCGGCCTGAGCCCCGGCTCGTTTCAAACGGACGGCGCCCATTCGCGGCGCCGTTTGCTTTTGCGTAGCATGGCCGGCGATGACATCGAACAATGGAATCGACGGCCATGAACGCTCCGCAATCCCTGCCGCCGCAGGTCTTCCCCCGGCAGTGCTTTATCCACGCCGGCGACGTGCGGCTGTACGCCACCAGTTGGGGCGAGCCCGGGCCAGGGCGGCCCACCATCGTCCTGGTGCACGGCTATCCCGACAGCAGCGAGGTCTGGCACGACGTGGCGGCGCAGTTGGCGGGGCGCTTCCACGTGGTGGCCTATGACGTGCGCGGGGCAGGGCGCTCAACCGCGCCGCACGCGACTGACGCTTACCGGCTGCAGAAGCTTGCCGATGACTTCATCGCAGTCATCGACGCGGTCTCGCCGCAGCGCCCGGTGCACCTTGTCGGCCATGACTGGGGTTCGATCCAGAGCTGGGAGTTCGTGACCGATGCTCGGCTGCAAGGGCGCATCGCCTCATTCACCTCATGCTCTGGTCCCTGCCTGGACCACGCGGCAATCGGCTTGCGCGAACTGCGCGGGCAGCGGTCGCTGGCTGCGTTGGGCAAGACCCTGCGGCAGCTCACAGCATCGTGGTATATCGGCGCCTTCCACCTGCCGTGGCTGCCTGAGCTGACCTGGCGGCTGTGGCTCGGCCGTGCGTGGCCGCGCTACCTGCGCCTGACCGAGGGCCTGCGCACGGGGCCCAGCCCCACACAAACAGCCGACGGTTGCCATGGTGTGCGCTTGTACCGTGCCAACTTCGTGCCCGTACTGCGTGCCCCGCGCCACTGTCATGCCCATGCGCCGGTGCAGGTGATCGTGCCGTTGCATGACCGGTATGTGAAGCCGGCGCTAACTGAAGACGTGCACCGCTGGACCACGCAACTCTGGCGCCGCACCGTGCCCGCGCACCATTGGCTGCCGCTGGCCGACGCCCAGGGGTTTGCCATCATGGTGCGGGAATTTGTCGAGCATATGGAAGGGGAGCCGGCCTCACCGGCGCTGCTGGCCGCGCGCCTGCGCTAGCGGAGGCAGCGCATCCTGCGCATATTTCACGATGTGGAAAGATGTTTTGGACCGCAAAAATACATGGTTTGCGGAGCACAAGACCATTTCTCATGATGGAAGATCATTTACCGCATCGTGAAATAAAATCTATAAACCATTGAATTATTGGAAGAAAAAACTAAGCGGGAACTGTAGATCAAGGTTGTTGCAACGCGGGAGGGTTCTCTACACTCTTATATAAGACTCATGACATGAGGCGCGAAAAACAGCAGGCGACGCAGCCACCGCGACGTAGCCCAGGTCAGGTGATCAACAGATTCTCAGCCATCCCCGCATCATCAGGAGAGTGACCATGACCCGCCAAGAACAGATCCAGGCCCTGCAGAAAGACTGGGATACCAATCCCCGCTGGAAAGGGATCAAGCGCAATTTCACCGCCGAAGACGTGGTGCGCCTGCGTGGTTCGGTCCAGGTCGAGCACACCCTGGCCCGCCGCGGTTCCGAGAAGCTGTGGAACCTGCTGCACACGGAGCCGTTCGTCAACTCGCTCGGCGCGCTGACTGGCAACCAGGCCATGCAGCAAGTGAAGGCCGGCCTGAAGGCTATTTACCTGTCGGGGTGGCAAGTCGCAGGCGACGCCAACCTGGCCGGTGAAATGTACCCCGACCAGTCGCTATACCCGGCCAACTCGGTGCCGCAAGTCGTCAAGCGCATCAACAACACCTTCCAGCGCGCCGACCAGATCCAGTGGAGCGAAGCAAGGGCGACACCGACTTCTTCGCCCCGATCGTGGCGGATGCCGAAGCCGGCTTCGGCGGCGTGCTTAACGCTTTCGAGCTGATGAAGTCGATGATCGAAGCGGGCGCCGCCGGCGTTCACTTCGAAGACCAACTGGCTTCGGTGAAGAAGTGCGGCCACATGGGCGGCAAGGTGCTGGTGCCGACCCGCGAAGCCGTCGCCAAGCTGACCGCCGCGCGCCTGGCCGCCGACGTCTCGGGCGTGCCGACCCTGGTGATCGCCCGTACCGACGCCGAAGCCGCGGACCTGCTGACCTCGGACGTGGACGACAACGACAAGCCGTTCTGCACCGGCGAGCGCACCGTGGAAGGTTTCTACCGCGTGCGCAACGGCCTGGAGCAGTCGATCTCGCGCGCCCTGGCCTACGCTGAAGTCGCTGACCTGGTGTGGTGCGAAACCGGCAAGCCGGACCTCGAGTTCGCCAAGAAGTTTGCCGAAGCCGTGCACGCCAAGTTCCCGGGCAAGATGCTGGCCTACAACTGCTCGCCGTCGTTCAACTGGAAGAAGAACCTGGACGACGCCACCATTGCCAAGTTCCAGAGGGAACTGGGCGCGATGGGCTACAAGTTCCAGTTCATCACGCTGGCCGGCTTCCACTCGCTGAACTACTCGATGTTCAACCTGGCATACGGCTACGCCCGCAACCAGATGAGCGCGTTCGTGGAACTGCAGGAAGCCGAGTTCAAGGCCGCCGAGAAGGGCTTCACCGCGGTCAAGCACCAGCGCGAAGTCGGCACCGGCTACTTCGACGCCGTGACCCAGACCATCGAAGGCGGCCAGTCGTCGACGACCGCACTGAAGGGTTCGACCGAAGACGAGCAGTTCTTCGAAGACAAGAAAGTGGCCTGACTCTCCTGGTCACCCCCGCCGGAACGTGGGTCCGGCGGTTAAGGAAGGCGTGCGACCATCACGCCTTCTGATTTAGGCGCCGCGCCGTTCTCTCTCAGGGACGGCGCGTTTTTTTATTTTCCAATGCTGGGGCGGGTTAGCGGGTAGCTGTTCAACGGGTGTTCAAAACTCAAACTCCATGCAGAGTTACCGCCCAAGCCTGGCCGGGTTCACGCCGGCTATTTAGAAGCCTGACGCGGGACAGGTCAATGCCCGCATCTTCCAGAGCGGCGCGCATTCTCAAGTTATGTGTGCCGCCCCTTTTGCTTCGTGCCTTACCGCCTTTTCAATTCTTCACAATTGGAAAGTTCTGAAGCGTCAGCGCAGTCCATGTGTCCGCACGTCTTTGCGGAATAGGGATCCTAACGCGATTTCAGTCTTGCTTAATTCTGTTTTCAGGCGTTTTGGGCTGCGTAATTAGGAATCGTCTGATTTATTCCCCACTTCGCTGCTCCTATTATCGAGGCCGCGTTGCTGCACTCTCATTGGCTGGTCGATGGACGACCGAGCCACTGGCTGCTGACGGCGGCGACAGTCCACTTTCCACGGAGCGTGATTGCATGGGTAGCCGATTGCGGTTTTCCTTCCGTACCGTCACCGTTTCCGGCGACGGTCTGCCGGAACTGTTGGGGCAGCCATTGCTGCTGTTCTCCAAACTGTCCGGCACCGAGAGTATCAATTCCCTGTTCGAATACGAACTGGAACTGAAGACGCCCGACGAACGCAACGTGCTATACGGGCCGGCGGGTGACTTTGATATGGAGGCCATGCAAGGCAAGGAGTTGACCGTCAGCATCGAGCTGGACGGCTCCGGCACCGGTCCGGATGGCGGCTTCGGCAGCGGCAAGAGAGAGATTACCGGCCTCGTCACGGACGTACGCGGCCCCTACTACGAACACGAACGCATCCTGTACCGCCTGACCCTGCGCCCGTGGCTGTGGCTGGCCACGCTCACCAGCACCATCCGGCCTTATCAGAACATGACTGTGCTGGAAATCGTAGAGGCGGTGCTCAGCAAATACACTTTCCCGGTCGAGCGCCGCCTGCTGGATAGCCAGTATCCCAAGCGCCGATTTCAGATGCAGGCCGGCGAGACGGACTACCAGTTCGTGCGCCGCCTGCTCGCGGAATGGGGTGTGAATTTCCACTGGGAGCATTCGGACGGCCACCACCGCATGGTGTTGACCGATGGCAATGGCGCTTTCCGGAATATCCCCAGCCCTGCCTACCATGCCATCAGCTGGTATCCATCCTCGGACCGGGCGGACGAGGAACACCTTCACGAATTCGAGGTGCGCGACCGGCTCGTCTCGGGGGCCTGGGCGCAAGGCGATTACGACCACAACCAACCGCGCGCCGACCTCAATGTCTGCGCCGCCGACCCGCGCGACACCGGCCACGCGACCTATGAGCTGTATCACTGGCCGGGCGATTACGCCGAACCCAAGAGCGGCAACGATGCCCGCAAGGAAGGCGAGATGCTGGCGCGCATCAACATGGAACGCCTGCGGCAGCACGGCGTACGGACGCGCGGCAAGGGCAATGTGCGCGCGATGGCGTCGGGACACACCTTCACCCTCAAGCGATTCCTGCGCACCAAGGCCAACCGCGAGTACCTGATTTTCGCCACGCACCTGCTGATCGAGGACGTGGGCGAGTTCGCCGGCAGCGGCCAGTCCTGGCGCTGCGAAGTCGAATTCGAGGCGCAGCCCACTAGCGAAATCTTCCGGCCAGAACTGGTCGAAAAGCCTTACATCGGCGGCCATCACAAAGCCAGGGTCGTCGGCCCAGCCAATCAGGAAATCTGGTGTGATGACCTGGGAAGGGTGCGCTGTCAATTCGTCTGGGACCGCTATGGCAGCTACGACGAGAATAGCTCCTGCTGGATTCGCGTCACCGGCTTTTCCTCCGGCGACCGCTTCGGCAACACGCACCTGCCTCGCATCGGCCAGGAAGTCATTGTCAGCTATGAGGGTGGCGACCCGGACCGGCCCATCATCATGGGACCGGTCAATAACCGGCTGAACCTGCCGCCGTGGGATCTGCCGAGCCAGCATGCCTTGTCCGGCTACCAGAGCAAGGAACTGTTCGGCGAAGGCCGCAACCACACGCTTTACGACGATACCCAGGGCCAGCAGCAGGTGCAGGTCGCGTCGGACCACCAGAACAGCCTGCTGGCGCTGGGCCACAACGTCCGCGTCAACGATTGGGAGGGGCGCAAGGACAAGCGCGGCGAAGGCTTTGAGCTTCGAACCGATGCGCATGGAGCACTGCGTGCCGCACTCGGCATGCTTATCACCACCTTCTCGCGCCGGAACGCCGAAGGCAACATGATGAATGTCAGCGATGTCATTCAACTGATGCAAAAGGCCCTGGATATCGCCAGCACCATGGGCGACAAGGCGACCGAGGCGCAGGCGCAGGATGGCGAACAGCCCGACATTGCAAGATTGCTGGAAAAGCAGCTTGAGCAAATCAAGGGCGGTGGCGAGCTGAAGGAGTTCACGGCGCCGCACCTGGTATCAGCGAGCCCCGCTGGCATTGTCTCGACCGCAGCGGGTTCCACGCACATCGCCAGCGGCACGCATACCGCGTTGACTACCGGGGAGCACCTGTCCGTGACCACGGGCGGGGGCTTCTTTGCCAGCATTCGCAAGGCACTGCGTCTGTTCGTATATGAAGCCGGCATGAAGCTGGTTGCCAACATGGGCGACATCGACCTGCAAGCTCTCAAGAACAATATCAACCTGTTGGCAAAGCTTGAAATCAACGCCACTGCCGGGAAGATCAGCCTAAAGGCAAAGGAAGTGCTGCTCGACGGCGGTGGCAGCTACATCAAGCTGACCGAAGGCGGCATTGAGAACGGCACCAATGGCGGGGGGATCGTGCACGCGGCCAGCAAGAACCTGACCGGTCCCAGCAGTCTTCCGGTGGAGCTAAAGGCGAGGCAAGTCTGCCTGGAATGCCTGCTCAAGGCGGCCGCACGCAATGCCGCCGTGGTTCCTCGATAAATAACCAGGAACAGCAGCTCGATGACAGAAGAAGAAAGCGCAGTTCATATCTACGTGCTGGCCGATGGCGCCGTGCATCCGACTCGCATTGGTGCATTGCTGCGCGAATCGGGCGCCGATTTTCGAAATGTGTATGCCGGCCTGCCCGAAGCCGATGCCGGCGACGCCTGCCTGTTCCTGGCGCGGGTGGACGATCCCAAAGCACCCTGGCTGGCGCAATTCGACGCGATGGATTTGTGGGCGCCATGCTTCACGCTCATCTGGAGCCGCGTGGACATTGACCGTCTCGCCCGTCATTTGCATCAGTTTCTCGTTGCGGACATTGGCGAAGGCATGACCGCCCTGATTCGCTACTACGACCCGCGCAACCTGCTGGTGACGATGGAAGTCTGGGGCGACGACATCGTGGAACGGATCATGCGACCCATTCAGCAATGGAAATACCGCGGCTACAGCGACGAATGGCAGTGCATTGACGGCCCGATGGAGGGCGAGAGCACACAGGAAACGCCGCTGTCCATTCAGCTCAGCCAGGAGCAACTGGACCGACTGACCGAACACTGCGAGCCGGATCAGTTGCTCGCGGCGCTCGCAGAGGATGGCGTGGTGGATGGGGCAGGTCCCTATCTCACGCGCTTCATGGATTTTCTGCCCCGTTATCAGCGTGCCGCCGAGTGGGGGCTGACAGAGCCAGCGGATCGAATGTACTTCTGCGAACTCTCGTACCGATACTGCCGCGACTTCGACGCCCACGATGAAATGCGACGCGCCTTGGAAGAACGTGCTCGTTCCGGGCAAGCCATGATCGCCTGCGCGGATGGGGTGCATCCATCCGTCTGGGAGCAGTTGGCGAAAAATGCAAAGCGGGAGGTCAACGCATGAAATCCTTGTTCGTGTCGGCCTTGATGGCGATATGCCTCGTCGTTTTGCCCGGCTGCAATCAAAGCTCCGTTGTTGGCACTCTGCCAAACGACGATCCTGACGCCCTGATGTCAGGCGATGTTGAGGGCCTGAACTACACCCCTTACTACGTTCACACCTTCAACATAGCGGGGCACGACAACGGCATCGGAGGCGGCGGGCCAAACATTGTTCCGGTAAGACCCGACTATATACCGACAGAGAGCGGTGGCGCCTGCTGTGGCACGTTTCCGGTCCGCTGGCGGCCAGGGCTAAAGGTCACGGTCCGCTGGATCGCCAACAAGAAACTTGATGGGCACGCATGGGGTTCCTGGTACAAGGCTGAGGCGGAAATTCCCGAATATGGCACAACCACTTATGGCATGTGGGTCATTTTCCTGCCAGGAGATCGCGTCAAGGTCATGGTTATGGATGGAAATGCAAACGGCTACAACAGGGTAAGGGCTCGGCCTGCTGACGACGATCCTTACGTGGCAGTCGGGCGGGTGGACGACGAAGCGAATCGTGAGGAAGAGGCAGCGCGCTTATTGAGATTCGGCGAGGTAATCAAAGCGGACCCATCAATCGGAGAGTCGAAATAATGAACGTATTGCGATGGCCGGAAAAAATTCCCCTGGGCGGCTTGGCGATAGATGCAAGCTGGGAGGTCAACGCCATGAAATCCTTGTTCGTGTCGGCCTTGATGGCGGTATGCCTCGCGATTCTGCCAGGCTGCAATGAAAGCACTGTCGTTGGAGCTCACTCAAACGACGATCCTGACGCCATGATGTCAGGCGATGTTGAGGGCCTGAACTACACCCCTTACTACGTTGACAGGTTCATCATAACGGGACATGACAATGGCATCGAAGGTGGCGGGCCAAACATCGATCCGGCAAGGCCTGACCATATTCCCGCACAGAGTGGTGGCGCTTGCTGTGGCACGTTTCCTGTCCACTGGCGTCCTGGGTTGAAGGTCACGGTGCGCTGGATTGCCAACAAGAAGCTCGATGGGCACGCTTGGGGTTCCTGGTATAAGGCGGATGCCGAGGTTGCGGAGTATGGCCTGCGCACAGGGGGGATGTTTGTCATTTTCCTGCCAGGGGACCGCATCAAGGTCATGGTACGAGACGGCAATGCGAACGGCCATAACAGCGTTGCTATTCGGCCGGCTGACGATGATTCCTACGTTGCCGTTGGTAAGGTGGACGATGAGGCGAATCGTGAGGAAGAGGAAAGACACCTCAGGAATTTCGGCAGCGTAATTAAAGCAGATCCATCAATTGGAGATTTAAGGCAATGAGCATATCGCGATGGCCTGAAATTGGAAGCGAGTGTTCGTTTCGGGGGAATTATGATCGCCTGCGCGGATGGGGTGCATCCATCCGTCTGGGAGCAATTGGAAGAAGATTCGAAATGGGAGGCCAGCGCATTAAATCCCTGTTCGTGTGGGCTTTGATGGCGGTGTTCCTTGCCTGCCTGTCGGGATGCGAGCCCCATGCAATCCAGCCAGTCGATGACCCGAACGAGATGCAAGACGGCGGCGTTAGCGGACTGAACTATACCCCTTACTATATCGCTACCTTTGGCATTGCCGGAGACAATGGAATATCAGGGGCTGGCCCAAATATCTCACCGGCCACTCCGAGTAATACGCCAACCGGTGGGGGTGGGGAAATGTGCTGTATTTCGTTTCCGAAGAAATGGCGGCCGGGCTTGAAAGTAAGCGTTCATTGGATAGCCAATAAGAAGCTCGATGGTAATGCTTGGGGTTCCTGGTACAAGGCTGATGCGGAGATTGCAGAGTACGGGCCGAGGGCAGGTGCCATGTTTGTCATTTTCCTGCCTGGGGATCGCATCAAGGTCATGGTGCAGGATGAAAATGCAAACGGCCATAACAGCCTTGCAGTTCGGCCGGCAGATAGCGACCCCTATATTGCTGTAGGGAAGGTGGACGATGAAGCGAATCGAGAGGAAGAGGCAGCGCGCTTAGTAAGATTTGGCGAGGTAATCAAAGCGGACCCATCTATTGGAGACTTGAAACAATGAGCGTATTGCGATGGCCGGAGAAGATGCCAGAGGGCGGGCTGCTGTCGAAAGGCAAGGACGCCTATGATCTAGGCAAGGGGAAAGTCCGCGACCCCCACGCGGGATGCGAACAGATCCTGCATATCAGCCTGTTTTTCGATGGCACGAACAACAACGACGACGAGAGTAACAAAGCGTTTCGGGACTCCAAGTGGAAGGCTCACACAAATGTAGCCCGGCTCCATGCGGCCGCACGAGAAGAGCATACGTATGGCATCTATCGATACTACATCGCCGGTGTCGGCACGCCACTTCCGGAAGTTGGGGAAACCGAGTACTCCTCAATTGGCAAGGGGTTCGCTGTTGGCTATGGGCGTCGTTGCGTGTGGGCTTACACGCGCGTCCTGAATGCCGTCTATCAAGCAATTGCGGGTTCTGATGCTATTCTGATTGACAATATTGAAGCCAAGGCGCTTTGCCTGGCTGCTGCTGATGGCTTCCGGCCGTTCTCCAGTGTCTTCGACATGAAGCACAAGAAGCTGGCCGGCATGCAGCGGGATCGTAAGCGGGACAGCCATCGCAACAAGATGGTCAAGCAGGTGTGGATCAACGCCTTCGGCTTCTCGCGGGGGGCAGCCGGGGCGCGTTCGTTCATTGGCAAGCTAACCCGCGACTGGGCACCCGGCGGTAAGATTGCGGGCGAGATTCCCTACAAGATCAACTTCATGGGGTTGTTCGATACAGTGGCGTCGGTCGGGCCGCCCGATTCGTTCAAGTCCGCCCTCGATATCAGCGTGTTTGACGGGCATTTCGCCTGGTCGAATGACGGGCTGATGAACATTCCCAAGGACGTGCAGCGTTGCGTGCATTTCTTTTCCATCCATGAGCAGCGCATGAGCTTCCCATTGGACACCATCCGGGAAGGCAGCGCTTATCCGGGAGGCCCAGGCCAGCGACTTGAGGTTGCCTTTCCCGGGGTGCATTCGGATGTCGGAGGCGGCTATCCGCCAGGGGATCAAGGCAAGGCGCGGGATGGGGATGGCGACAAGCTCAGCCAGATTCCGCTGCACCAGATGTATATCGAAGCGTTGCGGGCCGGAGTGCCTCTGCAATTAGAGGAGGAAATCATTCGCGTGCACGGTAAGCAGCATGATCTGGTGCTGAATGAGCCCTTGATCGATGCCTTCAACCGTTGGCTGGACAGAACCGTCGAAATTTCGCGCGTCGAAGATGCCTTGCGATTCGGCATGCGCCAGAGCCTTGCGTGGCGCACCCTGCGTGCCCGATGGAACAAGGGCGACTATGTGACCAACCAGCCGTTCTTCCTGGCAGCGCATGAGGACGGCATGACGCCGCACCAGTTGGAGCAGCAGGTTGACAAGGCCATGAAAACCGATGCCGAGGCGATCAAGATTCGCAAGCGCATCGATGAGTTGGCCGCTGCCCGCACGGCGCTTGGATTGGCCGGGATGGCGCAGGAAGGATACATCAGCGCCGACCAGATGCAGGAGGGCGAGAAGCTGGACAAGCAGGCAAGGCAGGCATGGGATGTGCTCCAGCGGCGTCGAGAGCAGAAGTACCAGGAGGTTGCACGAGCGAAGGACAAAACCCGGCCCGGCGAGGGGGCCGCTGAGACTGTGACCAACGACCAGCACGATCTCCGCGAAGCTGCCGAGGAATTCCGGCTGCTGCTGGGCTATCTCCATCCCGAGCAGCGGGCAAGCCTCGGCGTGGAGCTATCGCCCATGACGCCGCGACCGCCGGCGGTAGGCGCTCACATGCTCTGCCCGTTACGCGTTCCTCTGGCCGCATATACCAACCCGACCGGTCAATACCTCTGCGTGCCGCGCGAGAACGACCCCGACAGCAAGCGCGTGCTATTGATCCCCAAGGACTTCTACGTCCAGACCGCGGTATTTTCAGAATTCGACGCCGAGAAATTCGATGTCCTGGTGCTGCCGGCCAGAGACATGCTCGATCAATTGCGCGCCTGGACGGCACCAGCGGTGGTCGACCAATTCGCGCGCCAGGAGCAGGCAGCCATTGCCTTGTTCGACAACTATGTCCACGACAGCCGGGCCTGGTTCCGGGTGCCCGACTTCCATGAATATGCGCCCGGCGGTTATGGATGGGCGCGCGTGTTCTTCATCGGCCATGACAACTGCGTGCGGCATCTGGGATTCGGCACGGATGCGTTGGTCAAGAGTGTCAATACGAGTCCAAAGCCTACGCCCGCGGAAATGGCGATGCATGATTAACAATACAGAGATTGGCTGAGTCGATCCATGTTGGAGACTAATCCCACCCCTCGCAAAGCCCCATCCTGGTTGCCGAAACAGGGCGGCCAACCGGGCGGCAAGCCATCACCGAGCCCCAGGGAGAAGCCGAAGGCAAAGCGGAAATCCGCCCAGGACATCGATGCGGCTATCCAGGGCAAGGATGCGGAACCGGTCACGGTCGCCCCCTACGATGACGCCATGCTGGCGAAGCGACTGAAGGCCATCCAGGCCGCTCGCAATCCGCTCCATGAGGCAGCTCGACCACTACTGCGGGCGATGTGTGACCTGAAGCCGAAGATGAAGCTTCGGCGCAGGCAGGTGGAGCAGTTGCGCGCCTTGCTGGAGCGAGAAGTTCGCGCGTTCAGGACGCTTTGCCATCAGGCGAACATCGAGCCCGACCATATCACCATTGCAAGCTACACGCTTTGTTCGGCACTGGACGAGGCGGCACAGCATTCGAAATGGGGCGGCGGAAAAGACGGCACCGGCGTCTGGGCACAGATGGCGTTATCCAGCCAGTTCCACGGAGACCGCGAAGGCGGCATCAAGGTCTACCAACTGCTGGCCCGCGCCATTGAGGACCCGCACGGCAAATGCGACCTGATCGAGTTGTTTTATCTCGTCATGAGCCTTGGGTTCATGGGCCGCTATCGGGTGGAAACCGGGGGAGACCGGCAGCATGAGCATATCCGGCAGAAGCTCTACGAACTATTGAAGTCACAACGTCCGCCGGTGCGGGATGCACTATCCGGCGATCTGGAAGTCTCCAAAGAACGGAACTTCCGGCCGCTGTGGGGTATTCCAGTCTGGATGGCAGTCACCGCATACGCGCTTGCGGCTCTTGTCGCTTTTGGATATTTCAAATATCAACTATCGACCCGCGCGCACGAAGTCGCGCGGGAGATCGAGGCGATTGGGGACGCGGCGGCGTCAGCGCTGCCCCGGTCACTACCCCCACAAGATGTCAAGGTTGGCGGCAGCGAAGCGGGAGATGGCAGTCGCAAGCAGTGATTGCCTGCGAACAGGTTGGGGGGCGGTCCCGCTTGAGCCGACATCGAGGCACTGGGCCCGCGGCGGGCTCGAATTTGCTGAAACGCAATAAATTGTCACTTTTGCCAAGTTGCGGCATTTGGGTGATTCCCGCCGTAAGAGAGATGGCTTAAAGTGCCGTGGCCTTTATCGGCACTTTCCGAGCTACCCACCAAGAACAACATCATGAAAGCATCTCTCTCGCTCGCTTCCTGCGCCATCGCGGCGGCACTGCTGGCCGGCTGTTCCGGCGGCATGCCCACCAATCTCGATGGCGTGATGAGCGCCGGCACTTCGCTGGCCAAGGCTGCCACGCTGTCCGATGCCGACGTCAAGAGCCTGTCCGACCAGGCCTGCGCTGAATCGGACAAGACCAACAAGATCGCCGCTGCCAACACCACCTACAGCAAGCGCCTGGTCAAGATCATGAGCGGGCTGAAGAACAGCGACGTGCCCAACGTCAACGCCAAGGTCTACATGACCAAGGACGTCAACGCCTGGGCCATGGCCAATGGCTGCGTGCGTGTCTACAGCGGCCTGATGGACATGATGACCGACGATGAAGTGCGCGGCGTGCTGGGCCATGAGCTGGGCCACGTGGCGCTGGGCCACACCAAGAAGGCCATGCAGGTCGCCTACACCGCCACGGCCGCACGCGGCGCGGCGGCAGCTGCCGGCAACGGCGCGGTGGCGGCACTGTCGCAGTCGCAACTGGGCGAGCTGGGCGAGAAGCTGATCAATGCGCAGTTCTCGCAGTCGCAGGAAAGCGCGGCGGATGACTATTCCTTCGACCTGCTGACCAAGAACAAGGCCAACACGCGTGGCCTGGTGACGGCTTTCCAGAAACTGGCCAAGCTGGACGGCGGCAAGTCCGGCATGTTCTCGTCGCACCCGGGCTCGGAAGACCGCGCCAAGCATATCGAGCAGCGCATCAACAAGGCTTCGTAAGCGGCCTGCGCAAGCAAAAAGCCGCCCGCACCGGTCATGCCGGTGCGGGCGGTTTTGCTTTGCTGGCGCTGTGCGCCCGGGGGTCAGCGGTAGACGATCACCGGGATGTCGGTATGCGTCAGCACCTTCTGCGTCTCGCTGCCCAGCAGCAGGCCGGACAACCCGCGCCGGCCATGAGATGCCATGAAGATCACGTCGCAGCCATGGCGCTCGGCCGCGTCGATGATGCCCAGGTAGGGCACCGCGAAGGTCGACATATCGGCGTCGAAGGTCACGCCCGCCGCCGTGGCCAGGTTCTCGACCTCTTTCAGATACAGCTTGGCCTGGTTCTCGATGCGGTCCTTGAAGGCCTGCGGGGCTTCGACCACGATCTCGCTGAACGGCGTGTAGGGGTACTCCTCCAGGCAGACATAGGCCGTGATGCGCGCGCCGATGGCCTTGGCGAGCTCCAGCCCGCCGTTGATGGCTTTCTTGGAGAGTTCCGAGCCGTCGGTGGGTAGCAGGATATGTTGGAACATGCGGGGCTCCTTTTCTGACTAGGGATCGGGGCAGGGCAGCCAGCTGGCATCGGCGGATGCCGGGGCGCCGGTAAGCGCCTGTCACGAATCCATTGTAGTCAGTGTGCCGAGAAGGGCATTGCGCGGAATCAATTGCAATGAAAGCGTCTCAGCACACCGGCAGGCGCCTATCCTTCAGTCCGCCAGGACCTCGGCGACCGGCGTGGGGGCTGCGGCCTGTTCGGCCCGGCGCCAGTAGGACGGGTTGCCGTAGGTGTTCTTCAGGTGATCGATAAACAGCCGCACCCGCAGCGGCAGGTGCTTGCGCTGCGGAAACACCGCATGGATGCCGATCGGCGGCGCCTGGAACTCGTCCAGCACCGTCACCAGCCGCCCGCTGGCGATCTCGCTGCCGACCTCCCACCAGGAGCGCCACGCCAGCCCGTTGCCTTGCAGGCACCACTCATGCAGCACCGCGCCGTCGCTGCATTCCATGGTGCCGCCGACCTTGACCGTGACCGCGCGGCCTTCCTCCTGGAACACCCAGCCACGCTGCACATTGGCGCTGGCGCCAAAGGCAAGGCAGTTGTGGCGCTGCAGGTCTTCCGGCGCCATAGGGCGCCCGGCGCGCGCCAGGTACTCGGGCGAGGCCACCACCACGCGGCGCGTTTCGGCCAGCCGGATCGATACCAGGCTGGAGTCGGGCAGGTCGCCCAGGCGGATGGCGCAGTCGAAGCCTTCATTGACCAGGTCGACCACGCGGTCAGACAGGTCCAGCGTGATCGACACATCCGGATGCGACTCAATAAACAGTGGCACCAGCGGCGCCACGTGCTTGCGGCCGTAGCCCGCCGGGGCGGTCACGCGCAGGTGCCCGCTGGCCTTGACCCCGCCCGCCGAGACGCTGGCCTCGGCATTGTGCAGGTCGTTCAGGATGCGCTGGCAGTCTTCCAGGAAGGCAGAGCCTTCAAAGGTCAGGCTGATCTTGCGCGTGGTCCGTACCAGCAGCTTGACGCCCAGGCGCTCCTCCAGCGCGTCGATGCGCCGCCCGATGATGGCCGGCGCCACGCCTTCAGCCGCCGCCGCTGCGGAAAGGCTGCCGCGCGACGCGACGGATACAAAGGTCTCCAGTTGTTTGAAGTGGTCCACAAATGTTTGCCTGATGTGCCTGCGGTGTGCCGGCACGGTCACGCAAGCGGTGGCGTTGCGTCCATATGGCCGGCAGTGAGGAGGATTTGGTGCGGAGTTTTGTTTTAGTCAGCCAAGATTAGTTGCCTAAAAGTAAAAGATCAAGTGACCCGCGACCACTTTGCCGCACTGCAGCGTCTCCCTACAATTCGATGCATTCAATGGTGTACAGAGCCACGCAGCTGTGGTCTGCTCGTCCATCCACCCAGTCGCCCGTACCGTTGCAGGTTGCCCAGGCCCTCATGAACAAGATCCGCGCAGTCGTCTTCGATGCCTATGGCACGCTGTTCGACGTGTATTCCGTCACCGCGCGCGCGGAACAACTGTTCCCGGGCCGCGGCGAGGCGCTGGCGCTGCTGTGGCGGGACCGGCAGATCGACTACACGCGCATCCGCACCATGGCCGCCCCCGATGGCTCGCGCTACAAGCCGTTCTGGGCGATCACCGTGGACGCGCTGCGCTACGCCGCCGAGCGCCTGAACCTGACACTGGATGAAGCCGCCGAGGCGCAGCTGCTCAAGGAATACGCGTGCCTGTCCGCGTTCCCGGAGAACCTGGGAGCGCTCAAGCGCCTGCGCCGCGCCGGGCTGCCGCTGGGCATCCTGTCCAACGGCAATGCCGAGATGCTGGACATCTCGGTCAAGAGCTCCGGCATGCATGGCCTGTTCGACCACGTGCTGTCGGTGGACGCCGTGCGCCAGTACAAGACCGCGCCGGCCGCCTACGCGCTGGGGCCGCAAGCCTTCAGCCTGCCCGCCGAAGAGATGCTCTTTGTCTCGTCCAACGGCTGGGACGCCTGCGGCGCCACGTGGTTCGGCTACACCACGTTCTGGATCAACCGTGCCGGCCATCCGGCGGAGCGGCTCGACGTAGCCCCCTCCGGCACCGGGCACGACATGAACGACCTGCTTGAATTCGTCCGCGTCCGTGGCGTGGCGGTGTAGCAGGGTCCCTTCAACCAAGCCTTACCGCTATCGATCACAGGAGAAGACTGATGGCTATCACGCTGCCCGCGGGCATGAAGATTACCGGCGAGATCCTGCCGGCCTACGAAGATATCCTCACGCCGGAAGCCCTGGCCCTGGTAGACAAGCTGCACCGCGCCTTTGAGCCGCGCCGTCAGGAACTGCTGGCCGCGCGCGTGGAACGCGCCAAGCGCCTGGACGCCGGTGAGATCCCCGACTTCCTGCCGGAAACCAAGAGCATCCGCGAAGGCGACTGGAAGGTTGCCCCGATCCCCCAGGCCCTGGAATGCCGCCGCGTGGAAATCACCGGCCCGGTCGAGGCCAAGATGGTCATCAACGCCTTCAACTCGGGCGCTGACAGCTACATGACCGACTTCGAGGATTCCAACACCCCCAACTGGCACAACCAGCTGCAGGGCCAGGTCAACCTGAAGGCCGCCGTGCGCCGCACGCTGACCCTGGAGTCCAAGGGCAAGCAATACAAGCTGAACGACAAGATCGCCACCCTGCAAGTGCGTCCGCGCGGCTGGCACCTGGACGAGAAGCACGTCACCATCGACGGCAAGCGCATCTCGGGCGGCATCTTCGACTTCGCGCTGTTCCTGTTCCACAACGCCCGCGAGCAGATCGCCCGCGGCGCCGGCCCGTTCTTCTACCTGCCCAAGATGGAAAGCCATCTGGAAGCGCGCCTGTGGAACGACATCTTCGTGATGGCGCAGAACGAGATCGGCCTGCCGCAAGGCACCATCAAGGCCACCGTGCTGATCGAAACGATCCTGGCGGCGTTCGAGATGGACGAAATCCTGTATGAACTGCGCGAGCACAGCGCTGGCCTGAACGCCGGCCGCTGGGACTACATCTTCTCGTGCATCAAGAAGTTCAAGAACGACAAGGACTTCTGCCTGGCCGACCGCGCCAAGGTCACGATGACCGCGCCGTTCATGCGTGCCTACGCGCTGCTGCTGCTCAAGACCTGCCACCACCGCGGCGCTCCCGCCATGGGCGGCATGAGCGCGCTGATCCCGATCAAGAACGATCCGGAGAAGAACGCCATCGCCATGGAAGGCATCATCAGCGACAAGCGCCGCGATGCCACCGACGGCTACGACGGCGGCTGGGTTGCCCACCCGGGCCTGGTTGAGCCGGCCATGAAGGAATTCGTGGCAGTGCTGGGCGACAAGCCCAACCAGTTCGGCAAGCAACGCCCCGACGTGCAAGTGAAGGGCGCCGACCTGCTCGACTTCAAGCCGGAAACGCCGATCACCGAGCATGGCCTGCGCATGAACATCAACGTCGGCATCCACTACCTGGGCGCCTGGCTGGCTGGTAACGGCTGCGTGCCGATCCACAACCTGATGGAAGATGCTGCTACTGCCGAGATCTCGCGCTCGCAGGTGTGGCAGTGGATCCGCTCGCCGAAGGGCAAGCTGGAAGACGGCACCAAGGTGACGGCCGAGCTGGTGCGCAAGCTGATTCCGGAAGAGCTGGCGAAGGTGAAGGCACTGGTGGGTGGCGATACCAAGACCTATGACCGGGCTGCCGAGATTTTTGAGCAGATGTCTACGTCGGAGGATTTTGCTGAGTTTCTGACGCTGCCGCTGTATGAGGAAGTTTAAGCGGGTAGGGTGCTAGCAGGATGTAAAAACCGCAGCTTTGGCTGCGGTTTTTTCTTTTAGGATGCCGATCGAGTGTCCACTCAACTGTTGGAGTCGTTCAGGAAGGCGGTCACTCACTGGCACAGCCTCCAAATGTGCGCAGAACGTAAGCCTTCTGCGTGGAAGCCGCCAACTTACGGGCGCTGGATGACGGGGGCCACACGCATCGCTTGCGCACTACAATGCTCCTGTACAGGCGGCGTCCTGAGGGAGTCTCCAGATGACCGACAGCAGCGTGAAATCCAATCTTCGCAATACGTGGGAGTCGGCAGCACCCGGCTGGGCGAAGTGGGAGCATGTGTTTGCCACCAATCTTTCGGGCGCCACGGACACGCTCATCGATATGGCCGGTATCCGGCCGGGCATGCGCGTTCTCGATCTGGCCTGCGGTGCCGGCAGCCAGAGCATCCAGGCAGCGATGCGTGTGGGTGCCGGCGGCGAAGTGGTCGCCAGTGATATATCGGGCACCATGCTGGAGCATGTCCGCCGAAATGCCGCTCGTGCCGGTCTTCAGAATATCGAAACGCTGGAATGCGCAGTAGACGAATTGGACGAGACACTGGCGCCGTTCGACGCGGCAATGTGTCGATTGGGATTGATGCTTTTCCCGTCACCTGGTGAGGCATTGGAATCTGTCCGACGCGTACTCAAGCCTGGTGCGCGTTTCGCGGCGCTGGTCTTCACGACGCCGGCCAACAATCCCTTTATGGCCCAGCCGATGGCGATCCTTCTACGCCACGCGGGCAAGTCTCCGCCCGCCCCCGGACAACCTGGAATCTTCGCACTGGGAGGCGATGGCGTGATGGAACGCCTGATGAACGACAGCGGTCTTGGCGATGTGAAAACACAGCATGTTCGAGCGCAGCTCGTCTTGCCGAGCGCGTCCGATGCTCTGCAACTGATGCAGGAAGCCGCCGGGGCATACCGGGCTGTGGTAGCGGACCTCGACGTCGCGGCGAGATTGAGGGCCTGGAACGAGGTTTATGAATGCCTTAAGCAGTTCGACGTCGGTGAAGGCTTCAAGACCGAGCTTGAACTCATCATCGGGTCAGGCGCCAAGCCAGGATAGTTTTCGCCCGTTGGAGACTGAGGGTCGCCTGCGGGCTTAATCGCGTCGCCTCATGCGCGACACGGTACGACCGGAACGGGACCGCAACGGCGCCGTTCCCGGTCCCGCCGGACGGAGCGTGGTTGCGGCGCAGGCTATGGCATAGCCTGGAAGAATGAAAGCGTCCGGGCATTGGCCCGTTCGGCGGCGTCGGCGACATAGTGGACGCCCTGGTTTCGCGCGAAGGCGTGCATGCAGCCGGGATACGTGTGTATCTCGACATTGGGCTTGTCCGACAGCGCCGCGACGATCCGCGCCCGCGCTTCCGGCGGCACGAATTCATCTTCCTCGGCGATATGCATCAGCAGCGGCGTGGTGAACGTCGCGGCCTCGCCGAGATGCTTGTCGATGCCGACGCCGTAGTAGGAGACAGCCGCTTCGGCATTGGTGCGGACTGCGGTCAGGAATGCCAGCAGTCCGCCAAGGCAGTAGCCGACCGTGCCCACGCCGCTGGTAATGTCGTCCAGCCGCCGCGTGAACTGGATGGTCGCATCCAGGTCGCCCACGCCCGCATCGACATCGAAGGCCTGGTAGAGCGCCAGGGCCTTCTGCCATTCCGCATCGCTCTTGTCGGTGAGTTCGACGTTCGGCTGCTGGCGCCAGTAGAGATCCGGGCAGATGGCGGTGAAACCGTGTTGCGCGAAATGATCGCAGGTGGCACGCATGTCGTCGTTGATGCCGAAGATCTCCTGGATCACCACAATGGCCTTGCCGTTGGCCGCTGATGTCGGCCTGGCAAGGTAGGCCCGGAAGTTGCCGTCCGCTACGTCGATCGATGTGTACTCGCCCATGATGCCTCCTGTTATGCGGGGGTTTTGCCCATGCGGGCAGCCGTCAATGTAGCGCAATTCCCCGTCAGCGCGCGCCCAGCGCGGAGAGCAATGCGGCGGTGGTCAGGATGGCATGCGCGAACGTGGGCCCGTTGATCTCATGCGCGGCGTGCAAGGCTTCCGGCGAGAATGCCGCGGTCGCGTCCCGCACCAGGGTCACGTGGTAGCCAAGTTCCGCCGCGAACCGCCCCGTGGCTTCGATGCAGGTGTTTGCCAGCAAGCCCACCAGGACGACCTGCCGGATGCCGTGCTGCTTGAGCTGGAAATCCAGGTCCGTGTTGGCGAAGCCGCTGCCGCCCCAGTGCTCATGGACAATCACGTCGCCGGCCATGGGGCGGAAATCAGGATGCCAGTCCCCGCCCCAGGTGCCTTCGGCAAAGACCTGCGCGCGGCTGGCACCGAGCTGGTAGGGGCTGGCGTGCTGCCAGCCGAGATGCTCGTCCGGGCGGGCGCGATGGTGCGGCACGTAGAACACCTGTATGCCGCGCGAACGCGCCGCGCTGGTCACCGCACGCAGATTTGCCAGCGTCCCGAGTTTGTCCGCCACCGGCTTGGCCAGGCCGTTCAGCTTGCCGCCCTCGCTCAGGAAATCGTTGTACGGATCCACCAGCAGAAGCCCGGTGGACTCGCTGGTGTAGGCGGGGCCTGTCATGATCGTCCTCCCTGGCACTGGCAATCGTGCCTCTGCGACACTGGTCAGCGTTGCACGAACGCCAGCAGATCGTTGTTGATGAGATCCGGATGGGTCGTGCACATGCCATGCGCCAGGCCCTTGTAGACCTTCAGGGTGCCGTTGCGCAGCAGCTCCGCGCTCAACGGGGCCGAGGCCCCGATGGGCACGATCTGGTCGTCGTCGCCGTGCATGACCAGCACCGGCACGTCGATCGCCTTCAGGTCTTCGGTGAAGTCGGTTTCCGAGAACGCCTTGATGCAATCGTATTGGGCCTTGACCCCGCCCATCATGCCCTGTCGCCACCAGTTGTCCTTCACGCCTTCCGAGACCTTGGCGCCGTCGCGGTTGTAGCCATAGAAGGGCACCGGCACTTCCTTGTAGAACTGGGCGCGGTCGGTGGCTACCCGCTCGCGAAAGCCGTCAAACACCTCCACCGGCAAGCCCCCCGGATTGGCGTCCGTCTTGACCATGATCGGCGGTACGGCACCGATCAGGACCGCCTTGGCCACGCGCCCGGCGCCATGCTTCGCGACATAGCGTGCCACTTCACCGCCGCCAGTCGAGTGGCCGACATGGACAGCGTCCTTCAGGTCGAGGTGCGCAACGAGCGCGGCCACGTCGGCGGCGTAGGTGTCCATCTCATTGCCGATGGCGGTCTGGGTGGAGCGGCCGTGGCCGCGGCGATCGTGCGCAATGACCCGGAACCCCCTGGCCAGGAAGAAATGAAGCTGGGCATCCCAGTCGTCGGCGGTCAGGGGCCAGCCGTGATGAAAGACGATTGGTTGCCCCGCGCCCCAGTCCTTGAAGTAGATCTCGGTCCCGTCCCTGGTTGTAATCGTTCCCATGGCTTGCTCCGTCTGAAGGGGATTGGAAAGCCCGCGGCGGCTCGAGGACCCGATGTGTGCGATCGTCGCCAGCCTGTGCGCTGGCGGCATGGCAGCCTGCTTCACGGTCGGCAACCATCGCGGTGACGGCCATTATTCTCCTGGACTCTGGCCAGACGCTACGTAAAATCGGCAAATCGGATGGCGCCTGCCGAGCCTGCGCCAGGTGTCAGCCATCGCGCCGCAGGGCACTCCAATTCACTTGAGCGCAAGAGGGTGACGATGACCAACGCCAGCTATGCGGAGTTTGATGAATTCGAAGCGTCACTGTATGGCGTAAACGGCCGGTACATGCTGCGCTCGGCGCAGCGACGGGACTGGCGCCTGCGTGTGCTCGAACTGAATGGCGTTGCCTTGATGGCCGGACAGGAAGGCGCCGCGACGATCTACAGTGGCGCAGGCATGCCGGGATGCTTCAACCTGTTCCTGCCGCTGAGCGGACATGAATGCACGGTGGTCGACGGGCGCCGGTTCGACCGCCGTGCAATCGGCTGGATGGCGCCGGACCGCATGTTCCATATCGACGCCAGCCGCCCGGCAAGCTGGATGACAATCTCCATGCCATGCGAGCTCGTCTGCCGGTGGATGGCGACATACGCAGACAATGCCGACTTGTCATTGCTCGCCCGCAATCTTGTCTTGACCGGCGGTCCAAGCTTGGGCGCCCTGCTTGCGCTGACCCAGCGCCTGCTCTTCATCGATGATCGCCAGCCTGCCCAACTGCATCACCCGGCTGGCGAGCAGACCGCACGCAGCGAACTCCTCCGGCTCGCGTTCAACACCCTGCTGCCGCTAGCCGCGCGTAGCACCGACACTGCCAGGCACCAGAATCACCGGCGCATCCTGAGCCAGGCCATGGACTTGCTGGCAGCGGCGCGGCACACGCCCATCCTGCTTGAAGATCTGTGCGCAGCTACCAGTGCCTCGGAACGTACCATTCGCAACGTGTTCAACCGGTACGTCGGCATCAGCCCCCACCGGTACCTGGTGCTCCACCGCTTGCACCACGCGCGCCAGGCGCTGAAGCATGCCAAGGCAGGCGAGACGGTCACGAGCATCTGTATGCGCTTCGGGGTCTGGGACATCGGCCGGTTCGCCATGCAGTACCGCCGGCTGTTCGGCGTGCTGCCCAGCCAGACGCTGCGCGCGTCGCATCTCCGCATGCAGGCGCCACACTAGGCCGATGCCCGGCCTGGGTGCCTACTCGAAGAACATCTCGAAGACCTGCGTGCGCAAAACCACTGGATGGCCGCATCGCGGTGGTAGCCCGATCCCATTTTTATTGACCGACTCTGGCCGGTTTCTGACGACCATCCCATCCGTGCCCGGCCTGCCTCCGGCAACTGAAAGAGCGTTTCACATTGTGGAATTTGCTCCGGCTTTCCCCCGGCGCTATCTTTCGTTCCTTGAAAATGCTTTCCACATTGCGGAATTTAGTGTTTATCTCATTGAAAAATAAGGAAAAATCAACTCTTATGTCTTATATAAGACTTTGCCGCGACGCATCAAGAACGCCCTACAATGAACCCACGCTGCTCGCCTCGACATCCGCCAGCACACTCAACTATTTTTTCAAACGCGCTTTCTTCTTAGGAAATTCCCATGGCCCAGTATCAAGACGACATCAAGGCAGTTGCCGGTTTGAAAGAGAACCACGGCAGCGCGTGGAATGCCATCAATCCCGAGTATGCCGCCCGCATGCGTGCCCAGAACAAGTTCAAGACTGGCCTGGACATCGCCAAGTACACTGCCAAGATCATGCGCGCCGACATGGCCGCCTACGATGCCGACTCGTCGAAGTACACCCAGTCGCTGGGCTGCTGGCACGGCTTCATCGGGCAGCAGAAGATGATCTCCATCAAGAAGCACTTCAACAGCACCGAGCGTCGCTACCTTTACCTGTCCGGCTGGATGGTGGCCGCGCTGCGCTCTGAGTTCGGCCCGCTGCCGGACCAGTCGATGCACGAAAAAACCTCCGTCAGCGCGCTGATCCGCGAGCTGTACACCTTCCTGCGCCAGGCCGACGCCCGTGAGCTGGGCGGCCTGTTCCGCGAGCTGGACGCTGCCCAGGGCCCTGCCAAGGCCGCCATCCAGGCGAAGATCGACAACCACGTCACCCACGTCGTGCCCATCATCGCGGACATCGACGCGGGTTTCGGCAACGCCGAAGCAACGTACCTGCTGGCCAAGCAGTTCATCGAAGCGGGCGCATGCTGCATCCAGATCGAAAACCAGGTGTCCGACGAGAAGCAGTGCGGCCACCAGGATGGCAAGGTCACCGTGCCGCATGAGGACTTCCTGGCCAAGATCCGCGCCATCCGCTACGCCTTCCTGGAACTGGGCGTGGACGACGGCATCATCGTGGCCCGTACTGATTCGCTGGGTGCCGGCCTGACCAAGCAGATCGCCGTGACCAACACGCCGGGCGACCTGGGCGACCAGTACAATTCCTTCCTCGATTGCGAGGAGTTGTCGGCCGACCAACTGGGCAATGGTGACGTCATCATCAAGCGCGACGGCAAGCTGCTGCGTCCCAAGCGCCTGCCCAGCAACCTGTTCCAGTTCCGCGCCGGCACGGGCGAAGCGCGTTGCGTACTGGATTGCGTCACCGCACTGCAAAACGGCGCTGACCTGCTGTGGATCGAAACCGAAAAGCCGCATATCGCCCAGATCGGCGGCATGGTCAGCGAGATTCGCAAGGTCATCCCGAACGCCAAGCTGGTGTACAACAACAGCCCGTCGTTCAACTGGACCCTGAACTTCCGCCAGCAGGCGTATGACGCGATGAAGGCCGCGGGCAAGGATGTGTCGGCATATGACCGCGCCCAGCTGATGAGCGTGGAATACGATCAGACCGAACTGGCGAAGCTCGCCGACGAAAAGATCCGGACCTTCCAGGCCGACGCGTCGCGCGAAGCAGGTATCTTCCACCACCTGATTACGCTGCCGACCTACCACACCGCCGCGCTGTCGACCGACAACCTGGCCAAGGAATACTTCGGCGACCAGGGCATGCTGGGTTATGTGGCTGGCGTGCAGCGTAAGGAAATCCGTCAGGGCATCGCCTGCGTCAAGCACCAGAACATGTCCGGCTCGGACATCGGCGACGACCACAAGGAGTATTTCAGCGGCGAAGCGGCCCTGAAAGCGGCGGGTAAAGACAACACCATGAACCAGTTCTGATACCAGTAATACCCCAAGCAAAACGCCAACCGATACGGGTTGGCGTTTTTTTGTCCGGCGAGATCGCTCGCGGGGTTCTCATCAAACATATTCTTGTGCGCTTCCATGCAGAAGCTGTACGTGTGGCTTGAAATCAGCGTGCTGGGTTGAGACGCGGATGCGTCTCCTCTCCCCAGTGATACAGTACAAGGCCAGACAGTCCCATCGCGATGGCGACGAACCAGAATGCACTCTCGACGCGGCCACCGAGCGCTGCAGCTGCGCCCAGGCAGAGCGCGCCGATGCCATACCCGAGGTCGCGCCAGAAGCGGTAGATGCCAATGGCGGACGCCCGCCAACTGGGGTGTGCGATGTCGGCTACCGCAGCGCTCAGATTGGGGTACAACATCGCCATGCCCAGCCCGGTCACGGCGGCCGAGGTGCTCCACCAAACCGAGCCGCTGCCTAGCGGCAGCAGGGCCACGCCAGCGCCACACACCCACATACCCCCGACATTGAGGCGCTGACGGCCGACCTTGTCCGAGAATCTACCGGTGAATAGCTGGGCACCGCCCCAGGTAAAGCCGTAGACACCCACTATCCAGCCAATGCCGGGCAGGCTCACTCCCTGCTGGTGCAGGTAGATGGGAAACAAGGCCCAAACCAGCGCGTCAACGAACTTCTCCACTAGCCCGGCCTGGCAGAGCGCGGCCATTCGACGGTCGCGCCAACTCATCAGGACGAACATCTCGCTGCTCGATGGTTGCTCGCTTACGCCCGGCGGGTAGCGTGGGTGAAGCACTGTCGCGGATGTGCCGGCGGTGTGGCGTTTGACCTCAGCCCGGGCCCAGGGCAGCGTCTCCATCACCACCAGCCAGGCGAGCAATGTCGCCAGCCCAATGACGACAGCGCCGAACCACAGCAATCCTTCGCGCGGACCCGAGATGGAAGCCGCATAGCCCGTGACCACTCCTGCCACGGCGACACCCACGTAGCCAGAGAATTCGTTCAGCCCGATAACCAGGCCGCGCTGGTCGGCTCGCGTAATGTCGAGCTTGGCCGTCTGGGTCATTGACCAGGTCAGGCCCTGATTCACACCGAGCAAGGTAGTTGCCAGGACAATCCAGTTCCACGATGGCGCGAAATAGATAAGCAGCGGAATCGGTAGCGCTACAAGCCATCCGATGAGCAGCACTCGTTTGCGGCCGATGTGCTCCGCCAGGCGACCCGCAACGAAGTTCATAGCACCCTTGACGAAGCCGAATGCCACGACGAAGGCCACCAGTAGCATGAACGACCCACGTGGCACGCCGAACTCGGTCTCGGCGAGCGCCGGTACAACGTTGCGCATCATGCCAATGGTCATGCCTACGAACAGCACCTGCAGCAGTTGCTGCAGAATCTGGCCAAGATTGGCACGTATGCCGAAGTCAATCGAGAGCGGCTTCAATCGCGCGCACCTTCGGGCTTAATGCCACGCAGATTGACCTCTATGATGCGAGCCATGTTCTCCGGTTGCTGCGGGATGTCGGCAACCACCGCATCGACAAAGGCATCGCGCGACATTGCGAGCATTGGCTTGAAGCGTTTCTCGAACCCGATGGTCGATGCAGGCTTGCCAGAAAGGCCTGCGCCGCAGGCGCTGCCGGCTTGATGTCCAGGATAAATCTCAAGCTCGGCAGGGAGATTCAACAGCTTGCGATGCAAGCTATCGTGCAGTCGGGCAGCCATTTCGCGTTCTCTCCCGGCCAGGTCCGGCCGGCCGGCACATCCAAAGAAATAGGAAAAGGTGGCGTTTTCAGTGGGACGTTGGCGGAAGAACATGACGGTTTCCTGTGTCTGGACACTGGCGCCTAGTCGGCCCGCGCTTTCCGTGCCATGACATCCGTCTCCTTGCCCTATGCCTCGATGGGCAGCCCGTGAGCGCGCCACTCGGCCACGCCATCAGTCAGGTGGAAGGCGCGATAGCCCTTCTTGCGCAGGAGCTCGACAGCGTCCTTGGCCATCAGGCAGAAGGGACCGCGGCAGTATGCGACAACGGGCATGTCTTTGGGCAGCTCGGCAAGCCGCTTCCTGAGTTCGTCGAGTGGCAGGGAGCGAGCATGCGGCAAGTGGGCCGTGGCGAACTCCTCTGCTGGGCGCACATCGAGAACCAGCACTTCTCCGGCCCTGGCCTTCTTCAAGATGGCAGCACGGTCGAATCCTTCGAGGTCGTCGCCATGCCCGATGATTGACGCCAGGGCCACCTGCAATTCCACTAGCCGCTCCTCGGCCGCTGAACGAAGCGTTACCCAGAGGTCGGCCACGCTGGTGCTGGCCAGACGGTACTGGACGTACTTCCCATCCTTGCGGGTCTCGACGAGACGAGCGTGGCGCAGCTCCTTGAGATGAGCGCTGGCGAGCTTCACGCTGATTTCTGCCTGGGCGGCCAGAACCTCGACGGTTTTCTCACCCTGGCACATAAGCTCGATAAGCTCCAGACGTTTCGGGCTGGCTACGGCTTTCCCGATGCGCGCGACCTGCTCGTACAGGTGGTTCTTTAACGTTCTCATTTTTTCATTCTATGGAACGTTAGAATGAATGGCAAGCTCTGTGTGGAAGGAGCCTCTCTCTGGGAGGCTGTTTGACAGCGGCTGCCAGCGGTAGCTTCATGCCTCAGTCAGACCAGCACGTGACGTGTCTCTAGAAAGAAGCGCTGAATCTCTTGTTCAATCTCCGGATCGATCATTCTGACCGGCCGGTTTCCGTTCGGGCAGGCAAGCCTTGGGGTCGTTCCAAACAAGCGACAAATCAACGGGCGCTCCGAATACACGCTGCATCCCTTGGTATCAAGGTGAGGGCAACTCAGGTTTGCCAGCGCCGTTTCGTGCTCGGCATCGCTTTTGACGGGAAGCCTCGACATTTCCTCCGTTGAGGTTGTCACAGGACCACAACAGTCATGACATCCAGGGGTGCACTCAAATGTGGGAATTCGTGAGCGAAGAAATCTGATCTTTTGACTATTCATTGGTGCGGTTATCAGAAAGTCGGTCAGGAGCTGGCCGAGGTAGGATGCGCGCTACATTCAACCCAACTGTGCGCCGCGATCTAGTTCAACTAACGTGCCCCCGGCGGTAGTCTGAGGAATTCCGACGCCTCTTGCATAGCGCTCTCGGCCAGCTCACGGGCTTCCTCGCCGCCGCCGGGCGTCATCAGGCCGGCCAGTGCTGCATAGAGCAAGTGGATCAGGTCCACGGCACGGTGATACTGTTCGTCGCTCATCTCTATCCCTCTACGAGGCCATCGAGCCGTGTCGTCAGCTCAGACCGGGACCTTGCTGTGGGACTGGCCGATGGCCGCGCCTGATCGGGCCGCCGTTTCATGTGCCTCCCCGCCCAGACAGATGCTGCACAAGCCAGATCATTGCCGACACCGCTGCACCGGCCCAGAGCGTCACGATCACCAGCGCCGCAACGTGGCTGACGGGGCGGTGGGCGGATGCCGCGGCCGCCGCGCGATGCTGGCGCATTACCGCGACCGGAATCCACCGTATTGCCAGCAACAAGCCCAGCGGCACCACCACCACGTCATCCAGATAGCCGAGCACCGGAATGAAATCGGGAAACAGGTCAATGGGCGACAAGGCATAGGCGGCGACCGGCAAGGCCAGTGCTTTCGCATACCATGGCGTGCGGGGATCTTGCGCGGCCAGCCACACGGCGTGCACATCTTCCTTGACTGCGCGAGCCCAACGCCGGGAACGTGCGATCAAATGAGCCAGAAGATCCCGGCGCCACAAATGCAGACGCACATCGTCCAGCACCGGAACCGCAGCGAGGGCAAGCAACAGGGTTGCCAGCGCAAGCGTGGCGCTGAACCCGACGTGCTTGAACCCCAGGGCGCCAATGACGCCGCCGGCAAAGAACAATACGACGAGTGTGATGAGTACCTGCAGCTTATGCCGATTGGCGAGCACCGGCGGCTTGCTCGAATCGGCCCTGGACAGGTTCCAATAGAACAGCTTGCCCAGTTCGATACCGATGTCGGTGACCATGCCGGTCACGTGCGTGGTGCGGATCTCGGCATTCGACAGCTTGGTGACCATGGCATTTTGCAAGCCCATGATGAAACAGAGCACCATGACTGTTGCCGGCACGAACAACCATTCGTGGTGTTCGAGATTGCTGCCTAGCAGGCCAAAACACACCAACAACAAGGCTTCCAGCATGAGCGGCAATGCGTATTCGCTATGCAGTCGCTCGCGCCGGGCCCAGTTGATCAGTACCGCTGAGCAGGCGGCGCCCGCCAGGAACGACAGCAAGGCCCCAAGGCCGTCCAACATCAGCCAGAAACTGCCAAGCGCCAGGTTGTCGGCCATGGCGGACACAACGCCCGACATGTGCGAGGTGTACTGCTGCACGGCCAGGAAGCCGCCTGCGTTGGTTGCTCCGGCCACAAACGCCAGGTAGCAGGCCAGTTGCCGATTGCTGCCGGGACTGCGCTCCTTCCCAGTCAGCTTGCGCAAGTACAGGATAGGCATGGTTGCGTTGGTAAGGAGGCTTGCGCGGGGGAGGGCGGTGTCAATACCGGACCTGCGGTCTTGCCAGCTTCGGCCAGGCCGCACGATCCGACGCAAGGCGCTCGCCGCGTTTCAGGCGGCGAGCGGCCGCGGTCAGGCTTAGCGAATGCGCGGTTTCCAGGATGCGCGCTCGTGCAATCAGCGCGTCCAGGGAGGGCAGCTTGTGCGCCCCCTTCCAGGCAAACAGCGTGTAGTTGGAACTGTCTTCGGAAAGAGAAATCGACATCGACTGGCCGAACGCGGTGCTGACTTCCTCCAGGTAAAGCGGGATATCGGGATCGCTTTCGAGAAAATTCGCGACCAGCACGCCGGTATCGGCCAGGCGGGCATGACAGGCGGCATAGAAGTCTGCCGTCCCCAGCTGCACCGGCATGCCATCGGCCAGAAACCCGTCCACCAGGATCACGTCCGGTCGCGCATCCTGGTTCGCAACATAGTCGGCGCCATCTGCGCAAACCACCTCAAGTCGTTCGTCGTCCGGCGGGATCTGGAATTGCTCGCGCAGGGCGATGACCGCCGGATTAATTTCAATTGCCACGATCTTGGTGTTGGGCAGATGCCGGTAGCAGTACTTGGCAAGCGAACCGCCACCCAGGCCGATCATTGAGATCCTGGCCGGGACTGGGTGCAACAACAGGAATCCCATCATCGTCCGGGTATAGCCCAGCACGAGCTTGTCGGGATCCTTGCGCGACATGAAGCTCTGGGTGGCGAGCGCGTCGAAATGCAGGGACAGGGCGTGCTGGGTTTCCAACACCTTGGGCGTACCGTCGTGGCTCGCCTCGGAAAGGAACTTCAGGTAGGCGTCGAACGAGGTGCGGTCGGCATGCATAGCTCAGGATTCCATCAAAGCGCCTTGGGAAGCGCCTCTCCCCGCAACAATGCCGCGATGGTGACGACAGCGGCGGCTTCGTCCGCTCCGTCCGCCTGGATGCGGATGTGCGTTCCCACCCGGGCGGACAGGCGCATGACCTCCATCACGCGCTTGGCGTTTGCAACCCAGGGGCCACTGGTAAGCAGGATCTCGCACTCAAATTGATTGGCCGTGAAAGCCAGCCGTGCGGAATTCCGCCCTTGAAATGCATTCCCGGCAGTTACCGCTATCGTCACTTCTACCACTGCGCCCCTCATCAAAAAGTTGTGCCCCCTGAAGACTTGTTTGCGCGGGACCGCGCGCCCTGCCAGCATCTACTAAGACATGCCGGCGCATCTTGGAGATGTATACTATTATAATGCCATTATTATATGATGACATTGTTAGACGCATGGAATCCAAGACTGCCCGCCTGACCGTATTGATCGATCCGGAGAAGAAAAAGGCCTTTGAGGCGCTCTGCGCCGCCCAGGACCAGACGCCATCCCAAGTCGTTCGCCAGATGATTCGCGACTATTTGCAGCAGTACGAGGTGGACTACGCCACCCGGCCGACGCTTGGAGCGCCAAGGTCAGTGGCGAAGGAACGCGGGTGATGCAGGAAGGGGCCAGCCGGTGCCCACGCTCAGGTGCACACCTCAGGTGCACACCTCAGGTGCACACCGCTGTTGCCAGGGCCGGATCACTAGCGTCTTGTGGCACCGGTCTGCCGGACGGCGCTTAGTATTGCGCGCAGGATCTCTATCGGCGGCGGTGGACAGCCCGGCACCGTTATGTCTACCGGGATGACATTGGCGACGCGGCCGCAGCTCGCATAGCTCTCCCCGAAGATCCCGCCAGTACAGCCACAGTCGCCTATCGCCACCACCAGTTTCGGCTCCGGGGTTGCCGCATAGGTGCGCAGCAGAGCCTCTTCCATATGACGCGAAACGGGTCCCGTCACCAGGAGCATGTCGGCATGGCGCGGGCTTGCGACGAACTTGATGCCCAGGCCTTCGATGTTGTAGTAAGGATTGCCGAGTGCGTGGATTTCCAGTTCGCAGCCATTGCAGGAGCCTGCGTCGACCTGCCGGATCGTCAGCGCCTGCCCGAGAATGTCGAGCAGCTCCCGGTGGATGCGCTGGATGGAGGCGGCCTCGTCCGCCGCGCCGCGCGGAGCAGGCTCAGTAACGATGCCGGTATGTGCGATCTGCCTGAGGATTTTCCACATCAGAGATCGTGCCCCGAATAGCTGAGGTTGAAGGATTTGTTGATCAGCGGAAAGTCCGGCACGATGTTCCCGATGATGGCATGCTCCAGCACCGGCCAGTTCTGCCACGACGGGTCGTGGCAATGGCAGCGCAGAATGCGGCTGTCATCGGCAAGGTCGAGCGCGACCAGGACTTCGCCACGCCAGCCCTCCACCCATCCGACCCCGATGGCGGCGCCGGCGGGCGCTTGCGGAACGATTCGCGTGGCACCCTCCGGCAGGCCTGCACAGATGGCACGGATCAGTCGCAGCGACTCCAGCACCTCATCGAAGCGCACCGCCACCCGGGCGGCGACATCGCCGCCGCGGTGCGTGGCCATCTTCACGGCGACGCTATCGTAGGGCCGCCAGGCATGGTCGCAGCGCAGGTCCGCGGCGCAACCGCTGGCACGTCCGGCCAGGCCGGTAAGCCCAAGCCGGGCGGCAAGCTGCGGCGTGACGCAGCCTGCTCCAAGAAATCGGTCCTGCAGGCCCGCATGTTCGTCGTACACCGCACGCAGCACGCGTACTTCCCGCTCGATGTGACCGCACTGCTGTTCCAGGCGCTCAGCCATGGCTGGTGCCAGGTCTTGCGCAACGCCGCCCGGTACCACGGCGTCCATCATCAGCCGGTGACCGAAAGCCTCTGCGGACAACCGCTGCCAGTCCTCGCGCAGGCGAGAGAATTGCGCCAGGCCGAAGGCCAGCCCCGCGTCATTGCCCAGCGCCCCCAGGTCACCCAGGTGATTGGCCACCCGCTCACGCTCGAGCATCAGGGCGCGCAGCCAGTCCGCCCGCGGTGGAGGCGCGCAGCGCCAGGCGGACTCCAGCGCCATGCAATAGGCCCAGGCATAGGCCACGGTGGAATCGCCCGAGACCCGGCCGGCCAACCGGTAGCCCTCGGGCGGCGCCAGTTCGGTGAAACGCCGCTCGATGCCCTTGTGGGTGTAGCCCAGGTGTTCCTCCAGCCGCAGCACCTTCTCGCCGACCACCGAAAAGCGGAAGTGGCCGGGTTCGATGATGCCGGCATGCACCGGCCCGACCGCGATCTCGTGCACGCCGTCGCCCTCCACGCGCACGAAAGGATAGTTGGCAGGCAATATGCCGCCGGTGGCCGCACCCGCCGGCGCGCCGCCTTGCAGCGGCCGCGCCCCTGCCGGCCACAGGCCGTGGTCCAGCCAGGGCCGGCCATCGCGGCTGTCCTGCACGGGGATACCCACCAGGTCGGTCATGGCACGTTGCATCCGGCCCGCGCATGGGAATACGCCGGCCAGGTCCGGCACGGCGGGCGCGACGCCATCCAGTCGCAGTTCGAGCCACATCAGCCCCCGCGCCGCGGCGTATGTGACGCATGCCGTCAACGTGCCGCCGATGGCACTCCGATCAACGCCCCACAGCGCAACGAGGCGCCCGCCAGCGTCCGCCACCGCGCGGGCCGTGACCGACCAGCCGTCTGGATCGACCCGGCCATGCCAGACTGGCAGCGGCGCGGGCAACCGCTCCAGGTTGAGGCCGGGATCGGACAGAGTCATCGGTTCAGCTCCCAAGCATTGCGGCTGCCTGCCGGTACCAGGTGTCGAGATAGGGCGGAACATAGAGGCCCAGCATCAGCCCCAGGGCGAGGTGCGTGAACACCGGGACCAGCGCTGGCGGATGCGCCAGCGGCATGAGCGTGGTGTCGCCGAAGACCATCGGCTGCACCCGGCTGAACACCGCGGCGAACGCCAGCCCAAGTGCCAACAGCAGGAAGGGCGTGGCCCACGGCTGTTCGCGCATGGCGGTGGTGACGATCAGGAACTCGCTGGCAAAGACCCCGAACGGGGGCATGCCCAGGATGGCGAGCACTCCTACCATCAGGCCCCAGCCGACCGTGGGACTGACACGGATCAACCCGCGAATATCGTCCATGACTTGCGTGCCCGCCTTCTGCGCGGCGTGGCCGACGGCGAAGAAGATCGCTGACTTGACCAGCGAATGCACCGTCATGTGCAGCAGGCCGGCATAGCTGGCGATCGGCCCGCCCATGCCGAAGGCGAAGGTCATCATGCCCATGTGCTCGATGGACGAATACGCGAACATGCGCTTGATGTCGCGTTGCCGGATCAGGAAGAAGACAGCCGCGACCACCGATAGCAGGCCGAACCCCATCATCAGGCGGCCGGTCAGATGGTTGCCAAGCGCCGCATCGGTCAGCACCTTGCAGCGCAGCACGGCATAGAGCGCCACATTGAGCAGCAGGCCGGAGAGCACGGCGGATACCGGGGTTGGCCCCTCGGCGTGGGCATCGGGCAGCCAGTTGTGCAGTGGGACCAGGCCGACCTTGGTGCCATAGCCGATAAACAGGAAGGCAAACGCCAGCGTGATGATGTTGGGATCGAGCTGGCGCTTGACCGCGTCCAGGTTGGTCCACAGCAGGGCCCCGCCCTCCGGGCCGATGACCTGCTCGGCGGCCATGTACAGCAGCACCGTACCGAACAGCGCCTGGGCAATCCCCACCCCGCACAGGATGAAGTACTTCCAGGCGGCCTCGAGGCTCGCGGCGGTGCGGTAGACGCTGACCAGCAGCACCGTGGTCAGCGTGGCGGCCTCCATCGCAACCCACACGATACCCATATTGTTGGTCGTCAGCGCCAGCAGCATGGTGAAGGTGAAGAGCTGGTACATGCTGTGGTACAGACGCAGCCGCGGCGGCGTCATCTTGCCGTGGTCGTGCTCCACCCGCATGTACGGCCGCGAAAAAATCGAGGTGGTCAGCCCCACGAACGCGGTCAGCGCAACCAGGAAGACGTTCAGGGCATCGATGTAGAACTCCCGGTCCCATGCCAGCATGGGACCATCGGCGACGATTTGCGCCGTCAGCACGCAGGCGGCGAGGAATGTGCCCAGGCTGAAGGCGACATTGATGTCGCGGGCGCGCTCGCGATGTCCCGTCAGCGCCAGCACCAGCCCGCCGGCAAGCGGAAATCCAAGCAGAAAGGCCAGCGCGGTCAACTCAATCCTCCTTCAGCTTCTCAAGGTGACGGATGTCCAGGCTGTCGAACTGCTCGCGGATCTGGAACATGAACACGCCCAGGATCAGCACGCCGATCAGCACATCCAGCGCGATGCCCAGCTCGACCACCATCGGCATGCCATAGGTCGCGGCGGTGGCCGCAAAGAAGAGGCCGTTCTCCATCGCCAGGAAGCCGATGACCTGCGGCACCGCCTTGGAGCGCGTGATCATCATCAGGAAGGACAGCAGCACGCAGGCCAGCGCAATGCCCAGCGTGCCGCTGGCGAGCTTCAGCGACAGCCGCGAGATCGGCATGGTGAGGTTGAAGGCGAAGATCACGACCAGGATGCCGATCAGCATCGTGGTGGGAATGTTGATCAGCGTTTCGACGTCCCTGCGGATCCGGAGGCGATCGATCACGCGGTGCAGCAGATAAGGGATGAGCAACGCCTTGAGGATTGCGGTCAGGCCGGCCGACAGGTAGAGGTGCGGCTGGCCCGTCACGTAGCCGACGATAGCCGTGGCCAAGGCCAGGGTCGCACCCTGCAGCGTGAACAAGTTGATCAGCGACAGGATCCGTCGTTGCGAGATCATGGCGAAGGCGAGGATCAACAGCACCGCGCCGAGCAGGTTGACAAACTGGGTGAGGAGTACGGTCACTGGACTGGCCTCCGGGGGTTCAGCGTGCCAGCAGCAAGTGGACCAGCATGCCGATCACCGCCAGCAGAAAGGCGGTGGCCAGGAACTCCGGCACGCGGAAGATGCGCATCTTGGCGCTCGCCGTCTCCAGCGCCGCCAGCAGGATCCCGCCCACCATGAGCTTGAACAGCAGCGCGGGCAGCGCCAGCAGCATGGCCAGGGGAGCTTGCGCTTCTGCAACGCCCCATGGGAAAAACAGCGCCAGGCCGATGCAGGAATAGGCGAACAGCTTCAGGCTTGCCGCCCACTCAAGGAGGGCCAGATGCCGCCCCGAATATTCCAGGATCAGCGCCTCGTGGATCATCGTCAGCTCGAGGTGGGTGGCGGGATTGTCAACCGGTATGCGGGCGTTCTCGGCCAGGGATACCATGGTGAACGCCACGCCGGCAAACGCCAGGCCGGGATAGATGGCCAGGTCCCGGTGAGCAATCGTCTCGACGATGGTGGTGAGCGAGGTCGACTTGGAGACCAGCGAGGCGGAGAACAGCACCATCAGCAGCGCCGGTTCCGCCAGGAAGCCGATCAGCATCTCGCGCCGCGCTCCCAGGGACCCGAAAGCGGTGCCGACGTCCATCGCCGCCAGCGAGATGAAAACCCGCGCCAGCGCGAACAGGCCGACCAGGGCAATCGCGTCGGCGGCCGGTGCCAGTGGCAGATCGGTGGACACGGTCGGGACGATCGAGCAAGCCAGCGCCATGCAGCCGAACACCACGTAAGGCGTGGCGCGGAACAGCGGCGAGGCATTGTCCGCGACCACCGAGTCCTTGTTGAACAGCTTGTGCAGCATGCGATAGGGCTGCCAGAGGCTGGGTGCCGACTTGTTCTGCAGCCAGGCCCGCCACTGATTGACCCAGCCGGTCAGCAGCGGCGCCAGCGCGATCGAGATCACGATCTCAAGCAGCTGTGACAGGATCCCGGTCAGGTTCATGCGGCCCTCTTCACATCACGGCCAGCAGCGTGGCGGCCAGGGTCAGGAAGCTGTACAGCAGGTAAACCGAGATGCGTCCCTGTTGCATCAGGCCGATCAGCCGGGCCAGGTACGACGCCAGATCGATCAGGGGGACATACATCCAGCGCCAAAAATGATCCGCCACTGTGACCCGGTAGTGCGGCTGCTCATCGAATGGCGTCGGCAGGTCGCGGCGCATCAGGAAAAACGGCTCAAAGATCTGGCGGATCGGCTGCCCGAACCCCTCGGCAGTGTCCTGCATGCGCGCGGTGCCCCAGGGAAAGCCGCAAGCCCAGGGCGGGCTGCGGCGAAGCCGACCGTGGTACAAGCGGCGCACCAGCAGGTAGGCGAGCGCAACGCTGGCCAGGATGCCTGACAGGAAAATAACCGGCCCGTAGCTGGCCTGGGCCAGGCCATTCGGCGCCAGCAGCCAGTTGCTGGCCGCGGTCCGGGCGCCGAGTCCGCTCGCCACCAGTTGCTGCGTCACCGGATCGATCAGCTGGACGAATTGCGTCGGCAGCAGGCCAAGCGCGATGCAGCCCAGCGCCAGCCACAGCATGCCCGCGCGCTCCCAACGGCCGGCGTCGTGCGCGTTGGCCAGACTGGGCTCACGGGGCTGGCCGAGGAAGACCACGCCGAAGAACTTGACCATGGTGTAACCGGCCAGTGCCGCCACCAGCGCAATCAGCGCGGCGACCACCGGGATCAGCATGGTCAGTATCGGTTCCGGCAGACCAGGCGTGAACAGGAAGCTCTGCAGCAGCAGCCACTCCGAGACGAAACCGCCAAGCGGCGGCAGCCCGGCGCTGGCCAGCACGCCCAGCAGTGTCAGCCAGCCCACCCATGGCATGTAGCGAATCAGTCCGCCTAGCTTGCCCAGGCTTCTCTCGGTGGTGGCATGCAGCACGCTACCGGTTCCCAGAAAAAGCAGGCTTTTGAAGAATGCATGGCTGGCGACATGGTAGAGCGCGGCCGTCAGGGCGAGGGCGGCCATCGGCTTCATGCCGTAGGCCGAGAACAGCAGTGTCAGCCCCATGGCAACGAAGAGCAGGCCCATGTTCTCGATCGACGAATAAGCCAGCAGCCGCTTCATGTCGGTCTGAACAGCTGCGAAGACCACGCCGAACAGCGCGGTGGCCAATCCAATCGCCAGCAGCAATCCGCCCCACCACCACAGGCGCATCGGCAGCAGGTCGAAAGATACGCGCAACAGGCCGTAGATGGCAGTGTTGAGCATGACGCCGCTCATCATTGCCGATACCGGTGACGGCGCGGCCGGATGCGCCTCCGGCAGCCAGATGTGCAGAGGCAGGATGCCGGCCTTGGCGCCGAATCCGAACAACGCGAGCAGGAAACCGGCGGAGGCCCAGAACGGTGTCAGCGCCTGGGCGCGCATGTTGGCAAACGTATAGTCGCCGGTATTGGCCTGCAGCACGCCAAAGCACAGCAGAATCGCAATCGCCCCGATGCGCGCCATCGTGATGTAGAGATAGCCGGCGGCGCGCACTTCGGCGATGCGGTGGTTGGCGGTCACCAGGAAGAATGAAGCCAGGGCCATGGTTTCCCACATCACCATGAACGAGTAGGCGTCGTCGGCCAGGATCACCCCGGCCATGCTGGCAAGAAACAGGTGGTATTCAAGACAAAGCAGGCCTGGCGGCGTACCTTCGCCCGTGCGGAAGTAGCCAGCCGCAAACGTGGAGATGCCAGCCGCCGCTCCCCCCATTACCATCAGGAAGTAGGCGGACAGGCTGTCGAGCCGGACGTGGAACGGCAGCGATGGCAGGCCAATGGGCAGCACGGCTGCCTCGGGCGTGCCGGACACAGCGTGCAGCGCCAGGCTGAACAGCGCAAGCCCTAGCAGTCCCCCGATGGGGAACAGCACGTGGGATACCAGGGCAAACCGATGCAGCGCCAGGACCCCTGCCACGCCGATAAGCAGCCAGGCCCCAACCACAACAAGCATCCAGTCGAGATGGAGCCATTGCGTGAGAGGGGGCACGGTGCTCATGGATCAGGCTCCACGACGGGTCGTACGGCGCTTGGCAGGAGGTGCCGCGTCGCGCCGCGACGACGCGCCGACCGGTGGCCTCTCTTTGCCCTTGGCTTCCGCCTTGTCCGTGGCTACGCCGCTGGGCACGTACTGGACGCCATGCTGGGCCAGGTAGTCGCGGATAAGCCGCCGTATCACCTGCGAGGCAGTCAGATCCTGTTGTGCGCAGAGGCGCTCGAAGGCGGCCTTCTTGTTGGGATCGATGAGCAACGTAAGCCGAGCGGTCTTTTGCTCCATGGGATCCTCAAGATGGCAATACGATGATTACATGAATCACATCATAGATGATGGCCATGCGAATCAAAAGGCCTGGACGCTGCCATACCTTTACTCGCTGCAACCAGGGCAAATACACTGGACGGCGTCGCACATTCGTCGCTGGCGTTTCCTGCTGTCAGCCTAGTGCATGCGGCGCTGCAGCATCCCGCTGTTGCCGGTGCGCAATTCTCCCAATGGCGGTCAGCGCCATCGAGTTTCTCGTTCCGCGTCCCGCTGTCGCCACCGGCCCTTGGTTGAAGGGGCGCTGCGGTGCTAGGCTGAAGGCGAAATCCTGCCGCCCACGCGGAGACACCAATGGTCGAAGCTTCCGAACTGAAGTCGGGCATGGTCATCATGCTTGAAGGTGAACTTCATAGCGTTACCAGCGCCGGGTACCACGCCGGCGGCGGCCAACAGGGGAGCGCAGTTTTCGCCAAGTTCAAGAGCCTTAAGACTGGCCACATCAAGGAGTTGCGGTTACACCCGGGCAACAAGCTCGAAGAGGTCGCGCTTGATCACCAGGAGATGGAATATCTGTACACCGATGGTGACGCCTTTTTCTTCATGAATCCCGACACCTTCGAGCAGATCAGTTTTCCTGCGGAAACCATGGGCGCATACCAGAAGTTTCTTCGTCCCAATATGCGAATCCCGGTGCAGCTTTATGAGGGCGAGCCAGTCACCATCGCATTCCCCCCTGCGGTCGAGGTAACCATCATGTCCACGCCGCCGGGCCTGCACGAGCATGAATCCTCTACCTTCAAGGCTGCCACGCTGGAGAACGGCATGGAAGTTCTCGTTCCTCAGTTCGTCAAGGAAGGGGACACGGTGCGAATCGAGGTCGCTTCAGGAAAATATTTGGAGCGGATAAGGCGAGGGACGCGAAAGGCGTGACTCCGGTGCCGCGCCACTCCCTGCATGCGCAGCGCCGCGTACAGTTCCGGCGGGACGGGGGCGGCAGCGTCGGCAGTACCGCATTCGGCACCTGATAGCCATCAGCGACAAAAGGCTTGGCGCGTAAGCGCGGCGATACTTCCGTCGCATTGGTTCTACGGTCCTCTTGCCTCCTTCCGGACGGCTTCGTCGTAGCGTGTTCTTTGTCATGCCGGGTTGTCAGCCCAGTCCTATATTTGACACAGTGCCAATCGTGCTGCGCGACGCACCGCGATGATTTCGCTAACAGGAGGGCAAGATGAACGACATCCAATCTGATTTCTCTATGCGCAAGGACGCATTGGCCCGCGACGTCGATACGCTGATGGCCGACGTTCAGGCACTTCTTCATGATGTCAAAGCCGAAACCGGCGTAGGGACCAGCCTTGAGCGCCATGCACTCAGGGCCCGGCAGCGCGCGCTGCAGGAGCGCATCGTCACGCTGCGCGAAGAAAGCCGCGCCAAAGTCTCCGAGTGGGCGACAACGACCGATCGCTACGTTCATGAGCATCCGTGGCAAAGCATGGGTACTGTGGCCGCCATCGCGGCTACCACAGGCGCTATCGTCGCGCTGGCTGCCAGCCACCGTTAGGTATTCGTGACTGAGGGACCGGCACGGCAGTGACCCGTGCTGGTCCCGCAAGGGGCACGTGTTTTTTGCCATGCCGGCAAATGGCTACAGCCCCTTGCGGGAGCCTCGATCTAAGTGGCGACACATCTGAGCGGCAATACAACAACTGTGCCCGCCAGGTGCGATTGCCCAGACGCGCTACGCTGGACGGTCTGCTTACGTGCGACCCGCAGGATGTTTACCCAGGAGGCCAGTCATGGACGGGCTGACAAAGGAAGAGTTGGCGAAGTTGGTGGCCCAAATGGACGCTGAGGAGTTGCGCATTCGTGCCGTCGCCGGAACCGCGGATTCGCCTGTTGTGGCGCCAACACAACGTGAACACCTTGATGATGGTGAAGTGGCGGACGAAAAGACTGTGCAGCGCCAGGGCGACGCGATGCTGAAACACTATCGCATGCAACTGGCCGACATTGAAGCAGCCCGGTCACGGATGAGGAGCGGCCAGTATGGCGTCTGTATTGACTGCCAGCAGGCGATCCGTTTCGCCCGCCTGCAAGCGTACCCGACCGCCACGCGCTGCACGGCATGCCAGAATCTCCACGAACACCGCCATTCCCGCCAGGCGCAGGAGACGCGCCGACCGGCTTCCGCAGATCTTTCGTCGCCGGACTGACTTACTCGTTCCTGAGATCAATGCCGAAGCCGCCCGCCAGTTCACAATCGATGATCCCGGCGGCGTAGGCGAAAAGCCAGTCCTCTGCCTCCTCCAGCGTTGCGGGCGGGTGGGGCCAGTCCGGCGTAAAGCGGATGCCCATGTCCTCATTGCGCGTGGAGATCTGGACTCGCCCGCCTGGCTTGCCTGGCTCAATCACCTCCGGCACGAAGAGCGCAACGTGGAATCCCTTGTAAGACCGCTTTTTTTCCAGCATTTCAGCCTCCGGCAATTTACGATGTCCGTAGCTCAGCCCGAGCGCCGGACTGTCTTGAATTCAAGATATAGCGAGGCGCGGCTAATGCCTAGTAATGCCGCGGAACCCCGGCGATCACATCGGAGCGTGCGGTTGAATTTGACCTAGACTGAAAAAGTGCCTTCGCGCGCTTCGAGGCTGGGCAATGGAGCTTCATTGGCAGCCAACTGATGCGGGCGAATGACAATGGCACAGGCAACACACAATCATCTGCTGCCTGAACTCATGTGGATTGGTGTTCACGAAGGGGGCATCATGTTGCAAGCCAGTGAAATGCAGCAACGTTTTAGTCATCTGCAGCAAACCATCAGCGAGACATCCCGGACTTGTCATGCCGATACGGGGATTCCACAAGACTTGATGAACTGGGTGGATGAGCTCGACAAGGAGTGCAAATCGGCATCGAAGGTTGTGTCTTCCAAGGATGAGGATCGGATCCGGCAGTGGGTCGATGATCTCGAACGGATCGGTGATCGTGCAGACCGCGCTTGCCAGCAGGCCGGCAGTCTCGATGCAAAGGTCAAGGATGCAGTCAGTTCGATGCATTCGGAACTTGCTGACCTGAAGCGCCAACTGCACTAACTTATCTGACAGCCCCGGTCCAACCAGCCGGGGCTGATTGCATGCGCCGCGGTCAAGGCGCGCACGATCTCAGGCCGCAGGCAAGGCCAGGTTGCACCTGCACCCCGCCTGCATAGGCGGCCTCCCTCAGCCCTGCAGGGCACCCAAAATCACCTCCTGCACACGCGCTTTCCAGGCGGATCAGCGCGCTGGAGAAGGCCATTGGCCTGCGGCTGCTGCATCGCACGATGCGCAAGGTCGAGCTGACCGAGGCCGGGCAGCTCTACTACGAGCGCTGCAAGCGCATCTGGACGAAGCACGGATCGCCCACGAGCAACTGGGGGAGATGCTGCCGCCTGGCAATGCTGGGCCTGGGCGTGGTCTTGCTGGCCGAGGAGGTGGCGGCAGAGGACGTGGCGGCCGGCCGCCTGCGCCGGATATTGCCTGGCAGGCAGACCAGGCCGACGCCGGTCTATGCCCTGACCGAAACACGCTTGCTGCCGGCAAAGACACAGCGCTTTATCGAGTTCCTGAAGGAGCGTCTGGGCACCAAAGCGTGAGCACACAGTGATTGCGCGCCGAACGCGCAATCACCTCCAGCGACGGTAGCCCTCACTTGCGCCGCATTTGCATGACCGTAGGCTTGCCATCAACGTTGTCGAACGTCACGGATACCGCCTCGCCCTCCTTGAAATCCTTCAGCGATGCGCGATCCTTGACGGGGAACGCCATGGTCATCGGTCCCATGCCGAGGTTGGCGATCGGTCCGTGCCTGAGCGTGACCTTGCCGGCCTGCGCATCGATCTTCTTGATCTCGGCTGCCACGGGTTGCGGCGCCTGCTGCGCGGGTGCGGACGGCTTCATGTCCATGCCGTCCATCGATCCCGCTGCGAATGCGGCCGGCGTGGTGGCGAAAGCCAGCGCAAGGGCGAGCGTCTTGATGGAATTCATTGTGGTTCCTTCTGAAGTGAGGGGTGTACGGAAACTGGTTGAGGTCTGGTCTGGCGCCGGCGCATCAGCAAATACACCGCCGGCACCACGAAGAGCGAAAGCAATGGCGCGGTGAGCATGCCGCCCACCATCGGCGCGGCAATGCGCTGCATGACCTCGGAGCCGGTGCCATGCGACCACATGATCGGCACCAGGCCGGCAAGGATGACGGCGACGGTCATTGCCTTGGGGCGCACGCGCAGCACCGCGCCTTCCTGGATGGCCTCAAGCAGCGCGGACAGGCTGGCATCGCCCTGGTTCGCGCGCGCGGTCCATGCCTGCTTCAGGTAGAGCAGCATGATCACGCCGAATTCCGCCGCCACGCCCGCCAGCGCGATGAAGCCGACCACGCCGGCAACCGACAGGTTGTAGCCCAGCAGGTAGAGCAGCCAGAAGCCGCCGATCAGCGCCAGCGGCAGCGTGCCCATGATGAGCAGGGCTTCATCGAGACGGCCGAACACCAGGTACAGCAGCACGAAGATGATCAGCAGCGTGAACGGCACTACCACCTTCAGCTTTGCGGCGGCCCGCTCCAGGTATTCGAACTGCCCCGACCAGCTCAGCGAATAGCCAGCCGGCATCGGCACCGCTTTCGCAACGGCGGCCTGCATATCCCGGACGGCCGAGCGCAGGTCACGCCCGCGGATGTCGACATACACCCAGCCCGACAGTCGCGCGTTTTCGCTGCGCAGCATCGGCGCTCCCTGCACCACCTGGATGCGCGCCACGTCGGACAGCACGATCTGCTGGCCCTTGTCCGTGACGATGGGCAGGCTGCGCAGTTGCTCCACCGAGTCGCGGTAGTCGCGCGGGTAGCGTACGTTGATAGGGAAGCGCGCCAGCCCGTCGACGACCTCGCCCACATTGTCGCCGCCGATGGCCGACGATATCACGCTCTGCACATCCGCGATGTTCAGCCCGTAGCGGCCCGCCGCCACGCGATCGATGTCGATATCGACATAGCGCCCGCCGCTCAGCCGCTCGGCCAGTGCCGACGTCACCCCCGGCACTGTCCTGACGGCTTCCTCGATGCGCGTTGCCAGGCGATCGATCTCCTTCAGGTCCGCGCCCGCCACCTTGATGCCGACCGGGCTCTTGATGCCGGTGGCAAGCATGTCGATGCGGTTGCGGATCGGCGGCACCCAGATGTTGGACAGGCCCGGCACCTTGACCACGCGATCGAGCTCTTCCACCAGCTTGTCGGTGGTCATGCCGGCACGCCACTGGTCGCGCGGCTTGAACTGGATGGTGGTCTCGAACATCTCGAGGGGAGCCGGATCGGTCGCGGTATCGGCGCGGCCGGCCTTGCCGAACACGGTCGCCACCTCGGGCACGGTCCTGATCAGGCGGTCGGTCTGTTGCAGCAGCTGCGCTGCCTTGCCGGCGGAAAGGCCTGGCAATGCCGACGGCATATAGAGCAGGTCGCCCTCGTCGAGCGGCGGCATGAATTCGGCGCCGGTACGCAGCATCGGCCACGCCGTCGCGGCCAGCAGCACCGCGGCGACCGCAAGGGTGGTCTTCGGGTAGGCCAGCACCCGTGCCAGCACCGGCCGATAGGCGCGGATCAGCCATCGGTTCAAGGGGTTGGACTGCTCCGAAGGAATCCTGCCACGGATCATGTAGCCCATCAGCACCGGCACCAGCGTCACCGACAGGCCCGCCGCCGCGGCCATGGAATAGGTCTTGGTAAAGGCCAGCGGCGAGAACAGCCGGCCCTCCTGCGCCTCCAGCGTAAAGACCGGGATAAACGACAGCGTGATGATCAGCAGCGAGAAGAACAGCGCGGGCCCGACCTCGGTGGCGGCCCGGCCGATCACGCCCCAGCGCTCGTTCCCTGCCAGCGCCCGGCCGGGGTTCTCGGCATGCCAGTGTTCCAGCTGCTTGTGCGCGTTCTCGATCATCACGACCGCGGCATCGACCATGGCGCCAATGGCAATGGCAATGCCGCCCAGCGACATGATGTTGGCATTGATGCCCTGGTAGCGCATCACCAAAAAGGCGGCCAGCACGCCCAGCGGCAGCGACACGATCGCCACCAGCGCGGAACGCAGGTGGAACAGGAACAGCAGGCACACCAGCGCGACCACGGCGAACTCTTCGGCCAGCTTGTGTGTCAGGTTTTCCACCGCGCGCTTGATCAGCGCGGAGCGGTCGTAGGTGGTGACGATCTGCACACCGGCAGGCAGGCTCTTCTGCAGCGTGGCTAGCTTCGCCTTGACCGCCTCGATGGTTTCCAGCGCGTTCTTGCCTGAGCGCATCACGATCACGCCGCCGGCAACCTCGCCCTGGCCGTCAAGTTCGGCGATGCCGCGCCGCATCTCCGGGCCGAGCTGGACGATGGCGACATCGCCCAGCCGCACCGGAATGCCGGCATCGCTGGTCACCAGCGGAATCTGCCGGAAATCGTCGAGCGTCTTCAGGTAGCCGCTGGCGCGCACCATATACTCTGCCTCGCCCATTTCCAGCACCGACCCGCCGGCCTCCTGGTTGGCGCCCCTGAGCGCCGCCAGCACCTTGCCCTGCGACAGGTTGTAGGCGCGCATCCGGTCCGGCAGCAGCACCACCTGGTACTGCTTCACCATGCCGCCCAGCGAAGCGACCTCGGCCACATTGGGCAGCGATTTCAGTTCGAAGCGCAGGAACCAGTCCTGCAGTGCGCGCAACTGGCCGAGGTCATGCTGGCCGGTCTTGTCCACCAGCGCGTACTCGTAGATCCAGCCGACGCCGGTGGCATCCGGCCCCAGCGCCGGCCTGGCCGCGGCGGGCAGGCGGGACTGCACCTGGTTCAGGTATTCCAGCACGCGCGAGCGCGCCCAGTACAGGTCGGTGCCATCCTCGAACAGCACATAGACGAACGAATCGCCAAAGAAAGAGTAACCCCGGACCGTCCTGGCGCCGGGCACCGACAGCATGGTGGTGGTCAGCGGATACGTAACCTGGTTCTCGACGATCTGCGGCGCCTGGCCCGGGAAGGGCGTGCGGATGATCACTTGCACATCGGACAGGTCGGGGAGGGCGTCGAGCGGCGTGCTTCGCACCGCCCACAGGCCCCATGCGGTCAGCATCACCGTGGCCAGCAGGACCAGGATGCGGTGGCGGATCGAGGCCAGGATCAGGCGCGCGATCATGGCCGGGCTCCCTGGGCGGTGCCGGCGGGCTCGACCGACGACAGCATGGCCGCGCCGTCGCGGTCCAGGTGGAAGCGGAAGCGGATGCGGTCGCCAGGCTTCAGTCCCTTGGGCAGGCCTGTCGGCGGCGCGGCGAAATCCATGGTCATCGCACCCCACTGTGCCGACGGGATGGGGCCATGCGAGATGGTCAGGCTCTCGCTGCCGTTCACGGCTTCGATGCGGCCTGTGCCTTCATGCTCGGCCGATGATGCGGCAGGTGCGGAGGCCGCAGGCGGGGCGGACATGCGTTGCGCGCTGCCGCGCAGGCTGGCTTCCGAGTCGATCAGGAACTGGCCGGACGTGACCACTTTCTGTCCCGGCGCCAGTCCGTCCAGCACCTCGACCATGCCATCGGCCTCGCGGCCGGTCTTGATCTCGGTGGCAACGAACCCTGCCTGGCCGGCATCGACCATGACGATACTGCGCTGGCCGGTGCGGATGACCGACTCCGACGGGATCAGCAACGCTTCCTTCTGCGCGCCACTGTCGAAGCCGACCGTGACAAACATGCCCGGCAGCAGGCGCCTGCCGGGGTTGGGCAGGATGATGCGGGCCTTGACGGTGCGGGTCGACGGGTTGACGTCGGGAAGGATGGCGTCGACCTTGCCGGCAAGGGGGCTGGCCGTGCCGCCCTGCAGTACCGTGGCCGCCGCGCCGGGCCGGATGGTGCCGGCCTGGCCCTCTGGTACCTCGGCAATCACCCACACCTGGCTCAGGTCAGCCAGGCGGAACAGCGTCATGCCCGGCGACACGGTCATGCCCTCGCGCACCGCCACCTCGGTCACGAGGCCATCGACCGGGCTGGCGATGGCAACACCGGGCTGCGGCTTGCCGGATCTTTCGACCGCACTGACCTGGCCCGGCGTCATGCCTGCCTGCAGCATGCGATTCCTGGCAGCACTGCGCAGGTCGTCCAGATGCTCGCTCGCTGCCATGCGTGACACGGCCAGGTATTCCTCTTGCGCCGCGACCCAGTCGGGCGAGTACAGGGTGACCAGCGCCTGTCCGCGCCGGACCGGGTCAAGGGTGGCCCGGACCGCGACGTGCTGCACAAAGGCGTTGGTGCGCGCCTGGATGACCTGCACGCTGCGTTCGTCGATGGCGACATTGCCGGGCACCTGTAGCATCGCGGCCAGCCGTCCAGGCTTTGCCTCGGTGGTGCGAATGCCGAGGTTTTGCGCGACATGGCTGTCGACGGTGACACCGCTGCCGCTGCCATCGCCGTCCGCGTAGACCGGCACCAGTTGCATCTCCATGAAGGGAGATTTGCCCGGCTTGTCGAAGCGCTGGCCCGGCACCATGGGATCGTGCCAGTACAGGATCTTCCTGCCGGTCTTCGGGTCGATGTCGCCGGCCTTGAGCACGGTGGATTGCGCGCCAGCCGTGCTCGACGGTTGCGCAGTCTGTGTGCCGCGCGTGAACCCGAAGTGGTAAGCGCCGTAGAGGGCGATGCCGGCGACGACCAGCCCGGCTGCTGCTGCAATGATGTGCTTCTTCATTTTGCCTCCCTCACTGCGGCTTCGGCCTGGGCGGTAGGCAATGGCACCAGGTAGTTCAGGTCCGCCCACAGCTTCGCGGTCTTTGCCTCAAGCAGCAGGCGATCCATGGCGGTGTCGATGGCGCGATGGTTGGCTTCGGCGACCGCCGCCAAGGTGCCCGTGCTGGCGCGGTAGGCCGTCAGTGCCGCATCCGCCTGTGCCCGCGCGAGCGGCAAGGTCTTGTCGTCGTAGCGCCGCAGCCGGTCAAGGTTGCGCTGCAGCTCGGCCAGCCTGGCGCCGACCATGGCCTGGGTATTGCGCCGGACCATTTCCAGCCTGGCCCGCGCGTCATTGGCCTGCGCCAGCCGCGCACTGATTTCGCGGTCCTGGCGGTTGCCCCGGTCCCACGGCAATGGGAAGCTGACATTGAGCGAGCCCATGTTCGAGTAGGCCGAGCCGCGCTGGCTGTACATCAGCTCGACCGTCACGTCCGGCTTGCGGGCTTCCGTTGCCACCTGGATTTCCGATTCGGCCAGCGCCACGTCGCGCTGCGCAGCCGACAGTTCGGGCACGGCCTCGAACTCGCCCCTGGCGAGTTGCCGGGCGCCCGGCGGCACTTCAAGCGGTGGCCGCGCCGACAGCGGGCGCCGCGCAGCGGCGCCGACCCAGCGCTCCAGGTTCAGCGTGGCCGTTGCCAGCGCGGCGCGGTTCTCGTCCTCGCGGTCGTGCAGCTTCTGGATTTCCAGCTCCATCGCCAGTACCTCCGCACGCGAGCCGCGCCCGCCGCGGTAGGCCGCGGTGGCGGCCTGCAGCGCCAGTTCAAGCGGATGGCCGTGATGGCCGAGCAGCACGCCGGCCTGCTCCGCATACCACCGGTCGAGCCAGGCATTGACCGCATTGCGCTGCACGCCTGCCAGCCCCACTGTGCGCTGCGCGTCGGCAGCGGCGGCTTCGGCTTCGAAGCGCGCGGCCCTGGCGCGGCGCTTGTCCGCGCGCGTGAATTCCTGCATCACCGAGATCGAGCGCATGGTCATGGAATCCCGGCTCAGCGAGAACGCGTCCGAGCCGTTGACCGGCACGTTGTTGACGCCGAGCTTGAGCACGGGATCCGGCAGGCGGCCGGCGGCGACGGCCATTTGCCAGGCGGCCTCCACGGCGCCGCGCGACGATTCGGCGTCGCCGGCATGGGCGCTCGCGATCGCGACGGCTTCCTCAAGGGAGAGGGAAGGGGCGGATTGCCCGGGCGCGCCTTGCGGCGCAGCCAGGCCGATTGCGGGCGCGCTGAGCAGCGCCACGGTCAGGTGACGTAGAAAAAGCATAAAGCCTCCAGGGACGACGACTGCTGCCCGCATGGAAGCAGGCAGCACCAGGTGACGTCGAGCCGGAGGCTAAGTCTGGAAACTGCAGTGAAGAACGGTGAGGGGAGGCGGTGCGCGCGCCTCTGCCTCGGCGCGCAGCCCAACGCGAACCTCCGCCAGGACCACGCGCGTTGGCTCAAGCACGCGCATCAGCACCGGCATGAAGGCCGGAAGCTGCGGCGAAGCATGGTCGGCGTTCCTGGAATCGGCCTGGCAATGCGCCAGGCAAAGCCCGCTCTGGTCGATGTCCTGCTGGGTGTCGCTGGCGGCCATATCGGCGCAGGATTCGGTCATCGCCGCCATCGTGCCGCTGTGTTCCGCCTGGTAGCGGCTGCCGGTACAGGCGTACGCCGCCACTGCCAGCTGGGCTGCCAGGAAGACAACGAGGAGGAAGCCGGCGAACCATGGCCGGCGATGCGATTTGCTCACGAGAGCGGTGCCTGTTTTGGCGACAATATATCAGTGTTCGGCGCCACCAGGCAGCATCGCTACTGCGGCAGCTTGCCGCACAGGTGGGCCGTTCGCGAACATAGCGAACGGCCTGATGCTGCACTTTCGCATGTTTTCCTGCAGCGGCAACGATGCCGTCCTGTGACACGTCACGGTGCCGAAATATTCGTCGTGCATCCTCCCGCCAAAACCAACGGGGAGGAAATATGAGGCGTCTTTCAATACTGGCAGCCCCGCTGCTGGCGCTGGCCGTGGCGTCGTGCGGCAGCGATGATGACAACAATGCGCCGGTCACGCAGCCGCCGGCTGCCGGCAGCACCGCGCCGACGAAGAACGTCGTGTTCTTCCTTGGCGACGGCATGGGCATGACGACCATGACCGCGGCGCGGATCTACAAGGTCGGCGAGGATGGGGACCTGACCATGGATACGCTCCCCGAGAGCGGGTTTATCCGGACCTATTCGAACAACGCGCAGGTGACCGACAGCGCGCCGTCGATGGCGGCCTACATGACCGGCGTCAAGATGAACAACGAAGTCATCTCGATGACGCCGGAGACCAATGCCTTCGACGCCAGCGGCAAGGACTACCTGTCCGGCGCGGACAGCACCTGCCCGGCTTCCGGCAACGGCCAGAGCGTGCCGACGCTGCTCGAGCAGATGAAGGCGGCAGGCTACGGCACCGGCGTGGTCACCACCACCCGCATCACGCACGCAACCCCCGCCACGACCTACGCGCACGTGTGCCACCGCGACGCCGAGAACACCATCGCCGCGCAACTGGTGCCGCACGGCGCTGGCTACAACAGCGCGCTTGGCGATGGCGTCGATGTGATCTTCGGCGGCGGCCGCAAGCACTTCCAGAACAAGGCCGCGGGCGGCGCCCGCACCGACGGCCGCGACCTGGTTGGCGAGCTGACCAAGGCCGGCTATACGTACGCGTCCAGCAAGGCCGACTTCGACAAGATCGACGCCGCCAGCGCGAAGAAGGTGGCAGGCCTGTTCACGTCCAGCCATATGGCCTACGACCTGGACCGCGTGCCCGGCGACGAGCCGAGCCTGGCGGAGATGACCGGCAAGGCCATCGACGTGCTTGCCGCGAAGAAGAAGGGTTTCTTCCTGATGGTGGAAGGCGGCCGCATCGACCACGCGTTGCATGAGACCACCGCGCGCAAGGCGCTGCACGACACCGTGGCCTTCGACACCGCGATCAAGACCGCGATCGACAAGCTCAACGTGATCGACCCGGGCCTGAAGAACACGCTGATCGTCGTCACCGCCGACCATGACCACACGCTGGTGCTGAACGGCTACGCCAAGCGCACCGGCCCCACCAGCGACAGCAACCCCGGCGTGCTGGGCCTGCTGAAGAACTACGTGACCGGCGCACTGTCCACGGACTCCGGCGGCAATCCTTTCACCATTATCGGCTTCGGCACCGGCGAGAACCGCCCGGCCACGCGCACCGCGCTGACCGATGCACAGGTCTACGACAAGAGCTATCACCAGGAAGCCGCGATCCCGACGGCGGCGGGTGGCGAGACCCATGGCGGCACCGATGTCTTTATCGGCGCGCTGGGCAACGGTGCCGAATCCTTCACCGGTGTGATGGACAACACCGACGTGTTCGGCCTGATCAAGACGGCCATCGGCCTCTAAGCCACTATCGCTGACGGAATAACGCCATGAAACTCATCATTCGTACCGGCCTGTCCGCACTTGCGGCTGCCTGCGCCTGCATTGCTCTCCCTGCGCAAGCCGCGGGCGAGGCCAAGAATGTCATCTTCTTCCTGGGCGACGGCATGGGCCCGACCACCGTCACCGCTTCGCGCATCTACAAGTATGGCGAGACCGGCAAGCTCAACATGGAGTCGCTCAAGCGCACCGCGCGCGTGAAGACGTATTCGAACGACGCGCAGACCACCGACAGCGCACCGTCGATGGCGGCCTACATGACCGGCGTGAAGATGAACAACGAGGTCATCTCGATGTCGGCCGATACCAAGGCCAGCGACGGCACCGGCAAGGCCTATGTGACCAGCGCCGGCGACAGCACCTGTCCCAGCGGCAACGGCGCGCCGGTCGTGACCGTGCTGGAACTGGCCAAGGCCGCCGGCAAGTCGGTCGGCGCGGTGACCACCACGCGCGTGACCCACGCAACGCCGGCGGCCACTTTCTCGCACGTCTGCCACCGCGACGGCGAGAACAATATCGCCGCGCAGGCAACGCCCGGCAACGCCGGCTACAACACCGCGCTCAAGGATGGCCTGGACGTGCTGCTTGGCGGCGGCCGCCGCCAGTTCCTGCCCGACAGCGTCACGGGTGGCAAGCGCACCGATGGCGTCGACCTGACCACGCAGTTCCCGGGCTACACCTACGTGACCACCGGCACCGCGTTCAAGGCCGTTGACCCGGCATCCACCAGCAAGCTGCTCGGCCTGTTCAACATGGACCACCTCAACTACGAGCTGGACCGCGTCAAGAACAATGTCGACGAGCCCAGCCTGGCCGACATGACCGAGAAGGCCATCCGCATCCTGCAGAAGAACGGCAACGGCTATTTCCTGATGGTGGAGGGCGGCCGGATCGACCATGCGCTGCATGGCACCAACGCCAAGCGCGCGCTGGAAGACACGATCGCGTTTGACGATGCCATCAAGCGTGCGCTGTCGATGGTGGACCTGTCGAACACGATGATCGTGGTCACTGCCGACCACGACCATACGATGACGATCAACGGCTACTCGCATCGCGGCAACCCGATCCTGGGCACGTCGACGGACATCAAGACCAGGCAGCCGGCCACGGCGGCCGACGGCCTGCCTTACACCACGCTGGTGTTCGGCAACGGCGGCGGTCCGCGCAAGACCCCGCGCGACAACCCCGCGCTGGTGGACACCACGGCCGACGGCTACCTGCAGGAAGTTGGCGTCAACCTTGGCTCGCCGGGCTCGGAAACACACGGCGGCGGCGATGTGATGCTGTTCTCGACGGGGCCGGGCAACGCCGCGCTCAAGGGCACCATCGACAACACCAAGGTGTTCAGCGTCGTAAAGTCCGCGCTGGGCCTCTGATGCCGGCCGCGGCCTTGCTGCACGACTGAGTACAGGGTCTTTTGATGCCATGCGCGCGCCGGTTTGCCGGCGTGCGCATTTTCGCTTTCTGAACGGATTTCATGAAAACCAAGCAAGCCACTCCCGTCCTCGCACTGCTGCTGGTCTCGGCAGCCTTCACCGCCGTGGCGGCAGAACCGTCCAAGGCCTCCGGCCCGCTGGCGCTGCGCGTGCAGCATGAGTTGTCGGCGCTCGGGGCCGACGGCGTGCGCCGCGACATCTACTTCACCGAACGTGTCTACCGCGAGGGCGGCACGGTCTGGATCGAGCGCGAGATCCCGCACGGGGCGCACGACGAAGCCGAGCACGCCAAGGCAGACAAGGGCCACAAGCACATGGACATGTCGGCCGCCGCGCGCTGGATCGAGCGGCAGCCGTCCGGCAAGCTGTCGGTGCGGCTGGTCAGCGACGCCATGCGCAAGACCTTCGAAGTCAGCCCGGCCGAATACGGCAACATCGGCTTCGACGGCTCATGGGCGACCGCCTACCACCTGCTGGATCCGGCAGCGCTCAAGACCATGAGCGCGAGCGGTCCTGCGCGCGGCGGTGTGCAGGAGTACCGCGCAAAGCGCGGCGATGAACAGGTGACGGTCCAGTGGGACGTGGCCGGCCAGTATCCGCGCCTGGTCCAGTCGCGCAATGCCAGCGGCACGCAGAAGAAGATCACGCGGGTGACCGCCGCTGCCTTGCCGCAACCCGCTCCGTGGAACCGCACCCGGCCCTATGCAAAAGGTGAGTACACGGATCTGATGGACTAGTCCGCGGCTATCGCAGGCGCGGTTGTCCTCTGGACAACTCGGACGACGGGCAGGGTGCCAGCGGCGCTTCGCCGGATCAGGCATTGCATCAATCCCATATTTCTAGTATTGTAGAAATATGGAAGAATATGATGTTGTCCGCTCCCTTGCAGCCTTGGCCCACGGGCTGCGCCTCCAGGTCTTCCGGATGCTGGTCGTCGCCGGCCCGGGTGGCATGACACCCGGCGCGATGGCCGAGCGGCTGGACGTGCCTGCGGCCACCCTGTCGTTCCACCTGAAGGAACTGGCACACGCCGGCCTGGTGACGCAGGAGCGGGACGGACGCAACCTGATCTACCGCGCCGCTTTCGCGCATATGAGTGCGTTGCTCGGCTACCTGACCGCCAATTGCTGCGAAGGTGTCGAGGACAAAGCGGCGGTTCCCTGCCACTGCTGATGGAGATGTTCCGATGAAGCGCTTTCACGTTCACGTCCATGTCGACGACCTAGGCAAGAGCATTGCCTTCTATTCGAAGCTCTTTGCCGCTGAACCGACGCGAGTCGAGAGCGACTACGCCAAATGGATGCTCGAGGATCCGCGCATCAACTTCGCGATCTCCACGCGCGGCCAGGGGACGGGCGTCGACCATCTCGGTTTCCAGACCGATGACGCCGCCGAGCTTGCTGAACTGAAAGCGCGCGCCGAGGCGGCCGACATGGCGCTGCTGGACCAGGGTGAAACCACCTGCTGCTATGCCCGCAGTGAGAAGCACTGGGTCACCGATCCGCAGGGCATTGCATGGGAGCACTTCCATACGCTGGGCAACGTCCCGGTATTTGGTGAAGGCAAGGCCGAAGCGGCGTCCGCCGAAGGCTCCGCCTGCTGTGCACCGCGTGCCCCGCGCGGCAAGCCGATCGGAATTGCAGTGAACTCCAACTCGTCGTGCTGCTAAGGACTCGCCATGAGCGCCAGCGTCTACAACGTTCTCTTCGTCTGCAACGGCAATTCGGCCCGTTCGATCCTGGCCGAGGGACTGATGAACCATCTTGGCCAAGGCCGCTTCCGCGGCTATTCGGCAGGCAGCCACCCGACTGGCGTGGTGAACCCGTTCGCGCTGGAAGCGCTGGAAAAGCTGGGTCTTCCGACCGGCGGGTTCCGCAGCAAGAGCTGGGACGAATTCGCGCGAGATGGCGCCCCGGCGCTCCACTTCGTGTTCACGGTGTGCGACAAGGCCGCCGGTGAACTCTGCCCGGTCTGGCCGGGCCAGCCGATGACCGCGCATTGGGGCGTGGCGGATCCTGCAGCCGGTGAAGTATCGGACGAGCGCAGGCAAAAGCTGGTCCGCGAAGCGGCGGTAATCCTCACGCGACGCATCGAGTACCTGCTCGCACTCCCCATCGATAAACTGGATGCCGTAGGCCTGCAACAGGCCGTACGGGACATCGGCCAACGCTGACTCTTTACTGTCCATGACTACAAACGTTCTGATCCTGTGCACCCACAACTCTGCCCGCAGCGTGCTGAGCGAAGGGATGCTCAACCATTGGGCCAGCAAGCTCGGCAAGGATGTGCGCGCCTTCAGCGCCGGCAGCGCACCGAGCGGGCGCCTGAACCCGTTCGCACTGGAAGCGCTGACCAGTGCCGGCGTCGACGTGAGCGGCTACCGCAGCAAGAGCTGGGACGAATTCGTCGGCGACAACGCGCCGGAAATGCGGATCGTGATCACGGTCTGCGACAGCGCCGCGGCGGAACAGTGCCCATATTGGCCGGGCAGCCCGGTCAAGGTGCACTGGGGCTATGCCGATCCGTCCAACGCCCTGGGCGGCGACGAGGGCAAGCGCCTGGCATTCGAGCTGACGCGCGAGGCCATTGGCTACCGCATGCTGCAACTGCTGGCGTTGCCGCTGGAAGGCATGAGCAATGCGCAGCTGCAGGACGCGCTCAACGCGATCGCGAAGAACTGAAGGCGCCGGAACTCCAATGAATCAGAACGCAACCACCCACGCCCCCATTTCGACCAAGCCCGCCATCGGCTTCTTTGAACGCTACCTGACCATCTGGGTGGCCCTGTGCATCGTCGTCGGGATTGCGCTGGGGCAGGCGATGCCGGGCGCGTTCCAGGCGATCGGCAGCATGGAGTACGCCCAGGTGAACCTGCCGGTCGGCATCCTCATCTGGATCATGATTATCCCGATGCTGCTGAAGATCGACTTCGGCGCACTGGGCCAGGTGAAATCCCACTGGCGCGGCATCGGTGTGACGCTGTTCATCAACTGGGCGGTCAAGCCGTTCTCGATGGCGCTGCTGGGCTGGCTGTTCGTGCGGCACCTGTTTGCGCCCATGCTGCCCGCCGAGCAGCTCGACAGCTATATCGCCGGGCTGATCCTGCTGGCCGCGGCGCCGTGCACGGCGATGGTGTTCGTGTGGAGCCAGCTGTGCAAGGGCGACCCGTATTTCACGCTGTCGCAGGTGGCGCTGAACGATGCCATCATGGTGGTGGCGTTCGCGCCGGTGGTGGCGCTGCTGCTTGGCCTGTCGTCGATCACGGTGCCGTGGGATACGCTGCTGACGTCGGTGGCGCTGTATATCGTGGTGCCGGTGGCGATTTCGCAGGTGTTGCGCAAGCTGCTGCTGAGCAAGGGCGTGGCGCATTTCCAGCGGGTCGTGGGCAAGCTCGGTCCTTATTCCATCGCCGCGCTGCTGCTGACGCTGGTGCTGCTGTTCGCGTTCCAGGGCCAGGCCATCATCGAGCAACCGCTGGTGATCGCGCTGCTGGCCGTGCCCATCCTGATCCAGGTGTTCCTGAACTCCGGCCTGGCGTATCTGCTGAACCGGAAACTGGGTGTGGCGCATTGCGTGGCGGGCCCGTCCTCGCTGATCGGCGCCAGCAATTTCTTCGAGCTGGCCGTGGCGACGGCCATCAGCCTGTTCGGCTTCAAGTCCGGGGCGGCGCTGGCAACGGTGGTCGGCGTGCTGATTGAAGTGCCGGTCATGCTGCTGGTGGTCAGCATCGTCAATCGGACCCAAGGCTGGTATGAAGCGGGGCGCAAGGCCTGACGCCCGCCCCAAGGCACTCCGATCCCGGCGGCCGTGATGCTCAGGCTGCCATGGCTCAGGCCGCTTCGGTCGAGACGCCGCGGCGTTTGGTGGCCGCCGGCTTGCATGCCACTTCCGGCACGCCGCAGCCCTGCGGATTGCCTTGGCAGCAATGTTCCGTCAGGAAGGCAATGAGCGCGTTCATCGTCTCGAATTGCGCCCGGTAGATCACGAACTTGCCTTCCTGCGTATTCTTGATGAGACCCGCGTGGACCAGTTCTTTCAGATGGAAGGACAGCGTCGCGGGTGCGACACCCAGCGCTTCGCGGATCCGGCCCGCGCTGACGCCGTCCGGGCCGGCCTGGACCAGCAAGCGGAAGATCGCCAATCGGGAATCCTGGGCAAGTGCAGCGAGCGCTGCTACGGCGGTTTCATTCTTCATTGGTCGAACTGTAGAGGTACTGGCGCGGTCCGCGCAAGTCAGGTGCCGTCGAATTCAACTATTCTGATTGGATCCTGCTTCCGGCGCCCGCCGCCGCGGCGGTTCCCGCTTCGGGGTCTTGTGGCGCCAACGATTCCTTCAAGGAGAACCACAATGCGTGTCATGGTGATGGTGAAGGCCACGAGCGAATCAGAAAGCGGCAAGATGCCAAGCACGGAGTTGCTTGCGGCAATGGGCAAGTTCAATGAAGAGCTCGTCAAGGCGGGCGTCATGCTTGCGGGCGAGGGCTTGCACCCTAGCGCAAGGGGAAAGCGGGTGCGCTTTTCGGGCGATCAGCGGACTGTGACGGACGGGCCGTTCCCGCAGACCAGCGAACTCGTTGCCGGATTCTGGTTGTGGCAAGTCGAGTCAATGGATGAGGCTGTCGAATGGGTCAGGCGCTGCCCCAATCCCATGGAAAGCGAGTCCGAAATCGAAATTCGCCCGCTGTTCGAGGTCGAGGACTTCGGTGCTGAACTCACGCCAGAACTGCGGGAGCAGGAAGAGCGGCTGCGCGCTGAAGTTGAAGGGCTCGCGAACAAGGCGCGCTGACGGGAGCCCAAACGCACAGGGCGAGGCGGTTGCCTCGCCGCCCAACGCTGGTTCTTTCGGCGTTGTCCATCTCCACGGCATGGAGCACCGTAGACCTGGGTGTCCTCTTGCGGGGCGCGCCGAGTGCAAAAGGTGTGCGCGTCCAGCGACCGTAGTCATCTCTTCGGCGGCTGACCTCGCCCCTGAAGGCGACGTCTCATTGGCGGCCAACTGATCCTGGACCGAGGCGCGTTGGCCTTTGAGCACAGTCCCGTGCTTCCTTGGCCTTGACCTTCCAACGATGGGAACCTCTAAGCTGGGGTCATCAGGCGTGACATGGACGTCCCACCGCGAATGGCCGTCGTCTTCGCATCATGAGCGTGTCATGAAGGTAAAAGGCACGCCGGATGACGCAGTGGATGCCCGGCCCGACAACTGAAGGAAGCAGCCAGGATGAACAGGACAAGCAACGAACGCGATGCAACCGAGCCTGGCCGCCACAGCGCCGGTGCACATGGCTCGACTCAGGACCAGTCCGGTCCTGTTCATCACGAGCATGCGCATCACCATGTTCATGAACCGGCTGGCACTGGAGCCGGGGCGGCGCAGCCCGCTGCCGAGGGAACGATTTATACCTGTCCCATGCACCCGGAGATCCGCCAGGATCATCCCGGCAACTGCCCCAAGTGCGGCATGGCGTTGGAACCGTTGTTGCCGGAACTGGATGAAGGCGAGAACCCCGAGCTGGTGGATTTCCGTCACCGCTTCTGGTGGACGCTACCGCTCACCGGTGTGGTGTTCGTCATGGCCATGTTCGGGCATCGCCTTGGCTGGATGGAGGTGTCGACCCAGAGCTGGGTCGAGCTTGCGCTGGCGACGCCTGTGGTGCTGTGGGCAGGCTGGCCGTTCTTTGTGCGGTGTTTCCACTCGATCGTCAACCGTAGTCCGAACATGTGGACGCTGATCGGAATCGGCACCGGTGCGGCCTATGTCTACAGCGTCATTGCGACCGTCATACCTGGCGCATTTCCGCAGGTGTTCGCCGAGCATGGCCGTATCGGTGCCTACTTCGAGGCAGCGGCGGTGATCATTTCCCTCACGCTGCTGGGTCAGTTGCTTGAACTCAAGGCCCGCTCCCAGACTTCCGCCGCCATCAAGTCGCTGCTGGGACTGGCGCCCAAGACGGCGCGGCGTATCGGTCCCGACGGCGCCGAAGAGGACGTGCCGCTCGCCCATGTCCACGTGGGCGACCTGCTGCGCGTGCGGCCCGGCGAGAAGGTGCCGGTCGATGGCGTGGTAACGGAAGGCACCAGCGCGGTCGACGAATCGATGATCACTGGCGAGCCCATTCCGACCACCAAGCGCGTCGGCGACCGCGTCATCGGCGCCACGATGAACACTTCGGGCAGCCTTGTCATCCAATCCGAAAAGGTCGGCTCCCAGACCGTGCTGTCCCAGATTGTCCAGATGGTGGCGCAAGCGCAGCGATCGAAGGCACCGATGCAGCGGATGGCCGACCAGGTTGCCGGCGTCTTCGTCGTCGGTGTCATCGGCATTGCGGTGCTGACCTTTGTCGCGTGGGGACTCTTCGGCCCCGAGCCGAGCTGGGTGTTCGGACTGATCAATGCCGTCGCGGTGCTGATCATCGCATGTCCGTGCGCGCTGGGTCTCGCCACGCCGATGTCCATCATGGTTGCAAGCGGGAAGGGCGCTTCCAGCGGCGTGCTGTTCCGCGACGCCGCTGCAATCGAGAACCTGCGCAAGGTCGATACCCTGATTGTCGACAAGACCGGGACGCTTACCGAGGGTCGGCCGGCTTTTGAGCGTGCGATCGGCATCAATGGCTATGCCGAGGAGGACATGCTGCGGTTAGCTGCCAGCCTGGATCAGGGCAGCGAGCATCCCCTGGCTGCCGCGATTGTTGCAGCAGCCCGTGAGCGCGGCCTGCAGTTGGAAAAGCCGGAGGGCTTCGAGTCGAGCTCCGGGATTGGGGTAAGAGGCAAGTTGGGAGGCAGCAAGGTCGCGATCGGGAATACTGCGCTCATGGAAGCCGAAGGCGTTCCCATCGATCCGCTCGTGGCGCAGGCCGATGAGCTGCGGGCGCAAGGCGCCAGCGTGATGTATCTTGCCGTCGATGGCAAGCTTGCTGGCCTGCTCGCCGTTTCGGATCCGGTCAAGGCCACCACGCCGGAGGCGCTGGCGCATCTCAGGGGAGAAGGTATCCGTGTCGTGATGGCGACCGGCGACGGGATTGCGACGGCGAAGGCGGTGGCCGGGAAACTTGGCGTTGACGAGTTCCACGGCGAGGTGAAGCCGGCGGACAAGCTTGAACTTGTCAGTTCGCTGCAACAGGCAGGCGCGGTGGTGGCGATGGCGGGCGACGGCATTAACGATGCGCCGGCGCTGGCGAAGGCCGACGTCGGTATTGCCATGGGCACGGGCACTGATGTCGCGATGAACAGCGCTCAGGTCACGCTGGTCAAGGGGGATTTGCGCGGGATTGCCCGTGCCCGGAAACTCTCGCAAGCGACCATTCGAAACATGAAGCAGAACCTCGGCTTTGCGTTCGTTTATAACGCATTGGGCGTTCCGCTGGCGGCGGGCGCTCTGTATCCAATGACAGGCCTGTTGTTGTCGCCCATGATTGCGGCGCTGGCGATGAGCCTGAGTTCTGCCTCGGTCATTACCAATGCGTTGCGGCTCAGGAAGGCTGCGACGTGAGGAATACCGGCAGCTCGGGGCTGCCCTGTGTGGCCGCTCAGGGCCCATTTCCATTTTCCCCTTGCTGTATTCAGAGATCCGTTCCAAGCGTCTGGGGTGAAGTGCGCCCTACACATGTCATGCACTGCAACATTTCTGCGTAAGCACATGTAAATTTAGAGATGTACGACGCACTTTTATTGTCATGTTTTAAAGACTTTTTGGGTATATACCTAGGGATCAAATTAGAGGAAACCCTCTAGGATTCGCACTCGGATGCTGCGCTGCAGGATTGGTGGCGCTGTCAATCCGGAAGCCAAACCGAAGCGGATTCACGTTGCAAACTGTTGCGCGAATCCGTTCGATCAATCCACAGGAGATTTTGCATGTCCCCTTTTATGCCCGAGCAATTTGCTGCAGTGCAAAAGTCCAGTCTGAACCAACTGTTCGCGCTGACGAACATGGCTTTTGACGGCTTCCAGAAGTTGACCGAGTTGAACCTGCAGGCAGTCAGGACGACGCTTGCCGAAGGCCAGGGCAATATCGAAGCGGTGCTGGCCGGAAAGGACCTGCGTGAAGTGTTCGCCGTGCAGGGCAATCTGGCACAGCCTGCCGCGGAGAAGGCGGTTGCATATGCACGCCATGTGTACGAAATCGCATCGAACACGCAGGTGGAACTGACCAAGGCAGTCGAGGGCCAGTACGAACAGCACAACCGCAATGTGCAAGCCTTCGTTGACAACTTCGTGAAGAACGCGCCAGCCGGGTCTGAAGCGATCACCGCGCTGCTGCAATCGAGCGTTGCAGCCGCCAGCAGCACCTTTCAATCCTTCCAGGACGCCGCGAAGCAGACGGCTGAAGTCGCCAAGGCCAACTTTGCCAAGACCGCCGCAGCGGCCTCCGGCGCGGCCCAGCAGGCGGCGCCCCGCGCTTCCAAGCAATAACGGCGTGCGGCTGGCCAAGCAGGCCAGGCCAGCGCGCTGAACATAGATCGCAGGCTTGCAGGCCACAGCACTGCGACGCCAATCTTCCCGCATCGGTATACAAGCTGGGCCCGGAGTCATCCGGCCCGGCTCGCCCTCGCTTTGTCCGCGCCAGGGCAGCGGGAATGTGCTCGGGACAATCAGGCAAGAGCCCGTCCCGGCAAGGCAGGGGTCTTTCAACTTTACGAGAATGAAGCAGGCAGGATGATGAAGAAAATTGCACTGGTAACAGGTGGTATGGGTGGGCTGGGAGAAGCCATCAGCATCAAGCTGCACGACGCAGGCTATGCGGTGGTGGTGACGCACTCGCCGGGCAATGCGGCCGCCCAGGACTGGCTTGCCGCGATGGCCGCCGGCGGCCGCGAGATGCGTGCCTACGAGGTGGATGTATCCGACTACGATGCCTGCCAGGCTTGCGCGGCGCAGATCCTGGCTGACGTAGGCCGCGTGGATATCCTGGTGAACAACGCCGGCATTACCCGCGACATGGCCTTCAAGAAGATGGACAAGCCGAACTGGGACGCCGTGATGCGGACCAATCTCGACTCGGTGTTCAATCTCACCAAGCCGCTTTGCGAAGGCATGGTCGAACGCGGCTGGGGACGCATCATCAACATCTCATCGGTCAACGCATCCAAGGGCGCCTTCGGCCAGACCAACTATGCCGCCGCCAAGGCCGGGATGCACGGCTTCACCAAGTCGCTGGCGCTGGAAGTGGCAAGGAAGGGCGTGACCGTCAACACCGTCTCTCCGGGCTACCTTGCCACCAAGATGGTCAACGCCGTGCCCAAGGAAATCATGGAGACCAAGATCCTGCCGCAGATTCCGGTCGGCCGCGTCGGCAAGCCGGAAGAAGTCGCAGCGCTGATTGCCTACCTGTGCTCGGAGGAAGCGGCCTACGTGACCGGGTCCAATATCGCCATCAATGGCGGGCAGCACATGCAGTAAGGGTGCTGGGCCAGGCGCCGCCAGGCGAATGCGCGGCGCGGGCCCGTTGCAGCCGCACCGGCCCGCGCCGCATCGAACCCAGGTCGGCGCGGTTGCCTTGCAGGCGCTGCGACAGCAACTGGTCCTCGATTTGGGCGACGTTCGACGTTAGCACTGCACGATGATGGTTGGGGGCGGGCCGGATGCCTACCAGCCAAAGCGATAGTCCCTGGTCGGATGCAGCCACCACTTTCCGTTCCCGGGCAGTTCCAGCACCTGGTGGTGGAACTTCAGCAGCGTGGGCCGGTGGCTGACGCTGACAAGCGTCGACTGCATGTCGGCCAGCAACTGGTACATGGCTTCCTCATTGCTGATATCCAGGGCACTGGTCGCTTCGTCCAGCATGACATAGCGCGGCTTTGACAGCAGTACGCGGGCGATGGTCAGCCGCTGCTGCTCGCCAAGGGACAGGACTTTGCCCCAGTCCACTTCCGTGTCCAGGCCGCCAAAGCGGCCAGCGATGTCCTTCAGGTTGACCGCTTCCAGCAGCTTCAGAAGCTCCTCGTCGGGGATCCGCTGGCCGATGTGGTTCGGGTATAGCAACTGGCTGCGCAGGCTGCCGACCACCATGTAAGGATGCTGCGGCAGGAACAGCATTTCCTGCGGCATTGGCCGCACGATGCATCCCGTGCCGTTGTTCCACAATCCGGCGATCGCGCGCATCAGCGAACTTTTGCCGCCGCCGCTGGCGCCGACGATAAGAAGGCCCTCTCCCGGGTTGACCGACAGCGTCAGGTCGGTGACCAGCGTTCGCTCCTGATTCGGCGTGCGCAAGGTCACATGTTCCAGCGCCAGGCGGGAGTCATGGATGGACTCGATCGTGGTGGCCGGCTTCACGGAGGCTGCTGCCGTCCCGGTCAGCGAGATGGAGAATGTGTCCAGTCGATCCAGCCCCGCCACGAAGCGGCTCAGGTCTTCAAAGTTGTCGACGATCACGGTCAGCGCGTTCAGGATGGCGGCGAACGCGCCGGCCGCCTGGATGGCGCTGCCGACTTCAAGCTCGCCGGAAAGCACGCGTGAAGCGACGATGGCGCTGGGCAGCAGGATGGTCAGGAAGCCATAGGCATACTGGAACATGTTCAGGCTCAGCTGCCACTTGATGAGCCGGTCGAAATTCTGGAAGGCCTTGCCAAAACGGCCTCTCACATGGGATGACTCCAGCGCCTCGCCGCGATAGAAAGCGATGGACTCGGCGTTCTCACGCACCCGGATCAGGCTGAAGCGGAAATCCGCCTCCCGCCTTAGCTGGAAGAAGTTCAGGCCGATCAGGACGCGGCCGAAGAAGAAGATGGAGACAAATGTACCGGCGATGGCATAAATGACAAGAAAGTAGACCAGCTCCCTTGAGATCGACCACAGGACGGCGCTGAAGGCGATGAGCTGCAGCAGCGCGCCGATACCGATTGAAAGGAAGAACAGGGATTGCCGCGTGAAGGTATTGATGTCCTCGGCGATGCGCTGGTCCGGATTGTCGATCGCGGCATCTGAATTGAGCTTGTAGTAGACCCGGCCCTTGAAATACCCGTCCAGATAGTGATGCGTCAGCCAGCGTCTCCAGAGCAGGCTCAGCTTGTTCCTCAGGTAGTAATAGACCGCGTAGATGGGGACTGCAACCATCAGGATATAGAGACACTTCCTGATCGAGGCCCAGAAACGATCCGCGTCTTGCGCTGCCAGGGCCGAGGTGAATTCACCGGTTTGCTGGACGATCAGTACCTCGGTCTGGGTCTGGCCCAACAGCAGCAGGATCAGCAGGACCAGCAAGCCGGAGGCTTTCCATTTTTCCCGCGAGAACCAGTAAAGTTTTGCAATGGCCCAGTATCGGGTCCACACATGCCGGGTGGAAGTGACGGGACGTTTCCCTGGGGACGAAGTGGTGCCGGTGACCCGCGACTCAGGAACGGCGCTCATATCCCATCTCCCAGCACTAACCGGATTGCATACTCGCCACATGGCCCGGCACGGGACACGTGGGAGAACGGCAGAAGACTATTAATGAAATATAGGCTAGCAGCATCGATGCCTGGCTGATTCGTGGTCCCTGCCCGCAGTCAAGGACCCGACCCCGGACAGGCGAGCGGAGATCTGGCTTGACGCGCGCCCGGAACCTGATTCCAATCCGGAAGTGACCTTTCCGCTATGACAGCCCCTCCGCATGGACCGCTTCGACGCGCTGCAACTCTTTACCCGGATCGTGGAACTGGGCTCCTTCACCGGCGCCGCCAGCGCGCTGGACATGCCACGCGCCACCGCCACGCACGCCATCAAGGAACTTGAGGCCCGCGTCGGCGCGCGCCTGCTGGAGCGCACCACGCGCCAGGTGCGCCCCACGCTGGACGGGCAGGCGTTCTATGAGCGCAGCAAGCGCGTGCTGCAGGACCTGGAAGACGCCGAGACCTCGCTCAGCACGCAGGTGGCCAACCCGCGCGGCACGCTGCGGCTGGACCTGCATGGCACCCACGCCACCATGATCATCCTGCCGCGCATCGGCGAGTTCCGGGAGCGCTATCCGCATATCGACCTGATCGTCAGCAGCGGCGACCGGCTGGTCGACCTGGTCGGGGAGGGCATCGATTGCGTGGTGCGTGCCGGCCAGCCGCGCGATTCCTCGCTGGTGGCCCGGCGGCTGGCGGAAATGCCGGAGGTGCTGTGCGCCAGCCCCGCATACCTGGCCGCGCATGGCAAACCGGAACACCCGTCGGAGCTGGCACAGCACATCGGCGTGGGATTCTTCTCGCGCAACCATGACCGCCGTTATCCCTTCACGCTGACCGTCGATGGCGAGGTGCAGGAGTTCAAGGCGCGCGGCTGGATCTCGGTAAGCGATGCCGAGTGCTATACCAGCGCGGCGCTGGCCGGCTGCGGCCTGATCCAGGTGCCGCGCTTCCGCGTGGAAGAGCACCTGCGCGCGGGACGGCTGGTGCCGGTGCTTGAGGCCTGGCCCTGCCCGGACTTGCCGGTGTCGGCGCTGTATCCGTTCCACCGGCAGCTGGCACCGCGGGTGCGGGTGTTTGTCGATTGGGTGGCGGGGTTGTACGTGGAGCGGTTCGGGCCGCTCCGGGGCGCGGCCTGAGGCATCAACACGGCGCAATCAGGCCGCCGCGGGGCGCGGCAGCGGCCGTGCCGGCGCGGGTGCGGCTTGCGCCGGCTCGCTGACCGGCAGTGTCATGCCGATCCGGATCGCGTCCGCCTGCACCTGCGCGAACACGCTGCCGCCGTGCATGGTGGCGATTGCCTTGACGATGGCCAGCCCCAGTCCGTGGTTCTGCCGGCTGTCGCTGCGCGCGGCGTCGGCGCGGTAGAAGCGATCGAACAGCCGCTCGGGCCGGATCGTGTGCAGGCGATCGGATTCATTGCGCACGGCGATGGTCAGCGTGTCCGCCGATTGCGCGATCGTGACCGTCACCGGCCGCCCGGGCCGGCCGTGCTGCAGGGCGTTGCTCATCAGGTTGGTCAGCGCGCGCTGCAGCAGCGAGACGTTGACGCGCACGCGTGCATCGCCGGTCACGTGCAGCGTGGCGCCGGCTTCCTCGAACAGCATGTCGAGGAAGTCCGCGCTGCGCCGGACTTCCTGGGCGACCGAGACCTCGACCAGGTCGCGCGCCAGCGCCCCCCGGTCGGACTGCGCCACGAACAGCATGTCGATCACGATGCGGCTCAGGCGCTCCAGGTCTTCCAGGTTGGACTGCAGGATCTCTTCAAGCTGTTCGGCGCTGCGCGGGCGCGACAGCGCCACCTGGGTCTGGCCGATGACATTGCCCAGCGGCGTGCGCAGTTCGTGCGCGACGTCGGCATTGAAGGCGGATAGCTGCTGGTAGGCGTGCTCGAGCTTGTCGAGCGCGCCGTTGAAGGCATGCACCAGTCCGCCCAGCTCGGCGGGCAGGTCGGCGTCGGGCAGGTGCTCCAGCTGCTTGGGGTCGAGCGCGCCGGCATGTTGCGACAGGCGCTCGATCGGCGCCAGGCCGGACTTGGCAATGCGCCAGCCAAGCAGGCTCACCGCGATCACGCCGAGCACCGACGACACCACCAGGGCGATGCCAAGCGTGCGGCTGGTCTCGAAGAATGCCGCCTGGTCCACCGCGACCGCGAGCGCCACCTCGGGGCGATCATTCAGCGCCGGGATGCGGCGCTTCAGCATCAGGAAGCGGTGGTCGCCGAACTCCACCGCCCACACGTCGGGTGCGCGCGGGCTGGTGTCGGCCTCGCGCGGGAAGGGCTCGCCGTAGTCGAAGCGGCGGTCGGTACTTTCGACAAAGTAGCGCACGCTGTGATCGGCCGGCGTCAGGGTGCGCAGCATGGCGGCAAAGTGCTCCCATTGCTTTTCGGTGCCCAGGCCCGCGGCCTTGGTGCCGGCCAGGTCGAAGCGGGCGCGGATCTCTCCGAGCTGGCGCTTTTCCAGTTCCACGCACTGCACGCGGTACAGCACCATGCCGGTGACGGTGAAGACCAGGGCTGCCGCCAGCCCGAACATGGCGGCCAGCCGCGCCGCGATCGAGCGTTGCCGGTTCATGCGCTCAATCCGTCGCGGTGCTCCAGCACGTAACCCATGCCGCGGATGGTATGCAGCAGCTTGGCTTCGCCGGGCCAGTCCAGCTTGGCGCGCAAACGCTTGACCGCAACTTCGACCACGTTGGTGTTGCAGTCGAACGAGATGTCCCAGACCAGTTCCGTGATCGCGGTCTTGGACACGATCTGCGCCTGCCGCCTGGCCAGCACCGACAACAGCGTGAATTCGCGTGCGCTCAGTTCCAGGCGCCGCGTGCCGCGCGTGGCGCGCCGCGACAGCAGGTCGATGCGCAGATCGCCCACGGTCAGCTGCGACGGCTCAGTCTGCCGGCCGCGCCGCGTCAGCACGTTGAGCCGCGCCAGCAGCTCCAGAAAAGAGAAGGGCTTGGACAGGTAGTCGTCGGCGCCGGCATCGAAGGCATTGAGGCGGTCATCCAGGTCGTCGCGCGCGGTCAGCATCAGCACCGGGGTCTGCTGCTCGCGGCGCAGGGACTTCAGCACCGAGACGCCATCCAGCGCGGGCAGCATCACGTCGAGCACGATCGCGTCGTAGGGCTCGGTACAGGCCAGGTGCAGGCCGTCCACGCCGTTGTGCGCGGTATCGACTACGTAGCCATTCTCGGACAGGCCGCGGCGCAGGTAATCGACCGTCTTGATCTCATCTTCGACCAGCAAGAGTTTCATTGGTCCAATCCTCGGAATCTAAACAATATAGAAGATGTGTGCGGCTCCAACCTGTCAATCCTGTCAGTTTCCCGGTGCCGCACCGAAGCTGTGCGGCCAGGCCTTGCGGCGCGCGCTCCGCAAGCATGACAGGAGCACGTGCCGCTTTTGTTCACACTGGTGGAAAAGACTGTTTGAAGACGCGCCGCCGCTCCAGCCTGACGCAATTGTCAGCGTTGCGTCAGGGTGGCGTCGGCTGCGCTCCCTAGACTCCATGCGTGCCCGGCCGGGCCGGTTTTCCCACTTGCACAGGAGTCCTTCCATGACCTCACCCAAGCGATCCCACCACCACGACAGCGCAGGCCACCGTTCCGCGCTGCTGCGCGCCCTGATCCCGACCTTGCTGATGATGGTTGGCGCAAGCATTTCGTTGTCGGCCAAGGCTGCACCGCGGGCCGTTGACCCGTATACCGATGGCGCGGCCAGCGCGGCGACAGCCAAGGGCCGCTTCGATGTGTACAGCGACGGCGCCCGGGTGCGTGAACCGCGCGACACGTACACGGACGGCGCGCGCAGCGAGCCACGGCCCGCTGACGCGAACGGCTGAGCCCCGCAGCCCACCACCACCCATGCAGCCATCACGGCCTGCCATTAGGTGTGGCAGCGCCCGGCACCGCCGCCAGGGGCCGGCGATAGCGGGACAGCCGGTCCAGCGCGAGGTAGACCACTGGCGTGGTGAAGAGCGTCAGCGCCTGGCTGAGCAGCAGGCCGCCTACCACGGCCACGCCCAGCGGCTGGCGCAGTTCCGCGCCGGTGCCGAAGCCCAGCATCAGCGGCACCGCGCCCAGCAATGCGGCCAGCGTGGTCATCATGATCGGGCGCAAGCGTGTGAGCGCCGCCTCGTAGATCGCCTGGCCGGCGCTGATGCCGCGGGTGCGCTGCGCCGCCAGCGCAAAATCGATCAGCAGGATGCCGTTCTTCTTGACGATGCCGATCAGCAGGATCACGCCGATCAGCGCCATGATGGAAAAGTCGAACCCGCCCAGCCACAGCAGCGCGAGCGCGCCAATGGCCGCCGACGGCAGCGTGGACAGGATCGTCAGCGGATGCGCCAGGCTTTCGTAGAGCACGCCAAGGATGATGTAGACCGCCAGCAGCGCCGCCAGGATCAGCCAGGGCTGCCCGGCCAGGGCCTCCTGGAACGCCTGGGCCGAACCCAGGAACGTGCCCTGGATGGCGGCCGGCATGCCGATGCGCTGCCGTACCTGCTCCAGCCGTGCCACCGCATCGCCCAGCGGTGCGCCCGGCGCGAGGTTGAAAGACAGGTTGACCGCAGGGAGCATGCCGTGGTGCAGGATCGAGACCGGCCCGGCGCCCGGCGGCGCGATGCTCGCCACCGCGGCGAGCGGCACCATCTCGCCCGACAGCGGGGATCGCAGGCGGAACGACTGCAGCGTCTCGATATGCCCGCGCCCGTCGTCGTCGACTTCAAGCACCACCTGATACTGGTTGGTGTCGGTCTGGAACTCGTTGATCTGGCGCTGCCCGAAGGCGTTGTAGAGGGCCTCGTCGATATCGGCTGAGGTGAGACCCAGCCGCGCTGCCGCCGCGCGGTCGATGCGCATGCGGATGACATTGGCGCCGAGCTGCAGGTCGCTGGACAGGTCGCGGTAGAGCGGCTCGCCTTGCAGCGCGCTGGTGAGCCGCTGCGACCACGCATAGAGCTCGGCGGTTTCGTTGCCCTTGAGAACGTACTGGTACTGGGCCCGCGGCTGCCCGGCGCCGATGTTGATGTCCTGTGCTGCGCGCAGGTAGAGCCGGATGCCCGGCACCGCGGCCAGCCTGGGCCGCAGGCGGTCGATCAGGCCGCTGGCCGAGACGTCGCGGTCGGAACGGTCGTTGAGCACGATCCAGAAGCGGCCATTGGCCAGGGTCTGGCTGCCGCCGGTCATGCCGACCGAATGGGTGACCGTCAGCACGGCCGGGTCGGCAGCGATGATGTCGGCGAGGGCGCGATGCTTGGCGACCATGTCCGCATGGGGGATATCCGCCGCCGCCTGCGAGGTGCCCAGCACGAATGCGGTGTCCTGCAGCGGGAAGAAGCCCTTGGGGATCAGCACGAAGCCTGCCACGCTGGCGCATACCGTCAGGCCGAACACCGCAGCACCGCGGGCCGGGCCACCAGCGCATCGCGCAGCAGCCCGGTGTGCAGCCGCACCGCGACAAACTGGCCCGGCCACAGCTCGCCGGCGCGGTTGTCGAACTCGGCCTTGACCCGGACCGCGCCATTGCCGGTGCCCACGCGGCTGTCGATCACCAGCAGGCGCCCCTGTGCCAGCGGCGCGCCGCCGTCGCGTGCATGCGCGTGCACGGCCGCGTTCGCGCCGCCGGCGCTCAGGTGTTGCAGCACCGGCAGCGCCGACTGCGGCATGGTGAATTCCACGGTGATGGGCGACAGCTGCGTGACGGTGAAGGTCCCGTCGGCGTCGCCGACCCGCACCAGGTTGCCTTCATCGACGTTGCGCAAGCCGATGCGCCCGGCGATGGGCGAGCGGATGCGGGTGTATGACAGGCGCACTTCCTCGGCGACGATAGCGGCGCGGTTGCCCTGCACGGTGGCGCGCAGCTGCTCGACGGTGGCGAGCTGCTGGTCCAGCGTCTGGCGCGGGATGGCATCGGCGGCGATCAGCGTGCGGTAGCGCCCAAGGTCGAGCTCGGCCGCGCGCAGCTGCGCCAGGTTCATCGCCAGCGTGGCGCGGGCCTGACCCAGTGCGGCCTGGATCGGCCGGTCATCGAGCGAGGCGAGCAGCTCGCCGCGGGCCACCTGCTGGCCTTCGCGCACATGCAGGCGCATCAGCTGGCCGTCGATCTGCGTGCGCACCACCACGTCGCGCAAGGGCCGGACGGTGCCGACGCTTTCCGCCTGGCGGGCGACGTCGCGTGCCTCCACGCGCGCCACGCGCACAGGAACAGGCGGTGGCGGCGGTGGGGGCGCATCGGACTGGCTGCGCCGGACCAGGCCGAGCGTGCCGAGCGCGAGCACGCAGAGCGCCGCGGCTGCAAACCACAACCGTCGCGCATAAGGCCCGAGCGCCGCGAGCAGATAGGAGGTGAGGGAGAACGCAGGCATGGCAGTCGGACCCGCCGGATCCACAAGTCATTGGCATGCTGGTTTATAGCCAACGGAGGCGGTTGGAACGGTGACGCCAGCCTGTCAGGGCTGTCAGGAAGGCCGCGGCGCGCGCGCATGCGGTAGTCGCAGCGTGCTTGCTGACGGCTTTGCCAGTTGCCTGTCAGCACGCCGTTGGCTGCGGGCAGCTAAGCTACGCGGTTTATCGATTGGCAGGGCCGGGCCATCATGCCCGGAATCCGGCGCACGGCAGCGACGCTGCCAGTGAGGGCAGACGATGTGGAGGACAGGTTGAGATCCAACCGCAACAAGCTGAACGCAGCCAGGGCCGGGCTGGGTGCCATGGCACTGACCGTGGCAGCGTGCGCCGGCATCGGCAGCGGCGGCCCGCTGCCCGCGCGCGCGAGCTTCAGCGATTACCGTAGCGAAACCCTCAGCCAGCTGCAGGCGCGGCGCCACTTCCAGCTTGCCGACAAGGCAGCCGAACTCGCATGGAACGGCCCCGGCGAATGGCTGCCGGCGCTGTCCCGTGCCGGAACGAAGCCGGAGAAGGGCATCCTGCTGATCCACGGCCTTGGCGATTCGCCGTGGTCGTTCCATGACCTCGCCCGGCAGCTCGCCGCGCAGGGCTTCCTGGTCAGGACCGTGCTGCTGCCCGGTCATGGCACCCGGCCGGAGGACCTGCTGGACGTGACGCTGGAAGACTGGCAGCGCGTGGTGCGGGAGCAGGCCGAGGTGCTGCGCCGCGATGTCGGGCAGGTCTACCTGGGAGGCTTCTCCACTGGCGCCAACCTGGCACTTGAATACGCCTACGCTCACCCGGACGTGGCGGGGCTGGTGCTGTTTTCACCGGCATTCCAGTCCAACAGCCGCTACGACTGGCTGACCCCGCTGATTGGCTGGATCCGCCCATGGCTGCTGGAGCCGGACGGGCGCCGGCCGATACAGAACGCCGTGCGCTACATGACGGTGCCAACCAACGGTTTCGCCCAGTTCTACCGCAGCAGTCGCGCGGCGCGCCTGCGGCTGGAGCAGGGGGCCTACGACAAGCCGGTCTTCATGGCGGTGGCGCAGCACGATTCGGTGCTCGATACCCGCTATTTGCTGACCGTGTTCCAGGACAGGTTTACGCATCCCGCAAGCCGCCTGATCTGGTATGGCCAGAGGCCGGAGACCACGGCGGACAGCGGCCGCGTGCTGGTGCGTGGCGATACGCTGCCGCAATTGCGGATCAGCCAGTTCTCCCATATGGGTTTGCTGTTCTCGCCGGCGAATCCGCTGTACGGGGAACAGGGCCGCCTGCGCATCTGCTGGAACGGGCAGGATGAGTTGGCGACGAGGGCTTGCGAGCGTGGCGAGACCGTGTGGTATTCGGACTGGGGCTATCGCGAAGCCGGCAAGGCGCATGCGCGGCTGACGTTCAATCCCTATTTCTCCTGGCAAGGCGAGGTGATCGCGGGGGTTTTCGCCGGCGCGGACTTGCGTGCCGGCGACCGTGCGCCAGAAACGCAGCGCATGACGCGGGACGACAACGGCAGCAGCTCGCAGGCGATGTAGGCGAATGCAAGGCAGGCAAGCCACCGGCAGTCCGCGCCCGGCTCCGCCGCATGGAGGAAAACCCGGGCCTGTCCCACGGCGCATCAGCCTCTAACATGAAGTACCCGCCGCCATCGCGGCAAACAACGATAACGTGGAGACTTCATACATGGATCGTCGAAAGTTCCTGAGCGCCGCGGCCATCGCGGCGACCGCCGGCGTCGCGCCGCACGCCATCGCGCAGCAGTGGCCGGCGCGCGCCATCCGGCTGGTCGTGGCCTATCCGCCTGGTGGCGGCACCGACGTGGTGGCACGCTTGTTTGCCGACTACCTGACGCGCGTGACCGGGCAGTCGGTGGTGGTGGAGAACAAGCCCGGCGGGGCCACCATTCCTGCCACGCAGGACGTGATCCGCGCCAGGAATGACGGGCAGACGCTGCTGGTGACGCTGGGTTCCTCGGCCACCTCGGGCGCGCATATCAACCGCGTTCCTTACGACCCGTTGACCGACCTCACCGCGCTGGCGGAACTTGGCCGCGCCCCGGTGCTGCTGGCGGCCAACAAGGATGCGCCGTACTCCACGCTGAAGGAACTGATCGCCTATTCCAAGGCGAATCCGACCAAGCCGATCCACTCGGCCTCGTACGGTCCGGGCACCTCGTCGCACTTCGGTCCGCTGCTGTTCAACCGGCTGGCAGGCACCAACCTTGAACCGGTGCTGTACAAGGGCTCGGCGCCGGCCACGCAGGACCTCGTGGGCGGCGTGGTGCCGCTGATGATCGACGGCCTGACCACCGGCGTGCCGCTATACCAGGCCGGCAAGACCAAGGCGCTGGCCACCACCATCCCGGAACGCTCTGATCTGGCGCCCGGGGCGCCTACCTTCCGTGAGCAGGGCTTTCCTGAGATGGAGCAGCTCAGCGGCTATTTCGCGCTGTTCGGCCCCAAGGCCATGCCCAAGGCCACGGTCGATGCGGTCTCTGCTGCGGTGCGCAAGGTGCTGGCCGACCCGGCCTACCAGAAGCGGCTGGCCGGCGTTGGCGTGCTGCCGCCGCAGGCGGTCACGCCTGAGGCCTTCGCCGCGCAGATCCGGACCGATCATGCGCGCTGGGGGCAGTTCATCAAGGATATCGGCTTCAAGATCGATGGGTGAGGGCGCCGCGGCAGCGTCGGCGTGTGCGCGGGTGCATCGGCGTGGGTGGCGAGAGGCGGATTCTTGTCCATACTGAACTTGACTGGCGGGCTGTCGCTGCCCGCCGGGATCAATCGCCCAAGGAGAAGAATCGTGTTCAAGCACATCTTGCTGGCCACCGATGGCTCGGAACTGTCAAAAATGGCAATGGATGCGGCCATTGGTTTTGTCAAAGCCGGCGGCGCCAGGCTGACGGCCTATACGTGCATGGAAGAGTATCCCTACGTGGCGTCAGGCGATGCCGGCCATCCCAGGCGCAAGGCCTTCGAAGAGCAAGAGGCCGCACATGCAAGCGCCAGGCTGGAAGCGGTTGTTGCTGCGGCCAGGGCCGCGGGAGTCACATGCGAAACGGATATGACGACTTCGGTACCCTACAAGGGCATCATCGATGCGGCCGCGAGGCACGGGTGTGACGTGATCTTCATGGCGTCGCACGGCCGCAGGGGCCTGGAGGGGCTGCTGGTCGGCAGTGAAACCCAGAAGGTTCTTACCCACTGCCGGGTTCCTGTCCTCGTCTACCGCTAGACACTGCGCGGCGTGCCGCCGCGGGTGCTGGCGTACTGTCGAATCCACCTCACGGGGGGAACCTGCCATGACGGAAATCGAACAGGAGAAAGTCGTCGGTGTGCTGGATCGAATACTCGAAGCCGAGCTCGCCGGGGTTGTGCGCTACACGCACTATTCGTTCCTGATATTCGGCTTCGGCCGCATTCCCATCGTGTCGTGGCTGCGTGAGCAGGCGAATGAGTCGCTGCTGCACGCGCACCAGGCCGGCGAATGGATCACGACCCTCGGCGCCTATCCCTCGCTTGGCATCGGCGAGCTGCTGGACACCCACACGACCGATATCGGCGCGATCCTGCGTGAATCGCTCGCGACCGAGATGGAGGCCCTGGACCTGTACCGTGAGCTGCTAAGCCTGGTCGAGGGGCGCTCAGTCGCGCTCGAGGAGTATGCGCGGCAGTTGATCCAGCTGGAGGAACTGCATGCGGGAGAGGTCGAGAAAATGCTGCGCAAGCCCGGCCTTGCGGCGACGGTGCAGCCGCGGCAGGGCTGATCTGGGTCGGCCCGCTGCCTTCTCGTGCGTGCAAAAGCGCGCGTGCCACAAGGTTTCGCCCCCATTGCTTTCGTCCCCGACGCCGGGAGCAGGGCACAGGCCGCGTCACCGCACCGGCCATCCACCCCCATCGCGCGCCGCGCCAACCGAGCTGGTTGCCAGCGCCAATGTCGCCGCGGCGGCGAGCGCTCCGTGATAGGCGTCAGCTGACGCGTTCCGTGCCGGCAGCAACTGGTTCTGTGCCAGGTTGGCTTCGGTGAGGTTCGCCTGTGCGCGGCTATGGCAAATGCTTGCCGGGAAGCGTGGGTGCAGGTCCGCGCGTGCTGACCGGACGTGCGCTACGCGGATCGGCGGCTTGCCGGCCTGGCTTTGCCGTATTGTCCGTGCGCCCAGTGGGCGTGCCGCGACTGCTGTCGGTGCGGTGCGTCGGACCGGAGAACGCGCCGATCCTGACTTCCTCGCCCATCCCCCCGACGACATGCTGCGCAAAGGCGGCCCCCGAGGCGGTCAGCATGGCGATTGCCATCAGCGGGTACGCGTGGATCTTCTTCATTTTTGCCTGTTTTTCGTGTGGTGGGCCCGGGCGGGCAAGGTTCAGGCAGCGGAGGGTAAATCAAGCGGATGTCCGTGTATGTAAGCTATTGTTAGCGCGATTTGCTCCGCCAACCAAAGAATGTGAAAAGTGCTTGTTAGCGCATGCGCGATCAAAGCGCCGCGGTGAAAGGCGGGATACCGGCCGCGACCATCAGCGCCATGGATAGCGGGAAGAGGGCGCTGATGTGTGCCGTGGCGCTGGCGAAGGAGTAGTGAGCGTAGCAATAGATCGCCGCCACCAGCATATAGACGGCCAGCCGGTGGAAGCCCTCGAGGTGTGCCCCGAACTCCTTGCCGAACCAGGCAACCATGCCGTACTCATTGAGTTTGGAGGCCAGCATGATCAGCAGGCCGATCCAGATCATGGTGTCCCAGGCGGATTTCCCGTTCAGGGCATCCTCCCAGGTCAGCACGCCGGTGATGAACAGCAGCGAGACGCCGAGAGCCGCCGCCAGCGTTGCGCCGATGGCCAGGTCCTCACCGAAAATCCAGAGCACCAGCAGCCAAGGAAAATTGCCGCCATGATGATTTCCTTGGCGCCGATGATGGCGACGGCCGCCATGGGCAGGGGCGGTCATGATGCCGGCGATGGTGGTGACAAATACCGCGAACATGCGCCACGCCTTCACCGCGAGGCCGGCCGGCGCCGGCAGGAACCAGAGCACGATGCCGATTCCCACCGGGACTAGAAATCTCCAGAGATCTTTGAGATGCCCTGCGGGGGCCGCTGGCTTCGCGGCGGGGGAGCTTCCAGCGCCTGGCCTTCGGCCCGGATTCGCGCAACATCGATGATGACCACCTCCGCGCTCGGGATGGCCACGGCCGCAAACAGGGCCGCCGAGCCGCCAACCAGTCCTGCGCCGACCACGACGATCTTGGATTGATGCATTGGCATGCCTCCGACGTGCGTGGATAGTCGAATACCTGAATCAGGGGCCAGTCCGTGAACGCCGACGACAAATGTGGCGTGAGGGACGCGGGGCAGGCGAATAACCGTTCGTATGCTATGGTTTATAGACCTTTCCGGTAGAAGCGCCGGCGTCGTGCCGGCGCCGCCGAACGACGGCATGCCAGCAGACGGGGCTCGAGGAGTAAGTCATGCATCCCAGCAAGCTAATCGTGGCGGCGATACTTGCCGCGGCAACTCTTCCGGTGCTGGCACAGCCCGAGACGCGCGTGGACACGGTGTCGGGCGTGGGGGCTACCAGGACCACCGGCACGGTCAAGGCCACTGCCACGGTGGTGGCCATCGATGCCGCCACGCGCACCATTTCGCTCAAGAACAAGCAGGGCAAGGTCACGGACGTACAGGTCGGCGAGGACGTGCGCAACTTCGAGCAGCTCCGCGTGGGCGACATGGTCACCGTCGAGTACACGCAGGCCTTGTCAGTGGCTCTCGCCAAGCAGAGCGGCATGCGCTCCAGCACCGAACGCGAGACCGCCGAGCGGGCCGCTCCTGGCGCCAAGCCCGGCGGCATGGTCGGGCGCGAGGTGACGGTCACTGCCGATGTGGTGGCCGTCAACGCCAAGACCGGCATGGTGACGCTCAAGGGGCCAAAGGGCAAGACGGTGGACGTGCATGTCGAGGATCCGGAGCAACTGAAGGCGGTTAGACGCGGTGACCAGGTGCAGGCCGTCTACACCGAAGCCCTTGCCATTTCTGTCACGCCCAGGCGTGCCCGCTGAGTAAGGCGGCGCCGGGTGGGAGCATGCCGATGGGTTTTCTGCGGTGGTTGCGCTGGCGCAATGCGCAAGTCCATGCGCACGGCAAGCAGGAGATTGCCGAGCTGACCGAGCGCGTGACCCGGATCTATCCGCGCTTGCGGCTGGTGTCACGCTACCAGCAGCGGCTTCGGCCTGCGCTCGAGCAAGCGCAGGACTACGTGCGCGAACTCGTCCAGGGTCTTCCCGCGCCGCGGGAAGCCAGCATGCAGGCATGGGGTGACGATCCCTATGTTCACGCCTTCTTCGGCGCGCCGCGTGACGTGCCGCTGGCCTTCAGCCGCTCTCCTGAACTGCGCGCGTTCTTCGAACAGTCGCCCGATGCGCCGCAGGCGTTTGCGGTGCTGGGGATGGCGATGACCGAGCGGCGCACGCTCGGGGTTGCGCTGGAAGGGGATGTCATGCGCACGGAAGTGCCGCAAACCACCGTCAGTTTCGGCGATCACAAGGTCAGGATCATCGCTCGCAGCGAGGCCGCGCTGCGCGAGGAAATTGTCCGGCGCATGTTCGATCAGTTCAGCATGGAGGGTCTCGCCCGTTTCGCTGCCGGCAAGTCACGCCGCGACGTGCTCACGCGCGAGCAGGCGCTGCTGGTGGCGCGCCTGCGCCTGCTCCAGCAGCAAGGCACCGGCATGCGTTCGGTGCTCGGCGGCGATGCCGACGCAAGTCCCGGCGAGCAGGCCGCCCTGGGCGGGCAGATTGCCGCGAACGAGCAGGAACTTGCGCAGCTCGGCCCCGAAACCGGGGCGCTTGACCGTCAACTGGAATGCCTGGCCGAGGTCCTGGCGGACGCACGCTCCTGCTTTTCCATCGAGCAAAGACACTTGCGGCTTAGTGCCATGAACGTGCTGCTCGCGGCGGACAGCGCGGGGCCGGCATACGACATCGACCTGCTCACTGCCCACGTCCCGGGCGATCCTCCACTGGTGCGATCCATCGCACTGGTGCGGTTCGCGCGTGGCGACATGCTGTCGCCGACCGCCCTGATCGAGGAGGCGGAGCGGCTGCTGTGACAGCGGGGATGGTGGCGCGCCAGGCAGTGGAGAGCGGCGCGGTGGAATGCGCGCTGGCGCTGGGCTTCGAGTTCATGCAGCCGGGCCCGCTGAAGAGCGCGTGGACTGACCGCGAGGCGGCCATGGTCGAGTTCACCAACATCGCCGCCCCGATGGTGCAGGATGCGGTCGAGGCCGGCGTGCCGCGCGCGCTGACGCTGTTCGGCGGCGCCGGCCGCGAGCACATGCAGCGCTACGGCACCAGGCTGGAGACCTTCGCCAGGATCCGCGCCAAGGCCAGCCGCCACGCTGCCAACAACCCGCTGGCCGTGTTCCGCACCGTCGTCACGGAAGCAGACGTGATGGCCGAGAAGGTGATGTGGCCCGGCGTGATGACCCGCTCGATGGCCTGCCCGCCGACCTGCGGCGCCGCCGCTGCCATTGTCTGCACCGAAGCCTTCGCGAACAAGCACAACCTGCGCACCGACGTGCGCATCCTGGCCCAGTCGCTGACCACCGACGTGGCCCCGAGCTTTGAGCCGCCTTCGATGATCGGCCTGGTGGGCTTCCATATGGCCGAGGCGGGCGCGCAGGCCGTGTACGAGCAGGCCGGCGTCGGCCCGTCGGATATCCAGGTCTGCGAACTGCACGATTGCTTCGCGCAGAACGAGCTGCTGAGCTATGAGTCGCTGGGCTTCGCCAGGGCCGGCGAGGCCGAGAAGATGGTGCGGGACGGTGACAACACCTACGGCGGCAAGGTCGTGGTCAACCCGTCGGGTGGGCTGCTGTCCAAGGGCCACCCGCTGGGCGCCACCGGCCTCGCGCAGTGCTACGAGCTGACTCGCCAGATCCGCGGCAGCGCCGGTCCGACGCAGGTGGAAGGCGCGCAGCTGGCGCTGCAGCACAACCTCGGCCTGGGCGGCGCCTGCGTGGTGACGCTGTACGGCCGCGGCTGAACCAGATCCCGACAATCCAGAGGAGATCAGATGGCTGACAAGAGCATGATTGGCATGGACCTCGGCAAAGGCTCCATCGAGGTGGAGAAGGGGCGCCTGCGCTTCTTCGCCAAGGCAACCGGCGAAACGAATCCGGTCTATATCGACGAAGCCGCCGCGCGCGACGCGGGGCATCGCTCACTGCCGGTGCCGCCGACGTTCTTCATGTGCCTGAACAGCGATGTGTCGGCCGCATCGGGCATCGACCGCATGAAGGTGCTGCAAGTGGACCTGGGCCGCATCCTGCACGCTAAACAGGCCTTCGACTATCACCGCATGGCCTACGCCGGCGACACGCTGCACTTCGACACGACGGTCAGCGACGTCTACGACAAGAAGGGGGGCGCGCTGCATCTTGTCGTCAACACCACCCGCGTGACCAACCAGGACGGCGAACATGTCGCCGACATGCGCAGCACCCTGGTGGAACGCCGCGGCTGATCGCGCACAAGGAGAACAGAACCATGCAAGCCCCCCCGTTTCGCCGACGTGAAGGTTGGCGACAAGCTGCCGAGAGCGCATTGCCAGCTACAAGGTCCCCCGCAGCGTTGAATTCGTGGAGGCGTTGCCTTTGTCGAGCGTCGGCAAGGTGCTCAAGCACGAACTTCGCAAGCAATACTGGAAGTCGGCGTTTGCTGGCATGTAGCCTGCTCAAGCTTGCATGCTGACCGCTGCTTCACGCTGCGTGGGCACCACGACCGGGTTCAGGAATGCCGGCGCCAGGCCAGTCAACTGTTCCGCGGCCGCTCGCAAGGGCGGCAGGAAGCGCTTCACCGCTTCCTCCCTCGTGACTTCGCCCGAGGGCAGGTTGACGCTGATCGATGCCACCACGTTGTGGTGTTCGTCGCGTACCGGTACGGCGAGGCCTGCGATGTGCTGGTCGAATTCTCCATCCACCCACGCATAGCCATCGCGGCGCACGGCAGCGAACGCTTCAAGCAATGCTGCCTTGTCGTGCACGGTGCGGTCCGTGTAGGCGCGCAGGGAGGCCTCGTCGAGAAACTGCGAGAGAAATTCCGTGGTCTGGAAGCCCAGCACCGCCCGGCCTGGTGCTGTGGCGAAGGCCGGCACATGGCTGCCCACGCCAAGCCCCAGTGAGCGGATCTTCAGCGACGGAATGCGCAGGACATATACCGCATCGTGCCCGTCGAACACACACATGCCGCACGACTCGGTGACCTGCGTCCACAGGGTTTCCAGCGCGCGTTGCGCGTGCCCCCAGAAGGGCAGCGAGGTCAGGTAGGTCATGCCGAGGGTAAGGATTTTCGGGGTCAGGCGAAAACCCCGCGTTTCGGATTCCGCCGCATAGCCCAGCTCGCACAGCGTGAGCAGGATCCGCCGCACCACGGTCCGCGGCAGGCCAGTGGATGCCGTGATGCTGGCAACGGTGTGCGTGCCGCTGCGCCCGAGCGCGTGGATAACGGCCAGTCCGCGGGCAAAAGAGCGTACGAAGCCATCGTTGTCGGTAGTAGTCATGTCTGTACGAGGTCTGATTTCAGGTTGACATTGTAGCAAGGCCGGACGTAAAGTTCGAAAAAACGGGCGGCAATGACCGCTAGGCGGACATAAGTGTCCGAAAAAAATTAAACAGGAGACAACCATGAAGCGGCGTTTTCTTTGCCAGGCGCTAGCCTGCCTCGCTGTCGTGTCCACCTCGGGCCTTGCATTCGCCAACCCGTCCCCCGAGACCTTCCAGGCCAAGCGTCCTTTGCGCCTGATCGCGCCAAGTTCGCCCGGCGGCATCCTTGACCTGACCAGCCGCCTGCTCGGCAAGACGCTGTCTGAGCAGCTGGGGCAGCCCGTCGTCGTGGAGAACCTGCCTGGCGCGGGCGGCGTGATCGGGATGCAGGCCATGCTGCGCGCGGAACCGGACGGCCACACGCTGGTGATGGGCAGCCTTGGCCCCAATGCGGCCAACTACGCATTGCACGACAAGCTGCCTTACAAGTTCGAGGACTTTGCGCCGGTGGCGCATGTGCTGACGATGCCGGACGTCGTGGTGGTCAACCCGAAACTGCCGGTCAAGACCATTGCCGAGCTGGCGGCCTATGCCAGGACGCGCCCCAACGGCTTGTCCATGGCGGTGTCGACGAGCGGTTCTTCCGGCCATCTCGCCGGGGACCTGCTGAAGCAGCGCGCCGGCATTACCGCCGTCGACGTGATCTATCGGGGCGCATCGCCGGCGCTGACCGACCTGGTGGCGGGGCAAGTCGATTTCATGGTGGACAACCTCATCACCGCATTGCCGCTGGTGCGAGCCGGCAAGCTGCGCGCGCTTGCGGTCACGACAAGGCAGCGTGCCCCGGAACTCCCGGATACGCCGACCATGGCCGAATCCGGTTACCGCGACTTCGACGTTTCGGTCTGGCTCGGCCTCTTTGTCTCGTCCAGAACGCCGCCCGCGGTGGTGCAGGCGTTGAATGTTGCCGTCAACAAGGCGCTGGCCGATCCTGCTCTGCGCGAGAAGCTGGCGCAGCAGGGCGGTACGGCCGCGGGCGGGTCGACGCGGCAGTTCGACAGCTTCGTGCGCGCCGAAAAAGCCCGCTGGGAGCAGGTCATCAAGGACGGCAACATCAAGCCCGAGTAAGCGCGAACAAATTCATCACTCTCTTCTTGCAGACAACGCCATGCAAAACAATTTCAAGGACAAGGTCATCCTCGTCACCGGAGCCGGCAATGGCATCGGCCGTGCCATTGCCATGCTGCTCGGCGCGCAGGGCGCCAGGGTGGTCGTCAACGACCTGGGCTCCAGCGGCAGCGGCGAGGGCAGTGATGCCGGACCAGCCCAGAAGGTGGTTGACGAGATCCGCGCAGCCGGCGGGAAGGCTGTGGCGAACACCGATTCGGTCGCGACTGCGGAGAGCGCGCAGGCCATTGTCGATACCGCCATCCGCGAGTTCGGCCGCATCGATGGCGTGATCAACAACGCCGGCATCCTGCGCGACCGCATCTTCCACAAGATGAGCACCGCTGAATGGCAGGCGGTACTGGATGTGCACCTGAACGGCGCTTACTTTGTCAGCCGTGCCGCGGCGCCTTATTTCAAGGAACAGCAAGGCGGCACCTACGTCCACATGACCTCCACCACCGGCCTGGTCGGCAATTTCGGGCAGGCCAATTACGCCGCCGCCAAGCTTGGCATCGTGGCGCTGTCGAAATCCATCGCGCTGGACATGGCCCGCTTCAATGTCCGTTCCAACTGTATTGCCCCGTTCGCATGGAGCCGCCTGATCGGCACGCTGCCCAGCGAAACCGAGGCCGAGAAGAAGCGCCTTGAGCGGATGCAGGCGATGAAGCCGGAGCAGGTTGCCCCGGTTGCCGCGTTCCTGTCTGGCGATGCTTCGGCGGACGTCAATGGCCAGGTGCTGGCCGTGCGCGGCAATGAGCTGATCGTCATGAGCCAGCCGCGCCCGGTGGCGTCGGTGCATCGCGCCGAAGGCTGGACGCTGGAGACGCTGGCGGAGCATGCCGTGCCGGCGGTGAAGCGCGCTTTCACGCCGCTGGAGCGCTCGCCCGAGGTGTTTTCCTGGGACCCGATCTGAGAACGGAGGTACGCAGCGATGGCCATCGACTATCACCGCCTGCGCTCGTGGGCGTTCTTTGACCAGGTTTCCAGCTATGCGGCGAATGACAACATTCGCTATGCGCTGAGCCTCGGCTTTGGCACCGATCCGATGGACGAGGCGGACTTGCCCTTTGTCTTTGAGGAAGGACTGAGCGTGGTGCCCACCTTCCTCGCCACCGTCGGCGCGCCAGGTGCATGGGCAAGCGACCCGGGTACGGGCATCGACTGGATGCAGATCCTGCACGGCGAGCACCGGATGCGCTTTTTTTCAGTGCCCGCGGCGTCTGGCGCGGTACGCAGCCAGACGCGCGTCAGCCGCGTGGTGGACAAGGGCGCCGGCAAGGGCGCGCTGGTGGCCACTGAGCGGCGCATCGAGGACCAGGCCAGCGGCGAGTTGCTGGCGACCGTCGAGCATGTGTCGTTCTGCCGGGCTGATGGTGGCTTTGCCTGCGCCGCCACGCCCGGCGATGCACCGCTCGAGCCATTGCCGGCGGTGCCGGAGCGCGCGCCTGACATGATCATGTCGATGCCGACCCAGCCTTCCGCGGCCTTGCTGTACCGCCTCAATGGCGATCGCAATCCCATCCACGCACTGCCCGCCGCCGCCCGGCAGGCCGGCTTCGAGCGGCCGATCCTGCATGGCCTTTGCACTTACGGCATGGCATGCCGGGCGCTGCTGAAGCAGGCTTGCGGTGGCGATCCGTCGCGCCTGGCCAGCCTTTCGGTGCGCTTTTCATCGCCATTCGTGCCTGGTGAAACGCTGCGCGTGGAGATGTGGCGCGGCGAAGGGCAGGTCCGGTTCCGTGCGCTCGCAGACGAGCGCAATGTGGTCGTGCTGAGCCACGGCGTCGCCGACCTGCATCCGTAATCAAGGAGTCAAGATGTCCGTGATCGAGCAATTCGCCCGTGCCACGCCCGACCGGGTTGCCTACCGCATGGTGCCGTCCGGCCAGGCGGTGACGTGGGCCGAACTGGAGCAGCGTTCGCGACAGTGCGCTGCCGCACTGCTGGCTGCCGGTCTGCGCGAGGGCGACGGCATTGCCGTGCTGCTGGAGAACCATGTCCGCTATTTCGAGATCCTTTGGGCCGCGCACCGGATCGGCTTGTACTACACCACGATCAGCCGTCACCTGAAAGCCGACGAGGTGGAGTACATCGTGCAGGACTGTGGCGCCCGGGTACTGTTCTGCTCGGCGCAGACCCTTGGCGACCTTGCGCCCGGCGCCCTGGCACCGCTTCGGGTCACGCGGGTGCTTCTGGATGGGAGCGAGCCGGGCTACAGCAACTATGAAGCGTGGCTGGAGCAGATGCCGGCCGATGTCACGTTGCCGCGCACGGTGGAGGGAACTGACTTCTCATATTCTTCCGGCACCACGGGCAGGCCCAAGGGCATCAAGCGTCCACTGCAAGGCGCCAACGCTTTTTTCCGCACCGGTGATGACGCTCGCCTGGGCTGGAAGTCGCTGGACCGCGATACGGTCTACCTGTCGACCGCGCCGTTCTATCACACTGCCCCGGTGCGCTGGAACATGGCCACGATGCGCGCCGGAGGCACCTCGGTCATGATGGAAAAGTTCGAGCCGCTGGCGGCGCTGGATGCGATCGCGCGCTACGGCGTGACCCATAGCCAGTGGGTGCCGACCATGTTCGTGCGCTTGCTGCGGCTGACTGCTGCGGAGCGCGAGCGCTTCAACCTGTCCACCATGCGCTATGCGATCCACGCCGCCGCGCCGTGTCCGATCTCAGTCAAGCAGCAGATGATCGACTGGTGGGGGCCGATCCTCTATGAGTTCTACAGCGGCACCGAACTGGTCGGGCGCACCTCGCTGGACTCCGTGGAATGGCTCGCGCACAAGGGGTCGGTCGGACGGCCCGAGTTCGGGCAGGTACACATCGTCGGCGACGATGGCAATGAAGTGCCGCAGGGCCAGACCGGCGTGGTCTACTTCTCCGGCGGCGGGACCTTTGCTTACCACAATGATCCGGAGAAAACCCGGCAGGTCTATAACGACCGTGGGTGGGCCACCTATGGGGACGTCGGCTACGTCGATGCCGACGGCTTCCTTTACCTCACGGACCGCCTTGCCAACACCATTGTCTCTGGCGGCGTCAATATCTATCCGCAGGAATCCGAGAACGTGCTGATGAGCCATCCGGCGGTCTTCGACGTGGCGGTGGTCGGCGTGCCGAATACCGAGTTCGGCGAGGAAGTGAAGGCGGTGGTCCAGTTGCACGAGCCTGAGCGGGCGTCGCCGGTCCTGGCCGAAGAACTGATCGCGCTTTGCCGCAGCAGGATCTCCCCGATCAAATGCCCGCGCTCGGTCGACTTCGTCGCGGCGCTGCCGCGCACCGAAACCGGCAAGCTGCTCAAGCGCGCCGTCAAGGCCAGCTACTGGCCAACCGAAAACCGAATCGCGCATTGAGCGCAACTGATGCCATGTCCCGACAAGAAGCCAGCTACCACGCGCCGCGCAAGATGTTCGCGCCGGAGCACGAGATGTACCGCGACAGCGTCGCCCGTTTCCTGGCTGACAAGGTCATGCCCGGACACGCCGAATGGGAAGCCGCCGGCCTGGTTCCGCGCGATCTCTGGCGCGATGCCGGCGCCCACGGCCTGCTGTGCCCCGGCTTGCCCGAAGCCTACGGCGGTGCCGGCGGCGACTTCCTGCACAGCGCCATCGTGGTGGAAGAGATCGCCCGGGCCCTGGCCAGCGGCGTGACGGGGTTCACCACGCACTCGGAGAACGTCGCGCCGTACCTGCTGGAGTTCGGCACCGAGCCGCAGAAGCGTGAGTTCCTGCCGCGCATGGCCAGCGGCGATGTGGTTGGATCGATCGCGATGACCGAGCCGGGGGCGGGTAGCGACCTGAAGGCCATCCGCACCAGCGCTGTCAAGGTGGATGGTGGTTACCGGCTCAACGGCCAGAAGACCTTTATCACCAATGGCTACCACGCTGACCGCGTGCTGGTGTTCGCCAAGACAGAGCCGGCCGCCGGTGCGCGCGGCATCAGCCTGTTCTGGGTCGACACCACCAGCCCCGGGTTCAGCCGCGGCCGCCTGCTGGACAAGATCGGCCAGAAGGCCCAGGACACCGCTGAACTCTTCTTCGAGGACGTCCTCGTGCCGGACGACATGCTGGTCGGCGAGCGCAATGCCGGCTTCGGCTACACCATGAGCGGGCTGGTGCGTGAGCGCCTGCTGATCGCCTTGCGTTGCGCCGTGGCGCTGGAGGTGGCGCTTGACTGGACCATCGCGCATGTCAAGGAACGCCGTGCCTTCGACAAGGCGCTGATCGACAACCAGTTCATCCGCTTCCGCCTGGCCGAAATCAAGACGCATGCGTGTGCCACGCGTGCCTTCGTCGACAGCTGCCTTGAACAATACCTGGCCGGCACGCTGACGCCCGATGGTGCCGCCATGGCCAAGTACTGGGCCGGCGAGGCCACGCGGGCCATCGATGACCTGATGCAGTTCTTTGGCGGCTACGGCTATATGCGCGAATACCCCATCGCCCGTGCCTACACCGACGTGCGTCCGAACCGGATCTACGGCGGTTCGGCCGAAATCATGCGCGAAGTCATCGCGCGCGCACTCTGAATTCACCATGACCAAGAACCTCTCTCGCTCGGTCGCCATCGTGGGTGCCGCGGAATCCGACCTGGGCAAGGTGCCCGGCAAGACGGCACTGGAGTTGCAGGCGCAGGCCGCGCGGCTGGCGCTGCAGGACGCGGGGCTGTCGCTGCGCGATGTGGATGCCGTCTTTGCGCATACCGATGACCGCTTTGCCACCGTGCAGCTGGCCGAATACCTCGGTATCCAGCCAAGGTACGTCGACTCCAGCAACGTCGGCGGCATGTCCAACCTGATGCACATCCGCCATGCGATGGCGGCCATTGCCGCCGGCATGTGTTCGGTGGCGCTGGTGACCTATGGCAGTACGCAACTGTCCGACGGCTCGCGCAAGAGTGGCGCCGTCGCCGCGGATACGCCGGACTCGCCGCGTGGCCAGTTCATCGCGCCTTATGGCCAGCTCAGCCCGATCGGCTACTACGCAATGGTTGCCCAGTTGCACATGCATCGCTACGGCACCACGTCCAGGGATCTCGCCGAGGTGGCAGTGGCGGCGCGGCGCTGGGCGCAGCTGAACCCGAAGGCATACCGGCGCGAGCAAACCAGCATCGAGGAGGTCATGGCGTCGCCCGTGATCGCGTCGCCGCTGCGTACGCGTGACTGCTGCCTCGTCACGGATGGCGGTGGCGCACTGATCATCACCTCCGCCGATCGTGCCCGAGACCTGAAGTCGAAGCCGGTCTATGTGATGGGCGCAGCCGAGACCTTCTCGCACCACTACACCCCGTTCAGCACGGCGGACTGGCTGGATACGCGCGTCGCCGAGACGGCGGACGAAGCGTTCGGCATGGCTGGCGTCACCCGCGAAGACATCGACGTGGTGCAGATCTATGACCACTTCACCATCGGCGTCATCCAGTCGCTGGAAGAACTGGGCTTTTGCAAGCGAGGCGAGGGCGGTGCCTTCGTCGCCGATGGCGCCCTGGGCCCGGGTGGCCGCTTCCCCATCAATACCTCCGGCGGCGGCCTTTCCTACGGCCACCCTGGCATGTTCGGCATGTTCGTGCTGATCGAGGCCGTGCGCCAGTTGCGCGGGGAGTGTGGCGAGCGGCAATTGCCCGATGCCGAACTGGCGCTGTGCCATGCGCCCGGACTGGTCTTCTCCTGCAACACCACCATGATCCTCGGAGTCTGAAGCATGAGCGAAGCACAACGTCCCCTGCCGCGTCCCACCGAGATCACCGAAGGCTACTGGCATGCGGCGGCGCAGGGCCGGCTGGTGGTGCAAGGCTGCAGCGCCTGTGGCCACCGCCAGTTCTATCCGCGCACGCTGTGCCTTGCGTGCGAATCGGACCAGGTCGACTGGACGGAGGTCTGCGGCTTTGGCTCGATCTATACCTTCACCATCAACCATCGCGCACCCAATGCCTTCATGAAGGCGCGGCTGCCGTACGCCGTTGCCATCGTCGAACTTGACGAAGGTGTGCGCATGATGGCGAACATCCTCAACGCATCGCCCGAGGCCATTGCTATCGGCAAGCGCGTGCGAGTGGTGTTCGAGAAGGCGAGTGACGACGTGAGCCTGCCGCAGTTCGAATTGATCGACTGACCCAATCCTGCCCCAAGGAGGGCCCATGCCCATCATCACTGTGCCGCGGCGGCGTGCTGCCCTGGCCGCGCTGGCGTGCATCGCCGCACTGCCGGCCTGGTCGCACGCCGCGGACGATTCTGCCTATCCGCAAAAGCCCATCCGGCTGGTCGTGCCATTCCCGGCCGGAGGCGGATCCGACACCGTGGCCCGCTTGCTCGGCCGCGAGCTGACGGCGATGTGGGGCCAGACGGTGGTGGTCGAGAACAGGCCCGGTGCCAGCGGCGCGATTGGCACAGGCGCGGTCGCGAAGGCTGCACCGGACGGCTATACGCTGCTGTTGGGCGCAACGCCGCTGGTGCAGTTGCAGGGCGTCTACAAGTCACTGCCCTATGACACCTTCCGCGACTTCGCGCCGCTGGCGCGCCTGGCGCTCTCGTCGGACGTATTTGCCGCTCCGGTATCCACCCGCGTTGCCAGCGTGAGCGAGCTGCTGTCCGCGGCCCGGGCCACGCCTGGCAAGATCAGCTACGGCTCCTACGGCAACGGCACCTCCTCCCACATGCACGGGGAATTGCTGCGGATGCAGGGGGACGTCGACCTGACCCACGTGGCCTACAAGGGCGGCTCGCCACTGATCCAGGACTTGCTGGGTGGGCAGGTGAGTTCCGGGTTTGTGGATGTGGCCAGCGGCAAGGCCGCGCTCAACTCCCCGAAGATCAAGGTACTGGCCGTCACGGGCGAGCGCCGGCTGGCGCTGCTGCCGGAGGTGCCGACCTTTACCGAACTGGGCTACCGCGATTTCGAGCCAAACGGCTGGTATGGCCTGTTCGTGCCGGCGGCGACGCCGAAGGCGGTGAAGGACAAGCTATCCGCGGCGGTGCTGGCAATCCTGGCCAAGCCGGCCATGCAAACGGCGATTCGTGAGCAAGGCCTGGAGCCGGGAACGCTGGAGCCCGAGGCATTCCTGAAGCTGATGCGGCGCGACGCCGAGATCTGGGGACGGATCGCGGCCAACGCGCGCATCACGCTTGACTGAGCGGTGTCGCAGGCCGGGCCGCCCTCCCTGTTCCGGGGAGGCCGCGCCTGGCCGGACGGCTGATAGCCTCCAAGACTCCAACGTACTGTACGGAGGACCTTCACTTTCATGCTGAATCAGGGGGATCGTTCATGCTTTCCGGTGTAAAAGTTGTCGAGATTTGCGGGATCGGTCCAGGCCCGTTCTGCGCGATGCACCTCGCCGATCTCGGCGCCGATGTGATCGCCGTGGAACGCGCGGCACCGGCCAACGATGCGGCGCTATCCACCGAAGGCTACGTGCTGAACCGGGGCAAGCGCTCGGTGGTTGCCGACCTGAAAACGGCCGAAGGGCGTGAGCTGGTGCTGGCACTGATCCAGGATGCCGACGCGCTGATCGAAGGCATGCGCCCCGGCGTCATGGAGCGCCTGGGGCTGGGCCCGGATGTCTGCCTGCAACGCAATCCCCGCCTGGTCTACGGGCGCATGACAGGGTGGGGGCAGAGCGGCCCGATGGCGCAGGCCGCGGGGCATGACAACAACTACATCTCGCTTTCCGGCGCGCTGTACTACCACGGCACGCCTGCAGAGCCGCCATCGTCGGCCATTACCGTGGTGGGCGACGTCGGCGGTGGCGCGCTTTACCTGGCGGTGGGCCTGCTGTCAGGCATCCTCAACGCCCGCGCCACCGGAAAGGGAACCGTGGTGGATGCATCCATCGTGGATGGCTCGGCCCATATGCTGCAGCTGTTGCTGTCCACACGCCGCAAGGGCTTCATCACCGGCGAGCGCGGCAACAATATCCACGATGCCTCTCATTTCTATTCGACCTACCGCTGCGCGGACGGGAAGTTCGTCACGCTCGGCTCGATCGAGCCGCAGTTCTACGCGCTGCTGCTGGAAAAGCTGGGCCTGACCGAGGATCCGCGCTTCGCCCGGCAATGGGACCGCGAGCGTTGGCCGGAGCTGCATCGGCACTTCGAAGAACTCTTTGCCACCAGGACTCGCGCGCAATGGTGCGCTCTGCTGGAAAACACCGACGTCTGTTTCGGCCCGGTGCTGAGCCCGGAAGAGGCCGCCGGGCATCCGCACCTTGCCGCGCGGGGCGTCTACTTCGAAGCGGAGGGCCATCTGCAGGCTGCCCCCGCGCCGCGCTTCGATGGCAAGGCCATGGCGGCGGGCGCGATTCCACGGCGCGGCCAGCACACTGGCGAGATTATGGCCGCAACAAACGCCAGCCACCCCAGCGGCATCTGGAAGACCGGCTGATTGTTGATGCGCTGGCCAGGCCAAGAGCCGGCCGGCGCGGTTGCGCGCTGGACGATGGCCATGACGTCTCGGCTTCCACCGCGGCATGACCGCGGGCTGCTGCTTCCCGAAATTTCCCACTCGATCCTGAACGGTGCCTTGACGGCTCCGCGCTATGCCGCGTCTGCTGCTGTCGACGCGATGCCATGGCATGGCAGGCGGCGAGTGCGGCTGCACGTTCCCGCGTGAGGCACTTCCACGAGAAAACATAAGGTTTTCTTATCAAATCGGGATGAATTTCTAACTGGAAGCTCTCGTGCCAGGAGGCCATCATGCAGCAGTCAGACACGCTTCGAATCCACGTACGAGCCAGCATGCGATGGCCACAAGGGCAGAAGATGGCAGAGAACAATATCACTCAGGACGCAACGATTTCAGGCGCACGTCCTTTGACGTCAGGCGCCGAACGCAACCGTGAGCACATGCTGGCGATGCTGGGCCAGGTGCGGGAACTGGAGCAACGGACGGTCAGAAAATCTGCAAGGGCGGCAGATTCATTTCATGCCCGAGGCAAGCTGCTGCCACGGGAGCGGCTGGCGCACCTGCTGGACGCCGACCGCCCGTTCTTTGAACTCATGACCCTGGCCGGGTATTGCGGCCTCGAAGATCCGGACCCGGCCACCAGCGTACCCGGTGCGGCACTCATAGTCGGCATCGGCTATATCGAGGGGGTGCGCTGCATGATCGCGGTAAACGACTCGGGCATCAGCGCCGGTGCGATGCAGGCGCTGACCGGCCAGAAGCTGATTCGGGCGCAGGAGATTGCGCTTGCCCAGAAGCTGCCATTTGTCCAGTTGGTCGAAAGCGCGGGGGGGAACCTGCGCAAATACCGGGTCGAACGCTTCGTCGTGGGTGGCGGCATGTTCTACAACCTGGCGCGGCTGTCCGCGGCCGGCGTGCCGGTGGTGTCTCTCATCCATGGATCTTCGGCCGCTGGTGGTGCCTATCTGCCGGGACTTTCCGACCACGTCATCATGGTGCGGCGCCAGGCCCATGCGTACCTGGCCGGGCCCTCGTTGCTGCGTGCCGCGACAGGCGAGGAGGCGAGCGATGAGGAGCTCGGTGGGGCCGACATGCACGCCAGCGTCTCCGGCCTCGCCGACCACGTCGCCGACAACGATCTTGATGGCATTGCCTGCCTGCGAGAGGTGATGGATACGATCGGTTGGCGCGATGTGCCGGGCGGCGAGAGCTGGGACGAGCCCCTTGAGCCTGCCGGGGACCTGCTGGGGCTGATGCCGGTCGACACCCGCACGCCCGTCGACATGCGCGAAGTGATTGCGCGCATTGTCGATGGATCCCGCTTCAGGGAATTCAAGGCGATGTACGGGGCTCACACCGTCTGCGGTCATGCCCGTATCCAGGGGCACCACGTGGGGATCCTGACGAACAATGGGCCGCTCGACTGCGATGGCTCCACCAAGGCGGCGCAGTTCATCCAGTCGTGCGTGCAGTTGGGCCGGCCGCTTGTCTTCCTGCAGAACATCACCGGCTTCATGGTCGGGCGCGAGCATGAGCAGGCGGGGATGATCAAGCACGGCGCCAAGCTGATCCAGGCGCTGTCCAATGCGCCGGTGCCGCGCCTGACCATATTGTGCGGTTCGTCCTTTGGCGCCGGCAACTATGGCATGTGCGGCCGCGCCTTTCGCCCCGACTTCCTTTTCTCCTGGCCGAATGCGCGCACGGCGGTCATGGGCGGCGAGCAGGCCGCCATGACCATGCGGCTGGTCGCCGAGAACGCCGCCCGCCGCAGCGGAAACTCCGCCGACGAACGGGCGATCGAGGCCGAGAGCCGCGACATCGTCGCTACCTTCGATCGTCAATCCAGCGCGATCCACACCAGCAGCCTGCTGCTCGATGACGGGATCATCGACCCGAGAGACACGCGGTCCTGGCTGGGCATGGCCCTGGCCACGGTGGAACAGGCGAAGCACCGCACCGTGCAACCGATGCAGTTCGGCGTCGCCCGCCTCTAGCCACAAGGCGGCGCTGCGCGCCGGCACCTTCGCGTGCCGGCCGGCTTGCCGCGCCCCATCCCTTCGAACCACAAGGAGACACGAAAGATGATGACCCCCGACCACATCGCGCTGCAGGATAGCGTACGCAAGCTGATCGACCGGGAGATCGAACCCCATGTCGAAAAATGGGAGGCTGACGAAATCTTTCCCGCGCACGAAGTGTTCAAGAAGCTCGGCTCGGCGGGTTATCTCGGCGTGAACAAGCCCGTGGAATTCGGCGGCATGGGGCTGGATTACTCATATGAGATTGCCTTTTGCGAGGCCATCGGCGGCATCAGCGCAGGCGGCGTCGGCATGGCCATCGCGGTGCAGACTGACATGGCAACTCCGGCGCTGGCGCGATTTGGCTCCGACGAATTGCGGGAGACCTTTCTCAAGCCGACCGTCGCGGGCGACTTCGTGGTGTGCCTGGGCGTGTCGGAAGCGGGTGCCGGTTCGGACGTGGCATCGCTGAAGACCACGGCGCGCAAGGATGGCTCCGACTATGTGATCAACGGCTCCAAGATGTGGATCACGAACGGGCTGCAAGCCGACTGGATGTGCCTGTTGGCGAACACCAGCGATGGAGATATCCACCGCAACAAGTCGCTCATCTGCCTGCCGCTGAGGGAAGGCGGGAAGCTGCGTCCCGGCATCACGATGAACAAGATCAAGAAGGTCGGCATGTGGTCCTCCGACACCGCCCAGGTATTTTTCGACGACGTTCGCGTGCCCCAGCGCTACCGCATCGGAGATGAGGGCATGGGCTTCACCTACCAGATGCGTCAGTTCCAGGAGGAGCGCCTCAGTGGCGCTACCCGCCGGGTCACCGCGCTCACCAATGCGATCAACGAAACCATTGAATACACCCGTCAGCGCAAGGCATTCGGGCGCTCGATCCTGGACAACCAGGCGGTCCATTTCCGGCTGGCTGAGCTGAAGACGGAAGTCGAGCTGCTGCGATCCGTTATCTACCGCGCGGCACAGGTGCACATGTCGGGCGGCGACATGACCGAGCTGGCATCCATGGCCAAGCTCAAGGCCGGCCGCTTGTGCCGTGAGGTGACCGATTCCTGCCTGCAGTACTGGGGCGGCATGGGCTTCACCTGGGACAACCGTGTATCGCGCGCCTGGCGGGACCTGCGGCTGATCTCCATTGGCGGGGGAGCCGACGAGATCATGCTGACGATCATCTGCAAGCACATGGGGATCCTGCCGAAACGGGCGGCCTGATCAACGGAGAGTCACATGCGCTTTGACACACTGCTTGTCGCCAACCGCGGAGAAATCGCACTGCGGGTCCTGCGCAGCGCGCGCAAGCTCGGCTTGCGCACGGTCGCCGTCTATTCGGACGCCGATGCCCGCAGCCTCCACGTGCGCGAGGCCGATCTGGCCGTGCGCATTGGACCGGCCGAGGCTGCCCGCAGCTATCGGCATGCCCATGCGCTGATCGAGGCATGCCGGCGCGCCGGAGCCCAGGCGATACATCCGGGCTATGGATTCCTGTCTGAGAACGCGGAGTTCGCGCAGGCGGTCGCCGATGCGGAAATTACCTTCGTAGGGCCCTCTGCAGACGTCATTGCGTTGATGGGAAACAAGGCCCAGGCAAAGCTCGCCATGCAGAAAGCCGGCGTGCCGACTGTGCCAGGAGAACAGGGCTGCGCGACCGACGAGGAGGCAATCGCTGCGGTCGAGCGCATCGGCTTCCCGGTCATCCTGAAGGCGGCGGCAGGCGGGGGCGGCCGCGGCATGCGGGTCGTGCGCGATGCCTCGACCTTGCTGGCGGCGCTGCGACAGGCGCGCTCCGAGGCGGCAGGCGCATTCGGCTCTGACGAGATCATCATCGAGCGCGCCATCGAACGGGGACGACACATCGAGATCCAGGTGCTGTGCGATGAACATGGTCGCTGCTTGCACCTCGGTGAGCGCGACTGTTCGACACAGCGGCGCTTCCAGAAGCTCATCGAGGAAGCCCCTTCGCCCGCGGTGAACGCCGAGCTGCGCCGCGCGATGGGAGAGGTCGCTGTGCGCGCCTGCGAGGCCATCGGGTATACGGGCGCCGGCACGCTCGAATTCCTGCTTGACGGAAAAGGACGCTTCTATTTCATGGAGATGAACACGCGGCTCCAGGTTGAGCACGGCGTGACAGAACTGGTCACGGGGCTGGACCTGGTGGAGCAGCAACTGCGCATTGCCCAGGGTGAGCGGCTCGCGTTCGGGCAGGAGGATGTACGCATGCGCGGCCATGCCATCGAGGTGCGGCTGTGTGCGGAGGACCCTGCGGCGGGCTTTCTGCCTCAGGTGGGCCGCGTCGACGTCTGGCGGCCGTCGCCCGACATCCGCGTTGATAGCGCGCTGCAGGACGGCATGGAGATCGGTTCCGACTACGACTCCATGGTCGGGAAGATCATGTCCTGGGGCGAGACGCGCGAGGAAAGCATCAACCGCCTGGTCCGGGCCTGCGAGCGCACGGCGCTGCTGGGCGTCCGAACGAACCTTGGCCTGCTCGCCCGCTGTCTGCGTCATTCACGCTTCGTGACCGGTGAAGTCACTACCGACTTCCTGGCGGGCGAAGACATGGGCGGCCCGGCCTGGCGAGCACAGCCGTCGGTGCATGCACGCGCCGCGGCGGCCTTGCTGCTGTCAGGCGCAGTCGGCCGCGAGTCATCTGGCATTCGCCGGCTGCCGGCTGGCCCGGCGCAGACGCGGGCGTTGTGGCTCGTGGACGCGACCCATGCGCTCAACGCAGGCGCCGCCGCGCAAGGGACGGCCAGCGCAGTCGAACTGCGGCCGTCCGATGACGGGGGCGAAGTTCTCATCAGCTTCCGGGCTGGCGCAGCGGTGCCCGCGCGCGACGGGAAGCGTTCCGAAGCGTGTGACGACGAGCCTGTCTGCAGCGTCGGCAATGTGCACTGGGCGCCGATCGCCGGCTCAGCCGGGAGACATGGCGGCACGCTCGGGTTGGCCGTCGATGGCGTGTACCGCCAGCTGCTGTGCGATTCGCCTCGGCGCGACGAATGGTGGCTGCAGGATGGCGCGGATACCTTCGTGTTCAGGCGGCTGGCGCGCTTCGAGGCCAGCGACGGCGAGACGCAGGGAGGCAGCGTGCGGGCGCCGATGAGCGGGCGCGTGATCGCCGTCATGGTGGGTGAGGGCGACGCCGTCGAGCGAGGCCAGACCCTGGCCGTCATGGAGTCCATGAAGATGGAAATGCCCCTGGCCGCGCCAAGCACGGGACGCATTGCGCGCCTGCTTGTCCAGGAGGGTATGCAGCTCAATGCCGGCCAGGTGCTGATCGAAGTCGGCGCGGGCGCCGAGGAGGGTGCCGTCCAAGCCCAGGAGGCGACCTGACTGCACGGAAGCCGAAACGCAGATCGGACCCGCGGGGCACGACCACAAACACGTCCGCACACACTACAGGAGAGCATGAATGGGCCAAAACGCAAAGTCCGGCCGCGCGGTTGTCATTGGCGGCGCATCGGGATTCTGGGGCGACTCGCAGATTGCCGTCCCGCAATTGCTGCAGGAGCCGGAACTGGGCTACCTCGTCTTCGACTACCTGGCCGAGACCACCATGGCGATCCTTCAGCGAGCGCGCCTTCGGGCGCCGGAGCTGGGTTATGCAACGGATTTTGTCAGCGCGGCGCTGAGGCCCAACCTGCGGGCTCTGAAGCAGCATGGGGTGCGCCTGGTGTCCAACGCAGGCGGCCTTAACCCGGCAGGCTGCCGCGATGCCATCCTTGCCTTGGCGCGAGAGCAAGGGCTGGAGCTGAAGGTGGCGATCGTATCCGGCGACGACGTGCTGGCACTTCAGGGGAGATTCCTGCCTTGGCCCGGTGACGAGGCCGATGCCAGCCTCCCGCGGTTGATGTCGGCCAATGCCTACCTCGGTGCCCTGCCCATTGCCGAGGCACTGGACGGCGGCGCGGACATTGTCGTCACCGGCCGTTGCGTGGATAGCGCCGCGCTGCTTGGCATTGCCATCCACGAGTTCGGATGGTCGATGCAGGACTACGACCGGCTGGCGCAGGGCAGCCTTGCAGGCCACCTGGTGGAGTGCGGGGCGCAGGCCACGGGCGGGCTGTTCACGGACTGGGAGCGCGTACCGGACTGGACCAACATTGGCTACCCGCTGGTGCGCATGACAGCCGACGGCGTATTCGAGCTCTACCAGCCGTGTGACGCGGGCGGACTGGTGACGCGCCAGACCGTGGGCGAGCAGCTGCTCTACGAGATCGGTGATCCGCAGGCCTATGCGCTGCCTGATGTGGTCTGCGATTTCTCCGAGGTCCGCATCGAGGACCTGCCGGGCTTCGAAGCCAGTGGCGGCCGCGTGCGCGTCAGTGGGGCGCGGGGAAGGGCGCCCGGCGATTGCTACAAGGTGACAGCGACCTACCAGCAGGGCTACCAGATTGCACTGATGATGGCCATTCGCGGACAGCGGGCGTTGGAGAAGGCCGAGCGTACGGCGCAAGCGCTGCTGGCGCGTAGCCGCGGCCTGATGGCCAAGGCCGGCCATGCCGACTACAGCGACACCCTGGTGGAGTTGCTAGGCGCCGAATCCATGTACGGGCCGCATCGTCGCGTACGAGACAGCCGGGAGGTGGTGCTGCGCATTGCTGCCCAGCACGATGACAAGCAAGCGTTGACGTTCTTGCAGAAGGAGGCGGCGTCAGCCGGCACCTCCATGGGGCCGGGAACGCGCAGCCACTTTGGCGGGCGTTCGGATATCCAGAGTGTGATCCGCACGGCCTCGTTCCTGCTCCCCAAGCAGGAGGTGACGGTGCAATGGAGGCTGGCTGACGAGCCGGCGACAACGGTGGCGGTGCCGGCGTGTGGTGTGCCCTCGGAGCGGCCGGCAATGACTTCGCACACGCCCCGGAGACCGCCTGGGGACGAGCCGCGGCAGGACGCGCGCGGCCTCGTGCGTATTCCGCTCGGCACACTGGCGGTCGGGCGCAGCGGCGACAAAGGCAACGATGCCAACATCGGATTGATGGTGCGCGATCCTGCGTGGCTGCCTGTGGTCAGCGCGCAGGCGACGGCGCAGAGGGTACGCGACTACTTTGCGCATCTGATTGAAGGCCCGGTGAAACGCTACGAACTGCCGGAAATCGGCGCCTTCAACTTTGTACTGGAAAAGGCACTGGGTGGCGGTGGTTCCTGCAGCCTGCGTTCCGATCCGCTGGGCAAGTGCTATGCACAGATGCTGCTGGACATGGAAATCGAATGTCCCGCGGACCTTCTGCCAGAAACGGCGGCGGGGACAGCGGGGACCGCGCCCACACCTTGACCGGGCGGCAGGGCACTTTGCGACCGACAACGAACCAGGAGACATGAGCCATGCAAGCGACACAGCAACCAGACTACCAAGCTCAGAGCACCACGCGGCGGCTCGCCAAGCGACGATGCCGCGTCGCCGTGAGCGCGCTGGGTGCCATCCTGTGGGGCGCTGCAGCCAGCGCCCAGCCAACGTCCACTCCCGGCACTGATCGCATCGACAAGCCGGTGCGCATCATCGTTGCTTACGGCGCCGGCGGGGCTTCGGACAGCATCGCGCGTTTCGTGGGCGACGGACTCTCCAGGCGTGCCGGCAAGCCCGTGATCGTAGAAAACAAGTCCGGTGCTGACGGCAACATTGCAGCCGACGCTGCAGTCCGCGCGTCGACCGATGCTTACACGCTGCTGGTGTCCGGCTCATCGACGCACGCGGCAAACGCCACCATCTACCGCAAACTTCCCTATGACCCGGAAGCGGACTTCACGCCGCTGGCCACAATGGCCAGCACACCCTTCGTGTTGCTCGTGAATCCAAAGCGTGTTCACGCAGCAACGTTCAAGGAGTTCCTGGCATGGGCCAGGAAGGAGAGCAATCCGCTTTCCTTTGCGAGCGCCAACGTGGGAGGCCGTATCAGCGGGGAGTTGTTCAAGCAACGAGCAGGCGTCAAGGCAGTCAGCGTTCCGTACAAGAACAGCAGCCAGGCCATGACGGACCTGCTTGGCGGCCAGTTCGACTACTACCTGTGCGACATGGTCACCGCGCTGCCGCAGATCCAGGCCGGAACCGTGCGCGCCCTGGCAATCTCCAGCTCCGAACGAGTGCAGTCATTACCTGATGTGCCGACACTGGCGGAAAGCGGATTCCCGGACTTTGACGTCAGTTCGTGGATCGGCATCTGGAGCGCTAACGCGTCGACGCCCCAGCCTGTGGCCAGGCTGTTGTCGCGCTGGATCGCCGATACGCTGGACTCGCCCGATGGTCGTCATTTCCTCATCGGCAAGGGCCTGATTCCGGCCAAGGTTGCCCCGATGCATCTGCAGGAGTTGCAGCGGCGCGACACCAGGCTCTGGGGAAAAATCATCATTGACGCGGGAATGCAGCAGCCATGAAGCCCGTAGCACGTTCAGCGCGGCGAGATCAGGCGGCTGATGCCCAGTGCGCTCTCGCTAAGCTTGTCGGTGCGCGCATAGAGCCGGTAGCTGATGGTCGGCAGCGCTGGCATGCCGGCGTGAGGGTCCAGGACCTTCAGGTCAGGAGCCAGCATCTCCACGGTGCGAGGCGTGACCCCCATGCCCGCTCGCAATGCCGCCCGGATACCGGCCAGCGTCGAGGTCTGGAAAGCGACACGCCAGGGGATGTTCGCGTCCGTCAGGGACTTGATTGCCATGCTATGAAGCGGACAGGCCCCCTCGATGAGCACGAGCGGTACCGGCGCGCCGGGCTGATGGTGGTATCGCGCGCCTGCGATCCAGGTTACGGGAGAGGTGCGCAGCACGACCTGATCGAACTCCGGGTTGGGCACAGGGTCAAGCATGACGACCAGGTCAATCTCGCCGCGGCGCAGGGACGAGGTCAGCCAACGGCGGCGGCCAACCTGGATGTCCACGCGCAGGCCGGGAAAAACCTCTGCACACATCTTCAGGTATTCGGGAATGAGCGAGTCGACGGCATCCGCGCAAGCTCCGACTTTCACCGGTTCGTCGAAGGCTCTCTGGGTCATGGCGCGATAAGCCTCATCGTTCAGGCCGACGATGCGACGCGCGTAGTCCAGGAGCCTGGTGCCCGCCGTGGTCAGGCGTTTGCTGCGTCCAACGCGCTCGAACAACACGCAGTCGAGCGCGGTCTCCAGCTTTTGCATCTGCTGCGACACGGCCGCCTGGGTGCGGAAGACCTGCTCTGCCGCCACAGCGAAGTTTTCTTTCTCTGCCACGGCAACGAACGTGCGAAGCAGGCCGATGTCAAGGTTGCGAAAGCTCATGTCGAATAGCGTTGCGGCTGCCGCTTGCAAGTTGTCGTGATTCCCAACATTAACATTCAGGATTGAACAGCGTGACTTCCAGCGTATCCTCCACACCCATCGAAGCTACAGGGCCGTCTGTCATCACGGACGCACCGTTCGTTCGCACCGTCGTTCACGGAGCCGTTTTTCGCATCGAGCTTAACCGATCCGATGCGAGGAATCCACTGGGCGCCGACATGGTTGCGGCCTTGTCAAAGGCGGTTGATCAGGCCGAGCAAATGGATGACGTGCGGATCATCCTCTTCACCGCAGCGGGAAAGGCCTTCAGTGCTGGTGGGGATCTCGGCAATATCTCGGACCGCCTGGCGGTCAAGCCCGGCGCGGATGGCCAGGATCCCATCGCGGTGGGTAACCGGCGCTATGGCGAGTTCCTTGCCCGGCTCATCCGGTCGTCGAAGGTCACGGTGGCCTGTGTGCACGGCGCAGCCATGGGCGGAGGTGCGGGCCTTGTATGCGCGGTGGATATCGCCATCGGTTCACCCGCGGCCCGGTTCGGCTTTCCAGAGGCCGGTATTGGCCTGGTGCCCGGGCAAATCCTGCCTTTCGTCAGCGCACGCATTGGCGTTCAAGTAGCGCGCCGCCTCATGCTCACCGGTGAACGGATCGATGGCGCGGAGGCCCACCGTCTCGGGTTGCTGGATTACCTTGCCGAATCCGAGGAGGCGTTGCCTGCGCGCGTGCGGGAAATTCTGGGATCCGTCGTTGCCACGGCACCCGCAGCCAGCGCTGCAACCAAGTGCCTTCTGACGCAGATGCGCCCACTTTCGGCACAGTCGCACGAGGCATTGACGCACTACCTGGACACTGCCTCCGTCAAGTTTGCGCAGCAGATGCGCTCCGAAGCGGTGGAAGGCGTGACAGCCGCCCGAGAGCGCAGGCCGGCGCTCTGGAACGTGGGGGCCGAACTGCCGCCGCTTGCGGCGAACTGAACCACACGCGTCGAACGTCAACTTTTCGGAGGTTGGAAATCATGGCATCGCTGGAAGGCTTGAAGGTCGTGGATCTGTCCCGCGTACTTGGTGGTCCCCTGTGTGCGCAGATCCTCGGGGATCACGGTGCCAACGTGATCAAGGTGGAAGGTCCGATGGGCGATGAGACGCGCACCTGGGGGCCGCCCTTTAATGAGGCTGGCATGGCTTCGTACTTCGCGGGCATCAATCGCAACAAGCGCACTGTGTGCCTCGACCTCGCGTTGCCGCAAGGACGCGAAGTACTGATGCAGCTGCTCACCGAAGCGGACGTGCTTATCGAGAACTTCAAGGTCGGCACCCTGGAGCGTTGGGGGATGGGGTACGACGACGTGCTCTCCTTGCGCTTTCCAAGGCTGATCCATTGTCGTGTCACGGGCTTCGGTGCGACGGGGCCGCTCGGTGGGCTGCCCGGCTACGACGCCGCGGTACAGGCGCTCGGTGGCATCATGAGCATCAACGGTGACCCGGATGGAACGGCCACGCGCGTTGGGGTGCCGATCGTCGATGTGACGACTGGTCTGAGCGCCGTGATCGGGGTGTTGTTGGCCTTGCATGAGCGTGAGCGCAGCGGTAAAGGACAGTCCATTGAGTCGGCACTGTATGACAACGCTCTGTTCTCCCTATACCCACACTCCATCAACACGCTCTTCACCGCCAAGGCTCCGATGCGGTCTGGCAATGGCCATCCGAACATCGCGCCCTACGACACCTATGCCACTGCCACCGAGCCCATCTATCTCGCGGTCGGCAACAATGGCCAGTTTCAGCGGCTGTGCGAAGCGGTGGACCGAACGGAACTGGCGGTCGATGCGCGCTACGCAACCAATGCTCAGCGAGCCGTGCATCGTTTCGAGCTCAAGCGCGATCTTGAGGCCGCCTTCGGCCGCTTCGAAGCGCAGTCGCTGTTCGAATGCCTGGTGGCAGTTGGCGTGCCGTGCGGTGTCATCCACAACGTGGTCGAGGCGCTGAACCACCCGCACACGGCACACCGGGGCATGGTGGCTGAAATTGGAAAATTCAAGTCGGTCGCTTCGCCGGTCAAGCTTAGCCGCACGCCGGCAACGTACCGTGAAGCTCCGCAAGAGATCGGCGCGAGCACGGTGGAGGTGCTGCGCGAGGCGGGCCTTACGGAATCACAGATCGAAAAGCTGCTCGAGCAGGGGGTGGCGCTTCAGCGCAAGCGCACTCCGTAAGGTGCAACCCCGACAGCGGAGCCGCACACTGGCGACATCTTGGCCGCACTGAAATCCGGCCATCGGTCGGAGCGATTTTTTTGCTGTTGACTGCTGCAGCGGCCTCGGCAATACCGCTCCGCTCACGGCAAAAAAAAGGTTCATCGCCGATCTGCGTGACCGTTTAGAAACAAAAAGGGCCAACAAGCCCACCACTGTTATCTTGGAGTTGCGA
>NZ_JBXAGS010000018.1:0-136296 GCF_058794355.1 Cupriavidus sp. GW823-FHT07B10
TCACGGGTGATGTCGATGCCGTTGAAAAGGATGGTGCCGGTGGTCGGCTCCAGGAACTTGGTGAGCAGGTTGAAGCAAGTCGTCTTGCCCGCGCCGTTGGGCCCGATCAACGCATGGATCGACCCGCGGCGCACCTGCAGGTTGACGTCGCTCACCGCCGTGAACCCCTTGAACTCCTTGGTGAGGTTCCGCGTTTCCAGGATGGTTTCCTGCTGGTTCATGTCTCCTGCCCGCCCTCTTGCTGAACTGCCGGGGTGATGCCCGGCACTGACAATGGTCCGAACCGGCCTTGTAGGCCCTTGCTGCCGCTTGTTCCGCCAGGCTGGCCGTGCTTGCGGCCCTGCCTGCGGCTTTCTGTACTGGTGCGGGGCGGCTCCCGCGCAGGTTGCGGCGATGGCTTCGATGTGCTGCCGACGCACCCTGTGAGGCGTCTATTGTGTGCGCCTGTTGCATCGCAAAACATCGGGGTTTGCACTATGAAACATGAACCAAGTGTCAGTTTTTTTGCAAGCGCACATGAGCAGGCTGCGCCACTCGGTCACGGCCCCGCCCGCGACCCGTGGCGCGCTCATGTCAGGCGCCTGCAGCGGCTGCCGCCGGCGCCGATTGCACCAATACTTCCGCCGCCGCCAGGCCCTGCCGGCGGTCTTCGCGGATCAGGTCGCTGGCGCGCTCGGCGATCATGATGGTCGGCGAATTGGTGTTGCCCGATGTGATCAGCGGCATCACCGAGGCATCGACCACGCGCAGGCCATCGATACCCAGCACGCGCAGGCGATGGTCGACCACGGCCATCGGGTCATCGGCGCGGCCCATCTTGCAGGTGCCCACCGGATGGAAGATGGTGGTGCCGATATTGCCGGCCGCTTCGGCCAGCTGTTCGTCGGTCTGGAATGCCGGGCCCGGCAGCCATTCCTCGGGCTGGAACGGTGCCAGCGCCGGCGACGCCACGATGCGGCGCGTGAGCCGGATGGAGTCGGCCGCGACTTTCCGATCCTCGTCGGTCGCCAGGTAATTGGGCGCGATCACCGGCGCCTGGCGGAAATCCGCGCTGCCGACATGCACGCTGCCGCGCGAGGTCGGCCGCAGGTTGCAGGCACTCGCGGTAAAGGCGTTGAACGCATGCAGCGGGTCGCCGAACTTGTCCAGCGACAAGGGTTGCACGTGGTACTCCACGTTCGGCCGCGCCTGCGCCGGGTCCGAGCGCGCAAAGGCACCCAGTTGCGACGGCGCCATGCTCATCGGCCCGCTCTGGTTGAAGGCGTACTGCACGCCGATGCAGAACTTTCCCCACAGGCTCGCGGCGCGCGTGTTGAGCGTGCGCACGCCGCTGACCTTCACCACCGAGCGCAGTTGCAGGTGGTCCTGCAGGTTCTCGCCCACGCCGAGCAGCGCATGGCGCACCGGGATACCCAGCGCCTGCAGGCGCTCGGCCTGGCCGATGCCCGACAGCTCCAGCAGCTGCGGCGTATTGACCGCGCCCGCGGCGAGGATCACTTCCTGCGTGGCCGCCACCGTGTGCGGCCGGCCGCCGCCGATATAGTTCACGCCGGTGCAGCGGCGCCCGTCGAAGGTCAGCCCGCTCACCTGCGCCCCGGTGACAATGGTCAGGTTGGGACGCTCCGACGCACGCCGCAGGAAGGCCTTGGCCGTGTTCCAGCGGATGCCGCGGCGCTGGTTCACTTCGAAATAGCCGACGCCGAAGTTGTCGCCGCGGTTGAAGTCCTCCGTGCGCGGAATCCCCGCCTCTTCGGCGGCATCGGCAAAGCGCTCCAGGATGTCCCAGCGCAGGCGCTGGCCTTCCACGCGCCATTCGCCGCCGGCGCCATGGAATTCGCTCGGGCCGCGGTGGTGGTCCTCGCTGCGCTTGAACAACGGCAGCACATTGTCCCAGCGCCAGCCAGCATCACCGGTGAGCCGCGCCCACTCGTCATAATCCTCGCGCTGGCCGCGCATATAGATCATGCCGTTGATCGACGAGCAACCGCCCAGCACGCGCCCGCGCGGATAGCCGAGTGAGCGGCCGTTCAGGCCGGCCTCGGCCTCGGTGCGATAGAGCCAGTCGGTGCGCGGGTTGCCGATGCAGTACAGGTAGCCCACCGGGATATGGATCCAGTGGTAGTCGTCCTTGCCGCCGGCCTCCAGCAGCAGCACGCTGACGTCCGCATCCTGCGTCAGGCGGTTGGCCAGGACACAGCCTGCCGAACCGGCCCCCACGATGATGTAGTCGAATGTCTCCATCGCTGTTCTTGTCGTCATCGTTGCGGCTTATTTCGCCACCGGCATGGTGAACTCGGCGCCCTTGGCGATCGAATCCGGCCAGCGCTGCATCACGCTCTTGTAGCGCGTGTAGAAGCGCACACCCTCTTCGCCATAGGCGTGATGGTCGCCGAACAGCGATCGCTTCCAGCCACCGAAAGAATGCCACGCCATCGGCACCGGGATCGGCACATTGATGCCGACCATGCCGATCTGGATCTGCCGCGCGAACGCACGCGCGATGCCGCCATCGCTGGTGTAGCACGACACGCCGTTGCCGTATTCATGCGCATTGATCAGCGCCACCGCTTCGGCAAAGTCATGCACGCGCACTACCGACAGCACCGGGCCGAAGATCTCTTCCTTGTAGATCGTCATATCCGGCTTGACGTTGTCGAACAGCGTGCCGCCGACATAGAAGCCGTTCTCATGGCCGGGTACGGTATGACCGCGGCCATCGGTCACCAGCGTCGCGCCCTCTTCCACGCCCTTGGCGATATAGCCCTCCACCTTCGCCTTGTGCGCAGCGGTTACCAGCGGACCCATTTCGGCGTCGGACTCCATGCCGTTGCGGATCTTCAGCGAGCTGGCGCGCTCGGCGAGGCGCGGCACGAGCTTGTCAGCGACATCGCCCACCGCTACGGCGACCGAGATCGCCATGCAGCGTTCGCCGGCAGAACCATACGCGGCACCGATCAGCGCATCGACCGCCTGGTCGAGATCCGCATCGGGCATCACCACCAGGTGGTTCTTGGCGCCGCCCAATGCCTGCACGCGCTTGCCGTGCCTGGTCCCTTCCGTGTAGATGTACTCGGCGATCGGCGTCGAGCCGACGAACGACAGCGCCTGCACATCCGGATGCGCAAGCAATGCATCGACGGCTTCCTTGTCGCCCTGCACGACATTGAACACGCCATCGGGCAAACCAGCCTGGCGCAGCAGGTCGGCAATCAGCAGGCTCGGCGACGGATCACGTTCCGACGGCTTCAGCACGAAGGTATTGCCGCACGCCAGCGCCACCGGGAACATCCACATCGGCACCATCACCGGGAAGTTGAACGGCGTGATGCCGGCCACCACGCCCAGCGGCTGGCGCAGGTTCCAGTTATCGATGCCGCCGCCGATGTTGTCGGTGAAGTCGGTCTTGAGCAGGTTGGGGATGCCGCAAGCGAATTCCACCACCTCGATGCCGCGCGTGACTTCGCCCCTGGCGTCCGAGAACACCTTGCCGTGCTCGCGCGTGATCAGCGCGGCCAGGTCGTCGTGGTGCTGGTCGAGCAGTTCCTTGAACTTGAACAGGATGCGCGCGCGGCGCAGCGGCGGGGTGTCGGCCCAGGCGGGGAATGCCGCATGGGCGGCGGCAACGGCGTCGGCCACGTCCTGGGTGGTGCCGAGCGCCACGCGTGCTGCGACTTCGCCGGTGGCGGGGTTATAGATATCGGCCAGACGCTGCGATGCGCCGCGTGTCTGCCGGCCTGCGATGCTATGGCCGATGATGGTCTGCACCGCGCTGGCTTCTGCAAGGATGTCTTCCACTTCCGCTCCTGAATGCTGGGTCGCTGACGGCATGCGGCTCGCCCGATCTTTGCGTCTGGTGAAGACGCTGGCGCAAACACCCGCCAGTCTCGCACTGGCATCGATGCCGCGCCGCACAAGGCGTGCCGGGCCGTATTGAGCGCAAGCTTGGTGCAGTTGCGCGGCCCCGTCCAATGATTTATCGTCAATCGCAATATAAGCCGCGCAAAATATTGCGCCGCACCACGCCTCGCCCCTGCGCCACCTTTCGCCCCGACACCGCCTTGGACCTCCACCACCTGCGCGCCTTCGTTGCCGTCGCGCGCGAGGGCAACCTGACCCGCGCCGCGCAGCGGCTGCACCTGACCCAGCCCGCAGTCAGCCTGCAGTTGAAGGCGCTGCAATCGGCGTGGCGCATCCGGCTGTTCGAGCGCACTGCCGCGGGCCTGACGCTGACCGCCGACGGCGCCGCACTGCTGCCGCTGGCCGAACGCATCCTCGACGGCGTGGGCGACCTGCAGCACACCGTCAGCGCGATGCATCACACCGTGCGCGGCCGGCTGGCGATCGGCACCATCCTCGATCCGGAATTCACGCGGCTGGGCCCGATGCTGCGCACGCTGGTGGAACGCCACCCGCAGATCGGCACAGAACTGCGCCACGGCATGTCGGGCTGGGTGCTGCAACAGGTACGCAGCGGCGCGCTCGACGTGGGCTTCTACCTGGGCCAGCCGCCTGACGCCGGCTTCCATGCGCTGACGCTGACGCCGTTCTCCTACTATGTGGTGGCACCCAAGGGCTGGAAAGAGCGCACCGCGCTGCGCTCATGGGCGCAGCTGGCAACGCTGCCGTGGATCTGGACGCCGCCCGAATCGGCGCACAACCGGCTCTTGTCCGCGCGCTTTGCGCAGGCCGGCGTCGACCCGGCCGGCGTGCCCAAGGTGGCGCATGTCGACCAGGAGGCTTCGATGCTGGACCTGGTGCGCTCCGGCGTGGGGCTGTCGCTGGTGCGCGACGCGATCGCGCTGCGCGAATCGCATGCGCACGGGCTGGTGATCGTTGAAGGGGTCTCGGTGCAGACCGAGCTGACGCTGGTATGCCTGGCCACGCGCCGCGACGACCCGGTCGTCGCGGCAGTGTTCGGCGTGGCCGAGTCGGTGTTCCGGACTTAGTGTCCCTGCTGCTGCAGGTGACGCTGCAGCCAGCCGGTCAGCGCCGCGAACACTTCGCCGCGCAGCGGCTGCGCTTCATTGAAGATCTCGTGGTAGCCGTGCTCGAACCAGACCTGTTCGCGCAACTCCGGCGGCGCGTGGTCGAAGAAGCTGCGGCTGCCGGCCGGGTCCACCACGCGGTCGGCGCCACCGACCAGCATCAGCGTGGGGGCCTCCAGCAGCGCGGCATCGGCCTGGGCCTGCGCCATGCCGCGGATAAAGCTCTCCAGTACGCTGGCGGTGATGGTGGTCTGCACCAGCGGGTCTGAGCGGTAGGCGGCCACCACGGCGGGATCGTGCGACAAGAGCCGCGCATCGATCGGATTGGGCACGCGCAGCCGCGGCGCCAGCGCCAGCAGCACGCGGTGCAGCGCCAGCATCGGGCCCGACAGGCGCAGCGCCAGCGCAGGCGAGGACAGCACCAGCGCGCGCACCGGGCGCACGCGCGCGGTGGCAAAGCGCGCCGCGATCATCCCGCCCATGCTGTGGCCGAGCAGGATCGGCAACTCGTTCCAGCCCGGCACCGCGGCATCGTAGATCTCGGCGAGGTCGTCGAGGTAGGCATCCTGATGGTCCGCCACCATGCGCGCGCCGCCGCTGGCGCCATGGCCGCGCAGGTCGTGCGCACGCACGCGCAGGCCCAGCCCGCACAGCACATCGGCCACATGCTGGTAGCGTCCGGCATGCTCGGCAAGCCCATGCACCAGCAGCACCGAGCCGAGCGGCTCGGCAAAGCGCGCCGGATCGGGCTGCCAGGTGCGCAGCAGCAGCTCGGTGCCGTCGCGCATGCGCTGGCGGCTCTGTACCGGCGCGTGCGTGCCGGCTGGGGTATCGGCAGGCATGCCGGCAACACCGGCAATAGCAGGATCGTCCGTCATCGGTTGTTCCATTCGCGCAAGTCTCCTCCCGGCACGGAGCGCCAGCAAAAGGCTGGCGCCGGCTGTCGCTATTCTTTGTGGTGCTGCCTGCTGCCTGCCTTGCACTCTGTCCCGCTCAACCGTGGCAGGCAAGCCTGCCCTGCGCTTCCGGCTGCGCCATATCGGCGAGGATCGGGCAATCCGGCCGATCGTCGCCGCTGCAGTGCTGCGCCAGCTCGCGCAGCGTGTCGCGCATGGCGGCCAGTTCAGCGATGCGCAGCTCAAGGTCGGCCACATGCCGCAGCGTCAGCGCCTTGACGTCGGCACTGGCGCGGCCGCGGTCATGCCAAAGCGACAGCAGGTTGCGGATTTCGTCGAGCGAGAATCCCAGATTACGGGCGCGCCGCACGAAGCGCAAGTTGTGCACCGCGCGTTCGTCATAGCGACGGTAGCCGCCCTCGGTGCGCGGCGGTGCCGCCACCAGCCCGATCGATTCATAGTGCCGGATCATCTTGGCCGACACGCCCGACGCCTGCGCCGCTTCGCCGATATTCATCGCTCGCCTCCCTGTGCCGTGGCAGCCCCGGCCTGCGGACGCCAGCGGCGCAGCAGCAGCGCATTGCTGACCACGCTGACACTGGAGAAAGCCATCGCCGCACCCGCCACCACCGGATTCAGCAACCCGGCCGCTGCCAGCGGAATGCCTACCACGTTGTAGAAAAAAGCCCAGAACAGGTTCTGCCGGATCTTGCGCACGGTGCGGTGCGAGACCGCCAGCGCATCGGCCACCAGCGCCGGGTCGCCGCGCATCAGCGTGATGCCGGCGGCGTGCATGGCCACGTCGGTGCCGGTCGACATGGCAATGCCCACATCCGCCGCCGCCAGCGCCGGCGCATCGTTGATGCCGTCGCCCACCATCGCCACCACCGCGCCATCGCGCCCCAGCGCCTGCACCCGGGCAGCCTTGTCCTCGGGCAGCACCTCGGCCTGCACGTCGTCCAGCCCCAGCGCCTGCGCCACGCGCGCCGCCGCGCCGGCATTGTCGCCGGTCAGCATCACGGTGCGCACACCGGCCGCGCGCAGCCTGGCGATCGCCGCCGGCGCGCCCGGCTTGATGGCATCGCCGAACGCGACCAGCCCGGCCACGCGCGGCAGCGTGGTTTCGACCAGCCACGACACGGTACGGCCGTCCGCGCGCAACTGCTCCGCCAGCGTTGCCAGCGTGCCTGCCGCTGCGCCCAGCGCCTCACGCAGGCGCTCGCTGCCCAGTTGCAGCGCCTGGCCGTCCACCACGCCGGCAATGCCGCGGCCTGGCAGGGCCTGCACTTCCGTGGCCTGCGGCGCGGCAATGCCGCGCGCCTGCGCTGCGGCCAGCACGGCGCGGGCCAGCGGATGCTCGCTGCCGGCCTGCAGCGCGGCCAGCCGCGCCAGCAGCGCGCTGCCGTCGGCATCGGCGGGATCGGCCGCATGCAGCGCCACCACTTCCGGCTTGCCGACCGTGAGCGTGCCGGTCTTGTCGAATGCCACCACGCTGACGCGGTGCGCCACCTCCAGTGCCTCGGCATCCTTGATCAGGATGCCGGCGCGCGCGCCGGCGCCGGTGCCGGCCATGATTGCCGTGGGCGTGGCCAGGCCCAGCGCGCACGGGCAGGCGATCACCAGCACCGCCACCGCGTTGAGCAATGCGGTTTCCCAGTCGCCGGCAAAGAGGCCCCAGCCCAGCACCGTCAGCAGCGCGATGCCCAGCACCACCGGCACGAACACCGCGCTGACCTGGTCGACCATGCGCTGGATCGGCGCCTTGGCCGCCTGTGCGTGCTCGACCATGCGGATGATGCGTGCCAGCACGGTCTCGGCGCCCACCGCCTCGGTGCGCGCAACCAGCAGCCCTTCGAAATTGATGGCGCCGCCGGTGATGCGGTCGCCGGGCTTCTTCGGCACCGGGACGCTTTCACCGGTCAGCATCGATTCGTCCGCGTGGCTGTTGCCTTCGATCACCTCGGCGTCCACCGGGATGCGCTCGCCGGGGCGCACCACCACCTCGTCGCCCACGCGCACCGCCGCCAGCGGCACGCTCTGCTCCACGCCGCCGCGGCGCACGCGGGCAGTATCGGGACGCAGCGCCGCGAGCGCGCGGATGGCATCGGCGGTCTGGCGCTTGGCGCGGGTCTCCAGCCACTTGCCCAGGCGCACCAGCGTGATCACCACCGCCGCGCTTTCGAAGTACAGGTGCGGCATGGCGTCGGCCGGCGTGCGCCACATCAGCCACAGCGACAGCCCATAGGCCGCCGTCGTGCCCAGCGCCACCAGCAAATCCATATTGCCGGCGCCGGCGCGCACCGCCTTCCAGCCAGCCTTGTAGAAGCGCCAGCCGAACACGAACTGCACCGGCGTGGCCAGCAGCCACTGCACCCATGCCGGCAGCATCCAGTGCACGCCGAGCCATTCCAGCACCATGGGTGCCACCAGCGGCAGCGACAGCGCCGCCGAGATCGCCACCGGCCAGGGGCCATCCCAGAAGGCAGTGCCCTGCGCGGCCTGCGGCGCCTGCGATGCGGCATCGGCCACCGGCGTCGCACCATAGCCCGCGCGCGCGACCGCGGCCACCAGCGCCGCAGTATCCGCCGCGCCGCGCAGCAGCGTGACGCTGGCGCGCTCGGTCGCCAGGTTGACCTGCGCCTCCATCACGCCCGGCACGGCGCGCAGCGCCTTTTCGACCCGGGACACGCATGAGGCGCAGGTCATGTCGGCAATATTCAGTTCGATGGTGTCCTGCGGCACCGTGTAGCCGGCATCGGCCACGGCACGGGCGGCGGCCGGCAGCACCGCGCCCGAGTCGGCGCGCAGCGTTGCGGCTTCAGTTGCCAGGTTGACGGCCACGTCGCGCACGCCCGGCACCCGGGCCAGCGCGTTCTCCACGCGGCGCACGCATGAGGCGCAGGTCATGCCGTCGACCGGCAGGCGCCATTCGGGCATTTCGTCGGCCGGCCGGACAGGTTGTGATGCGAGCACAGCGCTGGAATTTGGCATGGGTCCTGAGTCATCCACAGTGTCGATGTCAGCATCATGGACCTTACCATCATTGGAAGGTCAAGGCCGGATGCACAGGGTGTTACCGTCACATCGGCGCCAACAAATTCCTCTTGCGCTTCCCACCATGGGAAGGTTCAAACTGCATCTGTCGCGGCACCCGCCGCCCGTCCCATCCCGTTCAGGAGAGTCCCACCATGATCCAGTTCCAGGTCGAAGGCATGTCGTGCAACCACTGCGTGGGCGCCATCACGCGTGCCGTACAGGCGGTTGACCCGGCCGCGCGTGTCAGCGCGGATGTGCCCGCCCAGGCCGTACGCGTCGAGAGCAGCGCCGACCCAGAGGCCCTGCGCGATGCCATCGAAGAGGCCGGCTATCCGGTCAAGTCGGTGGCGTAAGCTGGCCACCGCAGCCGGCGCCAACAAGAAAGGGCACCCCCGGGTGCCCTTTCTGCCGTCAGTGTGCCGCGCTCAGAAGCGGTAGCCCACGTTCAGGAAGGTCACCACCGGATCGATCTTGATCTTGGTGTGTGACTGGATCGTTACCGGGCCCGCCTGCGTGGTGAAGGACGCGCGGGTCGACAGCGGCACGTACGAGACCGACAGGCCGACGAACCAGTTGTCGTTGATGGCGTAGTTGGCGCCGATGTTGAAGACCGGGTTCCACGACGGCTTGGCGCTGGCGGTCATGCGCGCACCCGGCAAGAACTCGCGGTTCACGAAGTTCTGGTTGGTGATGGTCTCGTCGGTGAACCAGGTGTAGTTCACGCCGATGCCGACATAGGGACGGAACCTGGTCTTGGCGTCGAAGAAGTGGTACTTGACCAGCAGCGCCGGGCTCCACTGCTTGACCGAACCGAGCTTGCCATACTGGGCATAGTTGCCGGTGCCCTTGACGTCATGCTTGGGCGGAATGCCCGCGACGATTTCACCGGAGATGTTGTCGGTGAAGAAGTGCGTGAAGGCCAGGCCCAGCGTGTCGGCAGATTCGATCTCCGCGCCGGTGTTCGGCCGGGTCATGCCGACCGGGCGGCCGTTGATGCTGTCGACAGTCAGCGGATCGGCGGAGCTGTTCGGCATCACGCGGAACCAGCCCAGACTGACGATATTGCTGCCGGCGGACTGCGCGTGTGCGGCTCCGGCCAGCGCCATGACAGCGCCTGCCGCCAGCATCTTCTTATAGGTCGATTTCATAATCCTCTTACTCCTCTTTCGGTTACTGCCGTGTGCATTATCCGGCCAGCCGGAGCACGACTGTTTCACCGATGACACTGATTCGTAGAGGACGCCCCCTAAAGGGAGGGTTAACCACTAAGAAACCAGCATGGGAGCGGCTCTCAGGGCCGTTCACCGAGGCATCCGCACAACGGTTTATGCCGCGCGCAGGAAAAAACCCTCAGGCAAGAGCGGTTTTATAGGGCGGGCACGCAACAGTGGCCGCGCGCCTGCCCCATCTCGGTGCGGTTAGGGTGTCACGATGCTGAAGTTCGGCTCGGACTTGTCCATCAGCGCCGTCCACGTCGCCAGCGCCTGCGGGTCGCCGTCCACACGGGCGCGGCCCGCCTGGGTCTCGGCCTGCAGTGTGGTCTGGCCGGCCAGCACGCCCATCAGCACGGCGCGCGGCATGGTAAGCGTGGCCTGCGGGGACGCGTGCTGCGCGTCGGGCTTGTAGCGGAACACGCCGTTCTCCACCGTCAGCGCAAAGCGCTTGCCGGTGTCCGGCTGTACCCAGTTCAGCGCCAGCGTCTTGCCCGCGGCGCGGTCGCCATTCAGGCTGATCGCCAGGTAGTCCAGGAACATGGTGTCGGTCATGGCGCGCAGCACGTCCGGGCTGCCGGCGCGGCGGCCGGCCTGGGGCGGGCCGCTGCGCAGTTCGGCGGCACCGGTCAGGTAGGCATTGCGCCAGGTCGAGGATTCGGCCTGGTAGCCGAGCTGCTCCAACGCGTCGGCTTCCAGCCGGCGGGCAGCCTGGTTGGACGGATCGGCAAAGACCACGTGCTTGACCACCTCGGCCACCCAGCGGTATTCGCCACGCGCATACGCCGCACGCGCCTGCTCCAGCACGCGCGCCGCGCCGCCCATGAATTCGACATAGCGCTTGCCCGCCTCTTCCGGCGGCAGCGGGTTCAGGTTGGCAGGGTTGGCGTCATACCAGCCGAGGTAGCGCTGGTATACCGCCTTGGCGTTGTGGCTGACGGTGCCGTAGTAGTCGCGCAGATGCCATTCGGCGGCCAGCGACGGCGGCAGCTTCACGCGCTCGGCGATCTCGGCCGGCACATAGCCCATGTTGGCCAGCCGCAGCGACTGGTCATGGATGTACTTGTAGCCGTCGCGCTGCTTGCCCAGGTAAGTGACGATGTCCTGGCGGCCCCAGGTAGGCCAGTGGTGCTGGGCGAACAGGACCTCGGTGCGGCCGCCGAAGCGGCCGATGGTCTCGTCCAGCGCGCGCCACCACTGGTTGGCGTCGCGCACCTGGGCGCCGCGGATGGTGTACAGGTTGTGCAGGTTGTGGGTGGCGTCCTCGGCGGCGCACAGTGCCTTCCACTGCGGGAAGTACATCAGCATCTCGGCCGGGGCCTCGGTGCCCGGCGCCATCAGGAATTCGATCTGCACACCATCGATGGTGCGCGTCTCGCCGGTCTTGTGGATCAGGTCCGTCGGCGGGATCAGCGTCAGCGTGCCGTGCGCCACCCCCTTGCCCAGCCCCGCATCCACCTGCCCGGTTGCCGAGCGCGGCAGGTTGAAGCCATACATGTACTGCGCGCGCCGGCTCATGGCGTTGCCGGCGAAGACGTTCTCGCTGACGGCCTCTTCCATGAAACCTTCCGGGGCCAGCACCTTGACCCGCCCGGCCTTGACGTCGTCTTCGCTGACGACGCCCTTGACCCCACCGAAGTGGTCGCCATGGCTGTGCGTATAGATCACCGCGACCACGGGCTTCCTGGGCCGGTGCTTGAAGTACAGGTCGAGGCCGGCGCGCGAGGTCTCCATCGCTGTCAGCGGGTCGATCACGATCAGGCCGGTATCGCCCTCGATGATCGTCATGTTGGCGATATCGAAGCCACGGATCTGGTAGATCCGATCCGTCACCTGGAACAGCCCGTTGTGCATGTTCAGCTGCGCCTGGCGCCACAGGCTGGGGTTCACGGTGGCCGGCGCCCGGTCTTGCTTGAGGAAGCCATAGGGGGCCAGCGCCCAAACCACATTGCCCTTGGCATCGCGGATCTCGGTGTTATCCAGCGTGCCGATAAAGCCACGGCGCGCGGCCTCGAAGTCACGCCGGTCCTGGAACGGCAGCTGTTGCAGCACGGCCGCATTGGCACGGGCGGTGGCATCGGTGGCGGGATTGCCCGCGGTGGCCGGGGCAGGTGCGGCGCCGGCGGTGCCGGCTAGGCTGATGGCGGCTGCAGCCAGCGCGGCGGCGGCGGCGGCAATGGCAGTCGGGTACGACATCCTGGTCTCCTGGAAATCCTGGGCCGGATGTCCGTATCCGGCCTGCAACACTTCCGTAATTGTGCTGAACGTTCAGTACAATACTGGAGTTTGCTGGCAGACCCCGGCCGCTGTCAAATAGGCATCCGGCCCGAATACTCATAAATTGCTGCCGGCACCACCTGTCTTCCGCCCCCGCCCATGCCACCGACCCGCCCGGCCGCACAAAAGCCTCCAGCCTCCGTCACCAAGAACCGCCGCGGCCTGGAAACCCGGGAACGCGTCCTTGCCGTGACGCGCGGGCTGATCAGCGCACACGGCTACGCCGAGGTGACCCTCGACCAGATTTCCGCCGAGGCCGGCGTGGCCAAGAGCAGCCTGTTGTGGCATTTCGGCAGCAAGGAAATGCTGCTGGCGGAGGCCGCAACCAGCCTGTTCCGGGATATCGGCGAGGAGCTCGGCACGGAGCCGCACCGGGGCAAGACCGCGGCGCGGCGGCTGGAAAACGCCTTCGACCGGGTGGCCGACTATTTCACGGCCAATCCGGAAGCCAAGGGTGTCGTGCTGGCCTTGCTGTTCTCAGGCAGCGTGCCGCCCAGCGTGCGCGAGGAGATCCGCCGCAGCTGGGACGCGCATGTGCAGGACCTGGTCGATGCGCTGTCCGCCCCCGGGCGCCCACTGCCCGCGCCGATGGCGCGCCTGATGGTGGCGACCATCCACGGCTGCTACTGCCACTGGTATGCCAGCGACCGCAGCGAACCGATCGCCGGCTTCCTGGCACCGGCGCGCGAGCTTTTCAGCGACTGGCTGCGTGCCCGCGATGGCGCGGGTTAGTCACCCGCGGCTGGCCAGCACGCAGGCCGCCAGGTCCCACAGCGCGTAGCCCACGCTCTTGAACACCAGCGGGCTGCCGGCCCGCGCACGGATGGCATCGGCCTGCAGGATCGCGGTCTCGAACGGCTGCACGTCGGCCCAGTCGATGCCGGCCTGCAGCAGGTCGCCGGCTTCGTCCTCGATCCCGAACAGGGTATCGGCCAGCAGCCGCCCGCTATCCGCGGCCGCATGGCACAGCGCCGGCGGCAGTTCGCACATGTCGGGCCGGAACGCACCGACCGCGGCAATGAAGTGATCGTCGCGCCAGAGGCCGCTGTCCAGGTCCGGCAGCACCGGGCTGCGGCTGGACGTGACCGTGACCACCATCGATACACGAGGCAATACTGCAGCGACCGACTCGGCTACCTGCGCTTCCACGCCCAGCGTGCGCGCGTGCGCGGCCAGTGCCTCGGCCTTGTCGCGCGTGCGCGAATGCAGCCACACCTTGCGCACGCCCAGCCCGGCCACGAAGGCCTCCAGGTGCGTCAGCGCCTGCACGCCGGCGCCGACGATCAGCAACTCGCAATCCTTGCGCGCGGCAAAGCACTGCGCCGCCAGCAGCGACACGGCCGCAGTGCGCCGTCCCGTCACCGTGGGGCCGTCGAGCATGGCGATGCGCGCGCCGGTGTGCGCGTCGGCCACCACCACCTCGCCGAGGATATTGGGCAGCCCGCGCCGCGGGTTGCCGGGATGGACGGTGATGTTCTTGGTCATCACCAGGCTGCGGTTGCGCGCGGGCATCACCAGCAGCGTGCCTTCGCCCCCTTGCGCATCGCCCACCGGCAGCGCAATGCGCGGCGGCGCCATGGCGGTGCCGTCGCGCAGCTCGGCCAGCATGTCGGCGATGGCTTGCGCCAGTTCGGGATACGGCAGGCGCGCCGCCGTGCTGGCGGCATCGAGGGGGACGAGGGACATGCGCTGGCTCCGGCAAGACGTTGCGAAGCGCCATTATTGCGCACAGAGCGCCAGCGGCCTCAGCGTTTGGCCGCTGGCACCGGCGCGCGCACTGACGCGCCACGCACCTCGATGCCGATGCGGTCCACCACCTTGCCAGACGCATCGAGCAGCTCCACCTGGTGCCGCCCCGGCCACGGCAGCCATGCCACCTCGCCGCCGCGCCCCAGCGGCTTGCCGTCCATGCGCCAGCTGACCGTGCGCGCGGTCTGGCCGGCCACGCCCTCGGCATGGAACCAGACCCGCTGCGCCGCGGGCGGCATGTCGGGGTCCAGCGCAAACACGGTGCCGTCGGCGGGATTGGCGATCACGGGTGCGGTCGGGCGCGCGGCGGGTGCGCTCACGCTGACGCGCCGGATCGCCGTGCCGGCCAGAAAGACTTCATCGCGCGCCGGCTCCAGCCCGTCGTCGAAGCTCAGCGCCACGCGCTGCACGCCGTCGGGCATGGCGGGCGCGTGGCTGGCGCGCGTGCGGTGCAGCGCTTCCATGATGTCGTGCCAGACCGGCGCTGCGCCCGATACGCCCGAGACCTCGTGCATGCTGGCGCCGCTGGCATTGCCGACCCACACGCCCACGGTGTAGTGCTGCGACCAGCCGATGCACCAGTTGTCGCGCATGTCCTTGCTGGTGCCGGTCTTCACCGCGGTCCAGAAGCGCGTGGTGAGCGGGCTGTCCAGGCCGAAGGTGCGCGCGCGCGCATGGCGGTCCGACAGGATGTCGGCAATCACGTAGCTGGCGCCTGGTTGCATCACCACTGTCATCGATGCGGCTGGCGGCGCCCCTTCCCGCAGCCGTGGCGGCGCGTAGCGCCCGCCATTGGCCAGTGCCCGGTACGCATTGGTCAGCGCCAGCAGCGACACGTCGGCGCTGCCCAGCGCCAGGCTGAACCCGTAGTAGTCGCCGGCCTCGGTCAACGGCAGCCCCAGCGCCACCAGCCGCTTGTGGAAGCGGTGCGGGGTCACCATCACCAGCGTGCGCACTGCGGGCACGTTCAGCGACGCGGCCAGCGCCGCGCGCAGGCTGACCCAGCCGGCATAGCGGTGGTCGTAGTTCTGCGGCACGTAGAGCCCGCCGCCGACCGGCAGGTTCACCGGCCGGTCGTCCAGCAGCGAAGCCGCGGTCAGCCGCTTCTCTTCCAGCGCCTGCTCGTACAGGAAGGGCTTGAGCGTCGAGCCCGCCTGCCGCAGCGCCGCCGCGTGGTCCACCTGCGCGGCGCCTGACAGCGTGCCCGACGAGCCCACATAGGCCAGCACGTCGCCGCTGGCATTGTCGATCACCACCACCGCGCCGTCCTCGACATTGCGCCCGGCCAGTTCGCGCAGGTGCCGGTCCAGGCTGGTGGCAGCCTCGCGCTGCAGGCGGGCATCGAGCGTGGACGCGATGCGCGCAGGCATGGGTACGCCCGCGGCCAGTTGCGAGCGCGCTTCGCCGACCAGGCGCCGTGCCAGGTGCGGTGCCAGCTGCGGCGACGCCGCCGATGGCGTGGCGGCCGCGGCGCGCTGTGCGACCGGCCCGGTGCGCAGCAGCGCCAGTTGCGCAAAGCCTTCCAGGCCTTCACACTCGCGCGGCAGGCGCATCTCGCGCAGGATGCCGCAGGCGCGGCTTGCCACCTGGGCGGCCTTGGCATTGGGCGCGCGCACCAGCGCCACCGCCAGGGCCGATTCCCTCGCGTTGAGCCCTTCGGGGTACTTGCCGAACAGCACCTGCGACATCGCAGACAGGCCCACCAGCTCGCCGCGGAACGGCACCAGGTTCAGGTAGCCCTCCAGGATCTGGTCCTTGCTCCAGCTGCGCTCCAGCGCCGCCGCACCGGCGGCCTGCCCCAGCTTCTGCGTCAAGCTGCGGCCCTGCCCCGGCGCGCCCGGCCGGCGCAGGTCCTCATCGAGCAGGCCCGCCAGCTGCATGGTCAGCGTCGAGGCGCCGCGCGTGCGTGTGTTCCACAGGTTGGCCCAGGCCGCGGCCGCCACGCCCTGCCAGTCGACCCCGCTGTGGGCATAGAAGCGCCGGTCCTCCGACAGCACGATGGCAGTGCGCAGCGCGGGCGAGGTATCGGCCAGCGCGACCCAGTCGCCGCGGCGCGCGCGGAAGTCGTCGCGCACGCGGCCCACGGTATCGCCGTGGCGGTCCAGCACCACCACGTCGGCACTGCGCCAGTCGGTACGGACTTGCTCGAAGGACGGCAGCGCCATGGCCGGCGCGGACCAGATCAACGCCGTCGCCAGCACCATGCGAATACAGCGCTGCTTCATGCCTGCTCGCGTCCCGCCACGATGCCCGCCACCAGCAGCACCTGGGCCGCGGCGTAGGTCCACCAGATGCCAAGCTGGAAAGATTCGAACGGCACCAGGAAGCGCGCGATGCCGATCATCATGTCCGATGCGGCAAAGCACAGCGCCCCCAGCGCCGCCAGCGGCGTGGGCAGGCGCGCCACCAGCGCGCTGCAGGCCATCGCCGCAAGCACGCCCACGTATACCGCCACCGGCACCGTCAGCGGGCCCATATTGGGCCAGAAGCGGCCCAGCATGGTGCCCGCCACGCCCAGCATGGCGCCGCACGCAATCAGCCGGTGCGGACGCGTGTCGCCCGCCAGCGGCACCAGCACGCGCAGGTAGGCCAGGTGCGCGAGCAAAAAGGCGCCAAGCCCGCCCATGAACGAAAACGTCAGCGTCGGCAGCGCCAGCAGGAGGTCGCCCAGGGCCGAGAACAGCAGCGCAGTGACCAGCCAGCGGCGCTCAACCAGCGGCCGGTGGAACCACGCGGCGCGTGCCAGCAGCAGCGCCATCGCGGTCTTCCACGCGGGCTGCATGGCGATATGCCCGGTCAGCGGCGCGCCTTCAGGCAGCTCGATCGCCACCTGCACCAGCAGCGCGCCGTAGATGATGCCGGCCAGCGTGCCCGCGAGCCACCACTCGCGCACGCGTGCCGGCATCATCATTGCCAGCCAGCTCATGGGCGCGCCCCCACCGCCAGCCGCGCATTGGGCGCCACACCGAACACGTCGGGCGCGTACAGCGCTTCCACGCGCGTGGGCGGCAGCGCGAAGTCGCCGGCGTTGTTCAGCCGCACCGTGTATTCGACCGATACCGTGCCCTTGGGCAGGTAGCCGAAGTACTCGCGGTAGGCCTGCGGCGTGCGCTCGGTGTAGGCCGGCCAGGCCGCGCCCTTGCGCCGCTCGCCGCGCGTGGCGATCGTGGAGTCACGGCCCAGGCCGCTGCCGAGGATGGTGGCGCCGGCAGGCACCGGATCGCTGACCACCACCCAGGTCATGTCGGCCTGCGCATCGATCTCCAGCTTGACGCGGTACACATCGCCGCGCGACCACTTGCCCTGCACCGCCTGCTCCTGCGGCGTCACGGTGCGCCTGATGCGGTAGCCCGCGGCCAGCGGCGCGGTCACCGGCACCGCCGCCAGCGCCCGCACCGTGGCCCACGGTTGGCCGGCGCCGGCGTGCTCCACCTGCAGCGTGCCGCCGTCGGCGCCGGTCGGCCACGGCAGCTCGACGCTGCCCTGAGCCATACCGTCGGTGCGCTGCGCGCGCGCCCAGTCGAAACTGCGCGAGGCGTCGGCCGCATTGCTCACGCTCGCCCGCGTGGTGCCCGCCACCGGTGTCTTCTCGAACGCCTGCGAGAAGCGCGTCACCGCCAGCATGCCCCACGCGTTGGCAGTGGTGGTGCCCCAGGCACCATGCACCTGCCGGCCCAGCAGCCCGGTGGCCAGTTGCGGCGCATCTTCCTTCCAGCCCGGCAGTTCCGACGCCAGCGCCAGCAGGCGCGCGGCATTGGTGTCGCCGCCGGCCATCATCCACCACCAGTTGTCGTTGCGCTCGGTGGAGAACGCCAGGCGCGTGCCCTGCACCGTCAGGCGCGAGCGCAGCAGCTGCTGCGCCTCGGCCAGGCGTTGCTCGCGCTGCGGGATGTCCTGCATGCGCGTGAGCAGCAGGGTCCAGTCCAGCAGCGCCGAGGTCGGCCACTGCGCCGGCAGGATCTGGATCGAGCCCAGCATGCGCGCCTGAGCATGGCCGGTGCGCGACAGCGCCTCGAGCGCGGCCAGCTTGCGCGCGTCCAGGTACTGCGTGCCGGCCACCGGGGCCCAGCTGTCGCGGCGGATGCGGCCTTCGACGAAGTCGGTCAGCCCGCGCTCCATCTGCGTGCGCTGCGCGTCGGGGATGCGCAGCGCCAGCCCGGCGCGCGCGGCCTCGTCGGTGACCGCCAGCAGGTAGGCGGTCAGCACTTCGCTGCCGAAGTCGCCGTCGGCGTTCAGCGGGAAGTACGAGGCCAGCCCGTTGGCATCGAGGTAGGACGGCAGCTGCGTCATCAGCGCGTCCCACGCGGCGGTGTCGTTCAGGCCGATGGCCTTCGATGCGCGCTGCTCCAGGCAGGTGAACGGGTAGTTGCGGAACCACTCGCGCACGCCCGGCATGCCGCCCGCCAGCGACGACTGGAAGTTCACCTGCAGCCCGCCGCGCACCTTGCCCGCAGGATCCGCCAGCGCGCCCGGCGGTGCCTTGAGCGGCACCGACAGCGACGGCGACACCTGCGCCAGCGTGGCCTGCTGCACTGTCACCGGCACCGCCGGCACGATCTGCTGCGACACCTTGATGCGGTCGGCCGCGCCCCCCGTGCCCTGCTCGCTCGCCTGCACTTCCCACATCACGGTGCCGCTGCGTGAGTACGCCAGCAACGCTGGCGCGGTCACGTCCCAGCCGATCTCGCGCGCTTCGCCGGCAGGGATCTGCACGGTCTGCGCCGGCAGGCTGGCCTCATTGCCGAGCAGCGTGCCGCGCGCGCTGGCCTGCACCGTCATTGCGCGCCTGGTGGTATTGCGCAGCGTGAACATGGCTCGGTAGCGGTCGTCCTCGCGCACCAGCAGCGGCAGGCCGGAAATCACCTGCAGGTCCTGCGTGGCGGCGATGGTGGCGCTGCCCGTGCCGAAGCGGCCGAGGCCGAGGTCCGCCACCGCGACGATGCGGAAGCTGGTCAACGAATCGTTGAGCGGCACCTCGATGCTGGCGCGGCCCTCGGCGTCGAGCTGCACGCGCGGGTTCCATACCAGCAGCGTGTCGAACAGCTCGCGCGTGGGACTCTTGCCGCCGCCGCCGCCCGCCGGCACCGCCTTGCGCCCGTAGTGGCGGCGCCCGATGATCTCCATCTGCGCGGTCGACGTTTCCACGCCGTAGCCGCGCCGCTGCAGCATCGCATCGAGCAGATCCCAGCTGGTGTTGGGCATCAGTTCCAGCAAGGCCTGGTCCACCGCGGCCAGCGCCACTTCGCCGTTGGCGGCGGGCTTGCCGTCTGGCAGCTTCACCTGGATCGCCACGCGCGCCTTGCCGCGCACCGGATAGCTGGCCTTGTCCGGCGTCACGGTAACGTCGAGCCGGTGGCCCGCATTGCCGACGCGGATCTCGGCGAGCCCCAGCCGGAAGGCCGGCTTGGACAGGTCCACCAGCGCGGTCGGCGCGGCGTATTCGCGGCCCTCGCTGCGGAACGCGCGCCACCACTCGCCCGGCTGGCGCCAGCCCCAGGTGAAGAACGAATACCAGGGCACCTCATGCAGGCGCCCGCGCAAGGCCAGCACCGACACGTAGACGTTGGGCCCCCACTCCGGCTTCACCTGCACGCGCACGGTGGGATCGCTGCCATGCAGTTCCACCACCTGGGTCTGGTAGATGCCCTCGCGCTCCACCGCCACCAGCGCGGTGGCATGGCGGAACGGCATGCGCACCTGGAACACGGCGGTGTCGCCCGGCGCGTAGGACTTCTTCTCCGGCAGCAGGTCGATGCGGTCATGGTTCTCGCCGCCGAACCAGAGCTCGCCCTGGCGCGTGACCCAGACCGTCGAGGCCGCCTGCGCGGTGCGCCCGTCCTTGTCGCGCGCGCTCGCCACCAGTTCGATCTGGCCGGCCTGCTCCAGCGCCACGTCGCAGCGCGCACGGCCCTGCGCATCGGTGCGGGTCTCGCACACGGTGCCGAGGTCGCGCGTTTCGGAGCGGTTGTCATAGCGGTAGAAGCCGCCCACCACGCGCTTGCGCGCCGAGGTGGTGATGCGTGCCCGCGCGTTGATCTTGACCGGCGCATCCGCCACCGGCTTGCCGTTGACGTCCAGCACCACGCCGTGCACGGCCAGCTTCTGCTTGACCGAGACCCAGCCATCGGTGCGGATGCCGGCCACCACCGCCGCCGGCCACACCGGCACGGTCTGGCGCAGCGTCTGGATCTCGCCGTTGGGGTCGGCAAAGCCGGCTTCGAGCAGCAGGTCGCGCGGGGCTTCAATCTTGGGCAGCTTGCGCAGCGTGACGGTGCCGTTGCCGTTCTTGTCGAGCGTCACCGGCAGCTTGTCGGCAACCAGCTTCTGGCTGTCGGCACTGGCATCGCCCTGCTCGTCCTCATCCATCTCCTCGTCGCCGCTGGCGCTTTCGCGCTGCGCGCGCGGCGGGTTGAACGAGAACTCGTCATAGCCGGGGAAGCTGACGTACTTGTCGCGCAGCAGCGCGGACACGCGCACGGGCAGCCCGGCCGCACCGCCGCCGGAGAGGTAGTGGATCTCCACGCCGACCGGCAGTTCGGCAGGCGCCACCATGGGCCCCGCCTTGCCTGCCACCTGTAGCGTGCCGGCCAGCACCGGCAAGCGGAATGCCTCGACCCGGAAACTGCCACTGGTGTAGCCGCGCGCACCGCCATTGTCCTGCGCGCCTTCGCCCTTCTGCGTTTCCAGCTCGACGCTGTAGACCCCCAGCTTGGCCGCCGCCGGCACCTGGAAGCTGCTTTCCGCGCTGCGCCCGCCGGTCGCGGTCTGGCGCCATTGCAGCGGCAGCTCGTAGGTCTGGCCACTGCCTTCATGGCGGATCACCACGCGCGTGGGGAGCGGTCGGCTGGCCGGCGGCAGGGCAAAGCCCTGCGCGGTCTCGGCGCGGATCACGTGCTTCATCGACACGGTCTCGCCGGCGCGCAGCAGCGTGCGGTCGAAGATGGTGTGGGCGCGCACCGTGGGTGCGGTGCCGGTGTCGGTCGGCACATTGAAGCGCCAGCTCTCGATGCCGCGGTTCCAGTCCGACATCACGAAGGCCATGTCGGCCTTGCCGCGTGCCTGCGGGTGGCCGACGCCGATGCGGGCCGAGACGAAATAGCCCGACAGCCCGTTCTGCTCGCAGGCGCCCTCGGGCGCGGCAGCCAGCCTGGCAAAGCGCACCACGCCGCTGGCATCGGTACGCCCTTCGCCCAGCAGGCGGCCGCTGCAGTCGCGCACCGCCACGGCGGCATCGGCAACCGGCTTGCCGTCGTCCAGTGCGGTGACCCAGGCCAGCCCGCTGCGGCTGCCATCGTCTTCATTGCCGGCGCTGCGGCCGAGCTTGAAATGCACGCCCAGGTTGGTGACCAGCGCCGCGGTGCGCACGTACATCGGCGCACGCTTGCCCAGCAGCGACTCGCCCAGCATCGGCGAGGCGATCTCCACCACATGGAAGCCCGGTTCCGGCAGCGGGATGCCCACCACCTCGAACGGCCGCGGCGCATCGCCCGAAGGCTTGGGCACGGCCAGCTTCTGCACGCCGGGGGCGCGCTCGAGCAGGGACACCGAGCGCGTCTCGATCGACACGGCATTGCGCGGGTTGTTGACTCGATACGGGGAGCGGCCCGCCAGCACGGCGTCGAGCTCGGCCCGGGTATAGCTGGCCTCATGCATGCGGCGCACCAGGCCAAACCACTGCATCACGGCAGTGTCGTCGTCCACGCGCAGCTTCATCACGGTGCCGGCCCTGGCCTGCACGCCGCGCACGGCGAGGTCAGCCTCGACGTTACGCAGCGTCACCGGCAGCAGCGGCGGGTAGTCGGCCGGCGCCTTGCCGCGCGGCAGCTCGCCGAAGCGTTCCACCACGCCAAACGGCGCCGCGGCAAACTTGGCCAGCGGCGGCATCGATGCCGTGGCCACCTTGAGCGGGAACAGGTCGGCATTGGCCAGCGTGCGGCCGCTGTCGTCCTTCAGGTTGCGCGGCACTTCGATGGTGAACTGGGCCTTCTCCGCGAACGGCGCGGCAAAGGTCAGCGCGCTGACGCTGGCGTCCGGCGCCAGGTCGGGATCGAACTGCGGCGCGCGCGGGCCGGACGGCGTCTTCAGCACCACGCTCTCGGCCAGCTTGCGCGGCACCGGCGAGGAGAAGCTGACCGACATCGGCCGCAGCGGCGTGCACGGCGACTGCGCGTGTTCACGCTCGCAGCTGAAGCTGGCGGTGAAGGGTTCGCGCACGGTGTAGTCAAAGCGGCGCTCGTCGCGCGTGGCCACGCCGGAGGGCGTGGCAATGCCCGCGCCCAGCACCAGTTGCACCCGCGCCGCGGCCGGCAGCTGCTGCTGACAGGCAAGCAGGTGCACGGCATCGGGCGCCTGCTTGGCGATGCGTTCCCAGTGGATGGCGTCGAGCACGGCATCGCGCTCCTTGCCGGCGAGCAAGCGCACCGGGATGCGCTCGCCCAGCCCCTGCGCCTGGCACCAGGCGTGCTCGCGCACCGAGGCCGCGGTGGCGGCGCCATTGAAGCGCAGCGCAAAGACCTGGTCTTCCTCGATCTCGCCGCCCGCAGGCCGGCTGGACACGACCGTCGGGCCGCCGGTCTCGAAACGGTACTCCGGCTTGCCGGCATAGGCGGTGCCGGCCACGCTGCGCAGGCCGGTGCGCATGCGCACGGTGCAGCGCACGCCCGGCGGCAGGTCGCTGGCAAAGTCATAGACCCAGTTCTTCGCATCGATCCAGCGGGCCTGCCCGCCGGTGCCGGCACCGGTGCAGGAAACCGCCGCGGGCGCGGTGGCCTGGACGTCGCCCATCGGCACCATGGCCTCGTCAAAGCGGATCGCCACCTGCCGCACCTGCCCGACCGTGCCTTCAGGGGAGAAGCGCGTCACCTGCGCGGCCTGCGCGCCGCCCGCTGCCAGGATTCCAAGCGTGGCCACCAGGGCCAGGACTGCGCGCCGCGCATGCAATTGCATTGGCATCCTGCCAAGACCCCGATCGGCTCGGGCGACGATTCCCTTCATCCTGCCATCCTCCGTTCCCGCCACGTTTGCGGCACCCGGCGAGGGTGACACGCACGCCACAGGAGCGCAAGACCGGCACGCAAACCTGCAACGCGCCGCAGGAAAAGATTCAGCGCAGGTGCGACAGCGGCAGCGGGCCGTCGCACTTGATCGCGGTCAGCACGATGTTCGAACGCACGCTTTCCACGCCCGGCACCCGCATCAGCCGCTTCATGGTGAATTCGGCCAGCGTGGGCAGGTCGGGCACGACCACGCGGATCAGGTAGTCAGCCTCGCCGGCCACCGAATAGCACTCCTGCACCTCTTCCAGCAGCAGGATCTCTTCGCGGAAGCGTTCGATGATGGTGTCGGCATGGTGGGCCAGCTTGACGCTGATAAAGACCATCACCCCCAGGCCCAGCGCCTGCGATGACAGGTTGACGCGGTAGCCGGTGATGACGCCGTCGGCTTCCAGCCGCGCCAGCCGGCGCCCGACCTGGCTGGGCGACAGGTGCACGCGTTCGGCCAGCTGCTGGTGGGTGGTGCGGCCGTCGGCCTGCAGGACGGCCAGCAGCGCGAGGTCGAAGGGGTCCAGGGAGACGCCGGAGGCAGTCATACACAAATCCCGCATTCTTCAGTTGAATAATGCACATTATATGCGTCACAACACCAATACAAGCGGATTTTGCGGCCTTTCTGCGCGCCTGGATGTCTAAACTACGCAGTAAATCCGCATTGATGCTGCCACCGATGCAGCAAGCACGCATTACAAGGAGACGCGCACCTATGTCCATCGCCACGGCCACCGAAGCCCCCGGCGCCTTCCAGGGCACCCTGACCGACAAGCTCAAGGAACAGTTCGACGCCGGCCTGCTGTCCGGCCAGGAACTGCGCCCGGACTTCACCATCGCCCAGCCGGTGCACCGCTACACCAGCACCGACCACGCCATCTGGCGCAAGCTGTACGAGCGCCAGGCCGCGATGCTGCAGGGCCGTGTCAGCGATGAATTCCTGCAGGGCCTGGCCACGCTGGGCATGGACAAGGACCGCGTCCCCGATTTCGACCAGCTCAATGAAACCCTGATGCGCGCCACCGGCTGGCAGGTCGTGGCCGTGCCCGGCCTGGTGCCGGACCAGGTGTTCTTCGAGCACCTGGCCAACCGCCGCTTCCCGGCCAGCTGGTGGATGCGCAAGCCCGAGCAGCTGGACTACCTGCAGGAGCCGGACTGCTTCCACGACGTGTTCGGCCATGTGCCGCTGCTGATCAACCCGGTCTTTGCCGACTATATGGAGGCCTATGGCAAGGGCGGCCTGAAGGCGAACGGGCTGGGCGCGCTGGACATGCTGTCGCGGCTGTACTGGTACACGGTTGAATTCGGTCTGATCCGCACCGCGCAGGGCCTGCGCATCTACGGAGCGGGCATCCTGTCGAGCCAGGGCGAGTCGATCTACAGCCTGGATTCGGCCAGCCCCAACCGGATCGGCTTCGATGTGCGCCGCATCATGCGCACGCGCTACCGCATCGACACCTTCCAGAAGACCTACTTCGTGATCGACAGCTTCGAACAGCTGTTCGACGCCACCCGGCCGGACTTTGCCCCGCTCTACGAAGAACTGCGCGCGCAGCCGACGCTGGGCGCGGGCGACGTGGCCCCGGGCGACCAGGTGCTCAATGTCGGCACCCGCGAAGGCTGGGCCGATACCGAAGACATCTGATCCGGCCCTCGCCGGCAAACCCGGGGCGCCCTGCCCCGCTTCCCGCTTTGTGAAACAATGCCGGCATGCCCGCCGCCACGGCGCGGGCGGGCCGGCTGTCCGCATTGATTTGCGGCCTTCGTTTTCGTTACGACCAGATCGAGCCCCCTATGACTCCGCTTTCCCCGCAAGCCCGTGCCACGCTGCTGGCAGACCTGCCCGGCTGGACCACCGTCCCGGACCGCGACGCGATCTTCAAGCGCTTCACCTTCCATGACTTCAATGCCGCCTTCGGCTTCATGACCCGCGTGGCGATCCAGGCCGAGAAGGCCGACCACCACCCGGAATGGTTCAACGTCTACAACCGGGTCGACATCACGCTGTCAACGCACGATGCCAACGGCCTGACCCAGCGCGATATCGACCTGGCCCACTTCATCGAGCGCGCCGCCGACGCGGTGACCGACTAAGCGCGGGCGCGGCGGCAGCGCCGGATCGGGCCGCTGTAGGCAATCCGTAAGGAAGCGGAGGCCCGCGCCTAGTACAATCTGCGGCAGGCCCGCACCTCCCGTGTGCGCCAAGAGGCCTTCCCTCCAGCCATGCCCAACTTCCTGCCCGAGCTGCCGCCATGCGTATCCTGCTGATCGAGGACGACCGCCAGATTGCCAGCGGCGTCGAAGCCGGCCTGTCCCGCGCTGGCCACCAGATGCGCGTCGTCCACGACGGCGTCTATGCCACCGAACACCTGCTGCGCGAGCAGCACGACCTGGTCATCCTCGACCTGGGCCTGCCCGGCATCGACGGCATGACCCTGCTGGCGCGCTACCGCGCCCGCAACCGCACCACCCCGGTCATCATCCTGACCGCGCGCGACGAGCTGGAAGACAAGCTCTCGGGCCTGAACGCCGGCGCCGACGACTACCTGATCAAACCGTTCGCCCTGCCCGAGCTGGAAGCGCGCGTGCGCGTGCTGCTGCGCCGCAGCCAGCAGGGCGAGGCCGCCCCCGAGCGCGACGTGCGCCTGGGGCGCCTGCGGCTGTCGGGCAACGACCGCCGCATGTTTATCGACGCCCGCCCGCTGGAGCTGTCGCCGCGCGAGTTCGCGGTGCTGGAACTGCTGCTGCAGCGCCAGGGCCGCGTGGTCAGCAAGGCGCAGCTGCAGGACCACCTGGCCACCTTTGCCCACCCCGCCGGCGAAGGCGGCGACACCGTGGGCGACACCGCGATCGAGGTCTATGTGCACCGCGTGCGCAAGAAGCTCGAGGACAGCGATGTCGAGATCGTCACCGTGCGCGGCTTCGGCTACCTGCTGCAGATCCGCGCCGGACAATGAAACCGCTCCGGCCGCCACGGTCATCCGACACGCGGCCCTGCCCTTCGGCCTAGCCGGCAATGTGGCCTCGCTCCCGCACCTCCTCCCGGGTTTCCTGGCGCACGGCCTCCCGCATCGCAACGCGGAACGTGCCCCCGGCCTCCGCCACCGCTGACGCCGCCGGCGACACCCCCGCGGCGACGCGCCAGGCGTCCCGCCCCGGCTCCAACATCAGCCTGCGCGCGCACCTGCTGCGCGCTCTGGCCACGCCGCTGTTTGCACTGGTGCTGACCAGCGGCTCGCTGTCGTACTGGCTGGCGGCGCACTACACCACGCAGGTGTTCGACCGCGCGCTGTATGGCGTGGCCAACAACATCGCCCAGCAGATCCGCATTGCCGGCCCGCGCCTGGAGCACGACATCCCGATGATCGCGCAGACGCTGGTCGAGGCCGAGGGCACCGACCGCATCTACTGGCGCATCCATGGCCCCGACGGGCTGATCGGCGGCATGGACACCTGGCTGGGCTACGGCACGGGCCAGACCACGCTGCACGATGCGCGCCTGTTCTACGCCTGGTTCAGCGGGCGCCAGGTGCGCGCGGTGCGGCTGCCGGTGATGCTGCCCAGCGCCGCGGTGGACGAACTCGGCACCAGCGAGGCCGGCAAACCCGCGCGCGGGCCGATCGTGGTGGAGGTGGCGGAGCTGCTGGACCGGCGCGAGACCGCCGCCAACGAGATCCTGCTGTCGGTGTCGGTGCCGCTGATCCTGCTGCTGCTGGTCGGCAGCCTGATCCTGTCGCACGTGCTCAAGGAAGAGCTGGTGCCGCTGCAGATCCTGGCCGACAAGCTCAACCGGCAGACTGCCCGCTCACTCGCCGCGCTCGACGAGACCCAGGTGCCGGCCGAGGTGGCGCCGCTGATCCGCGGCCTCAATGCGCTGCTGGCGCGGCTGCGCGACGCGCTCGACGCGCAACGCAAGTTCATTGCCGATGCCGCGCACCAGCTGCGCACCCCGCTGACCGCGGTCAAGCTGCATGCCGACCGGGCCCAGGAAGCCGATTCGCTGGAAGTTGCCCGGCATGCGCTGCGCGAGGTGCAGACCGCCGCCGACCGCGCGGTGCGGCTGTCCAACCAGCTGCTGTCGCTGGCGCGCGCCGAGCCGGGGCTGTCGCTGGAGCGTCTCGGGCCGGTGGAACACTTCGACCTGGCCGAGCTGGCCTTCGAGATCGGCGCCGAGTGGGTGCCGCAGGCGCTGGCGCAACGCATCGACCTGGGCTTCGAGATCCTGCCCGGCCCCACCTTCACCGGCAGCGCGCCCGCGGTGGTGCGCGGCAACCGGCTGCTGATGCGCGAGGCCCTGTCCAACCTGATCGACAACGCGGTGAAGTACGTGCCCGCGGGCGGGCGCATCACGGTGCGCGCCGGCGGCGAGGCCATGGGTCACCGCGGCATGGCGGTGGTGATGGTGGAAGACAACGGCCCCGGCATCCCGCCGCAGCGGCGCGAGGAAGTCTTCAAGCGCTTCTTCCGCGGCGACCGCGCCCCTGAGCCGGGCGGCGGGCGGGCGGCCCATAGCGGCGGCGCCGGGCTGGGACTGGCCATCGTCCATGAGATCGTGACGCTGCACCAGGGCACCATCCGCATCGAGGACGTGCCGCCGGTTCCAGGTGCGGCCGGCGATGCCCCGGCCGCGGACGGCGCGCCCGAACGGCGGCCGACCATGCGCTTCGTGATCCGGATCCCCTGCGAACCGCCAGGATCGGTGGCCTGAACCCGCCGCTGCGCTGGCGGAGGCGCGGGTTGGGACGCGCGCCTTACTTGGCCTTCTTCTTCTTTTCCTTCGGTGCCAGCATGGTGCCGCGGCATTGCGGGCTGCCGCAGCGGCACTCGAACTCCTTCTTCAGCTTGGCGGTATAGCGCGCGTCGATGACCAGGCCGTAGTCGTAGAACAACTCCTCGCCCTCGGCAATGTCGCGCAGCGCGTGGATGAAGACGCGGCCCTTTTTCTCGCGCGCTTCGCAATTGGGTTCGCAGGCGTGGTTGATCCAGCGCGCGCGGTTGCCGCCGTACTTGGCGTCGATGACGCTGCCGTCGTCCAGGCTGAAGTAGAAAGTGTGGTTGGGATCGCTGGGATCGTGCGGATGGCGCTCCAGCGCCTTCTTCCACGAAATGTGCTCGCCCTTGTACTCGATCACGCGTTCGCCTTCGGCGATCTGGCCGATCGCATAGACGCCCTTGCCGTGCACGCCTGACTGGCGCACCTCGATCCGGTCGCTCGCCGTCTTCTTCTTGCCCTCGTCCGCTGCCTTGCGCTTTGCCTTGTCCGCCATTTGCCTTTCCGTGCTCGTCGCCTGTTTGCCTGAGTGGCCCGCTGTGCCGGCCGTTCCGGCGCGATCGGGGATGATACCGGTGCAACCGTGACACGTATACGTAACCCCCTTTTCCGGCGACCTCACCGTATACGCCCTGGTTGCGATTGACACGTATACGGCACCCCATTTCCGCCTCAGCCGCGACGCCCGTTTACGTCCCCGCGTGTGGATAACCCCGCCTCGAACTGTGGACAAGCACGCGGATTGGATGTGGGCTGCCTGGGGCTGGCATGGGGATGCCTCAGGCATAAGTCGGAGGGCTTGCGGCACTGGCCTCCTCCGGATGGCTGAGTCATCCACCTCGACCAACATTGGATACGACCACTTCTCGTTTACGTAAACCGTTGAACCGAAAGACGTTTACGTGGTTTTCCACAGCGGGGGCGGGTGTTTACTTACTACTACTATTTGTATACATGAAAGAAAAAGGTAAACCGAAAGAACGAACCAACGGCGTCAGCAAAAGAATGCCCCCAAGGCATCATCCAAATGGCCGGGACTGTAAACGTCGCGATAGCGCGAAGCTTTGTGGTTTTGGATTTGAAGATTCGGCGTATACCTCGGGCGTATACGCCCAACCACACCGACTTGCGCGTATACGCCGCCCGCAGGATCTGGAGCCGGTCCGTAAACCGCCCCGGCAAGGTGCCATGCATGCGCCGAATAGCGGCTGGGTTCGCCGCCAGCCCAATGATCCGACAACATGCAACATAGTGCAGTCTGCGCCTCCGAGGCTGCCAGAGCGCCTGCAAGCGTTTCTGGCCGTCACTCGCTCTCCAGCCCTGTCCAATGCGCCTGCGCGTGCGCAGAGGGCCTCTGAGGGCCTCTGGCGAGGGATGGGTGAGAGGCTAGGTACGCGGCCCGCCCGCTATCTCGCCTGCGCGACCTGGGGGCCCCTGCCTGTCAGCTTAGGACGCTTTCGTCACCTTCCGCGGCTTGCGATGGCTGTACCCAGCTGCGTCGATTTGCCGCGAAGCCCAGCCTGGCGCGGCCTCGCGGAAACTGCCAGGTAACAATCTGTTCCCGGTGCGCCTTGTCCGACACGGTATCATGTGGCCCGCGGTGTCTTTGCCGGAGCGGTGCCAGTCAGGCCGCCCGGCATGCGGACGCCTGTGTTTTATCAACTCGATACGGAGTGAAGCATGACGAAAACCGAACTGATCGACGCTATCGCAGCCGGGGTGGACGGTCTGACCAAGTCCAAGGCGGAACAGGCACTGAACGTGACCCTGTCGGCCATCATGGACGCCGTGGCCAAGGGCGAAACGCTGAGCCTCATCGGCTTTGGCACGTTCAGCAAGGGCGAGCGTGGCGAGCGCATGGCGCGCAACCCGCGTACCGGCGAAGAAATCAAGGTCGAAGCAGCCAAGACCGTGAAGTTCAAGGCTGGCCAGAAGTTCAAGGACGCTGTCAACCAGTGAGCCTGACGGGCTGCACTGCAGGGCCCGAATTGTCAGACCCCGCCATGCCGCCGCCCGGTGCCCGAGGGCGCAGGCGAGCGCCAGGCGGGGGACGTTATCCACAGCGGTAAGCTGATTTTCTGCAGTATCCGCCGCATCGCTGAATCCGTCGCCGGAGCGATCGCGCGCGAAGTCTTCCAACAGGCGTCCAGCCGTGGCCGTGACAGGCCGGACCGGGTGCCGTGCCACATGGGGCCTCCATGCTTGCCCGTCCGCCGCGCCGCAGATCTCCACAGCGTTATGCACAGCGCTTTCCACAGCCGGTTCCACAGCTTTCTCCACAGGCTGCAGGCACCATGCGCGCGGCCTGTGTTGCCGTGGCGCTGGCACTGCTGAGTGCCTGCACCACCGTCAGCGAGCCGGTGCGGCCGCAGGCGCGCGCGCTGCCCGACACCGAAAGGCCGGTGACGCGCCCGGGCGCCACGCCGCGCGAACGCATCGTCGAGATCGCCACGCAGGAATGGGCCCGCTGGGGCGGGCAGGTGGTGCGGCTGGGCCGGGACGACACCTCCTGCGTCACCTACAGCCCGGTGCCCGCACCGGAACTGCCTGCGCCACTGCCAGAGATCCCGGAGGCCCAGCCACCGTCCCCCGCGGAGGCCGGGGCACCCGCTGCCGCCACCACCGATACCGAATCCAAGACCAACGGCAATCCGCCACCGGCCGCCAGCTGCCTGTCCTTTCCGGACGGCACCGGCATGGAAGCCACGCCCCTGGGCTGCTCGCTGGCGCGCCGCTACTGGGGCATCGTCGGCGAAGCGCCCGGCTGCCGGCAGGTGACGCAGGGATCCTGGGCCTGGTCGGCGGTGTTTATCTCATGGGTGCTGCGCAAGGCGGGGCTGGACGAGCGCCAGTTCCTGACCGGGCAGTCGCACTCGATGTACGTGGTCGATGCCCGCGACGGCATCCTGCCCAGGCCAGCCTTCCATATCGAGCCCGTCCCCGCCATGCCCCGGCCCGGCGACATCATCTGCGCCGGGCGCGGACGCGACCGCTATCTGGAGGACATCGCCGAAATCGGCTTCGGCACCACCCCTATGCACTGCGACATCGTGGTCGGCGTGGATCCGGCCACGCGCGTGGTGCGTGCCATCGGCGGCAATGTCCAGCAGTCGGTGTCGATGGAGGAGATCGAGCTGGGCGATTCGGGCCGGCTCGACGGCGTCACCAATTCGCATATGCCGTGGCTGCTGGTGATGCGCAACGACCTGCAATAGCTTGGCTATTGATGCGATTTATCAATACACCATTATTTAAGGTGCGTTGATTATTCGCTAGAATAATCCTGCGCTCAGTCGAACAGTTCCAGCTGCGACGTATCCCGGTCGCTGGTCCCTACCCCCACCCCCAGCAGCCGCACTGGCAAGCCCCGGCGCGCATGGCCCTCGGCCAGCAGGCGCGCGTAGACGGTGCGGTCCGGCGCGTGGCCGCGGCATTCCACCGTGGTCTGGCGGAAGTCAGAGAAGCGCAGCTTCACGGTCAGCTTGTCGATGGTGTCGTGTGCCTGAGCCCGCTCAATGCGGGCTTCCAGCATGGCGATGAGCGGTTCCAGCTCGGCCATGCAGGCCTGCAGGTCGGGCAGGTCGTCGGCATAGGTCTCTTCCACGCTGATCGACTTGCGCTCGCGCTCGGGCGTGACCTCGCGCTCGTCGACCCCGCGGCACAGCTTGTAGAGCCGCGCCCCGAAGACGCCGAACTCGCGGTGCAGCCGGTCCGGCGACCACGGCCGCAGGTCGCCGCAGGTCCCGGCACCCAGGCGCCGCAGCTTGGCCGCGGTGACCTTGCCTACGCCGTGGATGCGTTCCACCGGCAGCGCGGCGACAAAGCCATCGACCGCCGCCGGCTTGACCACGAACAGCCCGTCGGGCTTGTTCCAGTCGCTGGCGATCTTGGCCACGAACTTGCTCGGCCCCACCCCGGCCGATACCGTCACGCCCACTTCATCGCGCACACGCTGGCGGATTTCCTCGGCGATGCGGGTGGCGCTGCCGGCGTGGCGGGTGCAAAGGCTCACGTCCAGGTAGGCTTCGTCCAGCGACAGCGGTTCGACCAGCGTGGTGTATTCGCGATAGATCGCGAAGATCCGGCGCGAGACCTCGCGGTACTTGTCCATCGCCGGGCGCACGATCAGCAGGTCCGGGCAACGCTTGAGCGCCTGCGCCGACGGCATCGCCGAACGCACGCCAAAGGCGCGCGCTTCATAGTTGCAGGTGGCAATCACCCCGCGCCGGTCGGGCGAGCCGCCCACGGCCATCGGGCGGCCGCGCAGCGAGGGGTCGTCGCGCATCTCGACCGAGGCGTAGAAACAGTCGCAGTCGCAATGGATGATCTTGCGCTGGACTGCGGGGGTGGCATCAGGCGGGGCAGACATGGTGGCCAGGCACCGTATCAGTTATGCGTGTGACAAATGAAATGAGTTGATTTTTAGTTGGTTTCATTGATCGACTGGATGATAGCGGACTTCTGCCGCGTATTCATCCATAGCCCCTCGGCTGCATACAAGGCCAGCGATAGCCAGATCAGCGCGTAGCCGACCTGCTTCTGCGCCGGGAACGGCTCGTTCCACAGCCACACGCCCAGCAGCAGCTGCAGCGTCGGCCCGGTGTACTGCAGCAGGCCCAGCAACGACAGCGGAATGCGCCGCGCGCCGGCCGCAAAGAACAGCAGCGGCACCGCCGTGACCGGCCCGGCCAGCAGCAGCAGCCACTGCGTACCCGGCGCTGCGTGGGTGAAGCTGTCCTGGCCGGTCGCGAACAGCCAGGCCAGTGCCGCCGCGGCCAGCGGGAACAGCAGCAGCGTCTCCAGCGACAGCCCTTCCAGCGCACCCAGCGCGCCGGTCTTGCGCAGCAGGCCATAGCCGCCGAAGCTGGCCGCCAGCCCCAGCGCGATCCACGGCAGCTGGCCTGCCGCCACCGTCAGCCAGGCCACACCGGCCGCGGCTACCGCGATCGACAGCCATTGCACCAGGCGCAGCCGCTCGTGCAGGAAGACCACGCCCAGCAGCACGCTGAACAGCGGGTTGATGAAGTAGCCCAGGCTGGCATCGACCACGCGGTTGGCCGACACCGCCCAGATGTAGAGGAACCAGTTGGCGCACAGCAGCGCCGCGCTGGCGCCGAACGACAGCAGCAGGCGCCGGTCCCTGAGCACCCGGCCGAGCCACGCCCACTGGTGCCGCCAGGTCAGGATCAGGCCGAGGAATACCAGCGACCACACCATCCGGTGCAGCAGGATCTCCAGCGGCGCAATGCCGGGCAGCGATTTGATATAGAGCGGGAGCAGCCCCCAGATGATGTAGGCCAGGAGGGCGTAGAGAATGCCGAGTTGCATAGGGATTTCCGGTAGATGCCGGCGATTCTACCGGCGCCGCGCGATCCCCGCCCGGCGGGCGCCCGCCTGCCGTGGCCAACAAAAAACCCCATGCTCCCGAGGGAACATGGGGTTTGCGGCAAGCCCCGTGCGGCCCGGGGCAGTGTGCCGCTTACAGCTTGCGCGCGAAGCTGAACTGCGCGAAGCCCTGCTCGGCCACGTTGAACCAGGCGGCCTGGTTGTTGCGGAACACGCGCCAGTCGTCGTAGATCTTCTTGAACGACGGGTTCTTGGCGGTTTCGTCGGCGTAGGATTCCTGGGTCGCCTTGAAGCAGGCCTCCATGATCTCCTTGGAGAACGGGCGCAGCTTGACGCCGTTTTCCAGCAGGCGGGCCAGCGCCTGCGGGTTGACCGTGTCGTACTTGGCCATCATGTTGGTGTGCGCCTCGATGGTGGCGGTTTCCAGCGCGCGCTTGTACAGCGCCGGCAGCTTCTCGTACTCGGTGGCCGAGGCGTAGAACGACAGCTGCGCGCTGCCTTCCCACCAGCCCGGGTAGTAGTAGTACGGCGCCACCTTGTAGAAGCCCAGCTTCTCGTCATCGTACGGGCCCACCCACTCGGCTGCATCGATGGTGCCCTTTTCCAGCGCAGGGTAGATGTCGCCGCCGGCGATCTGCTGCGGCACCACGCCCAAGCGCGACAGCACCACGCCGGCAAAGCCGGCGATGCGGTACTTCAGGCCCTGCAGGTCGGCCACGGTCTTGATTTCCTTGCGGAACCAGCCGCCCATCTGTGCATTGGTGTTGCCGCCCAGGAAATTGACGACGTTGTATTCCTTGAAGAACTCGCGCATCAGCTTCATGCCGTTGCCCTGCATCATCCAGGCGTTCTGCTGGCGTGCGGTCAGGCCGAACGGCACCGTGGTGTCGAAGCACAGCGTCGGGTTCTTGCCGAAGTAGTAGTAGCCGGCGGTGTGGCCTATCTGCACGGTGTTGTTCTGCACCGCGTCCAGCACCTGCAGGCCCGGCACGATTTCACCGGCGGCAAAGACCTTGATGTTGAACTTGCCGTCGGTCAGTTCCTTGACGCGGGCCGACAGCAGTTCGGAACCGCCGAAGATGGTGTCGAGCGACTTGGGGAAGCTCGAGGCCAGGCGCCATTCCACGGCCGGGTTGCTGCCGACCACGGCCGGCGCTGCCGGCCCGCTGGCTGCGGCAGGTGCAGCCTTCTCTTCACCCTTGCCGCACGCGGCCAGTGCCCCGGTGGCGGCCACGGCCGACGCTTTCAACAGAAAGGAACGACGTTCCATCTCCACTTCTCCTCTTATAGATATTGATTCGGATGCAGGCTCGCGGCTTGCATGATGCCGCGCGCCGGACCGTGACGCACCAGCCGCCGGGGTACAGCGGCTTGCGCAACGCTGTGCCTGTTGCGAACGGGCACGGCGGCGTGCCCAGCATGCCTGGCGCCGGACGCGGGCCACGGCAAAGGGCTGTCTTACCCGAAAGACAAGCCAGCCGATTATAGCGGTGGCTCTTTCGCCACGGGGTATCGCGCAAGTGCGGGTTTTCGCTAGTCAATCGCGCCATATCCGGGGGTTTTTCGCATTGTGAGACGGCGCACAGTGTGATGGATTTTGTAACCCGGCTTGCGGTCAAATGGGTCGGCTGATAAAAAACAGTCCCGCCTCCGGAGCCCTTGCCTGCTCCGGCCATCGATGTTGCTTGACTGAATTGCTGTCCGAATTGCCGCCAGTCTCTCGTCGGATTCCCGCCATCCCGCTTTGTCCCGGCCCTGCCGGACGCGGTGGCCTGCCCCTGCGCCGCCTCGGTTTTGCCGTGCTGGCCGCGTGGGGCCTGGTCGCGTGCGCGCAGACCGGGGATGCGACGACCAGCGCGACCACCCCGCCGCCCCGCATCGAACCGCGCCCGGCGGTGCCGCCGGTGGTGACCGCTGGTTCGGCGCAAGCCGCCGAGCCTGCCACGCCGGCCACGGCAAGCACGGAGGATCCACTGGCGGCGCTGATCGCCGGCGAAGCGGCACCCGCGGCCAGCGTGACCGTGCCAGCGGCACCGGCGCCAGGTACCACGGGCGAGCCGGCTGCCCAGCCCGGCGTGCAGCCTGACGGCAGCGCGCCGGCAACCCTGGCCGGCACCAGCTCCGCTGCCGACCCGAGCTTCGTCGGACCGCCTGAACCGCCACCCCAGCCGCCGCCGCCACTGGTGCTGTTCCCGCCCCGGCTCGGCCAGTTCCAGGCCGAGGCGCCCGCCGAGCCGGCGGACAGCACCACCGGTGGCATACCGCCGGACGCCCCGCCGGTACTGCACTCGCAGCTGCCCGCCGACGACCCCGCCGGGGATTCCGTGTGGCGCCTCGGCTACAGCGGCCGCGCCGCGGCCGAGGAACGCCCGGCCACCATGCGCGCCTGCCCCGGCGGCGCACTTTCCACCGGCATCGGCAACGGCCTGGCCTGCCGCAGCGCCGGCGAGGTCAAGATCCGCGAATCGGTGCTGGACCTGGATGGCGGCGCGCAGGTGATGCTGATCGCGCAGGCGCGCGGCACCGACGCCACCACGGTCAATGGCCGCCCCGCCGCGATCGATCCCTACGCCCTGGTGCCGCAGTTCTATACCGCCGTCAGCGGCCTGGCGGTGCTGGACGGCGCCACCATGTGGGCCGGCCGGCGCGACAATGCGCCGTTCCTGCTGTCGTCCGGCCTGCTGCCGCCCAATTCCACGGCGATGCGCTTCGGCATCGACAACGCCAAGGTGATCGGCGATATCGGCCTGAGCTACCAGTACACCGCGCGCGCCGACCAGAACGGCCAGAACCTGCCCAGCTACCACTCGCTGCGCACCGCGCCCATCAACACCAACGAACAGGGTTCGATCCAGCTCGGCTTCACGCGGGTGGAGGCGCAGCCGCTGGTGCAGGACCCCGGCGGTGCATGGTGGGCGTCTGCGTTGCATGAGCAGAAAGGCGTGCTGTACGGCACCAACCGGTTCGGGGTGCAGTTCGGATCGGGATCGCGCAACGCCATGACCGGCTACACCGGCATGGGACCGGCGCTGTCGCGCACGCGCGTGGCGGAATCGATGGAATGGAGGGGCCGTTCAGGGCTGAGCGGCGCGGTGGAGCAAAGCCTGCAGTTCGACCGGTCGCCGGTCGGCACGCTGCAGTGGACCACCACGCGCTTGCGTCCTGCTTACGTGGCCAGCAACCAGTTCCGCCTGAACTTCGAGGTCTCGCACGACCAGATCTCGTCCGGCTTCGGCGTCAGCGGCCAGCGCACCGCGCTGACCGTGGCGCCCACGCTGACGCTGGGCAAGTCGGCCGGCAATGCCAACCTGCGCGCCTTCTACACCTATAGCCGTGCCAGCGACGTCGACGGCATCGGCTACACCGCGCCGGCCGACGCGTGGGCCTCGCAGGCGAGCGGCTCGATCTTCGGCGTGCAGCTCAATCGGCGCTGGTAGGGGCGCTGGCGGGCGCAGCGCGCCAGTCGGCTTGCGCCGTGGCGGCCGCAGCGGGTTTGCGGCACAGCCAGTGGAACAGCAGCGTGGCAGCCAGCCCGCCGCCGATCTGGGCCAGCACGAAGCCCGGCACGTCTTGCGGCCGGATCCCGGTGAAGGTATCGGTCAGCGCGCAGGCGATGGTCAGCGCCGGGTTGGCAAACGAGGTCGACGACGTGAACCAGTAGCCCGCGGTGATATAGCCTGCCACCACGAACGGCACCAGCTGCGGCCGGCTGCGCAGCGTGCCGATGCCCACGCCGACCAGGCCGAAGGTGGCCACGCACTCGCTCCACCACATCGCCGCGCCGGTGCGGCTCTGGGCCGACCAGGCCAGCGCCGGCTCGCCGAACATCGCATGGGCGGCCAGCACGCCGCAGACTCCGCCCGCCACCTGCACCAGCACATAGCGCAGCGCATCGCGCGGCGGCAGCGTGCCCTGCAGCAGCGCCGACAGGCTCACCACCGGATTGAAATGGCCGCCCGACACCGGGCCCAGCGACACCAGCAGCGCCACCAGCCCAGCCCCGGTGGCCAGCGAATTGGCCAGCAGCGCCAGCGCGGTGTCGCCTGCGGCGAGGCGCTCGGCACGGATGCCGGAGCCCACCACGATCGCCACCAGCAGGGCCGTGCCCAGGCCTTCGGCCACCAGGCGGCGTACGAGCGTACTCATCGCTGCGCTCCGTTGACGGCGCGCGGCAGCGATAAAGCGGAGCAACGAACGGGATACGAGAGCGACCGCGAGATCGCGGCAAAGGCAGTAAGGAAAACGTGCAGCGGCAAGATGGACAACGTCGCCTGAGACGACGCCTCGAACGGTGGCGGTTCAGTAGCAAGCCCGCGCACATGCGGTGAGCGCGGACGCGACAGTGTTCCGTTCGTGCACGGAGCGCGTCAATGCGTGGCCGCTTTGTTGTGTGCAGACGCGCGGTATCGAATCGCGGCGCTGGCCGCGGGCCGTTACCGGTTGCTGGCCGCCAGCCGCAGGCCGAAGCCGACCAGCGCGATCCCGGCCAGTCGCGTTGCCAGCGTGCGCGCGAACGGCAGCGCCCGCAGCCGGCTGGCCACCGCGTTGCCCGCCAGCACCAGCGCCGCCTGGTAGGCAAGGCTGAGCACCGTGACGTGGGCCATCATCGCCGCCAGCGTGGCCGGCGACGCATCCGGGCGCAGGAACAGCGGGAAGAACGCGACAAAGAACAGCACTACCTTGGGGTTGGTCAGGCTCACCGTGAAGCCCTGGCGCAGGTATACGCGCGTGGACTTGCGCGGCTCGGGCACGCCGGCGTCCGCGGCAAAGCGTGTACGCAGCAGCTGCACCCCCATCCAGCACAGGTACGCGGCACCGAACCATTGCAAGCCGTGGAACAGCAGCGGATTGGCCTGCATCACCGCCGCCAGCCCCGCCACCGCGGCGAGCATGTACACAAGGTCGCCCAGCAGCGTGCCGCAGACCGCGCCCATGCCGGCCGCCATGCCATTGCGCGCGGTGGCGTTGAGAATGGCGATCGTGCCCGGGCCGGGGATCAGCTGGAACACCAGGATGGCGAGCACGAAGCTGGTGTAGTTCTGGATGTCGAACATGGTGGCTTGGCAGTGTCGGATGCGAGTGCGGGATGCTTCGCTGCCGCCATGTTAGTGCAGCCGGCCCATCGCGGCAAAGCGCATGGCTTGACGGCTGCAGCGCGCCTCAGCGCAGCAGGAACGCGATGTCCTCGACGCGGATCTGTGCCACCGGAATGCCCTTGCGGCGCTGGAACAGGATGTGCTGCTGCACGCGGCTGCGCTGCTCGGCAAAGACCCCGGGATCGATCGGCGTGCCCAGGCGCATGTAGTGCTGCACCAGCAGCTTGTAGGCGCGGTGGCGCACCTGCATGGCCTCGGTCTCCGCACGCAGCCGCCGGATCTCTGCCGGGCTGCGGTCGATCGCCTGGTGCAGCTCCTCGACCGTGCGCGCATGCAGCTCGCGGTAGACGTCGCGCTCGGCCTCCATCTGGTGCAGCTCGTCGCGCAGCGCGCGGATCTTGTGCTGCAGCTTCAGCGTCTGCGAGACCGCCTGCTGCACCCGCCCCGCCGCCCCCAGCGCGTGGCTGGCCGCGGCCATGGTGCTCTTCCACAATCCGCGCTCTTCGCCCGCAGTCTGCGGCGGCCAGCGGTTGTCTGTCCCGATCAACGTATCCATCAGACCCCCCGGTAAGAAAGTAAGCCCTGGACCGGCTGTCCGCGTTATGGGTGCGGCTTGGCCGGCTCGGTCCGCGCCGCCGGGCGGCAGCGCGTCAGGCCATCGTAGAGATACATATATCGGCTGCCAAGTAGAAGATATTTACTTCTGGGTTGGCTGTTGCGCGTTGGTCAAGCACGCCGGCAGCGGGGCTGCAGCATGACCAGGGCCATCTTATCCCCTACCAGTCTCGGCAGGATTTCCCGCGCCGGCCGCATGCGGGCCAGTTCCCGGGCGGTGAGCGGGGGGTGTCCGCGTCCGCGCGCGCGGCAAGCGTCAGCGCCTTGTCCTCGGCATCAGATGGGATATGGATTTTGCGTTTCGTCGACATGGTTCAGTATCTCGCGGCGGGTTACCAACGCCGGTTCACAGGGCCCAGCGCTGCCTGTACACAAATCTGCCTATGCGATGCCACAAAGCAAAAAGCCCGGCTCTTGCGGGAGCCGGGCTTTTCTTGTTCTGGTGGCCTGGGACGGAATCGAACCGCCGACACAAGGATTTTCAATCCTCTGCTCTACCGACTGAGCTACCGGGCCAAAGAAGCGAAACTATAACTGGACTTTTTTGGTCAGTCAAGCGTCATGTGCGTCACAGCCTCATTGCTCGGCCGGCTCGGGCTTGTTGCGGCCCAGTTCGACGCCGAGCTGCTTGAGCTTGCGGTACAGGTGGGTGCGCTCCAGCCCGGTCTTCTCGGCCACGCGGGTCATGCTGCCGTGTTCGCGCAGCAGGTGGTATTCGAAGTAGGCGCGCTCGAACAGGTCGCGCGCTTCGCGCAGCGGCATGTCGAAGGAGAACTGCATCTCGGCCTCGGGCACGCGCGCGGGGCTGCCGTTGGGGGCGGCCTCGGCGGTGGTCTCGGGCACGATGTCTGACGAACCGGGTTCGGCAGACGGGACCGTGGCGGGGGCGGCGGTGGTGGCCGAGCTGCTGCGCGGGCGTTCGATGCCGCGGGCCAGGCCCTGCTCGACCGCGGACAGCAGCTTCTGCAGTGCGATCGGCTTCTCAAGGAAATTGAGCGCGCCGATCTTGGTCGCCTCGACCGCCGTGTCGATGGTGGCGTGGCCCGACATCATGATGACGGGCATCGTCAGCTGTCCCTGCGCGGACCATTCCTTGAGCAGGGTCACGCCATCGGTATCGGGCATCCAGATATCGAGCAGCACGAGGTCGGGCGTACCCGCCGCGCGGTATTCGCGCGCTTGCAGCGCGTTCTCCGCGAGTTCAACCACGTGGCCTTCGTCGCTGAGGATCTCCGAGAGCAGCTCCCGGATTCCCATTTCGTCATCGACTACGAGGATCGTTGCCATACTTCCCCTCTTAACCCCACCGCAGCGTTCCGGGACCGGACGCCATTGTTGACTATGTCAGTTTAACGAACAGGATCGAGATCTGTGCACCGACGATCTCCGCACCTTCCATGCGATTGCGCATCTCGATTCGCGCGCCGTGTTCGTCAATGATCTTCTTTACCATCGCGAGCCCCAGGCCCGTGCCCTTGGCTTTCGTGGTCACGTAGGGCTCGAACGCACGGCTCAGGATTCGTGGCGCAAAACCGGGACCATTGTCCGCAATGGTGAGCTTGACGGCCTGCCGGTTTTCGCCGGCAGAATCTTTGTATTCTACAGTCTCGGTGTTCAGAGTGATATGGGGCGCCGCCCTACCGGCCGCGACGTTCTCGGTGGCGGCATCCTGTGCGTTCTGCAGCAGGTTGTGGATGACCTGGCGCAACTGCGTCGGATCGCCCTTGATCTCGGGCAGCGCGGTGCCCAGCGTCGGATGAATCACCGGATGCTCGTGCACCGCGGGATCATCGATGCCATACAGGTGCAGCACTTCCGCCACCAGGCTGTTGAGCTGCAGCGACTGCAGCACCGCGGGCGGTGTGCGCGCGTAGTCGCGGAAGTCATCGACCATGCGCTTCATCGCGGCCACCTGGTTGACGATGGTGGCCGCGCCACGCTTGAGCACATCGGCGTCGGTGCCTTCGAGCTTGGGCGAGAGCTTCATCTGCAGGCGCTCGGCCGAGAGCTGGATCGGCGTCAGCGGGTTCTTGATCTCGTGCGCAAGGCGCCGTGCCACCTCGCCCCAGGCCACCGAGCGTTGAGCGGAAATCACATCGGAGATATCGTCGAAGACGATCACGTAGCCGGGCTCATCGCGCTCGCCGCCGGGCAGGCGTGCGCCGCGCACCAGCAGCGTAAGCGGCTGTTCCTCGCCCTGCGGCAGCTCGATCTGCTTCTGCCAGTGCTCGGCGCCGCCCAGCACCTCGCTGGTGTTCTGGTCCGAGAAGGCCTGGCGCACGATCTCGCCGAACGGCCCCATGCCAGGGATCTGCTCAACCGGCAGGCCCAGCACCGCGCCGAACGGCTGGCGGAAGATGCGCTCCGCGCCCGGATTGGCGGTAATCAGCACAAAGCGGCGGTCGAACACCAGCACGCCGGCGGTCAGGTTCTGCAGCACGCTTTCCAGGTAGGCCTTCGATTGCTCGAGCGCGGTGCGGTTCTCTTCCACCGCCAGCCGCGCCTCGGCCAGCTGTCGCGTCATCTGGTTGAACTGCTGCGTGAGCATGCCGAGCTCGTCGCGGCTTTTCAGTTCGCGCTTGGGCGAGAGGTCGCCCTCGGCCACTTCCTTGGTCCCCTGCAGCAGCATCAGCAGCGGCCGCGCCAATTGCCCGCCCAGCAGCAGCGCCAGCATCACCGCGATGAACACGGCCAGGAACAGCGTCAGCGTCAGCGTGCCGATATACATCTTGCGCAGGCCGGTGCGGCCCAGCGCTTTCTCCTGGTATTCCTGGTACGCGCGCTGGACCTCGTCGGCATTGCGCGCGAGCACCGCCGGCACGGGGTGCAGCACCTGCAGGTAGCGTTCCTCGCGCACGGTCTCGCCGACCAGGCCGAAGCCGCTCGACGGCGATTCCTCCGGGCGGCGCTCCACGGACAGGCCGGAGCCGGCCCAGCGCGGCGGCTTGGCCAGCGCGCGCGGGGCGCTGCCGCCTGCGGCGTCATCCTGTGCCGCGGTTGGACTGGCGCCCAGCGGAATGATCACGCGCAGCCGGTACAGGTGGCTGCTGTCGACGCGTTCGGGGCTCGGGCTGCCGTCGCCCGACGGGTCGGTGCCGCCCTCCACCGCCGCGTAGCCGCCGGCCAGCCGCGCCTGTTCGGCCAGCACGCCCGAAGGCAGGTCCGGCACCAGCGACGCGTAGTTGCTGGACGCCGTGGCCAGCACGCGGCCGCTGCCGGTGAAGATGGCGGCTTCCTGGACGCCATACTGCTCGCGCAGCCGGTTCAGCTGCAGCGAAGTGGCCACGCCGGAGGCGCCGGCGAGCTGCTCGGCCATCAGGCGTGCCTTGACCTGCAGGTCGGCGAGCGAGCTGTCGATGGTGGAGCGGCCCAGGTTCAGGCCGGCCTCGAGCGCGGTTTCCACGCGCACGTCGAACCAGGACTCGATGCTGCGCGAGACGAACTGCAGCGATACCAGGTAGATCAGCACGCCGGGCAGCACGCCCACCACGCCGAAGAACACGGCGAGCTTGGTCATCAGCCGCGTGCCGAACTTGCCGCGGCGATAGCGCAGCCACAGCGTCAGCGCCAGCGCACCCACGATCAGCACCAGCAGGGCGCCGATCACCAGGTTCACCTTGAACAGCAGCGTGAAATAGCGATCGAAGAATTCGGTGTTGGCCGATGCGCCGGCCAGCAGGCCCACCAGCACCAGTGCCAGGAAGACGATGATCCCGGCCACGACGCGGTACAGCACGCGCCGGAACCGGCTGTCCCACAGCGAGTTGTTCATGGCTGGCTCGAGGCGGGCTGCAGCAGCAGTGCGGGCGACAGTCCGTAGGACACCGTCTGCATGGTCAGGCCGCGTGAGTCAATGGCAGCAGCAGGCGCCGACGCAGGCGCGGGTACGGCGGGCGAGGCCGGCAGCGCCGGCGACACGGGGCCTGGGGCCGGCGCGGGCGGCGGCGCTGCGGGCGGCGGCGGTGGCGGCGCTGCGTTCAGGTCCGTCGGCACCGTATAGGCGAAGCGCCGCCAGTCGGAGGCCAGGTTCCATTCACGCGTGTTGACGGCGTTGATCTGGAACGGCTTGGGCAGTTGCGACAGGTCCAGCCGCATGCGCACTTCCGCGTGGTAGGTCTCGCCCGGCTTGACCACATTGCGCTCGAACACGCGCCAGCCGCGCACGCGCTGGATGAACTGCAGCGCGCCCTTCAGGCGCGTGAACGGCAGTTGCAGGCCGCCGGTGGAGACACGGTACTGGCGCGTCAGCGGCTGGTACGACAGGCGCACGCTGCGGGTGGTGTTGACCGGCTTGTCGTCGAACCAGTACCAGCGCGAGCGCGAGAGCTGGAAGTCGACCGCGAAATAGAGGGAGATGCCCTTGTGCAACGCGTCTTCCAGCGCGGGCGGCAGGTCGAAGTCGAAGCTGGCGGCGAGCTCGAAGCCGCCGTCCTGGAATTCGATGCGCGCCTCGGTGGCCTCGATGACCTGCGCGCGCGCGACGGGCGGCAGCCACAGTAGCGAGGCGAGCGCCAGCACCAGTGCCAGCCACCACCGCGCCAGCAGGCCACGCCTGCCCGCGCCGCCGGGGCGCAGATGCAGGCACGCCCGGTCCGCGGCAGTGTCCACGTTCGTGTCCACCATGACGCGGAAGTCTGACAGGCGCGGCGTGCTCAGCATCGGATCAGATCAGGCGCGTTTCTGGAAGCGGGCGTAGAAGAAGCCATCGTGATCCGACGGCAGGCTGGTGCCGGCAGTGGCGTCCTTTTCGCCATTGGCGCCGGCGGCTTGCGTGGCATGGGTGCCGGGCAGCAGCTGCCCCGGCGCCTGCAATCGTATCGCATCTGCCAGCTGTGCACCAAACCAGCGCGCCTGCTCCTCGCCTTCCGTTGGGAAAATTGAACAGGTGACATAGACCAGGATGCCGCCCGGTTTGAGCAGCGGCCACAGTTGCGAGACGATGCGGCGCTGCTCGGTGATGAGCTTGGCAATATCGGTCTCGCGGCGCAGCCAGCGGATATCGGGATGGCGCCGCACAATGCCCGAAGCCGAGCACGGCACGTCAGCCAGGATGCGGTCAAAGGGCTGGCCGTCCCACCAGTCGGCGGGCCGGCTGGCATCGCCGACCACGATCCTGGCTTGCTTGCCCAGGCGCGCCAGGTTCTCGGCGATGCGGGTGGTGCGCTGCGGGTCGCTTTCCACCGCGGTGACTTCAATATCGGCCAGTTCCAGCAGGTGCCCGGTCTTGCCGCCGGGCGCCGCGCAGGCATCCAGCACGCGCATGCCGTCGGCCACCTCGAGCAGCGGCGCGGCCAGCTGCGCGCCGGCATCCTGCACCGAGACCACGCCTTCGGCAAAGCCCGGCAACTGCGTCACCGGCACCGCGCGCACCAGGCGCACGGCCTGCGGGCCGACCACATGGCCAGCCAGGCCGGCGTTGGCAAGATCGGTCTGGTACTGCTGCACGGACACGCGCGCGGTGTTGACGCGCACCGTCATCGGCGGGCGCACGTTGGCGCTGGCGGCCAGGGCCATCCACTGGTCCGGGTAGGCCTCGCGCAGCATGCGCAGCCACCACGGCGGCAGGTTCCAGCGCGCCTGCTCGTCGCGGTTGACCTCGGCCAGCAGCGCCTTGCGTTCGCGCAGGAAACGGCGCAGCACCGCGTTGACCAGGCCGCGCGCATGCGCAGTCTTGGGTTCGGAGGCGGCGGCGCTGACCGCCTGGTCGACCACGGTGAAGGTGCTGTAGCCCGGGCGGCCGGCGTCCGCGCCGTCCTGCTTGTCGCGCGGGCCCGGTGCGTGCTCCAGCAGCAGCGCCAGCGCCACCGCCAGCAGCGAATCGACCTGCGCGCCCGGCGGGCGCGTGACCAGCTTTGTCACCAGTGCGCGTGCCGTACCGAACTGGCGCATGGTGCGATAGGCGATGTCCTGCAGCGCGCCGCGCGTGGCGGCATCCTGCACGCGGTCCAGCCGCAGCTGCGCGGCGGCGTCCTCGATCGCCTGGGGCAGGGCTGTGCCTTCGCTGACGGCGCGCACCGCGGCGGCGGCGCCAAGCATCTGGAAGGCAAGCGAATCGGGAGGCAGGCGCATATCGGTCAGGCGGCGGATCAGGCGTTGGAATCGGGAAGCAGGCCGGCGCGGGCACAAAAAAAAGCCCGCCGGTCCATGCGGAACAGCGGGCAGTTTACCCTGTGCGGGGGCCCTGCCCCGGATTTCCGGCCGCTCAGGCGGGATAGGTGCCGGTCTGGGCCATCTGCATCAGGCGCGCGATGCGCTCCTCGGTGGCCGGGTGGGTCGAGAACAAATTGGCGATGGCGCCGCCCGAGAGCGGGTTCATGATCATCATCTGCGCCGTGGCCGGGTGTTCTTCGGCCGCCTGGAACGGGATGCCCTGGGCGTAGCGGTGGATCTTGTCCAGTGCGCTGGCCAGTGCCTGCGGGTCGCCGCTGATCTCGGCGCCGCCGCGGTCGGCTTCGAATTCACGTGCGCGCGAGATTGCCATCTGGATCAGCGATGCCGCCAGCGGGGCCAGGATTGCCACGGCAATGCTGGCGATCGGGTTGCTGCGGTTGCCGTTCTCGTCGCGGCCGCCGAAGAACATCGCCATGTTGGCCAGCGCCGAGATCGCACCGGCCATGGTGGCGGCGATGGTCGAAGTCAGGATGTCGCGGTGGCGCACGTGCGCCAGCTCATGCGCCATCACGCCGCGCAGTTCGCGCTCGGACAGCACCCGCAGGATGCCGGTGGTGGCCGCCACCGCGGCGTGCTCCGGGTTGCGGCCGGTGGCAAAGGCGTTGGGCGCGTCTTCGTTGATCAGGTACACGCGCGGCATCGGCAGGCCGGCGCGCTGCGCCAGGTCCTGCACCATGCCGTAGAACTGCGGCGCGCTGCCGGCGTCGACTTCCTGCGCGTTGTACATGCGCAGGACCATCTTGTCCGAGAACCAGTAGGAGAAGAAGTTCATGCCCAGCGCAAGCAGCAGCGCCATCATCATGCCGCTGCGCCCGCCGATCATGCCGCCGATGACGATGAACAGCGCCGTGATGGCCGCCATCAGCATGAAGGTCTTGACCCAGTTGAACATTGCGGTGATCTCCGTGTAATCGTGAGCCGCGTCCCGGGGGAAAGCGGACGCGATGACCGTTAGATAGGGGGCGATACCCGAAAATTCAACGGCTGTTCAACGGTTTCAGGGGGGAGCCGTGGCCGCTTGCGCCGGCCGGGGCGGTGCCGCCGGCACTTATGCCGCCATGTGCGGCCAAGGCCCGTCCGATCATGCCTGCGCGGCGCCGTTGCCGGGTACCGCGCAGCGCGTGCCCGGCGGCAGCGGCAGGGCCTGCAGGAACTGCTGCGCCGGCTGGCGGCGCCCGCCCGGCTTCTGCAGCTCGGTGACCTGCAGTGCGCTGCCCTCGCCGCAGGCGATGAGGACGCCGGCGGCGTCGGCCGCCAGCACTGTGCCGGGCGGATGCGGCAGGCTGCTGGCGGCGGCCAGCGGCACGGCCTGCCAGCACTTGATCACGGTATCGCCGACCTGCACCGTCGCGCCCGGGAAGGGGTTGAACGCGCGCACCTGGTTGGCCAGCGCCGCGGCCGGGCGGCGCAGGTCCAGCGGGGCCTCGTCCTTGGCGATCTTCTCGGCGTAGGTGACGCCTTCGGCCGGCTGCGGCGTGGCGGCCAGCGCGCGGCCGGCGGCGAGCTCCTGCAGCGCTGCCACGGTCATGCGCGCGCCCAGCGCGGCCAGCGTGTCGTGCAGCGTGCCGGTGGTGTCGTCCGGGCCGATCGGCACGGCCGCGCGCGTGAGCATGTCGCCGGTGTCCAGGCCTTCGTCCATCTGCATCAGCGTGATGCCGGTCTCGGCATCGCCCGCCTCGATGGCGCGGTGGATCGGCGCCGCGCCGCGCCAGCGCGGCAGCAGCGAGCCGTGGATATTCAGGCAGCCCAGGCGCGGCAGGGCCAGCACCTCGGCCGGCAGGATCAGGCCGTAGGCGGCCACCACCATCACGTCGGGCGCAGTGCCGGCGAGCGCGTCGATGGCCGCGGCGGCGTCTTCCGGGTACTTGCCCTGGCGGCGCAGCGAGCGCGGCTGCAGCACTGGCCCAAGGCCGCTGGCGGCGGCGAACTGCTTCACCGGGCTGGCGTGCAGCTGCAGGCCGCGGCCGGCGGGGCGGTCAGGCTGCGTCAGCACCGCCACGATGGGAAAACCGGCGGCGTGGATGGCTTCCAGCGCGACGCGCGCGAACTCGGGCGTGCCGGCAAAGGCAACACGCAGGGGTCTGGCTTGGGACATGGCAGGTTCCGTGGCCTGAAACAGGACCGGCCGCTATCGCGGCCGGTTCTTTTGTTCTTCGGAAGTCATAAAGATAACAGACCCCGCGCGGGTGCCGCGCGCTGGCGGCGGGAATCCGGGCGGGCTGTTACATCTTTGTGGCAGGGCGCCGCTTACATGCGGGTGCGCTCGCGCTTCTGCAGCTTGCTCTTGATGCGGTTGAGCTTGAGCGGCGACAGGTATTCGACAAAGACCTTGCCGCGCAGGTGATCGATCTCATGCTGGATGCAGACGGCCAGCAGGTCGTCTGCTTCGAGCTCGAAGCTCTCGCCCTTCTCGTTGAGCGCGCGCACGCGCACCCGGTCGGGGCGCTCGACGCGGTCATAGACCTCGGGCACCGACAGGCAGCCCTCTTCCCACACCTTTCGGTTGTCGCTGGCCCAGACGATCTCCGGGTTGATAAAGACCTGGAGCTGGTCGCGCGTTTCCGAGACGTCGATCACCACCACCTGCTCATGCACGTTGACCTGTGTGGCGGCCAGCCCGATGCCGGGCGCTTCGTACATGGTTTCAGCCATGTCCTTCACCAGCTGGCGGATGCGGTCGTCCACTGCCGCAACGGGTTTGGCAACGGTGTGCAGACGGGGATCGGGGTAGGTCAGGATATCGAGTTTTGCCATGATGCTCAGGCGCAACGCCGGCTGCTGCCGGCAACCGGGCCGCGTTGCGGCGGCGGGTGTTTACATGCAGAATCGGGGCGCAAGTACAAAAATTCAAGGCGCGCCGAAACAGGCACGCTCTCCCGGGTCAATCCGGCCGAAACCACCGGCCGGTCAGGAAAATGCGCGATCTTACCAAAGAACACCAGGCGGCGTCGGGCCGCAGGCTGCACGCGTTCATCCCTAAGCTTGCCTATGCGTTGCTGAGTGCCGCCGGCTTCACTGCGGCGGCCGCGCTTCCGGCCCTGGCTGCGGACCTGACGGTCACGCCGGCGCAGCAGGCCGAAGCCCAGCGCACGGCCCAACAGGGCATCCCCGTTTCAGACCTGGCTGCCAATGCGCCGTCGCAGTACACCGTGCGCACGGGTGACACGCTGTGGGGGATCTCGGGCCGCTTCCTGCGCCAGCCATGGCGCTGGCCTGAGCTATGGGGCATGAACCGGCAACAGATCCGCAACCCGCACCTGATCTATCCGGGACAGATCCTGTACCTGATCCAGCGCGACGGCCGCGCCTGGCTGTCGACCACGCCCGCCGGCAGCGGCACGGTGCGCCTGTCGCCGCAGATACGCGGCAACGCCGCCGACGGCGCCGCCATCCTGAGCATCGCGTCTTCCGATATCGAGCCTTTCCTGATCCGCCCGCTGGTGGTCGACCAGGATACGCTGGCCACCTCGGCACGCATCGTCGCCGTGTCCGAGTCGCGCGTCATCCTTGGCCGCGACGATACCGGCTACGCGCGCGGCATCCCCGCCGACGCGCCGCAAGGCAGCGACTGGCAGGCCTACCGTCCGGTCACCCCGGTGCGCGACCCCGTCTCCAATGCCGTGCTCGGCTACGAGGCCGAATACGAAGGCAACGTGCGCCTGGCGCGCGCTGCGCAGGGCCCGGATGCGGTCTCGACCATGCAGGTCACGCAGGCCAGGCAGGAAATGGGCGTGGGCACGCTGCTGATGCCGCAGCCCGCGCGCGAAGCGGCGCGCTATGTGCCGCACGCGCCCGATACGCAACTCGACGGCCGCGTGGCCAAGGTCTATGGCGGGGTCGAGTTCGGCGGCGCCAAGCAGGTGGTGGTGCTCAACCTCGGCAGCCAGGCCGGGGTGGAGCCCGGGCATGTGCTGGCGCTGTCGCGCACTGGCGAGACCGTCGCCGACAAGACCGACAGCAACCGCGCCATCCGCCTGCCCGACGAGCGCTACGGCCTGGCCTTTGTCTTCCGCGTGTTCCCGGGGGTGTCGTATGCGCTGGTCACCGACGCCTCCAACGTGATCGCGGTCGGCGACCGGGCGACCTCGCCGCGCTGAGCCGGTCTTGGCGACATCGCAGGCGGCCCTGGCGGCCGCCGCTTCTCTTTGCCATGCCGGCGCTGCCCGGCAGCTCACCACGCGCGATCCCGACGAGCTGAAGGCGTGGCTGCAGCTCGCCTGCGCGCCCGGGGTCGGCCCGGTCACGGTGCGCCTGCTGCTGACCGCATTCGGGTTGCCGCAGCAGATCCTGGCGCAGAGCGTGGCAGCGCTGTCGTCCGTCGTCCCCAAGAAACACGCCCGCGCGGTGCTGGCCAGGCCCGGCACCGGGCTGCCGGCACTGGTCGAACGCACCCTCGCCTGGCTCGGCACGCCCGGCAACCACGTGGTCACGTTTGGCGACGACGCCTACCCTGCCCGCCTGTTCGACCTGCCCGACCCGCCGCCGCTGCTATATATCAAGGGCGATCCCGCGCTGCTGGCGCGTCCTGCGGTGGCCATCGTCGGCGCGCGTGGCGCCACCGAGCAGGGCAAGCGCGATGCGCAGGCCTTCGGGCGGGCGCTGTCCGAGTCGGGGCTGGCGGTGGTCTCGGGGCTGGCGCTGGGCGTCGATGCCGCCGCCCATGCCGGCGGGCTGCAGGGTTGCGGCGGTACCGTCGCTGTTACGGGTACGGGGGCCGACCGGGTCTATCCGGCCGAGAACCTGGCGCTGGCCCACGAAGTGGCCGCGCGCGGCGCGATCGTCACCGAATTCCCGCTCGGCATGCAGGGCCTGCCCGCCAACTTCCCGCGCCGCAACCGTATCATCGCCGCCCTGGCACGCGGGGTGCTGGTGGTGGAGGCCGCGGCGCGCTCGGGCTCGCTGATCACCGCACGGCTGGCGGCCGACCTGGGGCGCGAGGTATTTGCGGTGCCGGGCTCGATCCACGCGCCGCTGTCAGCCGGCTGCCACCTGCTGATCCGCCAGGGAGCGAAGCTGGTGGAGCGCGTGGAGGATGTGCTGGAAGAGATCAACCTGCTGCCGGCACCTGCCCGCCCCGCTGCCGCGCGCGTTCCCGCATCCGTACCGGAGCAACCAGATCTTTCTGACTTTGCCGGCCACGCCGACCCCCTGCTGGCCGCTCTCGGCTACGATCCGGTTACGCTGGATGCGCTGTGCGAGCGCAGCGGCCAGCCGCCGGAAGCCGTCGCGGCGCGCCTGCTGGAACTGGAACTGGCCGGGCACGCCGAGCGTCTACCGGGAAACGTGTTTCGGCGGCTTGGGTGAGCCGCAGCGCAATACCGATACAATCGCCGGCAGCCCGCGTGCCGCGGGCGCCTCATGTTTCCGATGCCATGACCGTTTACTTTCCAGAACGTGACGCAGGCGCCATTGCCGGGTGCCTGGCAGCGCGGCCGCAGGGCCGCCTGGTGGCCTGCCTGTGCGCGCAGTGGTGCGGCACGTGCCGGGACTACCTGGCGGCGCTGACCGCGCTGGCCTCGCGTCATCCGGAGGATTGCTTCGTCTGGATCGACATCGAGACGCACGCGGATGCGCTTGGCGATATCGATATTGAGAATTTCCCGACGCTGCTGGTGCAGCCTGCGTCGGGCGGCACGCCCCAGTTCTATGGCACCCTGCTGCCGCACATCGAGGTGCTGGAACGCATGCTGAGCCGCGGTGCGGCGATGCCGGCGAGTGCCGAAGACGTGCCGCAGGTGCTGGACTGGTTGCTTGCCGGGGGGAGCAGCGCCGCCTAGGCGGCGACAGGGTCGGCGGCGGGGCTTGCTTGCACCGCCGTTGAAAGCGCGCTTATTATTGGCGCCTCATAGCCCCCCGGCGTTCTGATTACTTCGTTTGTAGTGCAATTCGCGGGTTGCCGGATGCAGCTCGCAAGGACCCTTCCCATGTCAAAAGCCCTCATCATCGCGGAAAAACCGTCGGTCGCGGCGGATATCGCCCGTGCCCTCGGGGGGTTTACCAAGCACGACGAGTATTTCGAGAGCGACGACTACGTGCTGTCCTCCGCCGTCGGCCACCTGGTCGAGATCGCCGCGCCGGACGAATACGAGGTCAAGCGCGGCAAGTGGAGCTTCGCCAACCTGCCGGTGATCCCGCCGCATTTCGACCTGCGCCCGATCGCCAAGACCGAGTCGCGCCTGAAGGTGCTGAACCGGCTGATCAAGCGCAAGGACGTCACCGCCCTGATCAACGCCTGTGACGCGGGACGCGAAGGCGAACTGATCTTCCGGCTGATCGCGCAACAGGCCAAGGCCAAGCAGCCGGTGCGCCGGCTGTGGCTGCAGTCGATGACGCAGCAGGCGATCCGCGATGGCTTCGCCAGCCTGCGCGAAGACGAAGACATGCTGCCGCTGGCCGACGCCGCGCGTTGCCGCTCCGAGGCCGACTGGCTGGTCGGCATCAACGGCACCCGCGCCATGACCGCCTTCAACAGCAAGGGCGGTGGCTTCTTCCTGACCACCGTGGGCCGCGTGCAGACGCCGACGCTGTCGATCGTGGTGGAGCGTGAAGAGAAGATCAAGCACTTCGTGCCGCGCGACTACTGGGAAGTGCGGGCCGAGTTCATCGCCGCCGCCGGCCTGTATGAAGGCCGCTGGTTCGACCCCAAGTTCAAGAAGAGCGAGTTCGATCCCGAGGCGCGCGAATCGCGCCTGTGGAGCGAGGCCGAGGCCAAGAGCATCGTCGCCGCCTGCCGCGACAAGCCGGGCACCGTCACCGAGGAATCCAAGCCGTCGACGCAGCAGTCGCCGGCGCTGTTCGACCTGACCACGCTGCAGCGCGAGGCCAACTCGCGCTTCGGCTTCTCGGCCAAGAACACGCTCGGCCTGGCGCAGGCGCTGTATGAAAAGCACAAGGTCCTGACCTACCCGCGTACCGATGCGCGCGCGCTGCCCGAGGACTACCTGGACACGGTCAAGCAGACCATGGACATGCTGGCCGACAGCTCGCCCAACTACCTGCCGCACGCCAAGAAGATTCTGGCGCAGGGCTGGGTCAAGCCGAACAAGAAGATCTTCGACAACAGCAAGATCAGCGACCACTTCGCCATCATCCCGACGCTGCAGGCGCCAAAGAACCTGTCCGAACCGGAGCAGAAGCTGTACGACCTGGTAGTGCGCCGCTTCCTGGCGGTGTTCTTCCCGGCGGCCGAGTTCCAGGTCACCACCCGCATCACGGAAGTCGCCGGCCACCACTTCAAGACCGAAGGCAAGGTGCTGGTCAACCCGGGCTGGCTGGTGATCTACGGCCGCGAGGCGCAGGGCGACAAGGATGCCGCCAACCTGGTGCCGGTGGCCAAGGACGAGAAGGTCAAGACCGACAAGGTCGAGAGCGTCGGCCTGACCACCAAGCCGCCCGCGCGCTACAACGAAGCCACGCTGCTGTCGGCGATGGAAGGCGCCGGCAAGCTGGTGGACGACGACGCGCTGCGCGAGGCCATGGCCGGCAAGGGCCTGGGCACGCCGGCGACGCGCGCGGCCATCATCGAAGGCCTGCTGACGGAAAAATACCTGGTGCGCGAAGGCCGCGAGCTGATTCCGACTGCCAAGGCGTTCCAGCTGATGACGCTGCTGCGCGGCCTGGGCGTGCAGGAACTGACGCAGGCCGAGCTGACCGGCGAGTGGGAACACAAGCTCTCGCAGATCGAGCGCGGGCGCCTGAAGCGCGACGAGTTCATGCTTGAGATCGCGCAGATGACCCAGCAGATCGTCAAGCGCGCCAAGGAATACGACAGCGACACCATCCCGGGCGACTACGCCACGCTGGACACGCCGTGCCCGCAATGCGGCGGACAGGTCAAGGAGAACTACCGCCGCTTTGCCTGCACCGCGTGCGAGTTCTCGATCAGCAAGATCCCGGGCGGGCGCCAGTTCGAGATCGAAGAGGTCGAAGAACTGCTGCTGAAGAAGGAAATCGGTCCGCTGCAGGGTTTCCGCAGCAAGATGGGCCGTCCGTTCGCCGCCATCCTCAAGCTGGGCAAGGACGACGAAGGCCATTACAAAATGGAATTCGACTTCGGCCAGAACGACGACGACAACGACGGCGAGCCGGTCGACTTCAGCGGCCAGGAGCCGGTGGGCACCTGTCCGAAGTGCGGCGGCTCGGTGTTCGAGCACGGCATGAAGTACGTCTGCGAGAACAGCGCGACCAGCCCCAAGAGCTGCGACTTCACCACCGGCAAGATCATCCTGCAGCAGGAAATCAGCCGCGAGCAGATCGGCAAGCTGCTCACCGACGGCAAGACCGACCTGCTGACGGGGTTCAAGTCGTCGCGCACCGGCCGCAACTTCAAGGCCTTCCTGGTCAAGCAGCCGGACGGCAAGATCGGCTTCGAGTTCGAGGCGCGCGAGCCCAAGGCGGGCGCCAAGACGGCGGCGAAGACCACGGCCAAGGCGGCATCGAATGGCACGGCCGAGGCGGCGCCGGCAACCAAGACGGCAGCGAAGACCGCGGCCAAGACGCCAGCCGCCAAGGCTCCGGCCACCAAGGCACCGGCCAAGAAGGCGGCAGCCAAGAAGGCCCCCGCCAAGACCGCCGCGGCCAAGAAGTCGCGCGCGGCGGCCGCCGGCGAGTAAGCGTCAGCGCGTCACGGCAAAACGCCCGGCATCGCCGGGCGTTTTGCTTTGGGTGGATCGGCCTAGGTAGCCGCTCAGGTGCGCACGGCTTGCGCGCCGTGGCTGGCGGCTGGCGCCGGCTGCGCTTCCTTGCCGCGTACCTGCCCTTCTTCGAGCAGGAAGTCGATAAAGGCGCGCACCTTGGTCGGCAAGAACTTGCGGCTCGGGTAGACCACGCTGACATCGCGCCGCGGCAGCTGGTATTGCGGCAGCACATGCACCAGCTTGCCGGATTCGATATTGGGACGCGCCAGGTAGGACGACAGCATGGCCACGCCCATGTCGGCCAGCGCCGCCTGGTGGGCCAGCTCGGCATTGCTGCACAGCAGCCCGGGGCGGATCGGCACGGTCACCTCGCCTTCCGGGCCCAGCAGCGTCCATTCGTGCTCGGCACTGGGCAGGCGCATGGCAATGCAGCGGTGGTGGCTGAGTTCATGGGCATGGCGGATCGGCGCGTGCGCCGCCACATAGCCCGGCGATGCGCACAGGATCACTTCGGCCGACAGCAGCGGGCGCGCCACCAGGTGCGAGCCCAGGCCCAGGTCGGACAGCATCACGGCCACGTCGCGGCCTTCCTCGACGATATCGACGTTGCGGTCCGACAGGATCACGTCGAACACCACGTCCGGATACAGCTGCTGGAAGCGCGCCAGCAATTCCGGCAGCAGGTGCAGGCCGAACATCACCGGGGTGACCAGCCGCAGCGTGCCTGACAGCGACTGGCTGCGCGCCGTGACCACGCTTTCGGCTTCTTCCACGTCTTCCAGGATCTGCTGGCAGCGCTGCAGGTAGGTTTCGCCGGCGTCGGTCAGCGACAGGCTGCGGGTGGTGCGGTTGAGCAGGCGCGTGCCCAGGTGGCTCTCCAGGTCGGCCACGTAGCGCGTCACCACTGCGTTGGACATTTCCAGCTGCTGCGCTGCACGCGCGAAGCTTCCCAGTTCCACCACCTTGGAAAACACACGCATCGATTGCAGGCGATCCATGACACAGTCTCCCGGTTCTGCGCTGAATTCTTACGTAATCAGCCTATTTTATTGTTCGAATCAAAACTAATCATTGTGGATCCTGATATTTATTGATATGAGGGAAATGCCTAATATCTAGCCATCGGATGCCGCAATGCAACATAGTCTTTCGTCGAAGTGACGGCTCAGGCATCCATGCAATAGAGAAAGCCTGAATCATGAAAACCAACCGCTACGCCCTGATCGCTGTCGCCACCCTCGCCGCCGCCCTGTCGGCCGCACCGGCCTTTGCCAAGAACGGCAAGTTCGATGTGTTCACCGACGGCGCCAAGGTAGCCAAGTTCGATCCGTACACCGACGGCGCCCGCACCGGCAAGTTCGATCCGTACGTCGATGGCGCCCGCACCGGCAAGTTCGACACCTACACCGAAGGCGGCAAGTACGACACCACTACCGATCGCGCGCCGCTGTAAGGCCGCCTGGCCGCCTCAGGCCTGCCTCCCCGGCGGTCTCTGGCAGCGCGATCCCGGGGCCGCTTCCTCCGCTTGTGCGGCCCCGCCTGCTTCAAACCTGGTCTCCACAGGTCCTTGGGGGAGCGCCTTGCAGCCTCTCCGCCTTTATTGGAGAAAAAGCCCGCACCGGTTCCGGTTGCGGGCTTCTTTGTTTCTGCATCCGGCGGCTTTGCAAGCACTGGCGAATGATTATGCCAGACGCCGCAAATAAAAAACGGGCCATGACGGCCCGTTTTGGTGACCACTACGACTTCTTAGTCGTCGTAGTGGTGGCGATGGTGCTTGTGCTTCTTGCGCTTGTAGCTGCTCTTGTAATAGCGGCGGTGGTCATCGTCGTACGAGTTGCTGCGCGAGACATTGCCGCCCAGCGCCGCACCCGCGCCGCCGCCCAGGCCGGCGCCGATCAGGCCACCGGTGCGACCGCCCATGGCGTTGCCAGCTGCGGTGCCGGCACCGCCACCCAGCGCGCCGCCGATGATGGCACCGGTGCGCTCACGGCGGTTGGAGGTCACTGCGCCACCGGCGCCGCCGCCTACTGCACCACCGATCACTGCGCCGGTGCTGCCGCCCAGCGCGCCGCCCACCGCGGCACCGGCGACGCCGCCGAGTGCGCCGCCCAGGGCGTTGTTCATGTCACTCGCGACGGCCGGCAGCGCGCAGGCCGCCAGGGCGAGGGCAATGGTCAGATTGCGAACGGGATGGCGAGTCATATCTTTTTTCCTCGAATTGCCATGATGTGTCGCAAGTGTAGAGAAGGAGCCGCACCCTTGCTGTAACTACCTGTAAAGCCCTGTAACCCGCTACAGAAACGGTATCCGTGCATTACAAAAGCGCGGTAAACACGCAACACTTGATAAAAAGACAGGCGATCAAGTGATCGCCTGTCTGCTTTGTATGCCGCCGGCCCCGCAGGAGGACGGCGTTCAGCGTGTGCTCAGCAGCACTTGCCCTGCCCGCCGCCGTAGCGTGCCTCCTGGCGCTCGCGGAAGAATTCCTCGTAGCTCATCGGCTCGCGGTCGGGGTGGGTGCTTTCCATATGGGCCACGTAGGTCTGGTAGTCGGGCAGCCCGACCATCAGCCTGAGCGACTGCCCCAGGTAGCGTCCCATCGTTCCGAGTTGTTCCAGCATGGCGGGCTCCGGTATCAGGACTGGGCCGAGGCGGCGCCCGGCAGCGGCTCGAACGGCGTTTCCTTGTCGGTCGGGCGCTTCGCGGCGCGCGCCTGCAGCGCGGTCTTGAAGCCGTAGAACACGATCGACAGCACCACCAGCATGAACAGCGCGCACAGGCCGGCGTCCAGGTAGTCGTTGAAGACGATGCGGTGCATCTGCTCCATCGACTTGGCCGGGGCCAGCACCTTGCCTTCGGCAATGGCGGCGCTGAACTTGGCGGCGTGGGTCAGGAAGCTGACCTTGGGGTCGGCATGGAACAGCTTCTGCCAGCCGGCGGTCAGCGTGCAGATCAGCAGCCACACGGTCGGCACCAGCGTGACCCAGGCGTACTGGCCGCGCTTCATTTTGACCAGCACGCAGGTGCCCAGCACCAGCGCCACCGCGGCGAGCATCTGGTTGGAGATGCCGAACAGCGGCCACAGCGTGTTGATGCCGCCCAGCGGATCGACCACGCCCTGGTACAGGAAGTAACCCCATGCCGCCACGCACAGCGCGGTGGCGGTCAGGTTGGCGACCAGCGAATCGGTCTTGCGCATCGACGGGATAAAGCTGCCCAGCAGGTCCTGCAGCATGAAGCGGCCGGCGCGGGTGCCCGCGTCGACGGCGGTCAGGATGAACAGCGCCTCGAACAGGATGGCGAAGTGGTACCAGAACGCCATCATGGCCTGGCCGCCCACCACCTGGTGCAGGATATGGGCGATGCCCACGGCCAGCGTCGGCGCGCCGCCGGCGCGCGAGAGGATGGTGTTTTCGCCGACGTCCTTGGCGGTCTGCACCAGCACGTCAGGCGTGATCACGAAGCCCCAGGTCGAGACCGCGTGCGCCACCGCTTCCGGCGTGGTGCCGATCACGGCCGCCGGGCTGTTCATGGCGAAGTACACGCCCGGCTCGATCACCGAGGCGGCTACCAGTGCCATGATCGCGACGAACGATTCAGCCAGCATCGCGCCGTAGCCGATAAAGCGCGCGTGGGTCTCGTTCTCCAGCAGCTTGGGCGTGGTGCCCGACGAGATCAGCGCGTGGAAGCCCGACACCGCGCCGCAGGCGATGGTGATGAAGAGGAACGGAAACAGGTTGCCCGACCACACCGGTCCGCCGCCTTGCGCGAACTGCGTGAAGGCCGGCATCTTCAGGTCCGGGGCGACGATCAGGATGCCGACCGCCAGCGCGATGATGGTGCCGATCTTCAGGAAGGTCGACAAGTAGTCGCGCGGCGCCAGCAGCAGCCACACTGGCAGCACGGCGGCGATAAAGCCGTAGATGATCAGCATCCACGTCAGCGCCTTGCCGTCATAGGTGAACAGCGGCGCCAGCACGGCGCTCTCGTGTACGTACTGGCCGCCGATGATGGCCAGCATCAGCAGCACGAAGCCGATCACCGACACCTCGCCGATGCGGCCCGGGCGGATATAGCGCGTATAGATGCCCATGAACAGCGCGATCGGGATCGTCACCGCCACGGTGAACGTGCCCCACGGCGAGTCGGCCAGCGCCTTCACCACGATCAGCGCCAGCACCGCCAGGATGATGACCATGATCATGAAGCAGCCGAACAGCGCGATCATGCCCGGGATCGTGCCCATCTCGGACTTGACCAGGTCGCCCAGCGAGCGGCCGTCGCGGCGCGTGGAGATGAACAGCACCATGAAGTCCTGCACCGCGCCGGCGAACACCACGCCGGCGAGCAGCCACAGCATGCCCGGCATATAGCCCATCTGCGCGGCCAGCACCGGGCCGACCAGCGGGCCGGCGCCGGCGATGGCGGCGAAATGGTGGCCGAACAGCACCGCCTTGTTGGTCGGCACGTAGTCCAGGCCGTCGTTATGGCGCCACGCGGGCGTCATCCGTTTGGGATCGAGCTGCATCACCTTGTCGGCGATAAAGCGGCTGTAGTAGCGGTAGGCGATCAGGTAGATGCAGAGCGCGGCAACCACGATCCACAGCGCGCTGACGGCCTCGCCGCGCGCCAGCGCGACAGTGCCGAAGGCAAACGCGCCAAGGACGGCGACAGCCAGCCACACCAGGTGTTCTCCGATGCGATTCATAGTGAAGGGTCTCCTCAGACCGGGATATGGATAGCCTGCGGCGGCGAAAGACTGGTAACAGGCAACTGGCAGGATCGGCAGCGGGGGTGCGCCGAGGGCGGGCAGCGGGGGCAATCCGGCGGTGAGGGTGTCTCCTGGGATAGCTGCTGCGCGCCCGGTTGTGTCGTCGTTTCCGGATCTCGTCTTGCAGGCAGGCGACGCACCGTCCGGGTGTGGACGGTGCACCAGCTGCGTCCGCGCATGCGCCCTGATCGTGTCCTGTTCCGCAGGTACCTTGCCATGAAACCGCCCAGTTGGCCGCCATGCGTCGTTGCTCGTCGTTGCCATAGCTACGGCTATGGCGCCTCCTCGCGCCTAGCCTGACGACCAACTGGACGATTTCATTCTTGGCAAGTTACCTGCGGAACAGGCCACTAAGGCGGCGGCGCGTTCGGCGTGTAGTATTGACACCCGCCAAACCCCGCACAAGCGCGTAACTACGCAGCACTTCTGCGTAGTACTACGCAAATCGACGGTGGCATGCCGCCTGCGCGGCATCGGTGTTTACCCCCGGTCCCCCCGCACTCGTATGAAACTCCGCCAGAAGATCCTGTTGCTAGCCGTGGCGCCACTTGCGGTTGCCATGCTGGGCATCGCACTTGCCGTGCGCTTCCAGGCCACGCAGCTCGCGCAGCATGAACGCGCGCTGGTCGAGGCCGCCTACCTGCAGAGCAAGGAAACCGAGCTGCGCCACTACGTAGAACTGGCGCAGAGCGCGATCGCGCCGCTGGTGCGCTCCGGGCGCACCGACGCCGCCACCCGGCAGGCCGCGATGGAGGCACTTGCGCGGCTGGACTACGGCCCCGACGGCTATTTCTTCCTGTATGACCTGCACGGCCGCAACCTGATGCACCCGCGCCAGCCCGAACTGGTCGGCCAGGACCTGTGGACGCTGCGCGACCCGCAGGGCGCGCTGACCATCCAGCAACTGATTGCCGCGGCCAAGGGTGGTGGCGGCGCGGTGCGCTACCTGTGGAGAAAGCCCTCGTCGCAGCAGCTGGCGCCCAAGCTCGGCTATGTGGTGGCGGTGCCCGAATGGGGCTGGATGGTGGGCACCGGCATCTACCTGGATGACGTGGAAAGCACGCTGCGCCAGCTCGATGCCCGTGCCGAGACCGATATCCGCCAGACCATGGCCTGGATCGGCGTGATTGCCGGCATCAGCATCCTGCTGGTCGCCGCCAGCGGCCTGGCGCTGAACGTCAGCGAGCACCGCGAGGCCGACGCCAAGCTGCGCCAGCTGGCGCAGCGCGTGGTGCAGTCGCAGGAAGAAGAGCGCGCCCGGCTCTCGCGCGAGCTGCACGACGGCATCAGCCAGCTGCTGGTGTCGGTCAAGCTGGTGCTGGAAACCGCCACCAACCGCCTGCGCCTGGCCCCGGCCGAAGGCGCCGCGGTGGCGCCGGTGCTGGGCATGGCGCTGAACCGGCTCGATACCGTGTTCAATGAAGTGCGCCGCGTGGCGCGCAACCTGCGCCCCGCCCTGCTCGACGACCTGGGCCTGTACGCCGCGCTGCAGCATCTGGCGCGCGAGATGCAGGGCGGCAGCGGGCTGGAAATTGCGGTGACTCAGAGCGGCACCCCGCGCGAACTGCCCGACGAGCAGGCCACGGCGCTGTTCCGGATCGCCCAGGAAGCCTTGACCAACGTCGAGCGCCATGCCGGCGCGCGCCGGGTCGTGGTGGCGCTGGCCTTCGATGCCGATGCCACGCGCCTCACCGTGCGCGACGACGGGCATGGCTTCGACGTGGCGCGCATGCAGGAGGACCCGCAGCGCGGCATTGGACTGCGCAACCTGCGCGAGCGCATCGCCGCGCTGTGCGGGCAGTTCGACATCGTTTCGGGCATGGGCGGCACCCAGCTGGTCGCTTCACTGCCGCTGGCCAGGCCCGCAGCCATTGCGCACGATCCCGTTTCAGCAGGACCCTCGCCGTCATGACCCAGCTAGCCGACTCCGCCGAAGTGCCCGCCCGCGTATTACTGATCGACGACCATGCGCTGGTGCGCGACGGAATGCGCATGCATCTGGCGCTGCAGCCCGGCCTGCGCGTGGTCGGTGAAGCCGACGACGGCGAGGCCGCGCTGGCGTGGCTGGACCGAGCCGGTGCCGCCGAGCTGCCCGACCTGGTCATCACCGATATCGGCATGCGCGGCATGGGCGGCATTGCCCTGGCCGCGGCGCTGCATGACCGCTATCCGGAACTGGCGGTGCTGATCGTGTCGATGCACGACAACCTGGAATACGTGCGCCAGGCGGTGCGTGCGGGTGCGCGCGGCTATGTGCTCAAGGACGCGCCCGCCGACGAGCTGATGGCGGCGATCCAGTCCGTGCTGGCCGGACGGGTCTTCTACAGCGCCCGCATTGCGCGCGGCATGGCCGAGCAGAGCCCCGCCGCAGGGCCGCTCGATGCGCTCACGCCGCGCGAGCGCGACATCCTGCGCGGCATCGGGCGGGGCCTGGCCAACAAGGAGATCGCGGCGCAGCTGGGGGTTTCGGTGCGCACGGTGGAGACGCACCGGCTGAACCTGAAGCGCAAGCTGGGGATCGAGGGGCGGGCGGGGTTGGTGAAGTACGCAGTGGAGACGCTGGGGGATAGCGAGGCGGGATAAAAAAAACGCCCGTCTCGGCAGAGACGGGCGTCTTTATTGCGAACTGCGCGAACCGTGGCGCGATCAGCCTTCCAGCCGCTTGCCCAGCGCCGCCCGCACATCCGCCAGCGCCTGCGGCAGCCGATGCCGCAGCTTGGTGAACAACTCATCATGCAGCACCAGCTCCTGCTGCCACGCTTCACGGTCGATTGAAGTCACCTGCGCGAACTGCGCCGGCGTGAAGTCAACGCCATTCCAGTTCAGGTCCTGGTAGCGCGGGGTAGTGCCGAACATATGCTCGGCGCCTTGCCCCTTGCCTTCCACGCGGTCGATCATCCACGACAGCACGCGCATGTTCTCGCCGAAGCCTGGCCACACGAAGTTGCCGTCGGCGTCCTTGCGGAACCAGTTGACGCAGTAAATCCTCGGCAGTTTCGCGCCCGCGGCTTCCAGCTTCTTGCCGAGTTCGAGCCAGTGGCCGAAGTAATCGCTCATGTTGTAGCCGCAGAACGGCAGCATGGCGAACGGGTCGCGGCGCACCACGCCCTGCTGGCCGGCGGCCGCGGCGGTGGTTTCCGAACCCATGGTGGCGGCCATGTAGACGCCTTCGGTCCAGTTGCGGGCCTCGGTCACCAGCGGCACGGTGGTCGAGCGGCGGCCGCCGAAGATAAACGCATCAATGGGTACGCCGGCCGGGTTGTCCCAGTTGTCGTCGATCGACGGGCACTGCGATGCCGGCGCGGTGAAGCGGGCGTTCGGGTGCGCAGCCTTGGCGCCGGTGGCCTTGGCGATTTCCGGGGTCCAGTCCTTGCCCTGCCAGTCGATCAGGTGCGCCGGCGCGTCCTTGGTCATGCCTTCCCACCACACGTCGCCGTCGTCGGTCAGCGCCACGTTGGTGAAGATGACGTTTTCCTTCAGCGTCGCCATCGCGTTGTAGTTGGTCTTCTCGCTGGTGCCCGGGGCCACGCCGAAGTAGCCGGCTTCCGGGTTGATCGCGTACAGGCGGCCGTCCTGGCCCGGCTTGATCCAGGCGATGTCGTCGCCGATGGTGGTGACCTTCCAGCCCTCGAAGCCCTTGGGCGGGATCAGCATGGCGAAGTTGGTCTTGCCGCAGGCCGACGGGAACGCGGCGGCGACGTGGTATTTCTTGCCCTCGGGCGAGGTCACGCCAAGGATCAGCATGTGCTCGGCCAGCCAGCCTTCATCGCGGCCCATGGTCGATGCAATGCGCAGCGCAAAGCACTTCTTGCCCAGCAACGCGTTGCCGCCGTAGCCGGAGCCGAACGACCAGATCTCGCGCGTTTCCGGGAAATGGACGATGTACTTGGTCGGATTGCACGGCCAGGCCACGTCCTGCTCGCCGGCGGCCAGCGGCTTGCCCACGGTGTGCACGCACGGCACGAACTCGCCGTTGCTGCCCAGCACGTCGTACACCGCGCGGCCCATGCGCGTCATGATGCGCATATTGACCGCCACATACGGCGAATCGGACAGTTCCACGCCAATATGGGCGATCGGCGAACCCAGCGGGCCCATCGAGAACGGCACCACATACAGCGTGCGGCCGCGCATGCAGCCGTCGAACAGGCCGTTCAGCGTCTGGCGCATCTCGGCGGGTGCGGTCCAGTTGTTGGTGGGGCCGGCGTCTTCCTGCTTTTCAGAGCAGATAAAGGTGCGATCTTCCACCCGCGCCACGTCCGAGGGGTCCGACAGTGCCAGGAAGGAATTCTTGCGCTTGGCCGGGTTCAGCCGCTTCATGGTGCCGGCGGCGACCATCTGCTCGCACAGGCGGTCGTATTCTTCCTGGGAGCCGTCGCACCAATGGATATTGTCAGGCTTGGTCAGGGCGGCGATTTCCGCGACCCAGGCCACCAGCTTGGGGTGCTTGACCCAGGCCGGCGCATTGACGGGCGCCGTACCTTGCATCGTGGGGTGGTTCATACTGCAGACTCCAGATTCGTAAAGGGAAGGAAGGGAAGGAATCCTTGCAAAGCCTGGCCAGCGGGCAGATGGGGCCGTCACACGCCCGGAGTGATGGTCACACTCGGATCGACACATCCCGTTACAACTCCGCGGCGGCCCCGTTTATGCAAAAGGTCGCGGCGGTCCCTGCGGCTGCGCTACAGTTGCGCTTCGCGCGCGCAGGGGTGGCTGTGCGGGCTGGCCGGACTTTGCCCGGGTGCGATCGCGTGGCGGGAGCAATGCTCGACCGACAATCCGCAGCGGCACCGGAACGGGCAAGGATACCACTGGCGCACCCCCCTGTTTTTTGCTATGCAACAATCGCCGCCACCGGCCGGCGCGGGTTTTTCGATATTTCTCAACAATACTGTTGGCCGGCGCGCTGCTCGGTGGCCGCGCGCACCAACCGGCACAAGACCGTTAGATAACCAGAGTTGCCGATGAAGATTGCCGTACTCGACGATTACCAGGATGCCGTGCGCAAGCTGCCTTGCTTCAGCTTGCTGGAGGGGCACGACGTCAAGGTGTTCAACAACACCGTCAAGGGCGTGGGCCAGCTGGCCGCACGCCTGTCAGACGTCGAAGCCGTGGTTCTGATCCGCGAACGCACACGCATCACCCGGCAACTGCTGGAAAAACTGCCCAAACTGAAGCTGATCAGCCAGACCGGCAAGGTCGGCGCCGGCCCCGGCAGCCATATCGACCTGGATGCCGCCACCGACCGTGGCGTGGCTGTGCTCGAGGGCGTGGGTTCGCCAGTTGCGCCGGCGGAGCTGACCTGGGCGCTGATCATGGCGGCGCAGCGACGCATTCCCCAATACGTCGCCAGCCTGAAGCATGGCGCCTGGCAGCAATCGGGGCTGAAATCGACGACGATGCCGCCCAATTTCGGCCTTGGGCAGGTGCTGCGCGGCCAGACGCTGGGGATCTGGGGCTACGGCAAGATCGGCCGGCTGCTGGCTGGCTACGGCCGCGCCTTTGGCATGAAGGTGCTGGTCTGGGGCCGCGAGGCGTCGCTCGAAGGCGCCCGTGCCGACGGGCTGGGCGTGGCCGAATCTAAGGAGCAGTTGTTTGCCGACAGCGATGTGCTGTCGATGCACCTGCGCCTGAATGACGACACCCGCGGCATCGTCAAGATGACTGACCTGACCCGGATGAAGCCCACGGCGCTGTTCGTCAACACCAGCCGTGCCGAACTGCTGGAAGAGAACGCGCTGGTCACCGCGCTGAACCGGGGCCGCCCGGGCATGGCGGCCATCGACGTGTTCGAGTCCGAGCCGATCCTGCAGGGCCACGCGCTGCTGCGCATGGAAAACTGCATCTGCACGCCGCACCTGGGCTATGTTGAGCGCGACAGCTACGAGCTGTACTTCCGCACCGCGTTCCAGAACATCCTGGACGTGCTGGCCGGCAACCATGACTGCATCGTCAACCCGAAGGCGCTGGCGCCGGTGCTGACGCGCTGAGTCACCAGCGGCCGGATTGCCTCCGGACGGCCCGCCCCCGACACCCCTGTTCCGCCATGCGGGACAGGGGTGTTTCACATCTGGCCGGGCATTTCCTCCGGGAAACGCGAATTCCACGAAACCGCTACACTCGGGACTTCCCTTACCGCCCGGCCTGCCACGGCCTGCGGCAGCCCAGACAACAACAAGGCGCCCCCCTGCGCCAATCCACAATTCCCAAGGCCGGCATGGACCCCAGGCTAGTGACGCTCTGCGTCGGCAACTTCGTCATTGGCACCGGTGCGATGATCGTTACCGGCATGTTGAACGACATTGCCGGCGATTTCGGGCTGGGCGCGGCCAGCGCCGGGCAGCTGATCTCGGTGTTTGCGCTGGCCACCTGCATCGGCGCCCCGCTGTTTGCCACGCTGGGCTCGCGCATCGACCGCCGGCTGCTGCTGGCCGGGTCGCTGCTGGTCTATGGGGTGATGCACCTGGCCGCCGCGTTTGCGCCCAGCTTTGCGGCGCTGATGGCGATCCGCTTCCTGACCGCGATCGGCGCGGCCATCTATACGCCCCAGACCGCCGCCACGCTGCCGCTGCTGGTCAACGCACAGACGCGCGGGCGTGCCATCAGCTTTGTGTTTCTTGGCTGGAGCATTGCCAGCGTGGCGGGCGTGCCGCTGGGCACGTGGATTTCCAGCACGCTGGGCTGGCGCGTCAGCATGGCGCTGGTCGGGGCCCTGGCGCTGCTGGTGTCGGCGGCGGTCTGGCGCGCGCTGCCGCGCGGGCTGAAGGTGCCGCCGGCCGGGCGCGAGGCCTGGGGCGCGGTGCTGCGCCACAAGCCGATCATGCTGGTGGTGCTGACCACCATGATCTCGTCGGCGGGCATGTTCACCGTGTTCACCTATATCGCGCCGCTGATGCGCGACGTTTACGGCATCAGCGGTGGCGCGCTCAGCCTGATGTTCCTGGCCTACGGCGCCTGCGGCGTGTTCGGCAATGCCATGGCGGCGTCGCGCATGGACCGGGTCACGCCCAGCCGGATCGTGCAGGTCACGCTGCTGACCTCGATCACGGCCATGGTGCTGTGGCCGCTGGCCGGGTTGGGCAGCGTTGCGCTGGTGTTGCTGTTCATGCTGTGGGGCGCGGGCGGGTTTGCCACCAACAGCGCGCAGCAGGCGCGGCTGGTGCTGCTGGCGCCGGAGCGTGCATCGGTGTCGATCTCGCTCAATTCCTCGTCGATCTACCTGGGCCAGGCCGCCGGCGCCATGGCCGGGGCTGCCATCTACACACTGGCCGGCGCCGATACGCTGCACTGGGGCGCGGCGGCGCTGATGCTGGTGGCGCTGGCGGTATCGCAACGCGCCCGGGCGCTGGGCTGCCAGTGGCAGCGGCCGCAGGCGGCGCAGCAGGTGTGATGCAAGGCTGAAACCAGAGGCGGCTCCCCGCCGCCGGCTTCCTTGTGAGGGACCGCACCAAGCACTTGTCCACAGTGTTATCCGCCCCGTTATCCTCAGGCATATCCGCAGCTTATCCACAACCCTTTCCACAGCCGGAAGGGTAACCACGAAGCGGGGGCGCACGTGAGCGAATCCAGACCTCGGCCGGGCCTTGCGCGCGTGCTGGCGGTAAGCCTGGGCAAGGCCATCCCGCTGGTGGTCGCGGGGGCTGGCACCGAGGCGGTGGTGCTGTCGGGCATTCGCAAGCACCCTGTCAGTACCCTGCTGCACCCGTTGCGGGTACAGGTGCAGCCGCTGGGCCTGGCCGGCGACGAACAGGGTGACCTGACCGTGCACGGCGGCCTGGACAAGGCGGTCTACGCCTATCCCTTCGAGCACTACCCGTGGTGGAACGCGCGCCGCCGCGCGTGCGGGCAGCCTGAGTCAGGCCCGCCGTTGCCGTTTGGCGCCATCGGCGAGAACCTGACCCTGGAGGGGCTGCTTGAATCCCAACTCTGGATCGGCGACCTCGTGCGCGTGGGCACGGCCCTGCTGCGGGTGGAGTCGCCGCGCAAGCCCTGCTACAAGTTCAATGCCGCGCTGGGCTACCGCCACGCGGTGCGCGACATGATCCAGAGCGGCTACTCCGGGGTCTACCTCAGCGTGGTGCTGAAGGGAGAAGTGCGCGCCGGCGATGTCGTGGTTGTGCAGGCCGGGCCACGCGAACTGTCGGTCGACAGCGTCAATCAGTGGCGCCGCGATGGCCGGCGGCAGCTTTTCTGATAATGTTTGTCTAACCATACAAGCGCCCCGCTAAACACATCTCCGGCCTCCCCTGTGGCCCGGACGGCGTTTGCCGGTGCCGGGCATTACCAGACCCTTGCAACCCTGTAACGGACTGTAATACGCGGCGCTGGCTCCGGCGGGCGAAGCGCGGTACTAGTAGAGTCTTTGCGCGACGCGCACCGGCAACATCTGGGCACAACCAGCCGGGCGATTACGGGGAGTGGCGCGAAGACGCGGTGCAGAGGGTCCACACAAATATGAAATCTGACAGGATCGACCAGCCCAAGGGCTTCGTCGACAGCAACTGGAGGGCGGCCACCGGAACCGGGCGCGGCCGCGTATCGCCGTGGGCGGTGGTGGCCGTGGTGCTGGTCATTGCCGGCCTGGGCTGGTTTGCCTGGCGTACCTGGTTTGCGCCCAAGCCCGCGCCCAAGGCGCCGGCCGCCGTGGTGGTGTCCACCGCGCGCGTGCAGCAGGGCGACGTGCCGCTGCAGGTCACGGCCAACGGCAATGTCACCGCGCTGTCCACGGTCGAGGTGCGCCCGCAGGTGTCCAGCACCGTGCGCACCGTCCATATCAAGGAAGGCCAGACCGTCAGGCCGGGCGACCTGCTGTTCTCGCTCGATACCCGCATGGACGAGGCCAACCTGGCCAAGGCTCAGGCCCAGTTGCTGCGCGACCAGGCCGACCTGGCCGATGCCCGGCGCACGCTCGCGCGCAGCCAGGAGCTGCTGCAGCGCAACTTCATCTCCAGGAGCGCGGTCGACACCGCCCAGGCCAAGGTGGATGGCTTTGCCGCCACCGTGCGCGCCGACCAGGCCGCGATCGAAGCCAGCCGCGTGGCGGTCAGCTACGGCGCCATCCGCGCCACCATCAGCGGCCGCACCGGCGTGATCAACGCCTTCCCGGGTTCGCTGGTGCTGCCCAACAGCACGCAGCCGATGGTCATCATCGCCCAGGTGCAGCCGATTGCCGTCACCTTCAGCCTGCCCGAGCGGCAGCTGGGCGCGCTGCGCGAGGCGCTGCACGCCGGCCCGGTGCAGGTCACCGCGCTGCCCAACGACGGCAGCAAGACCCCGGTGACCGGCAGGATCACCTTTGTGGATAACACCGTCGATCCGCAGTACGGCACCATCCGCGTCAAGGCGCAGTTCGACAATGAGGAGCAGCGGCTGTGGCCGGGCACCTATGCCAACGTCAACGCCGTGGTGCAGACCCTGAAGGGCGCGCTGTCGGTGCCGCCGCAGGCGGTGGTGACCGGCCCCGAAGGCCGCTTTGTCTATGTGGTCCAGCCCGACAGCAAGGTGGCGCGCGTGCCGGTGCAGGTGGTGACCACCACTGCCGCCGCCGCCGTGGTCGAGGGGGTGCAACCCGGCGCCCGCGTAGTCGTGGAAGGCATGCAGAACCTGCGCCCCGGCGCGCTGGTGCGCGAGGCCCCGGCCGCCGGTGCCTCGGCCGCCGCCGCCCGTCCGGCCCCTGCCACCGCGGGGCACTGAGCCATGACGCTGTCTGAACTCTGCATCCGCCGTCCGGTGATGACGGTGCTGCTGTGCCTGGCGGTGGTGGTCGCCGGCATCGTGCTGTATCCGACCATCCCGATCGCGGCGCTGCCCAGCTTCAACTCGCCGGTGATCCAGGTCACCGCCACGCTGCCCGGCGCCAGCCCGGAGACCATGGCGGCGTCGGTGGCCACGCAACTGGAGAAGCAGTTCGCGACCATCCCCGGCGTGACGGTGATCAGCTCGCAGAACACGCTCGGCAACTCCAGCATCACCATCGAATTCAACAACGACCGCAATATCGACGACGCGGCCGTCGACGTGCAGGCGGCACTGTTCCGCGCCCAGCGTTCGCTGCCGATCGAGATGACGGTGCCGCCGTCGTACCGCAAGGTCAACCCGGCCGACGCGCCGGTGCTGCTGCTGGCGATCAACTCGCCGGCGATGAGCCTGGCCGACCTCAATGCCTTTGGCGACAACCTGATCTCGCCCACGCTGGCCACGCTGCCGGGGGTGGCGCAGGTGCAGATCTTCGGGCAGAAGCGCTTTGCCGTGCGCGTGCGCGCCCACCCCGATGCGCTCGCCGCGCGCGGCCTGACGCTGGACGAGCTGGCCACGGCGCTCAATCGCGCCAACGCCAACACGCCGGTGGGCACGCTCGACAGCGCGCGCCAGACCCTGACCATCCAGGCCAACCGGCAGCTGACCAGCGCCGACGCCTTCCGCAACATCATCGTCGCCAGCCAGCCCAGCGGCGCGCTGGTGCGGCTCTCTGACGTGGCCGAGGTCGAGGACAGCGTCGAGACCATCAAGACCGGCAGCTGGCTCAACAACGAGCGCTCGATTGTGCTGGCCGTGCTGCGCCAGCCCGACGCCAACACCGTGGCAGTGGTCGATGCGATCAACGCCGCCCTGCCCCGCCTGATCCAGCAGATGCCGGGCTCGGTCAATGTGTCGGTGGTCAACGACCGCTCGCGCTCGATCCGCGAATCGATCCACGACGTGCAGTTCACGCTGGCGCTGACGGTGGCGCTGGTGGTGATGGTGATCTTCCTGTTCCTGCGCCGCGCCGCCGCCACGCTGATCCCCACGGTGTCGCTGCCGATCTCGCTGATCGGCACGGTGGCGCTGATGAAGGCCTTCGGCTACAGCCTGGACAACGTCTCGCTGCTGGCCATCACCCTGGCGGTGGGCCTGGTGGTGGACGACGCCATCGTCATGCTCGAGAACATCGTGCGCCATATCGAGGAAGGCGTGGCGCCGCTGAAGGCCGCGCTGGTGGGTTCGCGCGAGATGGGCTTCACCATCCTGTCGATCTCGATCTCGCTGGTGGCGGTGTTTATCCCGATCTTCTTCATGCCGGGCGTGATCGGGCTGTTGTTCCATGAATTTGCCGCGGTGGTGTCGCTGGCGATCCTGGTATCGGCGCTGGTGTCGCTGACGCTGATCCCGATGCTGTGCGCGCGCTTCCTGTCGGCCGAGAACGTGCCGGTGGATGAATCGCACCATGCCTACGGCGACCACGCGTCGGCGCAGCCCGACATCGTGCAGAAGCAGACCTTCGGCATGCGCTCCACGCAGTGGTTCGAGAACCTGTTCGAGTTCACGCTGCACCGCTATGCGCGCGGGCTGGACTGGTGCCTGGCGCACCGCCGCACCGTGCTGGCGGTCGCGGGCCTGACCTTCGTGCTGACCGCGGTGCTGTTCGTCACCATTCCCAAGGGCTTCTTCCCCGAAGAGGACATCGGCCAGATCCGCGTCAACGCCGAAGGCCCGCAGGACATCTCCTTCGACGCCATGGCGGAACGCCTGCGCGACGCCGCCGAGCGCATGCGCGCCAACCCCGCGGTCAAGAGCATCGTGGTCGCCATCGGCGGCGGCCCGTCGCCCGCCATCAACACCGGGCGCATGTTTGTCGAACTGAAGCCGCGCGGCGAGCGCGAAGCGATGCCGAAGGTGATCGAGTCGCTGCGGCGCGATGTTGCCGGTGTGCCGGGCCTGGCGGTGTACTTTGCGCCGGTGCAGAACCTGCAGCTGGGCGGGCGCCAGAGCAAGAGCCGCTACCAGTACACATTGCAGAGCGTGAAGGCCGGCCAGCTGCAGGACTCGTCCGACCAGCTGATGGCAAAGATGCGCGCCGATCCGATCTTCCGCGACGTCACCAGCGATTCGCAGCAGTCCGGGCTGGAGGCGCACCTGTCGATCGACCGCGACAAGGCCAATGCGCTGGGTGTGCAGATGCAGGACGTGCGCACCGCGCTGTACTCGGCCTTCGGCGAGCGGCAGGTGTCGACCATCTATACGCCGATCGACAACTACTACGTGATCCTGCAGGCGGCCGATGTCGACCGCACCGACGAGAGCGCGTTCTCCAAGCTCTATGTGCGCAGCAAGACCGGCCAGATGGTGCCGGTCTCAGCCTTCGCCACCACCGAGCGCCGGGTCGGGCCGATCTCCGTCAACCACCAGGGGCAGCTGCCTTCGGTGACGGTGTCGTTCAACCTGGCGCCGGGCGCGGCGCTGGGCGATGCTTCGGCACGCATCGACCGCTACCGGCAGGAGATCGCCATGCCCAGCTCGATCTTCACCAGCTGGGGCGGCGACGCGGCGGTATTCCAGTCGTCGCAGGCCACGCAGATCGTGCTGCTGGTGGCGGCCATCGCGGTGATCTACACGCTGCTGGGCGTGCTGTATGAAAGCTATATTCATCCGCTGACGATCCTGGCGGGTTTGCCTTCGGCGGCGGTGGGCGCGTTGCTGACGCTGTTCATCTTCAATGTCGAGCTGTCGCTGATTGCCGTGATCGGCGTGCTGATGCTGATCGGCATCGTCAAGAAGAACGCGATCATGATGATCGACTTCGCGCTGGCCGCGCAGCGCGAACAAGGGATGACGCCGGCGAAGGCGATCCGGCAGGCGTGCCTGCTGCGCTTCCGGCCGATCATGATGACGACCTTCGCCGCGGTGATGGGTGCGCTGCCGCTGGCGCTCGGCTTAGGCGCCGGTGCCGAGTTGCGCCAGCCGCTGGGCCTGGCCGTGGTCGGCGGCCTGCTGTTCTCGCAGGTGATCACGCTGTTTATCACGCCGGTGATCTACCTCGCGCTGGACCGGTTCTCCGGGACGGGGCCGTTGCAGATTGATTCTGAAGGCACCAAGCTGCCGGACAAGGCTCCGGGCGAGACCGTGCACCAGCGCTGAGGCACCGGCAGACAAGAGGAGGCCGCAGCATTGCTGCGGGCTCTTTGCTTTCGAGGTGCTGGCCAGGGTCGGACATCAGCGACATGTAGTGGCTGCGCGCGCCATCCGCCTGAAAGCGGGCGCGGCTACGTGCTGGTGACGTGGGCGCGCCGGCACAAGGTTGCGAACACCGATGCGCTCGACGTTGCCGCGCACCGCCTGCTGGAACGCCCGCGCATCGTCACGGAATGATGACGTGACCATCACACCAACCCGGGCAACAAGCGGGAGCGCAGGCCGCCAACCCCGCCACTACAACGAGATAGGGAAAGGAACTGCGTGATGTCATTCCGTTTGCGCATTGCCGGCATGCTGGCCGCCGCTGTCGCAGTGCTGGCGACCGGCTGTGCCGCCACCGGCCCGGCACCCGAGGCGGTCAGCGCCGCCTTCGCCGGCAAGTCCTACGTGCTGCTGGGCGAGGTCCACGACAACGCTGCCGCGCAGCAGCAGCGCCTGGCCGCGCTGACGCGCGCCGTCGAGCAAGGCTGGCGCCCGGCCATCGCCATGGAACAGTTCGACCGCGAGCGCCAGCCCGATATCGAGCGCGCCCGCCGCGAGCGCCCGCGCGATGCCGACTACCTGATCGCCCAGGCCGGCGGCGGTGCCTGGCAATGGCCGCTGTACCGGCCGGTGGTGGCGCTGGCGCTGCAGTACGACCTGCCGCTGGTGGCGGCCAACCTGTCGCGCGCCGACGCCGGCAAGATCGTGCGCGCCGGACTGGACAGCCTGTTCCCGGCCGGCGAGCGCCAGCAGCTGGGTCTGTCCGGTGCGCTCCCCGGCGACCTCGTGGCCGCGCAGACGGCGGTGCTGGACCGGGGCCACTGCGGCAATTTCCCCAAGGCCATGCTGCCCGGGATGCTGGCGGCGCAGGCCGCGCGCGATGCGGTGATGGCGCAGACGCTGCGCCCCTACGCGCAGCGCGGCGCGGTGCTGATCGCCGGCAACGGCCACGTGCGGCGCGACATCGGCGTGCCGCGCTGGCTGGGGGCGGGCGTGGGGCAGGTGGTCAGCGTGGGGTATGTGGAAAACCCGCCTGCCGACGGCGAGTTCGACATGGCCGTGGTGGTGCCGGCGGTGGCGCGCAAGGACCCGTGCCTGCAGGCGAAGCCGGCGGGTTGAGGGGCCTGCGCCCGCGCTGCAATCCGCCATCCACGTAAACCCCGACCCTTTCTGCCCCCGATTGACAGCCTTTTGACAGTTTCCCCCGCCTAGAATCCGCCCCATGACCGGTAATTCCGGTCTGACGTTCACCAAAAGTCCAAGAACAGTCCCGGCCACGCCCCGCCGCGCCGGACAGGAGACAAGCACCGGCACTGCGCCTTTCGCGCAGTCCGCCAGGCTGTCTTCCCGTCCCCCGCAACGCAGTGGCAGCCGGAACGCCCGGGTCGGATCGCGGCTGCCAGCAGGCTGGCATGGCGCATCCCCGGTAACACCAGGAGACCGCTATGCGCCGTACCTATTCCCGCCTGGCCCATGCCGTGATGGCATCGGCCGCCGTTGCCGCCACCTTCGCCGCCGCCCCGGCCTTTGCGCTCGATAGCGTCAAGGTCATGATCGGCGCCAACCCCGGCGGCGGCTTTGACCAGACCGGCCGCTCGCTGGGCGCCGCGATGATTGCCGCGGGCCAGGCCAAGACCGCTTCATACGACAACAAGGGCGGCGCCGGCGGCACCATCGCGCTGACCCAGTTCGTCAATACCGACAAGGGCAACGCCAATGCGCTGATGGTGGTGGGCGCGGTGATGGTGGGCGCGATCGAGACCAACAAGCCGCCGGTCACGCTGAAGAACGCCACCCCGATCGCGCGCCTGTTCGCCGACACCATGGTCATCACCGTGCCGGCCAGCTCGCCGATCAAGTCGGTCAAGGACCTGACCACGCAGCTCAAGGCCAACCCGGGCAGCGTCAGCTGGGGCGGCGGCTCCAAGGGTTCGATCGACCACATCCTGGCCGGCCTGATCGCCAAGGAATCGGGCGTCGATCCCAAGAAGATCAACTACGTGCCGTTCCAGGGCGGCGGCGAAGCCTCGGCCTCGATCATGGGCGGCCACGTGACGGTGGGCATCGCCGGCGTGTCGGAATTCCTGCCCTTCATCAAGAGCGGCAAGATGCGCGCGCTGGCGGTGACCTCCAAGGACCGCACCGCCGATATCCCGACGCTCAAGGAGCAAGGCGTGAACGTCGAGATCTATAACTGGCGCGGCGTGTACGGCGCGCCCGGCATCAGCGCCGAGCAGCGCAAGGCCATGATCGACGCCGTGGTCAAGGCCACCGAGAGCCAGGCCTGGAAGGACACGCTGCAGAAGAATGACTGGACCCCGTTCCTGCTGACCGGCGACGAGTTCGGCAAGTTCGTCGACAGCGAATCGGCCCGCCTGGGCGGCTCGCTGCGTGAACTGGGCGTGGCCAAGTAAGAACTGCCGGCAGCACCCAAACCGGCAGTACCGCATCAACCTGCTTTACCTGTCGTGCCTGCCAATCCCGCCGGTGAACCCGGCGGCAGGAAAACGGCGCAGGGCCCGGTGTCCACCTGCGATACCAGACAAATAATCATATGTCGCCGGGCCCTGCCGCCGCGCGGGCAGCACCTGCCAGCGTCGCGGACGCCAGCACCCATGCTGGCGACAAAGGCCAAGGAGTCTCCATGAAACCCTCGCACCTCGCCATCGGCATTGCCGTGCTGGCGCTCTCGCTGTTTTTCTTCCTCGGGCTGTCCGGCATTTCCGGCGACGAGGGCTACGCCGGCCTGTCGCCGCGCTTCGTGCCCACGCTGGTGGCCGTCGGCCTGGCCGTGTGCGGCGCGCTGCTGACCTGGCAGGGCGTGCGCGGCGGTTTCCGCAATATGCCGGAAGAAGATGCCGAGCTGCCCAACGCGCCGCACAACTTCGGCGGCTTCCTGTGGGTGGCCGCGGGCCTGGTGTTGAACATGGTGCTGATCGGCACGCTTGGCTTCGTGATCGCTTCCACGCTGCTGATGGTGTGCGTGGCGCGTGGCTACGGCAGCCGCCGCATCGTGCGCGACGCGCTGATGGGCCTGTGCATCACGGTGCCGATGTGGGCGCTGTTTGAGTTCCTGCTCGGCATCAACCTGCCGCTGCTGCCCATCGCCGGCTTCTGAGCCCGCCCGCCCGTCCAGCAAGGAGTCTTCGAATGGATACCCTGAACCAGCTGATGCACGGCTTTGCCGTGGCCATCACGCCGATCAACCTGATGTGGGCCCTGGTGGGCTGCTTCCTTGGCACCGCCATCGGCGTGCTGCCGGGCATCGGCCCCGCGCTGACGGTGGCGATGCTGCTGCCGCTGACCGCCAAGGTGGAACCGACCGCCGCGCTGATCATGTTCGCCGGCATCTACTACGGCGCGATGTACGGCGGCTCGACCACCTCGATCCTGATGAACACGCCGGGCGAGTCTTCCACCATGGTCACAGCCATGGAAGGCAACCTGATGGCCAAGAACGGGCGCGCCGGCCCGGCGCTGGCCACCGCGGCGATCGGCTCCTTCGTGGCGGGCACCATTGCCACGGTGATGCTGTCGATGTTCGCGCCGGTGGCGGCGGACGTGGCGCTGCAGTTCGGCCCGGGCGAGTACTTCATGATCATGCTGCTGGCCTTCACCACGGTCTCGGCCGTGCTGGGCTCGTCGCTGCTGCGCGGCATGACCGCACTGTTCCTGGGCCTGGGCATCGGCCTGATCGGCATGGATTCGCTGTCGGGCCAGACCCGCTATTCGATGAACGTGCAGGAGCTGTACGACGGCATCGACATCGTGGTGGTGGCGGTGGGCCTGTTCGCGGTGGGCGAGGCGCTGTTCAACGCGTTCTTCCCGCAGCCGGCGGGCACCTTCAACAAGCTCAGCTCGGTCCACATGAACAAGTCGGACTGGAAGCGCTCGATCCCGGCGTGGATCCGCGGCACCTTCATCGGCTTCCCGTTCGGGCTGATCCCCGCCGGCGGCGCCGAGATCCCGACCTTCCTGTCGTATGCCACCGAGAAGAAGCTGTCCGACCACAAGGAAGACTTCGGCAAGGTCGGCGCGATCGAAGGCGTGGCCGGCCCCGAAGCGGCCAACAACGCCGCAGTGACCGCGACGCTGGCCCCGCTGCTGACGCTGGGCATCCCCACCTCCAACACCACCGCGATCCTGCTGGCCGCGTTCCAGAACTACAACCTGCAGCCGGGCCCGATGCTGTTCCAGACCTCGGGCGACCTGGTGTGGGGCCTGCTGGCGTCGCTGTATATCGGCAACGTCATGCTGCTGGTGCTGAACCTGCCGGCGATCGGGCTGTGGGTGCGCATGCTGCGCGTGCCCACGCCGCTGCTGTACGGCGGCATCCTGATCTTCGCCGGGCTGGGCGCCTACGGCATCCGCCAGTCGTGGTTCGACCTGCTGCTGCTGTTCGTGGTCGGCCTGCTCGGCATGGTGATGCGCCGCTTCGACTTCCCCACCGCGCCGGTGATCGTGGGCATGATCCTGGGGCCGATGGCCGAGAAGCAGCTGCGCAATGCGCTGTCGATCGGCCAGGGCGACTGGACCCTGTTCCTGCGCCAGCCGATCTCGGCCACCATCCTGGCGCTGACCGTGGCGGTGGTGGTGATCCCGCGCCTGTTGCGCTGGCACGCGACCCGCACCTCGGCGCACGCGCAGGCCGACAACGCGGCCTGATGCGCGCGATCTTGCGGTAAGCTTTGCGAGGCCCGCACGCCAATGGTGTGCGGGCCTCTTGTCTTTCGTCTCTCGTTTTCCAAAACAACAAGGCGCCGGCGCTTCCGTGCCAGGCCGCTGAACCATGCGTCTCTTCCCCAACCCCTGGCTGTCCGCGCTGCCCACGCTGGCGCTCGGGCTGGCCGCCGCCCTGCTCTGCACCGCGCTGCATACCCCGCTGCCGTGGATGATCGGCCCGCTGCTGGCCGTGGCCGCCGCGCGCATGGCCGGGGCCGACCTGCGGGCGCCGTCGCAGGCCCGCAACGCGGGCCAGTGGGTGATTGGCGCGTCGCTCGGGCTCTACTTCACGCCGGACGTGGTGGCGCGGTTGGTGGAATACCTGCCCTACATCATTGCCGGCTCGCTGTTCGCGCTGGTGCTGGGCGCGGGCGGTGCCATCCTGCTGCGGCGGACCACCGGCGTGGCTTTCAAGACCGCGTTCTTCTCCACCGCCATCGGCGGCGCCTCGGAGATGGCCAACCTGGCCGAGCGCAACGGCGCGCGCATCGACCAGGTGGCGGCCGCGCATTCACTGCGGGTGCTGATGGTGGTGGTGACCGTGCCGGCCATCTTCCAGTACGGCGGCATCCACGGGCTCGACCCCTATATCCCCGGCCCGCGCGTGGTCAGCGCCCCGGGGCTGCTGGCGCTGGTCGCGATCACGCTGGGCGTGGCGCTGCTGGTGAAGCGGCTGAACATGCCCAACCCGTTCGTGATCGGCACGCTGCTGGCCGCGGCGGTGCTGACCGCGTCCGGGATCGAGCTGTCGGCCATCCCCACCTGGATGAGCCGTGCCGGCCAACTGCTGATCGGGGTCTCGCTGGGGGTGCGCTTCTCGCGCGAGTTCCTGCATACCGCGCCGCGCTTCCTGTCGGGCGTGGCGCTCTACACCGTGCTGGCGCTGGTGGTATCGGCGCTGGTGGGCTGGGGGCTGTCGGCGCAGTCGGGCGCGCACCCGGCCACGGTGATCCTGGGCACCACGCCGGGCGGCATCGCCGAGATGTGCATCACGGCCAAGGTGCTGGAGGTGGGGGTGCCGCTGGTGACCGCGTTCCACGTGATCCGGATGGCCTTCGTGGTGCTGGCCACCGGCCCCCTGTATCATTGCCTCAAACATCGCGTCGCGCCGGAGGAGACAGAGTAGCGGTCCGTTACAGGACGGCTACGGTGCGGCCAGCCAGAACCAGGAGCGCCATGTCCGAAGCCGCACCGCAATTCAGCCTCAACGATATCGACGCCACGCTGGAGCGCGTGCTGGCGCCATGGGTGCGCCAGCTCGGCCTGCGTGCCGAAGCCGTCGATGCCCAGGGCGTCACGCTGCGCCTGCCGTTCAGCGAATCGTTCCGCCATGCGGGCGGCGTGGTCTGCGGCCAGGTGCTGATGTCCGCCGCCGATACCGCCATGATCGTCGCCGTGGCCAGCGCGCTGGGCGCCTTCCGCCCGATGACCACGGTCACGCTCACCACCAATTTCATGCGCCCGGTGATCGACGGCGACGTGCTGGTGCGCGCCAACGTGCTGCGCCTGGGCAAGACCGTGGTGTTCGGCGAGATCGAGCTGACCGGCACCGACGGCAAGCTGGCGGTGCAGGCCACCACCACCTACGCCCTGCTCTGATCCCCTCGCAACGCCAGCGCCCATGACTTCCGGCCACGCCCATCCCTTCGACCAGGTCGTCTTTGCCGGCGGTGGCAACCGCTGCTGGTGGCAGGCGGGCTGGTGGGACACGGTCGCGCCGGAACTGCAGTTGCGCCCGCGCGTGATCGCCGCGATCTCGGCCGGCGCGGCGACGGCGTGCATGGTCTATGCGCACGACTCGCACCAGACCATGGACTACTACCGCGAGGTCCTGTCCAACAACCGCCGCAATGCCTACTGGGGCAACCTGCTGCGCAATGAGCGCGTGTTCCCGCATTACGGCATCTACCGCACCGCGCTGCTGACGATCTTCGCCGACGGGCGCCTCTCGCACCTGCAGCAGGCGCCGGAGATCCGCATCGGCGTGGCCCATATCCCGCGCTGGAGCGGCCCGCGCCTGGCGGTGGCAGCGGGGCTGCTGGCGTACAACATCGACAAGCATGTGCTCAAGACGCTGCACCCGCGGCTGGGGCGCAAGCTGGGCTTCCGGCCGGAGTTCGTGCGCGCGCAGGACTGCGATTCGCCCGAGCAGCTGGCCGACCTGCTGCTGCAGTCGGCCTCCACGCCGCCGTTTACGCCGGTGCTGCGCCGCGGCGGCCGCCCGGTGCTGGACGGCGGGCTGGTCGACAACGTGCCCGTGGACGCGCTCGATGCCACCCCGGGCAATGTGCTGGTGCTGGTGACAAGGCTGTATCCGCGCCCGCGCCGTTTCGTGCTTGAGCAAGGCGGCCAGCGCCGCCTGTACCTGCAGCCCTCGCAGCGCGTGCCGATCTCGAGCTGGGACTACACCCGGCCCGATGCCATGACTCACGCCTACGAACTGGGCCGCCGCGACGGGGAAACTTTCCTGCGCGAGTGGCCGTCGATCCTGAATACCGAACTGCGGCCCGCTGCCTAGTTTCTTGTTTGCTGGCGCTGGCCTGATTGTTGTCGATGCGGCCCGTGTGCCGCGACAGGAGGCATGGATGACTAAGCGCCAGACAACCCCCGCCGGGGCCAGGGAACCGCGGCGCGCCCGCGAGGTCAGCGCGGCGCCGCCGGTGGAGCAGGTGCCGCGCGTGCGCGACGGCCGCACGCGGCGCAATGACAAGGTGCGCAAGGCAGACCTGGTGGTGATCGGCGGCGGCTCGGGCGGCGTGGCCTGCGCGCGGCGTGCCGCCGCGCACGGCGCACGCGTGATCCTGGTCGAGCGCGATGCCATCGGCGGCACCTGCGTCAACCGCGGCTGCGTGCCCAAGAAGATGCTGTCCTACGGCGCCGGCTGGTCGGCCATCCTGTCGGGCTGCCTGTCGCATACCGGTGGGCGTGAGGACTGGCGCGACGCCATCGTGCGCGTCAATGCCGAGGTTGCGCGGCTGAACGCGGGCTACACCCAGCGCCTGCACGAATCCGGCGTGGAAATCCTGCGCGGCGATGCGCTGGTTACCGGCAAGGACGAAGTGCGCGTCGGCGACGAGACCATTCACGCGCGCCGCATCCTGATCGCCACCGGCGCGCGCCCGCGCGCGCTCGAAGTCCCGGGCGGCGAACTGGCCGCCAGTTCAGACGATGTCTTCACCTGGCAGACCGTGCCGGGTTCGATTGCGGTCATCGGCGGCGGCTACATCGGCGTGGAGCAGGCCTCGATCCTGTCGCGCTACGGCGTCAAGGTAGACCTGATCGTTGCCGGCGACCGGCTGCTGCCCCACTTCGACCACGACATCTCCCGGTCGCTGGCCGAGGCACTGACCGCGCGCGGCGTGCGCCTGCACCTGAACGCCAGGGTGCACCTGCTGAGCCAGGCCAACGGCGCGGTTGAAGTGTGCTACCGCCCCACCGACCGCCCCGGCCAGACCGAGGCTGTGCGCGCGCAGGCCGCGCTGGCGGCGATCGGGCGCATTTCCAACGTGCAGGGCTTCGGGCTGGAGGCGGTTGGCGTGGACTTTGGCGACAAGGGCGGCATCCGCGTGGACCGCCAGTTCCGCAGCAACGTGCGCGGCATCTACGCGCTCGGCGACGCCATCGACGGCCTGCACCTGACCCCGGTGGCCACCGCGCAGGGCCGCTGGCTGGCCGACCGCCTGTACGGCCGGCGCGGCGAACGCGCCGATTTCGACTTCGTGCCGACCGCGGTGTTCTGCGAGCCCGCCATCGGCGCCGTGGGCCTGACCGAGGCCCAGGCGATCGCAGCCGCCGGCAGGCCCGAGCGCATCCGCACCGTGGTCAAGCGCTTTGTCTCGCTGGAAAACCGCTTTGCCGGCAACTCCCACCAGTCGATGTTCAAGCTGGTGCTGAACGCGCGCAGCGGGCGCGTGCTCGGTGCGCACCTGATGGACGACGCCGCGCCCGAGATCGTGCAGACGCTGGCGGTGGCATTGCGGCTGGGCGTGCGCGAATCGCACCTGCAGACCACGGTGCAGTTGCATCCGACGGTGGCGGAGGAGTTATATGGTTAGGGGTTATTCGCCGATGGGCAGCTTCAGCACCGCGCGCACGCCGGTGCCCTGCAAGCCGTCGCCAAGCTCCACCGTGCCGCCAAACCGCGCCGCCATCTCGCGCGAGATGGCCAGCCCCAGCCCGGAGCCCGGCTCCGCATTGCCAACGCGCCGGTAGAAGCGCGCGAAGACCTTTTCGCGCTCTTCGGCCGGAATGCCCGGCCCATCGTCTTCCACCACCAGGCACGCGGTCTGGTCGGCGCGCGTGGCCGACAGCGTGATGCGGCTGCCGCGTGGCGAGTACTGGATCGCGTTGTGGACCAGGTTGGCCAGCGCCTCGCGCAGCAGCGCGGGGTCGGCGCGCACCGGCAGCTTCAGCCCCGGCACCGGCTCCCAGCCGAAGTCCTGCTGCTTGCCGCGCGCCAGCGGCAGGTAGTCCAGCGCCACCTGCTCGGCCACGGTGACGGCGTCGATGATGTCGATGCCATCGGCTTCCTGGGCGGCTTCGCCGTGGTGCTGGCGTACCCGCGCCAGCGCCAGCAGCTGGTTGGTCAGGCGCGCGGCCTGTTCCAGCTGGGTGACGATGCCGCCCACGGCTTCGCCGGCGGCCTGGCGCGCGGTCTCGGGGTCAGGGGCGCGCAGCTGGCGCTGGGCGTATTCGGCCTGGGTCTTCAGGATGGCCAGCGGCGTGCGCAGCTGGTGCGCGGCGTCGGCGATGAACTGGGCCTGCGACTGCGCCATTGCCGCGGAGCGCGACACGTGCAGGTTGACCGCGTCGACCAGCGGGCGCACCTCGGCGGGCACGCGCTCGAACGTTAGCGGTGTCAGGTCATCCGGCGAGCGCGCTTCCACGTCGTCGCGCACGCGCGCCAGCGGGCGCAGCACGTAGGTGACGCCGCCCACCAGGATGCCGGCGCTTAGCAGGATCAGCAGCAGGTCGCGCGCCAGCGCGCTGCGCCAGACCGTGCCGATCAGCGTGGTGCGCGGCTCGGCGGTCTCGGCCACCTGGATGATCACGCGCATGCGCGCGTCCGGGCGGTATACCGGCCGCGCCATCGCGGCGATGCGCACGGACTCGCCCAGGTATTCGGCGTCGTAGAAGCGCGGCTGGTTGTTGACGAGGGTGCCGGCAGGAAGCGGCAGGTCGTCGTAGCCGGTGACGGTCTCGACCTGGCCGGCGCGCTCGGTCGACACGCGGTAGAACACATGGGTCTGCGCCGCCGTCTCGAACATCTCCATGGCGGCATCGGGCAGGGTCAGCTGGACGTTGTCGCCAGCCATGCCGATGGCACTGTCGATGGCGCGGATCGAGCCATAGAGCGAGCGGTCATAAGCCGTGTTGGCGGCGTCGCGCAGGGTGCCGTAGGTGAGCCAGGTGTCGATCGCCATCATCGCCGCCAGCGCCGGCACCAGCAGCAACAGCAGTTGCCGGCGCAGGCTGCCGCGGCGCCAGGACGGGACGCGATGGCGCCGCGCCATCTTCAGCGTCCGGCCTCGGGCTCCAGCAGGTAGCCGAAGCCGCGCAGGGTGACGATGGTGACGCCGTGCCCGGCCAGCTTCTTGCGCAGCCGGTAGACCAGCACCTCGATCGCGTCGGGCGAGACATCGGCGTCGAGCGAGAATACCTTGTCGAGCAGCTGCGCCTTGGTCAGCGGCTGGCCGCTGCGTGCCAGCAGCGCGCCCAGCAGGGTCGATTCGCGCGGGGTCAGCGCCAGCGGGGCGCCGTCCAGCGTGAAGCTGCGGGTCTCGCCGTCGAACACCAGCGTGCCGCACTGCAGGCGCGGATGCGCGCGCCCGCGGCTGCGGCGGATCAGCGCCAGCAGCCGCGCTTCCAGCTCGGCAATGGCAAAGGGCTTGGGCAGGTAGTCGTCGGCGCCCAGGTTCAGGCCGCGCACGCGTTCGTCCAGCGTGTCCTGCGCGGTCAGGATCAGCACCGGGGTGCGGTCGTCGCGCGCGCGCATGGACTTGAGCACGGCCAGCCCGTCCTTGCCGGGCAGGCGCAGGTCGAGCAGCACCGCGTCGTATTCCTCGGCCTGCAGGCGGGCCTCGGCCTGCAGCCCGTCGGCGACATGCTCGATCACAAAGCCGCCCTGCTCCAGCGCGCGGGCGACCCAGCGTGCCAGTTCGATTTCATCCTCCACCAGCAGGATGCGCATGCCGGTCTCCTCCTCTGCCGGTTTGGTCCATGTTTCGGTTGCGGCGGCGGAAATCGTCCGGAGAACAGGGGGCTGCACCGATGGAGCGCGCCCGCCGCGGGCGCCTATAATAACCCCGCCCCGCTGGTCCCGGCGCGTGTTGTCCGTGCGCCCGCTCCCTTCCACAGGCAGTTCTTCCGTTTCCGACCACCGTGCCCACGCGTCCACCCCCGCCGTCCCTGCCGTGCGCTTGCGAGCCGCCTGCCTCGGGGCAGCGCCGCCGCCTGCTGGGCGCATCGCTGCTGGCCGGCGCCACCTTGCCGGCCGCGTGGCCCCTTCATGCCCAGTCTAGGCCCCCGGCGCCGCCGCCGGGGTATCCGTCCGGGTATGACGCCACCATCGCCGGCGCCATGCGCGAAGGCGTGGTCACGGTCTATGCATCGACCGACCTGAAAGTGGCGCAGCCGCTGATCGCCGCGTTCGAGGCGCGCTACCCGGGCATCCGCGTGCACTACCAGGATCTCAACACGATCGAGCTGAACCAGCGCTTCCTGGCTGAGACCGCGGCGCTGGGCGGCAAGCGGCCCGCGCCCGATGCGGCCTTCGCCGACGTGCTGTGGAGCACGGCGATGGACCTGCAGATCAAGCTGGTCAACGACGGCCATGCGCAGCGCTACGCCTCGCCCGAGCGCGCCGGCCTGCCCGGCTGGGCGGTGTGGCGCGACGAGGCCTGGGGCACCACCTTCGAGCCCGCGGTGATCGTCTACAACCGCCACCACCTGGCCGGCATGCGCCCGCCGCGCAGCCGCAGCGGGCTGGCGCGGCTGCTGCAGGAGCACGCGCCGCGCTGGCATGGCAAGGTGGTGACGTATGACGTGGAGCGCTCGGGCGTGGGCTACCTGCTGGCGCAGCAGGACGCGCGCATGGGCAGTGAGTTCTGGTATCTGGCGCAGGCGCTGGGGCGCGCCGGGGTGCAGCTGTCGGCGTCCACCGCCGAGATGATCGAGCGCATCGCCAGCGGCGAGCTGGTGATGGGCTACAACCTGCTGGGTTCGTACGCGCTGTCGCTGATGGAGCGTGGCGCGGCCATCGACGTGATCGCCCCGCGCGACTACACGCTGGTGATGTCGCGAGTAGCCTTTATTGCCCGGCGCGCGCCGCGGCCCAATGCGGCGCGGCTGTGGCTGGACTACCTGCTCTCGCGCGAGGGCCAGGCGCTGCTGGCCAAGTCCACCTCGCAGCTCTACACCATCCGCACCGATACCGACAGCGTGCACACCGCGGCGGCATTGTCGGAGCGGCTGGGCTACGCGCTCAAGCCGATCAGCGTCGGCCCGGGCCTGCTGGCCGCGCAGGACGCGATGCGCAAGCGCGCATTCCTGGCGCGCTGGCGCGAGGCCATGCGCGGATAAGCGCGGATAAGCGCGCCGCTCAGGGGACCAGGTCGCCGGTATCGAGCCCGCCCGGCTGGGCGTTCGGGCAGGCCTGCTGGCACAGCGTGGACAGTTCCCGGTCCAGCGCCGCCATCGGGCGCGGCACGTAGCCGTGGCGCAGCGCCGGCGAGAACTTCAGGGTATCGATGAAGGCGTCGGACATGCGCTCGGCGTTGGCGTCGAGGTCGAAGTCCTGGGGCGAGAACAGCCAGTGCGCCAGCACCCCGCCGATGGCGGCATGGAAGGCATTGACGGCCAGGTCCAGGTCCAGGTCGGCGGGCAGCTGGCCGCGCTCCAGGGCCAGGCGCAGGTGCTCGCGCATCTTGACCAGGCCTTCCTGGTGCGACTGGCGCTGGCGCTCGAAGATGGCGCCGTTGTCCTGCACCATCTCGCACTTGTGGAAGATGATCTCGAACACCCGGCGCCAGCGCGGGTTGACCACGGTCTGGCGCATCACATAGGCGCAGATGTCGCGGATGCCGCCCAGCGGGTCTTCCTGGCGCGCGAGCCGCTCGGGGTCGCACAGCGCTTCCACGGGCAGGTTGACGCGGTCGCACATGGCGGCGAACACATCGCTCTTGTTCTTGAAGTGCCAGTAGATCGCGCCGCGCGTGACACCCGCCGCCTCGGCGATGTCCGCCAGCGACGGGCGTGCCACGCCGCGGGCGTGGAACACGGCTTCGGCCGCGTCGAGAATCCGGTGGCGCGTTTCAAGCGCCTCTTCCTTGGTACGTCTGACCATTTTTGTCTCTGGTGCCGGCGGCATGACGCAATGGATCCGTCATGGCCAGCCTTGTTGGTTCTCCCTGGGTGCGGCCCCGCTGTGGCAGCCGCACGGCCGGCGCACGCGCCGGCGGGTCGTTGTCGTCACATGCCAATGTGCTTGCAGCCTGCGAGCCGATACGACGGCGCGCATCCTAACCCGAGCCGGCGATTTGCGCCGTGATTCCGAACGGGTGGGGAGCAATTTGGACCGGCCGGTTGGGTTTGACCGGGGGCGGGATCCGTATTGCCGCGGCCCTGCGGCGCAGGTTGTGCGCCGAAAGTCCCTTCTGCAACATCAACTTAACATACATGCTTGAATGTATATATAATACGCGCTTGTCCGGCATTCGGCCAGCCGCCTTCTGTGACATACCCAGCACAGTTGGCAATCCCTGCCGCAGGCCAGCCGGTCATGAATCCAGTCGTTACATAAAAGCCGCCGTTCGTCGCATTTGACACTGCGACGCCGCGATTTGTGGCTAGCATCACGCTTTTGTCCGCCGCAAACCGTGCGGCGGGCTGTGTCGTATCCGTTTGTCGGATGACAGGTCGGGACGATGCGGCAGATCTCAAATTGCCATCATGGGGTTATCGATGAGGAAGTCCCAACGTATCCGTTGCGTTGCTGCCTATGCACTAGCGGCACTGTCTGCCGTGGCGCTTGTTGCCTGCGGCGACAAGAAGGCCGAAGGCGGCGCCCCGCCGCCGCCGGAAGTGGGTGTGGTGACCGTGACGCCGTCGCCGGTCGCCGTCGTCAATGAACTGCCGGGCCGCCTGGAAGGCATACGCACGGCCGAAGTGCGTGCTCGCGTCGAAGGCATCGTGCTGTCGCGCAACTACACCGAAGGCGGCGAAGTGAAGGCCGGCCAGGTGATGTTCCGCATCGACCCGGCACCCTACCAGGCCACGCTGGCTTCGGCCCAGGCCGCGCTGCAGCGCGCCGAGGCCAACGCCGTGTCGGCGCGCCTGAAGGCCGATCGCTACAAGCCCCTGGTGGCCGTCAACGCGGTCAGCAAGCAGGAGTACGACGACGCCGTGGCCTCCGCCGGCCAGGCCAACGCCGACGTGGCCTCGGCCAAGGCGGCGGTGCGCACCGCCCAGATCAACCTGGGCTACACCACCGTGACCGCGCCGATCAGCGGCCGCGCCGGCCGTGCGCTGGTGACCGAGGGCGCGCTGGTGGGCAAGGGCGAGGCGACCAAGCTGGCGCTGGTGGAGCAGGTCGACCCGATGTGGGTCACCTTCACCCAGCCGGCTTCGGAAGTCACGCGCCTGCGCCGCGCCATCGAGTCCGGCGTGGTCAAGGGCGTCAACGGCGGCGCCAACGTGCGCCTGTTCGTGGAAGACGGCCGCGAGTACGAGCACACCGGCAAGCTGCTGTTCTCGGACATGACGGTCGACCCGACCACCGGCGCGATCACGCTGCGCGCGCAGTTCCCGAACCCGAAGCGCGAGCTGCTCTCGGGCACCTTCGTGCGCGTGAAGATCGAGCAGGGCGTGGACGAGAACGCACTGACCGTGCCGCAGCGGGCGCTGATCCGCGGCGCGCAGGGTGCCAGCGTGATGGTGGTGGGCACGGACGGCAATGTCGCGGCGGTGCCGGTCAAGGCGCCGCAGGCCATTGGCGACCGCTGGGTCGTGACCGAAGGCCTGAAGGGCGGCGAGAAGGTGATCGTCGAAGGCCTGCAGAAGGTCAAGGTCGGTGCGCCGGCCAGGGCGGTACCGTTCAAGCCGGCCGGGGCCTCGGCACCGGCCGCGGCGACGGCCTCCGCCCCGGCGGCGCCGGCCTCGGCCCCCAAGGCCGAGGGCCCGCAGCAAGCCAAGTCTGACGCCAAGCAAGGCTGAACCCTGCCGTACCACCAATACGGCAAATACGGCTAGACCGCTAGACCAAGAGGGAGCCAGTTTATGGCCAAGTTTTTTATCGACCGGCCGGTGTTCGCGTGGGTGCTCGCGCTGATCATCGTGCTGGGCGGCATATTGTCGATCCTGCAGTTGCCGATCGCGCAATATCCGAACATCGCCCCGCCGACGATCTCGGTCACCGCCACCTACCCGGGTGCGTCGGCCAAGACGCTGGAGGATTCCGTCACCTCGGTGATCGAGCAGGAGCTCAACGGCGCCCCTAACCTGCTCTACTACAACTCCACCAGCGAGTCGTCCGGCCTGGCGAGCATCACCATTGCCTTCGCGCCGGGTTCGAACGTCGACCTGAACTCGGTCGAAGTGCAGAACCGCCTCAAGCGCGTGGAAGCGCGCCTGCCGGCTGAAGTGCGCCAGCAGGGCGTGCGCGTGGACAAGGCCGGGAACAACTACATGATGTTCCTGACCGTGTCGTCCAAGTCCGGCACGGCCGACGCGATCCAGCTCGGCAACTATGTCTCGGCGCAGGTGATCGACTCGATCCGCCGGGTGCCGGGCGTGGGCCAGGCCGACCTGTTCGGCACCGAGTACGCCATGCGGATCTGGCTGGACCCGGCCAAGCTGACCGGCTACAACCTGACCCCGACCGACGTCACCGCCGCGGTGGGCGAGCAGAACATCCAGGTCGCCGTGGGCGAGCTGGGCGGCACGCCCTCGCCCAAGGGCACCGAGCTCAACGCCACCGTCACCACCGAAAGCCGCCTGACCACGCCTGAGCAGTTCGGCAACATCCTGCTGCGCACCAACCCGGACGGGTCTTCGGTGCGCATCAAGGACGTGGGCCGGGTGGAGCTGGGCGGTGCCGACTACTCGACGCTGGCCCGCACCAACGGCAAGCCGTCGGCGGCCATCGCCATCAAGCTGGCCCCGACCGGCAACGCGCTGGCCACGGCCACCGCGGTGCGCGCCAAGATGGAAGAGCTGTCCAAGAACTTCCCGGCGGACTACCAGTACTCGGTGCCTTACGACACCTCGGCCTTCGTCAAGATCTCGATCGAGGAAGTGATCAAGACCCTGCTCGAAGCCGTGGTGCTGGTGTTCCTGGTGATGTACCTGTTCCTGCAGAACTTCCGCGCCACGCTGATCCCGACGCTGGTGGTGCCGATCGCGCTGCTGGGCACCTTCGGCGCGCTGCTGGCGTTCGGCTTCTCGATCAACGTGCTGACCATGTTCGGCATGGTGCTGGCCATCGGTATCCTGGTGGACGATGCCATCGTGGTGGTCGAGAACGTCGAGCGGATCATGAGCGAGGAAGGACTCTCGCCACGTGAGGCCACGCGCAAGGCCATGGGCCAGATCACCGGCGCGATCGTCGGCATCACGCTGGTGCTGACCGCGGTGTTCATCCCGATGGCATTCTTCTCGGGCTCGGTGGGCAACATCTACCGCCAGTTCTCGCTGTCGCTGATCTCGTCGATGGCATTCTCGGCGCTGCTGGCGCTGACGCTGACCCCGGCGCTGTGCGCGACGCTGCTCAAGCCCGTGGAAGCCGGCCATCACCATGAGAAGACGGGCTTCTTCGGCTGGTTCAACCGCACCTTCGCGCGTTCGGCCACCAGCTACCAGGGCGTGGTCGCGCGCATCCTCAAGCGCTCCGGCCGCTACCTGATCATCTACGCGGTCATCATCGTCGGCGTGGTGGTGCTGTTCAAGCGCCTGCCGTCGTCGTTCCTGCCCGATGAGGACCAGGGCTACATGATCACCGTGGTGCAGCTGCCCAATGGCGCCACCCAGGACCGTACCATCGGCGTGCTCAAGCAGATCGAGGACTACTACCTGCAGAAGGAAAGCAAGGTGGTTGACCAGATGATCACGGTGGCGGGCTTCTCCTTCTTCGGCCGCGGCCAGAACGGCGGTATCGCGTTCGTGCGCCTGAAGGACTGGAAGGAGCGCACCGGCGACGGCGAGACCGCGCAGGCGCTGGTGGGCCGTGCCTTCGGCGCGCTGTCGTTCATCAAGGACGCGATCATCTTCCCGCTCAACCCGCCGGCGATTTCCGAGCTGGGCAACTCCTCGGGCTTTGACTTCCGCCTGCAGGACCGCACCGGCCAGGGCCACGCCAAGCTGATGGAAGCGCGCAACATGATGCTCGGCATGGCCGCGCAGAGCCCGGTGCTGATGGGCGTGCGCCCGGAAGGCCAGGAAGATGCGCCGCAGCTGCAGATCGACATCGACCGCGAGAAGGCCAAGGCGCTCGGCGTCACGGTGGCGAGCATCAACTCGACGCTGTCGATTGCGTTCGGCTCGAACTACGTCAACGACTTCATCTATGAAGGCCGGGTGCGCAAGGTGATCGTGCAGGCAGAAGGCTCAGACCGCCGCCTGCCGGACGACCTGACCAAGCTGCGCGTGCGCAACAACAACGGCGACATGGTGGCGTTTGCCGCGTTCGCGACCTCCAAGTGGGTAATGGGCTCGCCGCGCCTGGAGCGCTACAACGGCATGCCGGCGGTGAAGCTGGCGGGCCAGGCCGCGCCGGGCCGCAGTACCGGTGAAGCCATGCGCGTGATGGAAGAGAACTTCGCCAAGCTGCCGCCGGGCTTCGGCTTCGAGTGGTCCGGCCAGTCTTATGAAGAACGCCTGGCCGGCTCGCAGGAACCGATCCTGTACACGCTGTCGCTGATCATCGTGTTCCTGTGCCTGGCCGCGCTGTATGAAAGCTGGTCGATCCCGTTCTCGGTGCTGCTGGTGGTGCCGCTGGGCGTGCTCGGCGCGCTGCTCGGCGTGACGCTGCGCGGCATGCCCAACGACGTGTACTTCAAGGTGGGCCTGATCGCTACGATCGGCCTGTCGGCGAAGAACGCCATCCTGATCGTGGAATTCGCCAAGGACCTGCAGGCGCAGGGCAAGGGCCTGATCGAAGCCACGCTGGAAGCGGTGCACCTGCGTTTCCGCCCGATCCTGATGACGTCGATGGCGTTCATCCTGGGCGTGCTGCCGCTGGCGATCGCCACCGGTGCGGGTTCGGCCAGCCAGCGCGCCATCGGTACCGGCGTGATTGGCGGGATGATCACCGCCACGGTGCTGGCGATCTTCCTGGTGCCGGTCTTCTTCGTGGTGGTGCGCAAGCGCTTCAAGGGCAGCAAACGCCAGCGCATGCTCGACCAGAAGTGGCACGAGCCGAAAGAGGAAATCTGAACATGACCAAGACTCTGACCACACTGCTGCTGGTGGCCGGCGTTCTGACGGGGTGCACGCTCGCGCCCCACTATGACCGCCCTGCCCCGCCGGTGGCAGACAGCTTCCCGGTGGCGCCCGAGGGCTACGCCACTGCCGAGGCCAAGAGCGGCGAGACCCGCCGCGCCGTCGACATCGGCTGGCGCGAGTTCTTCCGCGACCCGCGCCTGCAGTCGCTGATCGCGACCTCGCTGGACAATAACCGCGACCTGCGCACCGCCGCGCTGCGCATCGAAGAAGCGCGCGCGCTGTACCAGGTGCAGCGCGCCGACCTGCTGCCCACGGTGAACGCGAACGCCGCTTACACCCGAGCCAGCACCAACGCCGCCGGGACCTCGACCGTGCTCGGCCAGCCCGGGGTGACGCAGGTCTACCAGGCCAACCTGGGCATCTCGTCCTACGAGCTCGACTTCTTCGGCCGCGTGCGCAGCCTGTCGAACGCGGCGCTGGCGCAGTACTTCTCCACCGAAGAGGCGCATCGTTCGGCGTATATCTCGCTGGTGTCGGAAGTGGCCAAGGCCTATCTGTCCGAGCGTTCCTTCGCCGAGCAGTACGAAATTGCGCGGGACACGCTCAAGGCGCGCGAGAGCACCTATGGGCTCGCCAAGCAGCGCTTCGACGTCGGCGCCACATCCGCGCTGGACCTGCGCGACAACGAGTCGCTGGTGGCCCAGGCGCGTGTCGCCGCCGCGCAGCTAGCACGCCAGCGCGCGCAGGCGCAGAACGCGCTTGAAGTGCTGGTGGGCAAGCCCATCGGCAGCATCGGGAACCTGCCTGAGCCGATGCGGCTGTCGGACGAACGCATCATCAGCGATATCCCCGCGGGCTTGCCGTCGGACCTGCTGGAGCAACGCCCGGACATCCGCCAGGCCGAACAGCAGTTGCTGTCGGCCAACGCGAATATCGGCGCGGCACGCGCGGCGTTCTTCCCGCGCATCACGCTGACCACCAGCGTTGGCACCATCAGCCCGACGTTCTCGAACCTGTTCGATGCCGGCACCAAGGCGTGGTCGTTCGCGCCGCAACTGACGCTGCCGATCTTCGACTATGGCCGCAACAAGTCCAACCTGGACCTGGCCAACGTGCGCAAGAACATCCAGATCGCCAACTACGAGAAGACCATCCAGACGGCCTTCGCGGAAGTGGCGGATGCGCTGGTAGCACGCGGCACGCTGGAAGACCAGGTCTCCGGCCAGGAAGAGGTGCGCAACGCCGAAGCCGCGCGCTACGAGCTGGCGCGCCTGCGGTTCCGCAGCGGCGTGGCCAGCTACCTGGACGAACTCGATGCGCAGCGCCAGCTGTTCACCGCCGAGCAGGCGCTGATCCAGGCGCGGCAGCTGCGGCTGAACAACGCGATCGACCTGTACCGGTCGCTGGGCGGTGGCTTGCAGGAAAACAGTCCGGTGGCGCAGCAGGCGACGCCTGCGCAACCGGGGACGGTGACGCAGTAAAGGTTGCCGCTTGCCGTTGCAGCAATAAAAAACGACGCGCTCAGGCGCGTCGTTTTTTTCTTTCAGCGTCAGAACTTGTACGAAGCCGCCAGGAAGAACACCAGCGGATTCGGCTCCAGCTTGGTCTTCGAGGTCGACAGCACGGTCCCGTCGGCCGCCTTGATCGTCATCGTCGACGTCGTCTTCAGCGGGATATAAGTTACCGCCGCCGTCAGCCCCCAATGCTCGTCGAAGTTGTAGGTGCCGCCGATATTGAACACGGGCGCCCATGACGACGACGCATCCGCACCCACCGAAGTCGGACCTGGGATGCCCGCCCCCGCCGCCAGGATCGCGCCGAGGTTGTTGTTGACCGAGCTCGCAAACGCCGGATTGACCTCGATGTTGGTAAAAAAGTTGTACGACACCCCCAACCCCAGGAACGGGCGGAAGCGCGTGCCCGGATCCAGGAAGTGGTACTGCACCATCGCCGCCGGGCTCCACTGGCGTGCCTTGGTGACGATGGGGTTCAGCGACGGATCGCCCAGGCTCTGGCGCCCGAGCGCTCCGGCCGGGCCGGGCGGGATCAGTTCGCCGTGGCCGTAGAGCTTGAACTCCGGCGGGATGCCGCCCACCGCGGTGATCGCGATATGGTCGGAGACGAAGTGGCTGAAGGTCAGCCCCAGCGTATTGGCGTTGGATGACGAGATGCTGCTGCCCGGTGCGGTGAAGCTGGACGGCAGCCCGAGCGGGTAGTTGATCGGCACGTCGAGCAAGGTGGTAGTCAGCGGAGCGCTCTGGCCGTGGGTCTGGATATGGAACCAGCCCGCGGATACCACGTTGTCGCCCTTCTTCTGGGCGTGGGCAGGCAGGGCGAAGCTGGCCAGCGCGGCCAGCATCAGTGTGAGCGTGAGGCGTATGGTTTTCATCTTGTGTCCCCGGCAGTGGATGTCTCTGTATGGTCGGATCGTGGCGCAGTGGCCCGGGCTGCGATGGCCCGGGCCTGGCAGCGTGCTTACTGCACGAATGCGCCGACGGTGAAGTACGGGCCGCTGTCGCGCTGTTCCAGGAAGCCGAACACGCCGCCGGTGAACATCAGCTTGCCGGTCGGCGCCGAGCCTGCAGGCGCATCGCGCCGCGACGTGCGGACCACGCCCGGCACCTGCTGCGAGAAATCCAGCCGGTACGGGATGGCGAGCGAGGCATCATGCGGCCGGAACGGATCCATCATGGTGGCCGCGGCGCCGACCAGTGCCGTCACGCGGTAGTTGAAGTTGCTGTCCACGCCGACGTATTCGCCGTTGACCGTGCCTTCAGTAAGCGCTACCGCCGGCGCCATCATGCCGATGCCGATCTCGTCGTCGGCACCAAGCGGGCCGTTGGCGAGCGTGTCATTGGCATAGCCCACGCGGATCATGACCGGCACCAGCTGGCCGCGCAGCTTGCCCACGATCAGGTAGGCCTTGCCCAGCGTGCCGCCCAGCGTGGGCGGCTGGCTCTCGGCCTTGTAGTTGGTCGACAGCAGCGCGCCGCTCGCCTGCGGCACGAAGTTGTTGCCCTTGCGCTCGCACGTGTTGGTGGCGTTGTCGCAGACGGTGAAGGAACCATCGGCAGCCAGCGCCATGCGGTAGTCCTGCGCCACCAGCTGGAACTGCTTGGACGGCACCTCGTGGAAGCCCGTGCCGTTGTACTGGCCGGCAATCTTCGACAGGTCGGTCTCGGTCTGCGCGAAGCCGATGAACTGGAAATACGGGAAGGTGGTGTCCGGCACCGCGCCGGCGCCCAGCACGCCGTTGAACTGGATGCGCGCGCCCGGGATGGTGCCGCCCACCACGCCTTCGCCGACGAAGAGCTTGGCCGGACGGTTCGGATCGAGGCTGGCGCCGCTCAGCTCGAACGCGCACTGGTTGAGCTTCTCGGTCGGCAACCCCGTCTCCGCCTTCAGCGTGCCGCGCATCACGTTCTGCCCGTTGGTGGGATCGCTGCGCGTGGGCTGCACGGTGCCGGTCTGGCGCGGCACCGACGAGTCCACGAAGGTCACCTGCCAGGTCTTTTTGGTGGTGTCGATCTGCACCTTCACCAGCTCGCCGGAGCCGGTGCCGCCGGTAAAGGTGGTGGAGTAGTCGAGCGCTGCCGGGCACAGCCGCGTCTGCACCGCGGCCGGCGTGGACGGCGCGTCGTCGCCGCCGCCGCCACCGCAGGCGGCGAGCATGGCGGTGGCGGCCACGGCCAGCGCACGCGCCGGCACCGTGGATGGGCGCGAGGCCCGCGGCAGGATCAGTCGAAGGGGTTGCATGGCGTGGTCTCCTCGGTTTTGTGTGTTCTTGGTGGACTCAGGGTGCTGCCAGCACGCCGACGCGGAAGGTCGGGCTGGCGCTGCCGGTGCCGGACAGGTGGCTGAACACGCGCCCGCTGGCAATCAGCGCACCGGTGGTGCCGCTGTTGTCGGTGGTGGCGATCATTCCCGGCGCGTTCTGCGTGAAGTCGAGCTGGAAGGCACCGGTCTGGTTCATCGTCATCGGGTCCAGCAGCTCCACGCGCGCGCCCTTGACCAGCGAGGCGGTGTAGACAAAGTCGCTGCCCGAGCCGATATAGCCGCCGTCAAGCTGGCCGCTGGCCAGTGCCTTCGCCGGCGCCATCAGTGCCAGGCCCGATTCGTCGTCGACATTGACCGTCAGTGGCAGCAGCGAGATCTGCGCGTAGCCGGTGCGCACCAGCAGCGGCACCAGTGCGCCGTTGAGCTTGCCCACCACCATCAGCCCCTTGGCGCGGCTGGCGTTGTTGCTGGTGATGGCAGCACTCTGGAACGACGGGTAACGGCGGCTGCCATCGGCATTGCTGCTTTCGAAGGCACCGTCGGCGCTGCGCAGCTTCCAGCTGTTGCCGGTGCTGAGGCAGCTGCCGGCCGCGGCCGTGCAGCTGCCGTCGGCGTTCAGCGTCTCGGTGGTCTGCGCGGTCGCGGGCGTGAAGTGGCTCGACGAAGTCAGCGAGCCGCCGGACGGCACCTGGTGGTAGCCCAGCAGGTTGTAGCTGCCGGCCACCCTGGTGAAGTCGGTCTCGGTCTGTGCGAATGCCAGCACCGGGTAGAACGGGAACGTGGTGGCCGGGATCGCACCCAGCCCGAGCACGCCCGGATAGGAGATGGTGGCACCGGGGATGCCGCCGCCGGCAACGCCATTGCCCAGGAAGATCACCGGCGGCCTGGCGCTGTCGATATTGGCCTGCGAGGTGCCGTCGGATGCGGTGGCCGTCTGCAGCGCGACTGCGCAGCGGTTCTGCTCGGCGGTCGGCAGCGAGGTCAGGTTGGCGAAGGTGCCGGTGAAAGTCACGCCCGCGCGCGTCGGGCTGACGCTGCCGGGTTGCTTGGGCACCGGCGACTCGATGATCTCCAGCTGGTAGGTGTGGGCCGCGGTGTCGAAGCGCAGCTTCACCAGTTCGCCCGCGCCGGAGCCGCCGGTGAAGGTGGTGCTGTAGTCCAGTGCCGCCGGGCACAACGACCCCGGCGGGCCGCCGATGGTGACCGGCCCCTGCGCGGGGCACGTGCCCGTGTCAGCGCATTGCGGTGCCTGCGTGCCGGCGCGCGGCGCCTCTTCATCGCCGCCGCCGCCACCGCAGCCGGCCAGCGCCGCGGCAAGGCTCACCCCTGTCAAAACCAAAGTGCTGCGTCGAAGCATCGACATGGTCATTGCCTGTCTCCTGATTTTTTCTTGGCGACCCCTGGTTCTGGATCTGGTGTCCGGCTCTGCGGCCGGATCCCTCCCGGGTGCGGCGACTCTCGCCGCTCACGTGTTTTTGCGTCAATAGAGCGGCCGTTCCAAACAGGCGCGCCTGGCGTGCATGCCGCACGTGGCGGTGGATTGCGGGTGTTGCACGGACTGCGCGGCAAAGCGGCGCGGCCACCGATTCAAACGCACGGTGCGCGCCGCTTTGCCGCATCTCAGAAGCGATAGTCAGGATTGGCCGGATCGAACGCCGAGGCCTCGAAGGTCTTGCGCACCAGCTTGTCGAACACGATCTTCTCGACCATGTTGCCGTCGGCATCCCAGGCGGTTTCCACGCGGATATACGGATGCTTCAGGTCCAGCATCAGCTGCACCTTCTTGGCGTAGTACTGCGGCGCGCCGGCCGGCAGGTCCCAGGTCAGCGCCACCATGCGCACGCCCTGCTCCTGCACGATCTCGGCCTTGCTGTACTTCTCGGACAGGCCGGCGGCCCGCAGCGACCTGGCATCGCGCTCCAGCATCGACAGCACGAACTGGAAGCCCAGGTCGCGCACGGTGTGGTTGGACTGCGAGCGCGCCAGGGTGCCGTCCAGCGCAATCCACATCGAGGTGAAGCCCAGCACGCCGCCCAGGTGGCCGTACATCTCGTCCTTGCGGCGGGTCTCGTCGTAGATGATTTCCTGTCCCGACTGCGCGCCGCCGGGCAGCCACTTGGCATAGAGCTGGCGCGGCTGGTGGCGGTAGCGGATCTGCATCCTGGCGGGCTGGTCCTGCCACTGGTTGTTGAGCCGTTCCTGGCGCGACATCCAGTACTCGTACTCGGGATAGCGGTTCATCTCGGCGCGCGCCCATTTCAGCAGTGCATCCGGCTGCAGCGCGTGGAACACGGCCAGCACCTGCTCATCGGACAGCCGCGCGAGTTCGCCGCTGGCGACCTGGCGCGAGAACAGTGCGGCTTGCTGTGCGGATGTCTGGCCGTCATAGCCCGTGCCCGCGGCGGCGGTGGTTGTGGCCGTCTGGGCCATGGCCACGGGGGGCATGGCCAGTGGCGCAGCCAGCAGTCCGATGACGGCACCGGCGACGGCGGCAAGGTAAAGCGGTTGGATCGACATGGCAGCTTCCTCCTCAAGATGTCCGCCAGGAGGCGGAGCGCGGGCAGCGCAGGGCGAACGGGGCCACCGCCGCGCCCTTGGGAAATCCGATAAGGCGCACGGGGTCCGCGGGGCCTGTGCGTGGCCTCGCTGGATGGATCGACGGTTCAGTTTTTGCGTGAGGGCGGTGGCGCCGCCCCGGCGGTAACCGGGTGCGGCGCGCGCCGCTATGTCCTGGTGCGCATTCGCATCCAGTCATCCAGCGGGTTGCTGGGGAAGCTCACGGTTTGCTCGCGCGCGCGGACCGGCATGCTGGTCACGGCTGAGCGTTTGGTGCCCTCATTGCGCACGGTGCGTGCGCTGATGCGGGCCTTGCCGAGGGCGGCGGCGGTCTGGCTGGCCGCATCGCCCATGGTTGCCGCCATCGCGGCGCAACTGGCACTCAGTTCATCGGCAGACTGCGCCGCGGCCAGCCTGCTGGCGCGCTCCCTGGCCTGCTGCTGCTCGCCAAGCTCGAACACCGACTGCAGGGCCGAGAAGTCGTCCGCACTGGGTTGCGCCACGTTCAGCACGGCTTCCACCATGGCGGTGAGCTGGGCCAGCACGTGCGCATCGCTCATCTGCCGGCCCTGCGTGAACGCGGGCAGCAGGTTGGTGAGCTCTTCGCCGGCCAGCACGCCGGCCAGCGCCTTGAGCGCAAACTGCAGGCGCCAGCCGAGCTCATGCCGCGGCAGCGCCGGAATGGCGCGCGAGAAGGCGTCGAAGAAGCGCCCGTACACCGGGGCGTAGTGCTCCAGCAGGTATTGCTGGATAAAGGGCGAGGTATCCGAATACACGCGCCCGAGCAGCCGCAGGAACGACGGCCCGCCCACCGACGGGTCGCGTGCCATCTGCAGCGCGGGCACGAACAGCGCGCCCATCACGTGCTCGCAGCGGATGCTGTTGCCGGGCCAGCGCGCTTCGCACGCATCAAGCAGCGCCAGGCGCCGCGCGTTGAGCGGATCCAGCCGCCGGCTCAGCACGGCGTGCATCATGATGTCTTTGCTGCGGAAGTGGTAGTTCACGGCGGCCAGGTTGACGATGGCGCGCGACGTGACCTGCCTGAGCGAGGTGGCTTCATAGCCGACCTCGGTAAACAACTTTTCCGTGGCGTCGAGAATCCGGGCCTTGGTGTCTCCTGCCGAGCTTTTGCCGGTCTTCATGGGGGCGTCTCTCTTCGTTGCTGCCTTAAACCCCTTAGCAATTTGCTACGCTGTTCCGCTCCCTGCTCTGACGGCATACGGATGCTTGAAACAGCTGTACGAAGCCTATCCACCGCTTCGAGCGTTTCACAAGAGCTGAATTGGAGTGGACATTCTAATTGCGCCACTGGTGTGGGGAATCGCACAACAATGTCGCCGGCAACCTGCATGAAGCAGGCATGCCGGATGCCTGCAATGCAGGACATTGCAGGCTTGCGCGGCCAATACCTCATGACGTGAGGCTCCGTGCCAGCGCGTCCGCATTCTGCGCCGTCAGCGCGAACACCGACAATTGGGGATTGGCCCCCACGCTGGTCGGGAACACCGAGCCGTCGAACACCGACAGGTTGGCCAGCTGGTGGTGGTTGCCATGGCTGTCCACCACGCCGCCGCGCGCATCGTCGCTCATGCCGCAGCCGCCCATCAGGTGCGCGGTGAACAGCGCGGTGCGGAAAGGCTTGAGCGGCAGTTGCGCGATGGCGTCGCGCGCCTCGGGCCAGCTGCGATACTCGGCGGCGTCCAGGTGGGCGGGCCGCACGCGCTCCGCACCGGCCGCAAACTGCGCCTGCGCCATGCTCAGCCATGCGCGCCGCACGCCGTCCCAGGCGTAGTCGCTCATCTCATAGTCCAGCAGCGGGCTGCCGTCGGGCGCCAGCCGCACGCGCCCGCCCGCGCTCTCTGGCACGAAGCCGTCGCGCAGCAGTGCCAGCATGGCGTTGGTATGGGGCAGTTGCGCCATGTCGCGGCGCAGCGCCTCGCCCACGCCGTTGACCACGCCCGCGCTGATGCCGGGGAACAGCGGCGGCACCTCCAGCTTGTAGCCCATCGGCCCGGTCGCACCGTCCTTCCACTGGAAGTGGTCGGAAGCGATCGACTGCGGTGCGCCATAATAAGGATCAATGCGCTCCGGCATTTTTGCGATGGTGATATTCACCGGATGGATAAACGTGCGTAGTCCCAGCCGCTCATGCGGGTCCGGCACGCGCGAGCGCAGCAGCAGCGCCGGCGTGTTGATGGCGCCGCCGGCGGCGATGAAGTGCCTGGCCCGCACGATCACGCCGACGCCGGTGGGCGTGTAGCCATCGGCGCCCAGCGCCTCGCCGGTGACCGACTGCACGCGCTTGCCGTCATGGTCCAGCGTGCGCACGCGCACGCGGTGCACCAGCGTCGCGCCGCTGGCCAGTGCCGCGGGGATGGTCGATACCAGCATCGACTGCTTGGCATTGACCGGGCAGCCCAGCCCGCAATAGCCGGAGTTCCAGCAGCCCTTCACATTGCGCGGGATCACGTGCCATTCCCAGCCCAGCGTCTCGCAGCCGCGCTTGAGCACGTCGTTGTTGGGATTGGGCGCCATCGCCCAGGGCGCGATGCCCAGGCGCTCTTCCACTTTCCTGAACCACGGCGCCATGTCGGCCTCGCTGTGTCCGGTGACGGCGTGATGCGTGGCCCAGTGCGCCAGCGTCTGCGGCGGCGTGCGGAAGCTCGACGACCAGTTGACCGTGGTGCTGCCGCCGACGGAGCGGCCCTGCAGGATGGCGATGGCGCCGTCGGCCGTGGTGCGGGCCGCGGCCTCCTGGTACAGCTCGCGATAGGCGCGGTTCTCGTCCATGTCGCGGAAGCTGTCCGAGGTGCGCAGCGCCCCCTCTTCCAGCAGCACCACGCGCAGGCCCGCGCGGCTGAGCGCCTCGGCGCTGATGCCGCCGCCCGCGCCGCTGCCGACGATGACGACGTCGGCATCGAGCGTGCGCGTGGTGGTGAAGGTGGCAGCGTCCAGTACCTTCCAGCCGGCGGCGATGCCGGCGTCGTAGAGATTGTCGATGGCCATGTCGGGGATCAGGCGTGCAGCGCCTTGTAGACGGCCGCGTTCGGGCCGGGATAGCCGCTGCCCGCCCATGCGGCCGGCAACACGTAGTAGCTCACGCTGATGAGCTTGACCAGCACCACCGCGCCGGCATTGAGCGTGGCCAGGCGGCTGGCGCGCCAGCGCGCCAGGAAGGCCTGCACCTGCGTGGGCGTGGCCGCGCTCCAGTCCTGGCGGATGCCGGTCAGCGCCCAGCGCAGCGGCATGCTGGCCAGCAGTCCGAACAGCTTGCGCAGCTCGGCTTGCGCGCCCGCGCCCATGGCGGCGCAGGTCGCGTCGATATTGCGCAGCGCGTCCTGCTCCAGGGCCGCGCGCCGTGGCGGCGGCGCTTCGGCCAGCTCGGTGACGATGGCCGGCAGCAGCGCGCGCAACATCGCCACGTCTTCCGGGCGCAGCCAGGTCATGCCGGCCTGCGGCGCGGGATGGGCCGATGAGCAGCCGGCCAGCGACGGCACCAGCGCGGTACAGGCCAGCGCGGCCGAGAAGCCGAGGCCGACTTTCAGGAAGCCGCGCCGCGTCAGCGCGTGCAGCGCCTCGGCATCGGCATCCGCACGGCGGTGTGGATGATTGGGGGCCATGTTGTCTCCTTGCGTCGGTCTCTTGTATTCAGGCGGGGCAGGCCCGCATTGACGCTACCCGGAGTATGGATAAAGATCGGTGCCCGGTCTTGATCCCGCACGACAGGTGAATTGATGCCACGCGCCAACCAGCCCGACGGCGGTGCCAGTGGTACGCAAGCGGGCACCGCATTGGGCACCGTCTCGCTTGCCTACCTCCGCGCCGTGCTCGACCACGGCGCGCGCCAGGGCATTGCCCCGGCCGAACAGCTGCGCGCCGTCGGCGTGCCGCCCGAGCTGCTGCATGCCACCGGTGCGCAGACCGCCACGCGCATTCCCGGTGCCGCCTACCTGGCGCTGCTCGACTGGCTGGAGCAGGTCACCGGCGATCCCGATGTCGGCCTGCGCGCCGGCGCCGCCTTCGCGCCGCGCCACTATGCCGAGATGGGCTACGTGGTGCTGACCACGCCCACCGTGCGCGACGCCATCCTGCAAGGCATCCGCTATGAGGTGCTGGCCAACGATATCGGCGGCACCCGCCTGATCGAAACGCCGCATGCCGCCTGCATGACCTGGGAAGCCCGGCATGGCCCGCTGTCGCGCCATGCGCATGAGCTGCACATGGCAACCTGGGTGGTGTTCGCGCGCTGGCTGATCGGTGAGCAGCACGTGGCCACCCAGGTGGAATTCCCGCATCCCGCGCCGGCCGATACCCGCCTGCATGCCGACGTGTTCGGCTGCCCCGTGGTCTTCAACGCCGCGCGCCATGCCATGCATATCGAACGGGCCTTGCTGGACCTGCCGTCGCTGCAGGCCGACGCGGGCATGCAGGCGCAGATGACGCGCATCGCCGATACCCAGCTGCAGCAGATCGCGCCGGCCGGGGCCGACGCCTTGGCGCAGGCGCGTGCCTATATCAGCGGGCGGCTGCCGCAGGGCGAACTGCCGATTGCCGACGTGGCCGCGCACATGAGCCTGCCCGTGCGCACCCTGCAGCGGCGGCTGCAGGCGCAGGGCATCAGTTATTCACAGCTTGTGGATAACGTGCGGCGCGCGCTGGCGGAGCAGTATCTTGCCGATCCCGGCATCAGCCTGGCGCAGTGCGCGATGCGGCTCGGCTATTCCGAGCAGAGTGCCTTCACCCACGCCTTCAAGCGCTGGACCGGTGAAACGCCGCACGGCTGGCGCCGCAAGGGACAGGGCGCCTAGCGCCTGAATGTTGCGGCCACGCCTTCGTGATCCGCGAAGCCTGAAAAAAATCTCCCGGTTTCAAACACACGACCGAATCCCATGGCGCAAGCGCCTGCGGGGTGGCATCGCCTTGTTTTATGTGCGCGAAACGCCGCTGGAAATCCCCAAAAATTAGAACCATCCTTCAACTCACGGCATTGACCACCTGCCCTGCGCTTCCTACGATGACATCCATCAATGTCACAATAAACACTGTAATAACGGTGAGGAACGCCCATGAATGCACCCGCGGAGCTGCCGCAGCAGGCATCCCCTGCCCTTGAGCACACAGACATTGCCATCATCGGCAGTGGCTTTGCCGGCCTCGGCATGGCGATACGGCTGCGCGAACGCGGCGAGCGCAACTTCCTGATCTTCGAGAAAGCCGGCTCCGTCGGCGGCACCTGGCGCGACAACCACTACCCGGGCTGCGCCTGCGATGTGCAGTCGCACCTGTATTCCTTTTCATTCGCGCCGAACCCCGACTGGTCGCGCATGTTCTCGACCCAGCCGGAGATCCGCGCCTACCTGGAAGGCTGCACCGACCGCTTCGGCCTGCGCCCGCACCTGCGGCTGCACCATGAACTGCGCCACGCCGCCTGGGACGAGGCCGCGCAGGTGTGGCGCCTGGAGATGGCAGACGGCAAGGTGGTGCGGGCGCGCGTGCTGGTCTCCGGCATGGGCGGGTTGAGCCGGCCTTCCTACCCCAATATCCCGGGGCTGGATTCGTTCGAGGGTGAGTGCTTCCACTCGCAGCACTGGAACCACGCCTATGCGCTCGCTGGCAAGCGCGTGGCGGTGATCGGCACCGGCGCCAGCGCGATCCAGTTCGTGCCGCAGATCGCGCCCCAGGTGGCGCAGCTGGACCTGTACCAGCGCACCCCGCCGTGGATCATGCCCAAGCCGGACCGCGAGGTCAGCGCGACCGAGCGCTGGCTGTTCCGCCGCCTGCCGTTCACGCAGACGCTGGTGCGCACCGGCATCTACTGGATGCTGGAATCGCGCGTGCTGGGCTTCGTGCTGCATCCGAAGATCATGAAGGTGGTGGAGCGCGTCGCGCGCCGCCATCTGGCCAGGCAGGTGCGCGACCCCGCCTTGCGCGCAACGCTGACGCCGGACTACACCATCGGCTGCAAGCGCGTGCTGATCTCCAACGACTACTACCCGGCGCTGACGCGCGACAACGTGGACGTGGTCACCACCGGCATCGCCCGCGTTGAGCGCGACGCGGTGGTGCTGCGCGACGGCACGCGCCGGCCCGCGGACTGCATCATCCTGGGCACCGGCTTCCATGCCACCGACCCGCTGCCGCGCGGCGTGATCTCCGGCCTTGACGGCGTGGACCTGGTCGATGCCTGGCGCGACGGCGCGCAGGCCTACCTGGGCACCACCGTGGCGGGCTTCCCCAACCTGTTCTTCGTGGTCGGCCCCAATACCGGCCTGGGCCACAGCTCGATGGTGTTCATGATCGAGTCGCAGGTGGCCTACATCGCGGACGCCCTGCAGCAGATGCGCCGCGAAGGCGTGCAGGCGGTGGACGTGCGCGAGCCGGTGCAGCGCCGCTTCAACGAACGGCTGCAGGCGCGGCTGGGCCATGCGATCTGGTCCGCCGGCGGCTGCGCCAGCTGGTACATCGACCCGCGCAGCGGCCGCAACACCACGCTGTGGCCGGGCTTCACCTGGCAGTTCCGCCGCGCCACGGCCAGCTTTCGCATGACCGACTACGACCTGTACCCGGTGCGGCGCGCATTGCCGGACGACACCGCAATGCAGCCCGGGCCGGCCGATATCGCCACGGTCGCCGGTGCCTGACGCACACGCATTCCCCCTGGTTCACACCCAAAAGAACGACATCACCGGAAGGAGACCGGACATGAAGGACTTCCGCAACAAGGTTGCCGCGATCACCGGCGCCGGCTCGGGCATCGGCCGCGCGCTGGCGGTGGCGCTGGCACGGCAGGGCTGCCACCTGGCGCTGTCAGACCGCAACGAGGCCGGGCTGGCGCAGACCGTGGCCCAGGCCATGGCCGCCGCACCGCAGGCCCGCATCACCCAGCACACCGTGGATGTGGCCGACCGCGCCGCGGTCTACGCGTGGGCCGCCGCGGCCGCCGAGGCCCACGGCCGCATCAACCTGATCTTCAACAACGCCGGCGTGGCGCTGTCCAGCACCGTCGAGGGCATGAGCTACGACGACCTGGAATGGATCATGGGCATCAACTTCTGGGGCGTGGTCTACGGCACCAAGGCCTTCCTGCCGTACCTGAAGGCCAACGGTGACGGCCACGTGGTCAATACGTCGAGCATCTTCGGCATCTTCGCCCAGCCCGGCATGGGCGCCTACAACGCCAGCAAGTACGCGGTGCGCGGCTTCACCGAATCGCTGCGGCAGGAGCTGGACCTGATGGACTGCGGCGTGTCGGCCACCACCGTGCACCCGGGCGGCATCAAGACCAATATCGCCCAGGCCAGCCGCGTGTCATCCAGCGTCAACGGCTTCCTGGTGCGCGACGCGCAGCACGGCAAGGATGAGTTCGAGAAATTCTTCATTACCTCGCCCGACAAGGCCGCGCGCGTGATCCTGGAAGGCGTGCGCCGCAACCGCCGGCGCGTGCTGATCGGACCCGACGCCTACGCCGCCGATGCCATGGCGCGGCTGCTGCCCGCCGCCTACCAGTCGCTGGTGGTGCGCGAGACGCGCCGCAAGCGCGATCTGGGCCCGGTTGCGTCACCGGCCTCGGTCGGCCAGGGAGAGCGCCCGTGAACCGGCTCGCGATCGAACAGGATGCTGCGCTGCTGGCGCCACCGGGGGCGCTGACGCGCTGGTTCGGGCAGGGCCGCGTAGGGCTGTTCAGCCTGTCGCGCGCCACGCTGGCGCAGCGCCATGCGCTGCCGGCCTCGCGCTGGGTGCGCGTGCTGGATGCGATGGTGCACTACACCGACGAAGGCCCCGCCGACGGCGAGACCCTGGTGCTGATCCACGGCTTCGGCGCTTCGCTGCATACGTGGCAGGGGATCGTGCCGGCGCTGGCGCAGCGCTATCGCGTGCTGCGGCTGGACCTCGCCCCGTTCGGGCTGACCGGGCCGCTGCGCGATGCGCGCGGCCGCATCGAAACCATGGACGTGCACCGCTACCGCGACTTCATCGATGCCTTCCTGGCCGCGGTGAACGTGCGCCGCGCCAGCATCATCGGCAACTCGCTGGGCGGGCTGATCGCGTGGGACCTGGCGGTGCGCCGGCCCGATGCGGTCGACAAGCTGGTGCTGATCGACGCCGCCGGCTTCCCGATGCGGCTGCCGATCTACATCGACCTGTTCCGCCATGCGCCGGTGCGCTGGTCGGCACCGTGGATGCTGCCGGAGTTCATCATCCGCGCCGCCACGCGCGACGTCTATGGCGATGCTTCACGCGTGCCGGAGTCCACCTTCCGCCGCTACGTCGATTTCTTCTACGCCGAAGGCAGCCGCGAGGCCGTCGGCAAGATGGTGCCCAGGCTCGACTTTGCCCAGCTTGACACCCACCTGCTCGGCAGCGTGCGCGCGCCCACGCTGGTGCTGTGGGGCGAGCGCGACCGCTGGATCCCGCCCGCGCACGCGCAGGCCTTCACCGAGCGCATCCCCGGCGCGCAGCTGCGCCGCTACGCGGGGCTTGGCCATGTGCCGATGGAAGAAGACCCGCAACGCGTGGCCGCAGACCTGCTGCCGTTCCTGGCCGCCCAATAAATCCCCGCCGGCGCAACACGCGCCGGCCGTCACCCAAGGAGACCGCCATGATGCCAGTCCGCCGCGACGTGCATCCCCACCTGCCGCCAGAACGCATCAGCGACTGGCACGAACGGGGCCGTCACGTCACCCATTTCATCAACGCGCTGTCGATCTTCTTCCCCGCCGGGGAGCGCTTCTTCATGGACAGCGTGCGCAACTACCGCGACCAGGTGAAAGACCCCGGACTGAGCCGCGCCATCGCCGGCTTTATCGGCCAGGAAGCGATGCACACGCGCGAGCACATCCTCTACAACCGGCTGATGGAAGACGCCGGCCTGCCCGCCGCGGCGCTGGACCGCTCGGTGTGGAAGCTGCTGGACCTGCTGCGCAAGATCCTGCCCAAGTCCTGGCAGCTGGCCCACACCATCGCGCTGGAGCACTACACCGCCATGCTGGCCGGCGGCCTGCTGCAGGATCCGCGCCACATGGGCGCGGCCTCTGAGACCGGCTACCGGCAGGTGTGGACCTGGCACGCACTGGAAGAAACCGAGCACAAGGCCGTGGCCTACGATGTCTGGAACACGGTGATGAAGCCCGGCCCCTACCGCTACTTCCTGCGCACCTTCACCATGCTGACCACCACGGTAACGTTCTGGGCCATGGTGTTCGTGTTCCACATCGCGCTGGTGATGGGCGACAAGGGCTGCCGCAACAAGCTGACCGGGTTTGGCGGCGTGTTGCGCTTTTTGTGGGCCTCGCCCGGCGTGCTGCCCAAGATGATCCCGGAATGGCTCAGCTACTTCCGCCCGGGCTTCCATCCGTGGGACGACGACAACCGCGCCGAGCTGGCGCGCATCGCCCCGCTGGTCGAAGAGATCGAAAACACCGCGCGCGCCGCCGGCGTCTCCACCCGTGCGCCCTCGCTGCGGGGGGCCGCATGACCATCTGGCAGTGCCGTATCTGTGGATTCGTTTATGAAGAAGCGCTCGGCATGCCCGAGCACGGGATCGCGCCCGGCACACCGTGGGGCGCGGTCCCGCTGGAGTGGAGCTGCCCGGACTGCGGCATGGCGAAAGCGGATTTCGACATGGTTGCGCTATAGGCGGGCCGTGGCCAATGAGGGGTGATGGCTGTCAGCCCCCCGATCCATCAAACAAAAAGCCCGGCATCACTGCCGGGCTTTTTTGCTTACCGCAACCTGCAACAGCTTCAGCTCTTCGCCACCACTGCCGCCTTGCCCTTGCCGAGCATGCGGTTGATCTGCCATTGCTGGGCGATCGACAGGATGTTGTTCACCACCCAGTACAGCACCAGGCCCGCCGGGAAGAAGAAGAACATCACCGAGAACACCAGCGGCATGATCATCATAACCTTGGCCTGCACCGGGTCCGGCGGGGTCGGGTTCAGCTTGGTCTGCACGAACATCGACACGGCCATCACGATCGGCAGAATGTAGAACGGATCCGGCACCGACAGGTCATGGATCCAGCCCAGCCACGGCGCGCCGCGCATTTCCACCGACGACAGCAGCACCCAGTACAGCGCGATGAACACCGGGATCTGGATCACGATGGGCAGGCAGCCGCCGAGCGGGTTGACCTTCTCGGTCTTGTACAGCCCCATCATCTCCTGGTTCATCTTCTGCGGGTCGTTCTTGTAACGCTCGCGGATCGACGTCATGCGCGGCTGCAGGTCCTTCATCTTGCCCATGGACTTGTAGCTCGCCGCCGACAGCGGGAAGAACACCAGCTTGATCAGCACCGTCAGCGCGATGATCGACCAGCCCCAGTTGCCCAGGAAGCCGTGCAGCTTCTCCAGCAGCCAGAACAGCGGCTTGGCCAGGATGGTCAGCCAGCCATAGTCCTTCACCAGCTCCAGGCCCGGGGCGATCTTCTCGAGCATGTGCTCTTCCTGCGGGCCGGCGAACAGGCGTGCATCGGTGGTCACCGTGGCGCCCGGGGCCAGTTCACCCAGCGGCTGCTGCACGCCCACGCGGTACAGGTGCGGATCGATCTGCTGGACGTAGAAGCTGTGCTCCTTGCCGGTCTGCGGGATCCAGGCCGAGGCAAAGTAATGCTGCACCATCGCCACCCAGCCATTGTTGGCGGCGGCCGGCACGGTGGCCTTGCCCTTGGCGATGTCTTCGAAGTCGATCTTGTGGTACTTGTCGGCGTCGGTGTAGACGGCCGGGCCGGTGAAGGTGCTGTAGAACTGCGACTGCTCGACCTTGCTGCCGTCGCGCGCCAGTTCCAGGTACAGCGTCGGCGAGACCGGCGCGGCACCCGCGTTGGTCACCGCGAACTTGGTGTCGACCACATAGCTGCCCTTGCGGAACACATAGGTCTTGACCAGCTTCACGCCGTTCTTCTCGGCGGTCAGCGCCACTTCCAGCTGCTCGGCGCCGTCCAGCGTGCGCGGGCCCGGGGCGGCGGTGAACACCGTGGTGTGGTTGGGCAGGTCGCCGCCGATCAGGCCCGAGCGTGCCATGTAGGTGCGCACGTTGTCACGCTCGAACAGCACCACCGGCTTGCCGTCCTTCTCATGCTCCTTCAGCAGCTCCAGGCGCGACACGATGCCGCCGGCGGTGTCGATCTCGGCGCGCACCGTGTCGGTGGTCACCACGACCTTCTCGCCGGTGGGCTGGGCCGCGGCCTGCGGCGCGGCCGGGGCAGCGGTACCCGCTGCGCCTGGCGCCACGTTGGCCTTGGGCACGTCGCCCTGCGCGGCAGCGCCGCTGGCGGCGGGCGCCGAGGCGGCCTGTTGGGTCGTGCTCGGGAAGAACATCGACGCATGGCCTTGGGAGCGCTGCCAGTTGTCGTAGAGCAGCACGAGGGACATCGAGAAGATGACCCAGAGGATGGTGCGTTTGATATCCATGTCTGGCTGTGGTCGGAGAAATCAGGGTCTGGGCAGACGGATCGCAACAGGCGCATGGCCTGCGGCGGCATGGACGGAACGGCCCGCGTGGGTGTCCGGCCTGGCAGTGTCGTCAGCTTCCGTGCCCGGCACGGGATCATACCCGCCTTGGGCGAAAGGATGGCAGCGGCACAGCCGGCAGGCGGCCATCCAGCTGCCGCGCGCGGCGCCGTGATGGATGACGGCGTCGCGGGCGTAGTCGGAACAGGTCGGCAGGAAGCGGCAACGCGAGCCCAGGTAAGGACTCAGGGCGATCTTGTAGATACGCAGCAGGGCTAGCAGGATCGGCTTCATGGCGGGGTGGTCAGGCTGGAAGGCCCGGTGCCTGGCTGGGTGGCGCAGGCGGAGCGGGGTTTGCCGCCGGCGGTGGCGGCAGCGGCCTGGCGGCAATTTCCAGCAAGCTGGTGATTTCCGCCAGGCACGCCTGTCTGACCGCCGCGCGCGTCGCAAATTCCGCGCGCGGGAACCTAGCTTGCAGGCGCAGCAGTACGTCGCGCCCGGCCAGGTGCTCACGGCGCTGGCGGAACAGCTCGCGCGCCATGCGCTTCACCAGGTTGCGCTCAGCGGCGCGCGGCGCAAACTTCTTGCCCACCACCACGCCAAGGCGGCCTTCCGGCCGGTCATTGGCGCGCACATAGAGCACGAAATGCGGGCTGCGACGCCGGGGCCGCAAAGCAAAAACGGATGAAAACTCATCCGTCTTTGTCAGCCTTGCGGCTTTGGGGAAGGCATGGGCAGACACGCTGGGCAATGCTGGCGAGAGATACTGCTGACTAACTAGCTGAGCCCTGCGGCAAGCTGCCGGCCGTCCCTGAGGTGAGGCGTCAGGCCATGACGGCAACGCAGTGCGCGCCGTCATACCAGTCGCCCCGGCCTCAGATGGCCAGGCGCTTGCGGCCCTTGGCGCGGCGTGCGTTGATGACGGCACGGCCGCCGCGGGTCTTCATGCGGACACGGAAGCCGTGGGTACGCTTGCGGCGGGTAACGGAAGGTTGGTAGGTACGTTTCATGTTGCACTCTCTGGTTGATCTGGGCGCGCCTGACACCGGCCGGTGCCGGGGTGCCGTGGCCGCCGCGTATGGTTCGCATGGGGCTGCCGCTGGCAAGACACTGCAGCGGGATTGCCGACGATTCTGGTTCTGTCTTGCTGCCGGCCGTGTTTATGCATGTGCAGGTCACTAACCTGTTAGCAAGGACGGCACGAACAGGCCAGACCCGGCGATGCGCATACGTGATCCCCTGCCGCATCGCAGAACCCGGCATTTAACCGATTTTCTGCGGCAATGTCAAGTCGCAAGACTGTGTGCACCGGCACAATTGCCACACCCGGCTGTGGCCCGTGGTGCGCCATTGTCCACAAAGGCCAGTGGGTAACTGCAAGTGTCTCGAGGGCCACCTCTACCGCATCCATCCACAGGCGAAGTCCCTGTTTTGCCTGAGATTTCCCCCGTTTCCACACCCCGGAAAGCCGCATCGCACCAAGGGTTGTGCACACAAATCCACTGCATTTGCACAAGTTATCCACAGACTTATCCTTTGTGGATAACTCAGGGGCGGGGGTACAATCCGGGTCCAAACACAACACGGGCTGCGTGGCGCAGGCGCAACCCGGGCCCCCACCGCGGCAACGCATGACTGAACGCACGCCAGTGCGGCGAGCCTGAAGGCTCGCTTGCTGCTGCATTGGCATGCCGCGGAGGCCTCACCGAACGGAATTGATTCCTAATACGGTAAGGATGGCCCGGATCGCGCGGCGTAGATGCTGCTTGTGGCGTGCCGGGGGAACCGCTGATTTGCGGCCGGGTACGATTACCAAAAAACAAACAATGCAAGATTTCTGGCAGGCGGCAGCAGCGCAACTAGAGCGCGAGCTGACGCCGCAACAGTTCAAAACGTGGATCAAGCCGCTGGCGCCCGTTGCGTTCGATGAAGAAACGCACGCGCTGCGCATTGCCGCGCCCAACCGTTTCAAGCTGGACTGGGTCAAGAGCCAGTTTTCGGGGCGCATCACCGCACTGGCCTGCGAGTACTGGGAAGCGCAGGTCAGCGTCCAGTTCGTGCTGGATCCCGCCGCGTCGGGCCGTGCCGCTGCCTATATGCAGCCGGCCCAGCCCGGCATGGGCCCGGGCGGCATGGACGGCCACGCAGCACCGGGTACGAGCATGGGCGGCTATCCCGGCGCCCAGCCGATGGGCGGCCAGGCCATGGGCCAGCCGCCGTTCGCCATGCCCGGCCAGCAGCCCGGCTATGGCTATGGCGAGCCGGTCAGCGCGGCCGGCTACGGCATGGGGCAACCGCCCTATGGCAATCCGGGCAACCCGGGCAATCCGGCCGGCATGCCGTCCGCCGCACCGGTCCCGGCCGGTGCGCGCGGCCAGCCCCACCCTGGCCAGCACGGCCACCAGCCGCACGGCGCCGACATGGGTGAGATCGACGTGGTCCAGATGGACCCCGCTGAAGCCAGCGCCCGCTCCTACCGCGCGCCGCCGCAACAACCCCAGCAGCAGCCGCACCAGCAGATGGGCGGCGCCACGCCGATGCCCGGCCACCAGCCCAGCGACACGGTGCATGAGCGCTCGCGCCTGAACCCGATCCTGACCTTTGACAACTTCGTCACTGGTAAAGCCAACCAGCTGGCCCGCGCCGCGGCCATCCAGGTGGCCAACAACCCGGGCAAGTCGTACAACCCGCTGTATCTCTATGGCGGCGTGGGCCTCGGCAAGACTCACCTGATCCACGCCATCGGCAACTTCATGTTGCTGGAGAACCCGCGCGCGCGCATCCGCTACATCCACGCCGAGCAGTACGTGTCTGACGTGGTCAAGGCGTACCAGCGCAAGGCGTTCGACGAGTTCAAGCGCTACTACCACTCGCTGGACCTGCTGCTGATCGACGATATCCAGTTCTTCTCCGGCAAGAACCGCACGCAGGAAGAGTTCTTCTATGCCTTTGAGGCCCTGATTGCCAACCGGGCGCAGGTGATCATCACCAGCGATACCTACCCGAAAGAGATTTCCGGCATCGACGACCGCCTGATCTCGCGCTTCGACTCGGGCCTGACCGTGGCCATCGAGCCGCCCGAGCTGGAAATGCGCGTGGCCATCCTGATGAAGAAGGCCGCCGCGGAAAACGTCAACGTGCCCGAAGAGGTTGCCTTCTTTGTCGCCAAGCACCTGCGCTCAAACGTGCGCGAGCTGGAAGGCGCGTTGCGCAAGATCCTGGCGTTCAGCAACTTCCACGGCAAGGACATCACCATCGAGGTGACGCGCGAAGCGCTCAAGGACCTGCTGACTGTGCAGAACCGCCAGATCTCCGTGGAGAACATCCAGAAGACCTGCGCGGATTTCTACAACATCAAGGTCGCTGACATGTATTCGAAAAAGCGCCCTGCCAATATTGCACGGCCGCGCCAGATTGCGATGTACCTGGCCAAGGAGCTGACGCAGAAGAGCCTGCCCGAAATCGGCGAGCTCTTTGGCGGCCGCGACCACACCACCGTGCTGCATGCCGTGCGCAAGATCGCCGACGAACGCAGCAAGGACGCGCAGCTCAACCATGAACTGCACGTGCTGGAGCAAACGCTCAAGGGCTGATGCATGGCCGATGCCCGGGGACCCCCGGGAAGGCGTTTTGAAGGGTCGGCCCCTCGGGGCTGGCATACTGTAGGGTGCGCGCCACGGACATCCCGTGGCGCCTGGGGAATTAACGTCAGCGTCGCCGGGGCAAGTGTCCGGAAAATGGCCACTGATAAGGCTTTGCGGTGAGTCGGGACGGGATGGCAAGTACGGGCAGCGCCAGCGTGGCTTTTTGGGCACAGCTGGCCCCCCGGCCGGTCCCGCCCCGCTTCACCGCAGCGGCTTATCCTTGGTACAATGGCATATTAACTCCTTGATTCCTAAGTGAATTCGGAGTTGTTTGCGTTCTGCGGTCGCCGATTACAAACGACGAAGGATAAATTCAATGCAATTGGTCAAAACCTCGCGAGACAACCTGCTGCGTCCGCTGCAAATCGTGAGCGGCATCGTGGAGCGCCGCCACACCCTCCCGATCCTGGCCAATCTGCTGATTCGCAAGTCCGGGTCCAACGTTTCCTTCCTCTCGACCGACATCGAGATCCAGATCACCACGCACGCCGAATGCGGCGTTGGCAGCGACAGCGTTGCCACCACCGTGGCCGCGCGCAAGCTGCTGGACATCCTGCGCGCCATGCCTGACGGCGACGTGGCCCTGTCGCTCAACGACAAGCGCATGACCGTGCAATCCGGCAAGAGCCGCTTCGCACTGCAGACGCTGGCCGCCGAGGAATTCCCGACCGTTGCCGAAGCCAGCGAATTCAACGCCAGCGTCAGCCTGCCGCAGAAGACCTTCAAGCACCTGCTGGCGATGGTCCACTTCGCCATGGCGCAGCAGGACATCCGCTACTACCTGAACGGCATGCTGCTGGTGGTGGAAGGCAAGAAGGTGATGGCAGTCGCCACCGACGGCCACCGCCTGGCCTACTGCGGCGTTGAGCTTGAGACCGAAGCCGTCGGTGTTGGCGCGCGCCAGGAAGTCATCATCCCGCGCAAGACCATCCTGGAACTGCAGCGCCTGCTGGAAGACAACGACGATCCGGTGCAGGTGCAGCTGGCCGCCAACCAGGTCAAGTTCACGTTCGCCAATATCGAACTGATCTCCAAGCTGGTTGAAGGCAAGTTCCCCGACTTCCAGCGCGTGATTCCCAAGGGCTACAAGAACGCCTTCGCGATCGACCGCGTGCGGCTGCAGCAGGCGCTGCAACGCACCGCGATCCTGACGACCGACAAATTCAAGGGCGTGCGCTGCATCCTCGACACGCACATGCTCAAGATCAGCTCCACCAACGCCGACCAGGAAGAGGCGCAGGAAGAGCTGGAACTCGATTACTCGGGCGACGCGCTCGATATCGGCTTCAACGTGACCTACCTGCTTGACGTGCTTGCCAACCTGAAGAGCGAGCAGGTGCAGGTCAGCCTCGGCGACTCGAATTCGAGTGCGCTGATTACCGTGCCGGAAGACGACAATTTCAAGTACGTCGTCATGCCGATGCGCATCTGATGATCCGGTAACAGGACCAGACCAGACAAGAACCGGAGCAGCAAACGGCACGCAACGACACCCGGCCCAGGCCGGGAAGTCCTGGGGATGACCATCCCGCAGCGGGGGCAGGATCGAAACGACGATCCGCCCCTTTTGCCGTTTTTAGTAACCCGCCATGCGGACCCTTTCGCGCCCCGCCGCTATGCCGGCCCGGCCCGAATTCCGCCATTGCCGTGAGTAGAAAGACATGACCGAACAGCAGAACCCGCAGCAGGAAAACACCTACGGAGCCTCTTCGATCCAGATCCTGGAAGGCCTGGAGGCGGTACGCAAGCGTCCGGGCATGTATATCGGTGATACCTCCGACGGCACCGGCCTGCACCACCTTGTCTTCGAGGTGCTGGACAACTCCATCGACGAAGCGCTGGCCGGCTACTGCACCGAGATCCAGGTCACCATCCACAGCGACAACTCGATCTCCATCGTCGACAACGGCCGCGGCATCCCGCCCCTGGTCAAGTTCGACGACAAGCACGAACCCAAGCGCAGCGCGGCAGAAATCGCCATGACCGAGCTGCACGCCGGCGGCAAGTTCAACCAGAACAGCTACAAGGTGTCTGGCGGCCTGCACGGCGTGGGCGTGTCCTGCGTGAACGCACTGTCAAAGTGGCTGCGCCTGACCGTGCGCCGCGACGGCCAGGTCCACCTGATCGAATTCGCCAAGGGCGACGTCCAGAACCGCATCGTCGAGACCGTGACCGGCCCCGACGGCCAGCCCGTTGAAGTCTCGCCGATGAAGATCATCGGCGCCACCGACAAGCGCGGCACCGAAGTCCACTTCCTGGCCGACGAAGAGATCTTCACCAACGTCGAGTTCCACTACGAGATCCTCTCCAAGCGCATCCGCGAGCTCTCGTTCCTGAACAACGGCGTGCACATCAAGCTGGTCGACCAGCGCACCGGCAAGGAAGAAGACTTTGCCTTCTCCGGCGGTGTGAAGGGTTTTGTCGAGTACATCAACCGCTCCAAGAGCGTGCTGCACCCCACCATCTTCTACGCCAACACCGAAAAAGACGGTATCGCCGTGGAAGTGGCCATGCAGTGGAACGACGGCTACAACGAGCAGGTGCTCTGCTTCACCAACAACATCCCGCAGCGCGATGGCGGCACCCACCTGACCGGCCTGCGCGCCGCGATGACCCGCGTCATCAACAAGTACATTGAAGAAAACGAAGTCGCCAAGAAAGCCAAGGTGGAAACCACCGGCGACGACATGCGCGAAGGCCTGTCCTGCGTGCTCTCCGTCAAGGTGCCTGAGCCCAAGTTCAGCTCGCAGACCAAGGACAAGCTGGTCTCTTCCGAAGTGCGCCTGCCCGTGGAAGAACTCGTCGGCAAGGCCCTGAACGACTTCCTGCTGGAAACCCCGGGCGACGCCAAGATCATCTGCGGCAAGATCGTAGACGCCGCCCGCGCCCGCGAAGCCGCCCGCAAGGCCCGCGAAATGACGCGCCGCAAGGGCCTGATGGACGGCATGGGCCTGCCCGGCAAGCTGGCCGACTGCCAGGAAAAAGACCCCGCCCTGTCAGAACTCTTCCTGGTGGAGGGCGACTCCGCAGGCGGCTCCGCCAAGCAAGGCCGCGACCGTAAGTTCCAGGCCATCCTGCCGCTCAAGGGCAAGATCCTGAACGTAGAGCGCGCCCGCTTCGACAAGATGCTGTCCAGCCAGGAAGTGCTGACCCTGATCACCGCACTGGGCACCGGCATTGGCAAGGACGACTACAACCTGGACAAGCTGCGCTACCACCGCATCATCATCATGACTGACGCGGACGTGGATGGATCGCACATCCGCACGCTGCTGCTGACGTTCTTCTATCGGCAGATGCCTGACATCATCGAGCGCGGGTATGTGTATATCGCGCAGCCGCCGCTGTACAAGATCAAGCATGGGAAGGAAGAGCGGTATATCAAGGATGATGTCGAGCTCAATGCTTATCTGTTGAAGCTGGCGATGGAGAAGGCTGTGCTGGTGCGGCCGGATGGGTCGGAGATCAATGGGGATGCGCTGACTGAGTTGGCGCGGCAGTATCAGCTGACTGAAGGGGTGATTTCTCGTCTGTCACGCATTGTTGATACTGATGCCCTGCGTGCTATTGCTGATGGGGTGGCGCTGGATCTGGATAGCGCGGCTGCTGCTGAGGCGTCTGCTGTGGCGCTGAAGGCCAAGTTGGCTGAGATGCATGCTAAGACGTTGATTGGGGCTGCCGTGAATGACGACGGTACCGCCGACGTTTATGCGCAGTTTGATGAGAAGACGGATAAGCATCGGTTGATGATTGCGCGTCGTCATCATGGCAACGTGCGGTTGTCGCATCTGGATGCGGATTTTGTTCATGGTGCTGATTATGCTGCCCTGTCCAATGCTGCTAAGACTTTCCAGGGCCTGACTCCGGAAGGCACCAAGGTGCAGCGTGGTGAAGGCGAAAAGCTGCGCGATCAGACAGTCAACGACTTCCACGGGGCCATGCAATGGCTGCTGGCTGAGGCTGAGCGTGGGGTTTCTCGTCAGCGGTATAAGGGTCTTGGTGAGATGAACCCGGAGCAGCTTTTCGAGACCACCCTCGACGTTACGCAGCGCCGGCTGCTGAAGGTGCAGATTGAGGATGCTATTGCGGCGGATCAGATCTTTACCACCCTTATGGGGGATGAGGTGGAGCCGCGTAGGAACTTTATTGAATCTAATGCGTTGGTGGCGCGGAATATTGATGTTTGATCGCTTGTAGCGGTGTAGGAAACCGGAATTAGCTGGACTACATACCAGTTTGCTGGACTGGAAATCCGGAATTAGCTGGACTGGCGTGCAGTCATGAGAAAAGTGCCCCCTGCGGCACTCATAAAATCAAACGGGTTACGAGAAGTTTTCTCGTAACCCGTTTTTCATTTGCTGGATCGTGAGGCGCCGCGGCAAAGCCGGCCGCCCACCACACACGTGGCCACGGGGTCCCGCCAACTGTGGTACTGGGACATGGCCCAGCCTGTCGGCCGAGTCGCGGGGCGCTGGTTTTACCTGAACCTGATTGGTTGCCAACAATTTGTTTGGCAAGAAAACCAGAAGCCGCGCATGCAGCCTCGGAGCAAGGAGGCCGATGAGAGCACCGTCCATCGGACTCCGACGACATATCTGTCACAGCACCGGCGTTTGCCGGCAAACCTGTTTCAATGACTTGTGGCATCTCGAACCCTTAAGCAGCAGCCAGGCGTCGTAGGCTGGACACCCACCATCGCCGCTCGCGCTCACGTTCACGTTTGGCCGGATTGGGAAGAGGAAACTGCGGATCAGCGAAACCGCCGTCGCGTTCACCGTGGACGATGCCCGCGTCCTGCACGACCATCCTGATCTTGCCCAGCCTTGCAGCTCCAGCCTCAGCTGCAGAGCGGATTCGGCTCCTCCGTTGCCGCCCAGCTCGAAGATGGAGGCGCCAATCTCGCTCATCACAAACATGACGCCTGCGAGTCGGACGGACTGCGAGCAAAAGCCGAGGTAGGGACTGCCGACATCATCGACCATCTCTTGGAGCTCATTTACCTCGGCTATCAGATTCGAAATCTTGGCGCTTTCGTCATCGATCAGTGCTCTTCCAATCTTGAGCAGATCCTCGTGGGCCTGCACCACCAGCGCCGCGAGCTAGCGCCGCTGATCGTCATGCATGATGGGCTTTTTTTCAGCCTGCTGCCCGGTCCCGGGCGCGCATGATGCTCTGCCCGGCCCTGCCATAGTCGCGGGCGAGTTGGCGATCGAGGCGCCGGCGAAGAGCTTTGCCAGCGCCTCGGCCTGCTCCGCTTCAGTGAGTGCCGCCGGCCGGCCCAACGCCTTGCCCTCTGATTTGGCGCGAGCGAGCCTGCGTGCGCTCGATCAGCAAGTCGCGCTCGAATTCCGCAACCGCATTTAGTACGCCCATGGTCATCTTGCCGGCCGCACTGGTCAGGTCGACGCCGCCGAGCGCCAGGCAATGGATCCGCACGCCAATCGCGGCCAGACGCTCGACTGTGGCGCGCACGTCCATCGCATTCCGCCCGAGCCGGTCCAGCTTCGTGAGGATCAGAACGTCACCCGCCTCCGCTTGTGAAGCAGCTTGGCGAACCCCGGGGCGCTCTCCGGCGGCAACCGCTTGTATGTATCGGTTCCACGACCTTGGTATATGCCCAACGTTAGCGGGGCCGCGGTTGCGACGGCTGAGCATGTAGAATCATGGGTCGATCACAATAATAGTGCCTCTTGACGCACACTAGTTGCGCTGCACGACCTTCATGCTAGATCTCGTTTATGCCGCACGATTCGTGAGAGTGATGGGAAGCGGTCGCAACTCGCCTTGCCTGATCGCCTGCGACACCGTTGATGGCGAGGAAATTGAGCTTGTGGTCAAGTGTTCACATGGGCTCTACGAGAACGAAAAGAACCTCTGCATAGAGGCAATTGCTGCAATGCTGGCAGCTGACCTCGGCTTGCCAGTGCCAGAACCCTTCATCGTAGATCTCGCCCCGGAATTCATTTCGGATCTGAAGTCCGCAGATGCCAAGGCGAAGCTCCAGGCCAGTTGTCGGATTGCTTTCGGATCTAAGTTCTTACCCCCTGGCTTCAGTCTCTGGACTCGGCAGGGCACTGTGCCAGCTGTGCATTGTCAACTGGCAGCGGAAGTGTTCGTGTTTGACACGATCATCATCAATTCGGATAGGTTGACGAAGAACCCCAACTGCCTGTATTCAGGGGATAGCTTTGCTATTATCGACCATGAGTTGGCCCTCTCGTTCAACGTGCTTTTCTGGCACGAGCCGTGGACGGTCAATGGATTCGATGCTGCGGAGATGAAGCCCGAGGGGGAGCGGCACATTTTTTCACGGCCTTATTTGGAAGTCTGCCCACAGCAGCTTGATCGGTTTGTTCAGGCGTGGCAGCAGCTCCCGCCCGAGCGTTTCAAACAGTATGAAGATGCACTTCCTGATGAATGGAAGTCAAAGGTTAATCTGAAAGAGATCTTTGATTATCTTGAGACGGCAAGGCAAAATATTACATTGATTGTGAATAATGCAATTGGGGTACTAGGATGACAAATCGAAAGCCCTACTCATATTCAATATTAAAATATGTGCACGATGTTGCAACCGGCGAGTTTGCAAACGTCGGCGTTGCTTTGTATTGCCATGAAAACGGATTTTTCTTCTTCGACTGCCGTCGCACGCTTGGGCGTCTCGCGGAGATTTTTCCTGATATTAGGGCAAGTCGCTTCAAGTCGCTTTTGAGCCCAATCTCCAAACGCTTCTCTCAAATAAGAGAGGAATATCAGTCAAAATTGGACTTGAATGTCCAAGCAAGATCGCTCGAGGAGATCCTTGGCTCAGTTTTACCCAAGGATGATAGTGCTCTAGTGTGGTCGGAGGTGGCTACTGGCCGATCATTTGATCTGGAGAAGACTGCGCGCACAATCTATGCACGTTATGTCACGAAGTACGATAAACCTCGTAAGCACCAGAGACGGAGCGACGAGGATGTCTGGAGGAGCTTTAGACGCTCCTTAGAAAACAGAAACGTACTTCGATATTTCGATGAGAAGGTAATTCACGGACGTAGCGATGATGTGAAGTTTGAGCTTGCGTGGAAAAATGGAGTTTGGCACTGCGTTGAGCCAGTCTCATTTGACCTTGCGGCTGCGGATTCAATCCGAGAAAAGGCACATAAATGTGCCGGTCAGATATTGGGCGTATCAGATTCGGCGGATAAATTCAAACTCTATCTTGTGCTTGGAAAACCTGCCGGAGAGGATCTCTCTGAAGCCTTTGACAAGGCGGTTGGCATTCTCAAGCATATCCCCGTTCCTACGGAAATATATCTGGAGGAAAACCAAGATCAATTGGCTGATAAATTGGCACAACAGATTATCGCGCACGACCCATCGCTATCCTCTTTTCCGCACTTGCAATAGGTCGCAGGGGTCGAGGCAGCTTTCGGCAGAAAGGCAGAGAGCATGCCAGGGGCGCAGCTAGGCAATTGTCACATCGACTCGCAAATCACCCGCCTAAGTGGCGGGTTTTTCATGCCAATCGCCAATTCCCCGTGACACACCAAGTGTGTCCCTTGAATCATTTGGTGTCGCGCGCTCGTATTCCTCCTAGCTAAGAGGCACGACAACAAAATCCGGGAATGCTGTTGCATAACAATCGGCCTACTTGCGTAAATCTTAAGCAATTCACGGTCGGCCACCAGGACAGTCCAACGAGGAGCGTCCATCGCCTGCTTGTGCTGCCGCAGTACCCAATCCAAGACTGTCTCACGGGGGAGCTGGTAGTAATATGTGGCGTCTAAAGCGAAAGGCGGCCCCAAGGGAATAGGGATGAATCTTATCGTAGAACGGGATTCTTGCGCGTCGGTAGTCGGTAAGGAGTTAGCTACGCAAGGCGGCGCTTGGGATCGCCTGCGTGCGGTCGATAAACAGCTTGCGAGATGCTTCGCCGGCTTAGACGGCATTGCCGCCGACTTTGAATGGAAGTCCGTCTGCGTTCTCTCAGACGAAGCCAAAATTGCGGAGCAGGCTTATCCCGGTCTCTATCTTATTGAAGTTTGCACCACCAGCCCGGCGAAGCTCGACTGCGCTGCCTGGTTGAGGCAGTTCAAGGAGGGATGGGATTTAGAGGAGTACCGCCACGCTTTCACGTCGACGACCAAAAAGATCCGGATGTCCATGCACTCGGAACTCAAGGAGTGGATGCCACTATATCTCGGCAAGTCGATGAAAATATCCAAGCGGGTGCAGGAGCACATCGAGCTTAAACTCGGACATAGGACCTTTGCGCTGAAATTGAAGGCGCGTGGATTGAATCCGAGCAACTATCGCCTGCATACGGTGAGCTTGGCGGGCTTGAGCCACTACGATTGCCTCGCGCCGGTTCTAGAGCTCGCGTCGCGCAAGCTGATTAATCCGCTTGTCGGCAAGCAGTGACCGGGCCGCTTGCATTGGTGTCCATTTACTCTTCCCAGAATCGCTCCAATCTGATCAGTCTTTGGAGTGCATCAATGCCGCCAAAGGGCGCGGCGCGACTAGGAAAAACGCGGTGAAGGCCCGTCGGCACAGCATTTATGCTGAGCACTTCTTTCAAACAACGTAAATTTGGCAATGAACCTCACCCCTCAACTACTAGCGACCGCTGATCGCATCCGGTCTGAGTTGCGTCCCCGAATCCTAGAGATCGCCGGGCCCATGGGAACACGCGACTGGCAAACGACACCGCACCCCGATGTTCACCTGAGCAATGAAGACCTGCTGCGAAAACACGGGCTGATCCCTTAGTCGATCCACCTGGGTGCCGGCTTCGCGTCGGTGCCTGGGAGAGGTGTTTCCCTTCGATCCCCTGCTGGGCGTTTTCCGCATTTTCGCATACGCGAAAATGTCTCCTCATCCCCCTGGGGCACTTTCTCTGGCAATCAGTCTGACGGGGGCTCCCAAGGCTCTGGCGTCGAGCATGAGTGTAGTGAGTCACTGCTGCGTCGCTGGATTGCTCAATCCGATTGCCGCCTCGCATGGCTCTTGTAGCCTGCACACCACAATGCACCTCGCGCCCTGAAGCTTAATTTGCAGTTCCATATCAGCCAATATATGCTCCAATAGTGCTTATTAAAGCTCCACTTAACGGGGAAATGGAAATGCGCTCACCACTCGATGCACTCGTAACCGAAAAAGCCCTGCACCTGATCTCGGGTAGTGGGAATGCCGACCTGGCGGACCATCTCGGGCTGACCGATCAGGTCGAGACTTCGGGCCAGATTAAGAACGTTTGCGCGAAGGTAGCAACGGAATTGGCCGAAGAAATCGACAGCATCGTCAACCTGCTGGGAATCAGCAAGCGGCGATTCCTTGAGGCTGCGATGATCGAAGCCGTTCAGAAAGCGAAGGGCATTCTCGACGCGGAGGGCGTGTGGGAATGGCTGGATGAAAACAAGAGCGGCCACGGCTGGTGCCGAGGTGAAGCCGGGGAGATTTGAGTATGGCCGTGCTCACGCGCAATGGGACATGTCTTTGACACGCCAGGAAAGAAACATGGAAAAACTCTTCGACGTCGTCATCGCCATTGGCAACTGGTGGGAGAACACGACTCCCCGAGACTTGGATCCGGACGAGCTCGTGACGCTGAAGCAATCGGAGCGCTTGATCGCCTTCTATTCAGTCGTCTCCCTTATCCTCATCGTCCTAGCCTTGTCGGTGGGGCGAGATGTGCCCGAGGCTACCGGTTACATGCTTCCTTTGGCGACAATCCATGCCTACCTCCTGAAGGGGATACTCCTTGCCCTGATTGCATCGATTGGCATGTTCTTGTTCCACCTAGCTCGTGGCGCTTGGGCCTACCGTCGTCTCAACCGAGATTGAAATTGACCTAGGCCACACCACGGAGGACGAAATGGCCCGTCTGGGACGCTGGTGGGTGCGATGGCAAGCTGATGGAACTCGGTCGCTGACTACCTGGACGAGGATTCGTTAGCCGTAATCAGCGTGGTAGAAACGTCAGGATGCTTCGGAAGTCTGCCACTGCTGCAGAAGCTGCTGCGCGGTTCTATCGATGTATTCCGCCGAGATCCCGTGCCGCCTAACGAAGTCCTCGGCCAGCTTCGCCACTGCTTTCAATAACACAAGCGACTCGTCGGCGATGGCGTCCAGGCGACCCCGAAGCGCTTGCGTTGCCGCATGATCATGGATCACATGTCGGCTATCCGCTCGCGACCTGTGGACTAACCAGTTGCGCTCAGCCAGCAGGCTGGAGAATCTTTGTGCCAGCTCTGGTTGAAGCAGGCTGGCTTTCGCCATTTGATTGATGGTCGCCCCGAAGGTCTTGCCCTGCGCCTTCTCAACCAAGGCTTCGCCAGCGACCGCTCCCATTCCCTGCTTAGCCTGCGCCAGCAGGACAAAACACTGGGCGGCGCAGCCTTCCAACTCCTGCAGTTGCCATAGCGCGAATCCGACGCGCTGCGTAATGTCGGCCAGGCGATCCGCCCTTTGAAGCCATTGTTCTTGCATGGGTTCTCCCTTTCCAGCCGTCTATGGCGCTCGTGTTGGCATTGCTAGCTGCGCTTCTTGTAGCGCGCGGCGGAAGAAAACAGGATCTTGTTGGTGATCGGCACCCCGCCGCGGTCGTACAGATAGCCTCCCGCTCCATGATCTGCCGCGCCATCCGGCCGCACAGCTGCTTGGCGCGGTCCGCGCGAATCTTCTCATCGAATTTCTCCACCAATGCTTCCTCGAGGGGCCCCAGGGCCGGGAGATTGATATTGAGCTAGCCTGAGGTAGGGTTACGTCACTACATCAAACCACGAGGCATCTGCTTCTACTTCCTTGGCTTTAGACTTGCCAAGGACAGCCTTGGCGATGCGGCGCATGTGCGTGCGCATCACGGTCCTGTCGTATAGCTCTTGGTACTGGATCGCCACTACCTCGTAGTCGGTGTTCAGCAATTCGTCACGAATTTGCCGGTCTTGCACTGCCGTTTGGACGTTGCCGTGCAGATGTTCGCTCATTCCGTCCAGGTACACGCACACACCCTCGAACTGATCGTTGGGCGCATGGAAGTACACATCAGGCCGGGTGACAATGCCGCCGTTCAACTCGATAGGACGTTCAGTCTCGAAGCTCATCAGACCGGCGGCTTTCAACATTGCCACCAGTTGCTGCTCGGGTGGATTGCCCGGCTTCTTCGTCTGGTTGTCGTCAGGCAACACAGGCGGAATATCATGGCTTAGCGAGACGGCATCGCCCCATGTTGTGAGATGTTCGAGCGCCACGTGTCGGTTCAGGTGCTCATGGTAGAAGGAATTACGGAAGTTTTGTAGACAGTCGATGCACGATGAGTCGCAGGCCGAGGGACAGTCATCGACCAGCACCAATGTGTGCTTTACCACAGCAGGCCAATGCTCCAGCAACTGTTCCAGTAGGCCGGAACCGCCGGGCATGGGGTCGTACAGAATGGCGTCGAACTTCTCGCCGCCTGGCTTGCCCAGCACCTGCACCTGCAGGTCCGATATCTCCATGTCAAGCACGCCCGCAGCCCCTTGCCGCAGGGCCTCCAGCACGCTGTACGCGGCCTCCTTCGAGGTGCAGTCCGGCAGCACCAGCGCGTCCGCCACCACCTCAGCATAGAACGCAATCTTCTGGATGGGCCGTCCACACCGCTCGAAGTGGTGCTCATTGAACGCATTGAGCTCCTTGAGCGTGCTCATCGGCGAGCGGCTCTGGCCGCAGACCATGCACACCGGGTAGCCCATCTCACCGGTCGAACGAACTTGCGATGCCGCGCCCACGTTAACCAGGCGCATGTGCAGGCCGTGCTTTAGGTGCAAGGCGGCGCTGCCCCACTCGTAAGCCTTGCCGCCGGAGTGCCGCCCCTGGTCCTGGCCAAAGACAGCCACAGGAAGTTGGAAGCGGTAATCCTCATCGTCGGAGATGTACGACTGGTGGGGGGCATCCACGTCGCACACCTGCACGCCAAATAAGCTGGATACGCCCACCGATTCGGCCTGCGTTGGCGCGGCCGCTTTACCCAGCCCACCGGTTTCCTGAATTGCCTCGTTGGCCAGGTCCACCGCAAACACGATGGGCTCTTCCGGAACTAGGTGGAACGTGCGCGGCACGAACTTGTGCGCGTTGGCGTAGATCAGATTGCCAGGTACGTACTCGCGCACAGCCAGCGCGCTGTTGCGCCGCAGTTCCCAGTCAGAAATGTCCGAGCCGTAGCGCGGTGCAATGTGTGTGATGCTGACCGCGCCGGTGTCCAGGCCATAACCCGGCAGGAAGCCTTCGGCAGCGAGCACGCCGTAGGTGTTCGTGTCGTCGACGCCCTCGGCCTGATTGGCACGGCGGTGCGCTTCTCCCTTCAATTTCTTGACGAGGCGCTCGCAACGGCTGCGCAATGCCTCTTCATCGGGGTCAAGTGCTCCCTTAGCGCTGGCCACCTTGCGCAACCGCTCCAGCTGATTCAATGCCCACTGCAGCCGCTGGAAGAGGCGGTCGACCACCGCTTGCAGTTCACTTGCCAGTCCATCTATGATGGCCTCGACGCTGACCTGGCTGACCACCTCTGCATCGGTGATAGGCCACCCTTGTTGGAAGGCATTCATCGTGGCCGCCAGCAAGGTCTGGCGATGCCTCAGGATCACCGTTCCCAGTTCTGTCACCTTCATCGGTGCGGGGCGTACCATGCCCTCCGGGGTGAACAAGTAGGTCTTGATCTGCTGCGGCAGGCAGTTGCGCACGGCCTCCTGCAGTTCGTCCAGCGCACCCTGCGGCAACTCCTTGTCGCGCAACATCTTGAACACGGCTGTCAGCATTGTCGCGTGCACATGCTTAGCTACCATGATGGGGTTACGCAGGTTGAAGCTGGGTGGTTCCACCAGCCCCTCGAGCATTTTCAACGGTTCGTTGAAGTAGGCGCGATCGTGGCTTGCCGCACGGGCATAGGTAATGTCCAGAGCCATGCGGAACTGGCGGCCAGCACGCCCAGCACGCTGCCAGTAGTTGGCCGGCAGCGGGGGCACGTTCCGCATCAGCACCGCATCCAGCGCGCCAATGTTCACGCCCATCTCAAGGGTCGGCGTGCATACCAAGGTGTTGATGCGCTCGTTGTCGCCCTTGAAAGCGTTCTCGATACGTTCACGGTCGGGGCCGGGAATCTGTGCTGAGTGCTCCTTGGCGCGCAGCATGGCGAATTCCTGGTCGAGCATCAACAGGTCGTAATCGTCCGTATTTTCGGGCTCCGCCATCAGCTTTCCGTCGCAGCGCCAGGCCATGCACGATAGCGTCGGATTGGGACGACTGTGCAGGCGCCGACAGGTCTGGCACCGGTACATGCCCTTGTCAGGTCGCATCATCAGACGATCAACGTCCACCTGATGGGCACCAACACAGCCGGGCAGCGGCCTGCCGCGAGCGCCCTTGAGCTGCACCGGCGCTAGGAGCAGCAACTCGTTGGTCACTAGCATCCACATCTCGCCCAGGAATTCAGGGACCTCGTCTGCCGGAACCCTCCAAGCCAGCGCTGCCTGTTTGGCCACTGTGGCATAGATGCTGAACCACTGCTTGATACGCGTCTCATCATCTTGTCCGTCGCGCTGAAATTTCAGCGCTGAGGGCACGCCCTTCATGGATGGCAGATAGCCCCGAAGGACTTCTCTTTCTCCATCCATCCAAACCTTCGAATACACACCGGTAACACCGTCGTACAGCATGCGCCGTGAACGCGCGGCGTCCAGGAGCGACGCCACACCCTGGGCCAGCGCCTCCGTTTCGCAGCCGATCTTGCCGGCCCAACGCTTGATTTCCGGTCGCTCGCCGGTCAGGCCCAGGTAATCCACCTTCAGCCGACCCATGGGCTCCAGGCCCAGACGCTGCCGGCCACCGATGGCAAGCTCGCGCAAGATCTGCACGCGCAAAAACCACTTCCGCTCCTGGCCGTGGGCTTGGCCCGTCTCTGATTTGGGTTCGACACGCCAGACCTCCGGAATCAGCGCACGTGACAATTCGTCGTCAGCGTCGAGTTGCTGGTCCAGCCACAAGGTCAGGTCACTGACAGAGATCGGGCCTGCCTTCAGCTTCTGGTAGATCAGTTCGCGGAAGCGGTAGCGGCGCGAACGGTCTTGCATCCAGCCGGCCTGGAAGGCGGCGTCCTGTCGGTTGTCGGCAAACACCAGCAGTCGGCGTCGCTCGGCGCGGTGAATCATGCTCTGGGCCAGCACGTGTACATCGGCCACGGTAGTGGCGCGAACCGGACGGGCGGGCTCCCGATAATTGCCGCTAAAGCGCCGGCCCGCAGCGCCGCAGGACACACAGCGGGTCAACTTGCCGACGTGTTCGCTCTTTTGCTGGACGACGTACAGCGGCTTTAACGCCTTGCTACGGCCACAACCGGCGCACTCGGCCGCGTTATCGTCGTGCACCGTACCGCAGTAGCGGCAGGCAAATAACGTCTCGGTACGCACGGGGTCGTCTTCGGCATCTGCACCCACTTGGTGGTCCAGCGACAGGGCACGCACTCCACCCAAGCTGATCTCGGCGCCACGCCACACACGGCCCTTGCCTTCGGCGGTGCCCCCACCCGGGCGCTGGCCTGTGAAGTCGAAGTCCTCCAGCCCGTGCTCGAAGTAGTGCTGGCCGCAGGTGGTGCAGCTCAGCAGCGGGAAGCGATGCAGATCGGCGTTCTCAGTCAGCGCATCCTCTGCAGACAGCCATAGCTTGGCATCGTTGCTCTGGTCGGGGAAAGTCACCACCGCACCGCTCACGCCCCGCACAAAGCCGTGCACCACCGGGCGCAGCAGCGGTCGCCCGCCCTGGCGCGCGGCGGCGCCCAGGGCCAGCCAAACCAGAATTTCTTCTTGCGAGATGTTGCGGCCCAGCTTGGTGCTCAGATCCGCTAGCAAATCGTCCAGTGCACGCGGCCGGCTCAGCGCCTCGGCGATCTGGAAAGCCACTTCGTTGTGGCTCATCCACTGCCCGATGGCTTCGCGCCAGGGGCCAGGCTGCAGGCGGCTGCCGGTAGCGGTGGTGAACCACACGCGCAAAGCCTGCACATCGCCGTCCGTCGCGTCCTCGCGGTCCACCAGCGATAGCACCTCCAGCAGGGTCTGCAGTTGCGCGGACTGGTTGCCATTCAGCGGCGGGCTGGCGGTGCGCAGCGAGCCCCACACATCGGCCTCGTAGCTCTCGCCCACTAGCGCCACATTACTGCCATCCACGCCGAAGAAGCGGCTGGCGAACTCGCGTCCAGCGTCCAGCCCCTTGACCGGGTCGGCGATGGTAGCCGAGGTCGCGATGCAGGTGGTGCTAGCCTGGTCTTTACCGCAATAGGCACGCAGACGGCGGATCAGGCAGGCCGTCTCGGCGCCTTGGGCCCCGGTGAAAGTGTGGGCTTCGTCGAAGACCATGAATTCCAGCCGGGCGTTGTCGAACAGCTCCAGGTCGTGCTGGCGGGTCAGCAGCAGTTCCAGCTGCTTGACGTTGGTCAGCAGGATGCGCGGCTGCTGGCCAGGGGTGCGCATGGTTTCGCGGCTCACGCGCTCCTCTGCGGGGTGCAGGGCCACGTCCAGTTTCTTGTGCTGCATCTCTGCCAGCTTGGCCTGGTAATCGGCCGAAGTGCTACCCGGTGGCAGGCGAACGCCCACCACGTCGGATTCCTTCTGCGGCGTCTTACCCACGTACATTCCGAAGGTCACGCCCGTGCCGGCCAATAGCGCACGCATGCGTTGCAGCTGGTCTTCGGCCAGCGCGTTCATCGGGTAGACGATCACGGCGGTAATGCCCGCCGACGCGCCTTGGTCGCGCAGTTGCAGGCAGCGGCTGATGATGGGGAACAGGAAGGACTCGGTTTTGCCCGAGCCCGTGCCCGTGGCCACCAGCGTGGGCTGCCCCGCGTGGATGGCGCGGAAGGCCTGCTCCTGGTGCCGATAGGCCGCCGGGTACGGCGACAACTGGCGGATGTGGGCATGTAACACCCCTTCCCTCACCAGCTGCTCAAGCGTGGCACCTTGCTGGAAGGTGCGCGACAGCGAGATGTACGGCCCCTTCATCAGCGGCGTGTTGCGGGTGTGCTCCAGGTTGAGCAGCGTTCGCATCTGCTGGTACAGGCCCGTGTCGGCGAAGGCGTAGGTGCTTAGCTGGTAACGCAGGAAGTCTCCGACGACCTGCTCCGTGTAGGTGATGGGGTTCAGCATCAGAACAAGCCTCCCTGCTTGTAGATGGGCACTTCGTTCTCATAAGCATGCTCGTCGGTGTTCTCCGATTCGCCGTCCGCCTCCGTCGGCACGATTCGGCGAATCAATTCGGCATGCTTGGCGCACTCGTCCCACGACCGTTCAACATCTTCGCTCAGTTGCCAATCCAAAAAGCGGGGGCCGAGAGCTGTTGCGACGGGTTGCATTTCCGCTGCCCGGTCGTCGTGTCCGAGGCCGTAGTCGGAAAGACGTAAGGTCTCGGGCAGCAGCCAACCCTCACCTTCGTTCTGGCTCAAGAAGGCGGCAAGCCCTCTGGCCTCCAAATCCTGAAGAGCAATAAGCGCGAGAACGGGATGCCTCAGTTCCGGCGGTTGGTACTTGTCAATTCGCCAAAAGCCACGCTGTTCAAGCGTCTTGCAGAAGGCATCATTTGTTAGCTGTGCCGTAGGCCTGTCCGTGTCGCCAAGAATCACCCTGGCATCTCTGAGGCCGAGACCAAAGTAGTGGAACGCGACTGCTTCGAGGATTGCCTTGAGTCTGGTTCGTTCATGAGCCGTAATCGCCCATAGTCGACGCCACGATTGATGATTGCGTACCTGACTCTCAAAGTCAGCCCACACCCGTGCGCTCATTTCATCCGGGAACGTCAGTCCCAAGAGGGCCCGCGTATATTCATTCACGCCCTGTCGGAATTTTTGCGAGACGGCGCATTCCTCCGCGACAAAAAGGTTTATATGTGTGCCGCCGAGCCGCTTGCGTACCAGCCAGTCGAATGCGATTGTTGAAAAGGCAAATCCGACTGCTGCGACCGAGTCTTCTCGACCGGAAAAAACTCCAAGGGTGTTGCCGCATGGAAAGCCAGAAATCAGACTTCCGATTGCTGATCGGGTGTCTGTGTTTCTAGCTATGTCACGAAAGGCCAGCTTAAGCCCGGCCTTGCATTTGTCCGCCCTATCAAGGCATGTTCTTCGCCCAACCAGGAACTGCGGAAGCACTTTCTTGGCGCCGAATTCCAAAGCCATCCACGTCGCCTGAGAACTCACCTTACTGACATAGCCCGACGCGTTCTTGTCGAAGATGTTGATCATGCCGCCCTGGAAAAGGGGCAGCGCCACGTCCTCGAGGTGGTCCACGTGGAGCGCCTGGCGCCCGTCGAGCGAGAGCACTAGGCCAGCGGGTCGATCGAGGATATTGGCGGGTCCGTCGTAGGTCTGCCATGGTCCCTTCAGCCAGTGCCCGTACTCATCCGGCTGATAGCCCTTCTCCTCCCACTTCGGTCGAGGCGGGAAAAGCTTGGAGTCGTTGGTCATATCGAACTCGCGGGCGTACTTGACGCCCCAGCCCCGTTCGCTCTTGTCGCCCAACAACACGCCGTTGGCGTAGATCTTCTGCAGCACCCGCAGGTCCAGCTCGCTGCGGATTTCCAGGATCGCCTTGGAGTACGGTGAGAACTCGACCACCTGCTCGCGCGGGTAGGCCAGTACGTACTGTTCGGCTGCTGCCCAGTCGTCCACGTTGCGGTGCATGAAGGCCGCGCGGATGGCTTGCGTGCTCCCGGTCTTCTGGATCACCAGTGGGCAGAACTTGAAGGAACGGTGGATGTCGAAAATGCCTTCGCGGTTCTCAAAGCCGAACAGCCATTGCCAATCACAATGGTCCAGGAACAGCTCGCGCAGGCCGGTGGTTCCCTTATCGGTGTAGATGCCGCTGGGTACGATCATGCCCATGCGCCCGTGCGGGCGCATCAGCGCATGGCTAAGCTCCAGGAACATCTTGTAGGTGTTCAGGTCGGCCGAGCCCTGATGCACGAAGGGGTGGTGGCTGTCGGCAAAACCCTTGCGCTTCTTGCGCTGAGCCAGCCATTTGTCGTGCAGCCGTTGTGACACGGCAAAGCTGTCGCGGCCTCGGCCGCCCAGGTTCAGGTCGTGCTTCTTCTTGCCGTCCTTGTCGGTCACCACGCGGTCGCCGAAGGGCTGGCCAACGCACTTCACCCAGTTCGACATGGCCTTCAGCCCGCCCACGTAGGCGATCCATTCATGTTCTAACTTCGGCGTGGACTTGAAGTAGTCGATCTGCTTGGCAAGTGCCTCCTGCTTGCCGTAGGCCCGGTACAGCGGGTCGTGGTTGGAGAAGAACTCTTTGGAGCTGGGCTTCTGGATCTCCCACGGCGGGTTGCCCAGCAGCGCGTCAAAGCCTTGCTGGCTGGCCGTGAACGCGTCGGGGAACTCCAGTTCCCAATGGAAAAAGCGGCGCTGGGCTGCTACCTCGGCGGCCAGGGCCAACGCTTCAGTCGCAGGCTGGCCGAACTGCTGCGGCAGCGGCGCCAGCTCGATGTATTCACCGGGCCAGAACCACAGTGCGCACCACAAGTCCATGCGAGCCTTGAGGGCGTGGTAATGCGGGTTGGCCAGTACCTCGTCACGGTAGACGGCGGCGCGACGGTCGCTGTCGTGCACGGGCAGACGGTGCAGCTTGCGGAAGACCTTCAGCAGCTCGTCGTGCACCTCGCTAGCCTCCAGCGCGCCGCCCAGTGTCATCTGGCCACTCAGCTGGTGGACCAGCTGCTCGGGCACAGCCTTGCCGCGGGTACCGATGGCCGCGGTGAACTTGTCGCCGCGCTTCTTGCCCCTAGCATCGGTGTAGAAGTGGCTGACGAGGTTTTGCGGCTTGTCCTTCTGGTAATCCTTGTCGCCACCTTCGCGCTCCCAGGCCAGGGCCGGGTAGTCGCGGTAGGTGTCGAACCAGGTGCCCACCAGGGCATTGCCCACCTTGAGCTTGTGGTCCAGGAAGCCGAAGGGCAGGTCCCGGTCCATGGTTTCCACCCACAAGGCCATGCGCCCCAGCTCCACCGCCAGCGGGTCCAGGTCCACGCCATACAGGCAGCGCTCGACAATGTGTCGCTTCAGCTGGGCACGCAGCGCGTCTTCAAAGCCTTCATCGGTGGGGCGCAACTTCAGCAGTTCATCGCTCAACACCTCGCTGATCTGGCCGTCGGCCATGCGGGGCACGCCGCCATCTTCGGCGCGCTCGATCAGCTTGTGGTGGTAGAGCGAGGCAACCAGCGCATCGGTGAGGTAGCGCAGCGCACCGGCCAGGAAGGAGCCGGAGCCCATAGCCGGATCACACACCTTGAGCGCCAGGATGGCTTCGGGCCGCCGCGGTTGCCACGCCACCACCTCGGTCAGGCCGGTGCGCGGGTCCACTTCGGTGACCATCGGCTCATAGGCCAGCGACTGCAGGGCACGCCGCACCGTAGGCGCAGCCAGCTGAGGGCGCGTGTAGAAGGTGCCGGCGCCCTTACGTGTACCACCCCAACGCACCAGGTAGAACTGACCGGGGGCCACCTGGCGGGCGCACAGGCTGCGGGTGGCCTTGGCCAGGGCCTTGGCATCGTCTGCCGTGGCGGCGTTGGCGGCGCGGCGGCCCCGGGGCTTCTTCACCAAGCCGGCGATCACCGCGGCGCGTTCCAGCCAGGCCTGGGCGCGCGCCAGGTGGTCTCGGCTGAGGATCAGATCGTCGTCAGGGCCCTGGGTGCGGGCGGTGTTGCCGTCCTCGGGAGCGGCTTCGTCATCGTCGGTGCCTGTGTCGGCCTCATCCCCAGCGCCATCGTCCGGGGCTTCGTTGCCTTCCTCGCCTTCGTCGCCGTCGTCACCCGCGTCGCCGCCGTCGTCCTCGCCCGTTTCGGCCTTGTCCTTCTTATTGAGCGCGTCGAACAGCTGCTTGATCACCGCATCGCTCATGCCCTCAAGCTGTGACAGGGTCAAAGCGGGCTCGTTGCCCACGGCCAGGAAGATGACCGGGTCATCGGCCGCGGCCTGCTTCAACTCGAAGTCCAGCAGGCCTTCGTACAGGATGCCGATGTACTCGGACGACAGCGCCGAAAAGTCCACCGGCGCGTCGACCAGCTTGTTGCTGCGCCCCTGGCGCACGCGCATCCGGGTGCGCGTGAGCAGGCGCAGCATGCGCTGCACCTGGCGGTCAGTCACGGCGTTCTGCGGGCCTTCCAGTAGGGCCAGGGCGCGGGCGATGCCATCCTTGGACGAGGCATCGCCCGGCGCAAACAGGGAACCGCTGTAGTGCGGCACCGGGAGCGCCTCGTGCGAGGAGCCTTCGTGGATCAGCCTGAACAAGGCCATCAAGCGCGGCCAGGCGCTGCGGCTTTGGGACAGGCGATCGTTGCCGCGGCCCGTGGCGCGACGGTCCAGGTGCTGCCGCAGGCCCTCCAGGCTGTAGGCGCGCTGGTAGATCGGGTTGTCCACCGGCAGTAGGTTCCGCGCCTCGGCGAAGAGCGTGATGATGCAGCGCATCACGATGCGCGAGCCGGCCACGTAGAGGTCGGCATAGGTCGGCGCGGTGCCGGCCTGCTGGGCCTGCTCGATGGCCCCGTGCGATGCCGTGATCAGCTCTTCCACGGCCTGGCGCACGCGCTCGCCCAGAACCGCAGACAGGTCGGCTTGGCCCTTGCGGGACGCGAGGATGGCGCTGAGCAGCGGTCCTTGAGCCTGGCCCGGACTGCAGGCCAGCGCATCGCGGCTGATCAATTGGCGCCAGGCCATCACCTGGGGGCCGGGAGCACCTTCAACGAACCACAGGTCGATGTCCCATTCACACCAGGCATCGTAGTCCTGGCCGACGTGCACCAAGCGCCACTGGCGGCCGTTGGTCACCAATGCCAAGGGCTGCTGCTTCTGGCGCAGCCACTCGACCACGCGGCTGAGCAGCTGCCGCGAGCGGCCCACGCCCAGCCGCCCACTGAACTGACGGGATGCGCCATCATCGGGCACAAACACGGGTAGCACCTCGCCCTGCGGCCCTTGCCACAGGCGGCGGGGCTTGATCAGGGCGCCGGTGAAGCTGCGCAGACTCCAGCATGCGTCCACGGCCTGGGCCTTCTGCCATTGATCGTCCGGCAACGCGGCCAGGTCGTGTAGTACGAAGTCCAGCAGCGCGCCTAGTTGCTCGTTGCTGCCGTCGAAGGCCGTGACGGCACGGCGCAGGCGTTCGACACGCCAGGCGGGCAGCGGCGCCGGCTCGGCAGCGAGGTCGCTGGCTACCCGGTCCGGGGCGATGAGTAGGCCGCCGTGCTTGAGGCTGCTCCACCAGTCGATGACGATGCTCATTGTGTCACCCCCGGCAGGCGGATTTCGATGCTCACGGGGAAGACCTGGGCGGAACCCAGTAAGGCAAAGCGGTTCGGCATCACGTGTTTGAGGATTCGTTCTCGTTCCTGTGTCAGGCGTTCGAGCAGATCGCCAAACTGGCCTTGTCGGCGCTTGAGTTCGTCTTGCAGGTCGCGCAGTTCGCGCTCGGCTTTTTCGTTGGCATCTTCCAGGAGCGAGTACTGAAGCTGCTGCGTGCGGCGCTCTTCGATCTCGCGCTTGATCTTCTCAATGCTCTGCTCGCGTTGCAAGCTGGCCACCTCGCGGATGCGGCGCTCGAAGGCCGCCTTCTCGTGCTCGGTGGCCATTTCGCCAGCGGCTTTCAGTTCAGCGGACAGAGTCGATGTGAGGCGTGAGCGGTAGGCATTCAGCCAGGCTTTCACGTCGCCGTCGATGTCGTCCCAGATGGCGCGGGCCACCGTCACGCCGTTCGGCTCTTCGGCGCCGGGTTGCGCGCCTGCATGCGGCCCAGCATAGGTGAGCATGGAACCCAGCTCACCACCCGTCACAGGCAGGGCGACCGTGCGCACCCAGTGGTGCAGCGTCTCGCGCAGCTGGTTAATACCAAGTTCTTCGACGGTCAGTAGTACTAGTGCGTCGGCCCCAGCCGGCACAGCGCCCCGTGTGACCACCCAACGGCTGGGCGGCGCGAACTCACTTTGCCCACCCGGGAATCGCAGTCGTGCAAACGAGGTCAGCGCCTGACGCATCACCGGATGGCCCAGGTGCATGAGCACGGTGTCCGGTGACGGCCGGAACACTGGGCGGCCGTTGACCGTGTGGATGAAGTAGCGGTTGTCGAACACCAGCCAGGGCATGGCACCGACCACACCGCGGTCGCCACGCAGGCGCAGGCTGTCGTCGGCCACGGCCTGCCAGCGCGCCGGCAGCGGCGTGCGCAGCCGCATGCGGCCGGCAGCGTCCGGGCCCTGCAGGGGTTCTTGTGTGGTGCCCAGGCCTAAGGCCATGCGCAGGGTGTCTTGCAGGGTCTGCGGCGTCAGGTCTAGGTCGACCAGCAGGCGCTCCAACAGGGCGCGGTCTTCGATGCCACGCTCGGCGGTGACCATGCGGGCGTCGTCGGTGGCGTGCTGGCGCGTACTGATCTCGCGGTCCAGGTCGGCCAGCACGTCCTGGTCGTCGTTCAGTTCCATCATGCGACGCTGGAAAGCGGCATCGAACAGCTCGCCCACCGATCCTAGGTCTTCACGGATGTCGTTGACCTTTTCCAGCACGCGCGCGACGAAAGCTAGGTCAGCATCGTCGTCGCTGGCGAAGTGGTAGATGGTGACATCACGCGCCTGTCCGTGCCGGTCAACACGGCCGTTGCGTTGCTCCAGGCGTGACGGGTTCCACGGAATCTCGAAGTGGACCAGCAGCCGGGCGGTATGTTGCAGGTTCAGGCCTTCGGATGCGGCATCAGTGGCCACCAGAATCTGGACGGCCGAGGCCGGATCGTTGAACGCGAACTTGATGCGTTCCCGCTCTTCATCCGACATGCCGCCATAGAGCTGGATGATGGCGCCGGTCTCCACACCGAACTCCCGTTCCAGGCGATGCACCAGGTAGTCCAGCGTAGTCTTGTACTCGGTGAAGATAATCAGGCGCTCGTCCGGGTTCCAGGCCTCGGCGTTGCGCAGGCGTTGGCGAATCAGCTCCTTCAAACGGTCGAACCGGGCATCGACGGCGGGCACCTTGGTGGTCACCGGCAGCTCGGTCAGCTTCAGCGCGTGCAGCGCGGCATCCACGGCAGCCACCTCCTTGGTGAGCTGCCCCAGGTACGGGTGCATCCACGCGCCGACCACGTGAGCCGCGTGCAGGTTGCGGCTTTCACGCTCCTGGTCGTCGTCGATGTCTTCCTCGACGGCCCGCCGGGCAGCGAGCACTTCGCTGGCCTGGGTCTGATCTTGGGCGGCCAGGCCGGCCTTGAAGCGCAGCCAGCTGTCGGCGAAGGTGACCGGGCTGGAAAGCAGCCGCTTGCGCAGCACTTCGATGGCGAAGTTCAGCACTGCCCGGACTTCAGGGGCGGCCATGATCTGGCGCTTTAAAGCTGCGCAGAACGCCCGTACGGCGGTGGCCAGTTCCTTCTCGGCGCGCGTCATGTAGAGCGGTAGCGGCTCCAGGTAGCGGGTGGCAAAGCGCGGCGGCCGGCCAGCCTCCTTGTCCTGCGCGTTGATCTCGCTCTTCAGGCGACGGATCAGCACGTCGCCGATCATCGTGCGCTCTTTCTCGGTGAAAGCAGGCGTGCGGGTGAACCGCACCGGATCAAGCTGCTCCAGCAGGCCCGAGAAGCAGCGGGTGTGGCCGTTGTGCGGCGTGGCCGTCAAGAACAGGCGATGTTCGAACCACGGCGTTAGCAACCGCAACATCTCGGCCAGGTCGCTGTCCTCGCCGAAGTTGGAGGGCATCAGGTTGTGGGCTTCGTCGACGATCAATAGGTCCCAGGGCAACTGTGCGCCCTGATGCGTCTGCGTCGATCGACAGTTGGCGATGAACTGCTCCAGCACATCGGGCTGTCGCAGGTAGTGGTACGAGGTGATGATCCGTGGCAGCGCACGCCATGGGTTAGCATCCAGGCCCATCTCCTTTTGCAGGAGATGGGTGGAAGCCTTGTCCACGATGTCGAAGCCTAGCGAGAATTTCTCTTCCATTTCCTGCTGCCACTGCGTGCGCAGCGAGGCCGGCGTGATGATCAGGACGCGCCGTATGCGGCGTTTTCGCACGAGTTCAGCTAGGATCAGGCCGGCTTCGATGGTTTTTCCCAGGCCGACGTCATCGGCCAGCAGCAGCGACACTCGGGGCATGCGCATGGCACGGGCCAGGGGGACGAGTTGGAAATCGTCCGCGCTGACGGCGCCGTACACTGGCGCGGTGGGCACAGGCTCGGCCTGGCGTTCAGGGTTGTCTGCAGAAAGAAAGGGGGCGATGGCTGTCCAGCGCGTGGCCCGCTGCAAGGCCAGGAACTCATGCATGCGCATTGGCGCATCGACATCGACACGAGGCAGCGCGTTGGGCTCCAGGACCGCCGGTCGCCGTTCACGTTCCCACAGCAGGGTTTCCTCAGGGTCGCCGTCAGAGTCACTAAACTCGATAGTGACAAGGTGAAGCAATTCCGATGTCTTGGAGGCAGCAAAGGGTTCTACAGCCGAGATTACGCCACGGCGGTTACGAACGGTCGCTAGCATTCCAATGCGAGGAATGTGTGGGTTATTTGAGTTACTCGCGGACAAGTCCATTTTGTCATTCATCTTTGACTACAGTGCGCAATTATCTTTTGAACACCACAAAAATGCCATGACGGTTCGGGGCTGGATCGCACATGATCCCGGCTGAGTTGGCTGCCGGCGTTGGCAGATACCGACGCCCTCGCATACGTCCGCCAGCGGATGGTCGGTCCGGGGCCTATCAAAGGCAGACCGCGGCCCTCGTAAGGAGGAAAACAGCGTCACTCGCGCGGTGCCTCCCAGGACCCTGCGATTGGCGGGAAACCCTTGAACGACTGCCAGGTAAGTGCCGATATTGGGGGCTTTTTTGGTACTGTTAATCAGTACAAATCCTTTGATATCAATAACTTACGATTCATTTCCCCTTGGCGTGTGGCCGGATATGTACTGGATTTGCCCCCGTGTCCCCGGACACGGTCACACCCTTAGGTTGATAAGGCCATCGCACGTCTGAACTCCCGCGGCGAGCGGTAATTCAGGGCGCTATGGGGGTGCTGCTCGTTGTAATGCTCAAAGGCGATGGCCAGATTGCGAACGGCCGTCTCGGCATCAGGCTTGGGCATGAAGGCGACATAGTCGCGCTTCATGGTCTTCACGAAGCTCTCGGCCATCCCGTTGCTCTGCGGGCTGCAGACCGGCGTG
>NZ_JBXAGS010000019.1:0-135714 GCF_058794355.1 Cupriavidus sp. GW823-FHT07B10
GGGCTGGATGGGATCCTCAAATCAACGCTTCAGGCAGTCGTCGCGCTGACGTCCGCTCGAGGTATTTCAGCGGCCTGCTAATGACAAAAAAGCTTCGCGGTGTTACGCACGCCTGGCTTTGCAGTCGAATATGGACTTGTCTCGGCGAATCACGATAACGTCCTTTCTGTCGATCGGGATCAAAATGCTCTTCTCACCGTTGGTGGAGTGGTCGAAGATGCGAAGATAGGATGTCGAACCAACACCATGCCATACAGCTCGTCCATCTTGAATTGCCCATTGTTTGGTTCCATCCAGTTCACAGGTTTGTATCGTGATCCCGTATGCTGACGAAAGTCTTTGGATATTGTGATGTACGGACTCTGAAACGACTAAAGCATCGCCAGGGAAGGAACGCAGCCCCATCATTCCCATCGAATAATTTAGAATAGCGGGCTTCGCAGCGTTTGCAGCTAGAAAGAGCGTGGCAACGATTAGCAGCCCGCCCATGCGCCACCCAAGGCGCTTCCCGTTTGGTGGCACCACTGCAAGGGAACAGAGAAGGAGGAAGCCATACATCATAAAGAAGAAAACCGTACCTCTAAGCCGCATATCGCTCGGTCCGTCGATCGTGAATGCGACCAGGCCAAAAAGGGTGAAGCAAAGGAAAGAACCCACCACGTTAAGGAACCCAGGAGTTAGACCGTCGATGAACGTGGCATTCGCTTTTCCTCGCTGCGTCAGAAGGGCGTTTCCTGCCGTGAGGATTGCCCAGACGATCCAATAGGTAGCAATGGCGCCATAGGCGGTACCGATAACGGCTACAAATCCGAAACTTAGAACGCTACAACCAAGAATAAAGGTGTCTCCGAAGGAGAATCCGTCAGGGAGAATGCCTTCAGTAGCACAGTACACGAAGACAATGAGCGCGCCGAAGGTCAGCATAACCTTCAGGCCAAGTGCAAGTATTGATTGCGCACTATCAAGACGATCTTTCTGTAAAAATGACATATATCTGGAGAATTGGACTGTAAGAATCAACGTCTACAAGTGCATTTGTAGGACGTTTCATCTTTACGGAGGTGAGACGAGATCTCTGCATCCCACTTTCCGGTGGGATGCAAGGCCCAGGAAGAGACAAATGGGAGGGGGAAGTGACGGGGGTGCGGCCGGGTCGGCGGCTGACTGCCAGCAACAGACGATCGAACGCGTTTTCGTTCAACGTCTATCCCGCGGCGCGCGGCAAGCTAGTCGTCGCCTCATTTATGCAGCCAACCGCGGCTTTTCCGCACCTGGCTGGCACGGCTATCGCGCGCTCGGAGGTGAGCGTTACCGTGCCGCTTGGCGACCAGCTCACGTGTGACGTGACCAGCGACGTGGATTGCGCTCACGGGCCTAGAAATACAGCGTCCGGGCGGGGGTCGGCGCGCAGGCCCTTAAGCTACTGAGAGGTCTTTAACATAACGCCCGATCTCCGAAAAAGCTATTGGGACTTCGTTGTGGGCAGGGGCAGGTGACCCAGGGCTGGTGTGGGGCCGGCCGCCCCTCAGTCAGCTGTCGCCGAGCGGTTGGCGGGAATGGGGACAAAGTCGAAATGGGCGGCGGCATACAGTGCATTGCACGCCCAGACTTCTTCGCCGTTCTTGTAGAAGGTGACCCACTTGCCGTCGCTGATGCAATTGGCGCCGGGAAACACCTGCGGATTCAACCGGTGGTTGCAACGTATTGATGGAATCGTTCAGCCGGCGTATCGAAGTCTAGGGTCTTACGTGGACGTTCATTGAGCCGTCTCGCTACGGCATTGAGCTTGGTTTGCGAATAGACAGTCAGATCGGTGCCTTTCGGGAAGTATTGTCTCAAGAGGCCATTCGTGTTCTCGTTGGATCCACGTTGCCATGGATTCTGAGGGTCGCAGAAGTAGACCTTGATGTCCGTGGCTACGGTGAAGCGCTTGTGATCGGCCAGCTCTTTGCCACGGTCCCACGTCAGCGATTTGTAAAGCTCCTGAGGCAGTTTTCCGGCGTGCTTGATCAGGGCGTTGATGACCGTCTCAGTATCCTTGCTTGCGACCTTCACCAGCATCACGAAGCGTGTCTGACGTTCGACGAGGGTGGCGATCTGGCTGTTAGCGCTGCCGAACAACAGATCGCCTTCCCAGTGTCCAGGTATCGCGCGATCTTCCACCGTTGGAGGGCGTTCACTAATTGATACGGCGTCACGGATTCGCCCGCGCTCATCGGTCTTCCCTGAATATTGACGCGAGCGACGCATGACCCGAGAGCGCCGTAAGTGTTCAAGCAGTTCCTTCTTTAGCGCACCGCGGGCCTGTATGTAGAGGCTACGATAGATCGTCTCGTGTGACACCTGGTAGTCCTTGTTGACCGCATATGCATGCTTGAGCCAGCCTGCAATCTGCTCTGGGGACCACTGTAGCCGTAGCTTGGCTGCCACTACTTGCGCCAGCGTCCGGTTTCTGACGAGCTTACATGTCTTTGGGCGGCGTGCTCGATCCCAGGCAAGCTTATCCGCCTGGTTCGCACGATAGCCATGACTTCCTCCGTTCCGCCTGAGTTCCCGGCTGATGGTAGACGGAGCGCGCCCTAGCCGGCATGCAATTGAACGGATCGAGAGCCCGGCCACCACGGAGCGAGAGATCTCCTCGCGCTCGGCAAGCGTCAACGCCAGTCCGGAGCGGTGTCGTTGTGCCGGCTGGATACCGCCGGTCTCTGCCAAGATCCCCTGGACTGAGGAGTGCCCCCGATCGAACATTCGGGCGATCTGATGGAGCGTTTCACCTCTGCGCCAACGCTCCCACATTAGTGCCTTCTGAGGCTCGGTGTAGTAGATCCTGCGCCTCTGCTTCATTTGCAACACCTCCGCTGCTCATGCAGTCTCCAGTGTGTTGCATTGACCCGTTGAACCCGCACCTCATCATGGCCATTCGGACCGTCCAGCGGAAAGGGGGCGTGCGGTGTAGCCCAGTAGTGGCCGCGCGGTAGGGGCGCGATCGTCTTTGGCATGCTCGTCAAGCCCGTACCGTGTCACAGAAAGGCCAGATCCATGCCCCGCTACGGTGAAGCGGAGACGGTGTCAATCCAGAAACGGCGTAGCACCGTTTTGTGGCAACTTCGTGTAGTCTGGCCACCAAAATCACCTCCTGCATTCCGGTGCGACTTCCATGACACGATACCTTCAGCTTGTGGTCCGGGCCTTCTGCGTCGGTGGCTTCATCGTGATCGTGGCCATCGTCTTCCGCCAAGTATATCTGCGCAGCGCCCCGGAGGCTGTCGACGCCGGCGCAGACAAGGAACCTGCAACAATGATGTCGATCCGCTGCGAAACGATGCACGAGCGTCTGCTGAAGGAGCGCTGGTCGGCTGCGGAGGCTGACGAGCGGCCACGCGCTCGTTGTCGGGAGTCGTGACCTCGGAGAACGTCTGGGGTAGTCGATCAGGCGGCCAAGCAAAAGAAAGCCCGCAGCGAGGGCGGGCATGACTTCCTTAAGGTCAACCTCGGCAGCCCCTGCGTGACGCAGGCATCAAAGCAACTAACATGGCTGACGTTATCCTTTGCCCTTCGCCACTGTCGCCTGCCGGACCGGCTTTCTCAAGGCTTGACGATAATCCCCGCTGGGGATATATAGTGCAGGGACATGAGGCCGATATTGACGGTTCGATGGCAACTAACAAGGAACTTTACCAGCCCCCTCAGCAAGATTTGCTACGCGAGGCAATGGTACAGCTTGGCATGACACGCGAGGAGTTCGCGTCTCGAATCAGCGTATCCAGGCGGACGCTTGACAAGTGGCTTTTGCCGAGTGAGTCCTCTGACTTTCGTGCCTTGCCTGATATGGGCCGCGCGTACATTCAGGAAATCTTGGCGTGGAACGCGAAACGCACTTGAACATCCCCATTGGGGAGGTACAATAGACGCATGTATCGGAGCATTTGGCATGAAACCATCCCTCGCGCTCTCGTCCCATCGGGAGGCCATTCGCCGTGTAGTAGCTGCGCACCGTGCCTGCAATCCACGCGTCTTCGGCTCGGTCGTTCATGGTGACGATGTTGAAGGCAGCGACCTAGATATTCTGATCGACCCGACTCCAGAAACGACGCTGTTCGACATCGGTGCGATTCGGCACGAGTTGCTTCAACTGCTTGGCGTACCTGTTGATGTACTGACTCCGAAGGCGCTGCCTGAAAAGTTCCGGGCGAGTGTTCTTGCCGAAGCGGTGCCAGTATGAGTCGAGACAAGCAACGTCTGACCGATTATCTGGAGCACATTCTGGTGGCCATCGACCGCATTGCCCGCTACACGGAGGACATGGACGAAGTTGTGTTCCTTGCGAACGAGATGGCACAGGACGCAGTGATCCGCAACATCGAGATCATCGGCGAGGCAAGCCGCAACATAGAGGATCACTATCCGGAGTTTGCGACAGCGCACCCTGACCTGCCTCTGGCGTTTGCCTATCAGATGCGAAACGCGGTCGCGCACGGCTATTTCAAAGTGGATCTGGAAATTGTCTGGAAGACCATCCAGAACGACCTCCCGGGGCTTCACTAGCAGGTGAAAACACTGAGCCAAGATCTTTCGCGAGATGTTGGTCAGCCGGTCGCGCCACGTCCGAAGACGTGAGTGCCTACACAAGAAAAAGAGTGCGATGAAACCGTACAGCATTGACGTGTCATCGACCGGGGATACGGTGTGGGTGACAGCACACGACGGCTCGTGCGTAGGGCGGTTCAGTAAGCGATTTGGGATCGACGTCCATCGGACGGTGGATGAGCAATTGGCCGGCGCAGATCAGTGCTTGCATTGCACACACCAGCCGGCGGGTGAGGCCGAATGGAAGGTGTTTCGCACGGAGCTTCTGCGGCACCACGGGATCGATGTCCCGGCTAATGCAATCAGGTTCTGTGAACGGAAAAGCATGCCAGCACTGACTGTAGGAGATTCGCTTCGGCTCGCGATCAACGTCCTTCGGGACGCAGCAGAATCCCACAGAATGCCATCGGGCATTGAACTCGACGACGTTACCGCGGAGTTGCACGCCGTCGCTGCTGAGACGCTCGAAGCGTCGCTGGCCGAGCTGAACGATCACGAATAGGGAAAGCGAAATGTCTCGAACACAAACGACGATTACACGTACCCGCGCGGCTGGGCCTGACCACCAAGTTGTCACGGTCGAAGGTGGCAATGGGAGCTACCGTCGTCGCCCGTGCGCGAAGTGTCCGTGGAGGATCGACGCGGTGGGCGAGTTCCCTGCTGAGTCATTTCGCCATTCTGCGGAGACGGCTTATGATATGGCGACTCACACGTTTGCTTGCCACGAATCCGGTGCACTGAAGCCCGCCATGTGTGCCGGTTTCCTACTACGTGGTGCGGATCACAATATGTCGGTGCGGCTGAAGATGATCCGAGGCGAGAGTTTCGGAGACGTGGCAGATGGCGGCCACGAGCTACACAAGAACTATCGAGCGATGGCGATTGCAAATGGCGTTGCGCCGGATGATCCGGCCCTAGTCTCGTGCCGTGATTGACGACAGAAAGGAGTAGCCATGTCAGTGCTAACGGTAGCCGATTCCCTTCGACTTGCAGTCAATGTGCTCAGGGACACAGCAGAAATGACGAGGTGGCACAACGAAACTGCGGAGACACCGGAAGTGCCGCTGGCCGACCCGAAGGATCACGGGTAGGAAAAGCCTCGATGAGCAAGCGAGTCTGGAATCTGAAGTACCTGGCTGGCAATCCCGCGATGTTCACCACGGTAAGGAGCGACGCGGACAACCCTCGCACGCGAGCGGTTGCCCTTGTCGATGCAGCAAAGGTTGCACAGAACGGCTGGCGCGTATGGGTTGAGCATGCCGATACCGGTGTGCGAATTCTTGAGAGCGAGGCGGAACAGCCTCACGCCGCCGCCCAGGAAGAGCGCAGTAACCAACGGGAAAGTGCATGAGCATCGCATTGGACGCTGTGAAGGCGGTCTACCGTCGTGCCATCGATGCTAAGGCGAGCGATGGCGAAGGCTCCGCCTGGTGGGCGGATGTATCTGCTGAAGTGACGGCCGTTATTCGTGCGGAGAACACTGTGGCCGCAGCGGCCCTTATTGCCTGGTGGCACAACGATTGGAGTCAGGTGAGCGATACACCTAGAGCGGCCGCAGCCCGCCTCCGACGCGCCGCTCGCGCGCTCGACGTAGCTTGAAGGGAAAAACATGAAAGCGATCCTTACCTACGCCGAGCGAGCCGCGATCCGAGGCTTGGCCTCAGGCGACAAAGCCCAACTGGAGGCAGCCCGGGCCGCATTTGATCGGGCGGCGCGGGAGGGCCATGGCGTCCACACTTGCATCGAGCTTCAGTTTATGGCGGAGGTACTCGCACCGGTTCCTGATCTGCTCCTACGATCGCAGTATCGTGCGGCTGTCCTGAAGCAGTCTCTTTGAGCATATAGCAGAGCTCAATAGACCTGCGGCGCCCTGGCGAAATGCACGAAAACCGGACCTGCTAAGCACGAATGGCGAACGGGCGTGGATCGCGCGCACCCAGCGTAGCGCAGGTCGGGTTCTCCGTGCTCGGCCGCAATCTGTCGAGGAGCGTCCCTAGCCACTGAACGACTTGTCGATATTGGGCAACGTATGAAGGCCTCGTCCAAGAGCAGAGTGGCCAGTAGCGTGTCGCGGTTCATGTTGCGAATAGCGTCAATACTTCCACATCGCAGGATATCTCGGCAGGCCCTGTTGAATCGACATGATACGTGCTTCTATCGTAGGCGGGCACCGTTACGGATGGTGCTACCTGCGGCACGCCACCGAGAGGGGCTTCAGCGCCGTTTTCGTCGTCCGGGCATGATCATCGGAGTTGCGGGCAACGTGCTACCTGAATAGAACTCGGATATCAGACGCTCGCGGTTGATTTCCGCAAATACAAAGCCGTCTATCGGGATGGCATTTGCGATATGTGGCTGTACGATGAGATATCGTGCCCGTACCGCATCGGCGGTCAGAATGTAAGCCCCAAGATGCCGCATTCCCAGCCCCCGCACGGTCCACCGAGGCTTCAAGTGACACACTCGCGCATACTCTTCAGCGTGGGCTCGCGAGATGAACAGCGCCCCAAAGATCTCATCCCCTTGTGTAAAGGAATAGGGTTCTTTCGTCTCTGGATCGTACAACGTCCAGAACGGTTCGCCTTTCACTTCGGGGCCAGGCATCACAACGTTGTCCAAGCGCAAGGCAAGAAGTTGCCCAATGGACGGAAGTTCTTCAACCGACAGCACCTTCAGGCCATTTTGGTTGGCGGATTCAACCGCCCCACTTTGATAGCCGTTGGCTGAGACAACTACGCCGACCACCCCCTGGCAATCGTGCACTTTCATCGCAAACGCTAGAACATCGTCCCTTTCCATCGGGCGGCTGGTGTTCTTACATTCAATCGCAACACGGTGCCGTAGACCAGCAATCTCGAATTCGTAGTACACGTCTATCTGGTAAATGCTCCCCCTTGATCCCCGTAAGCTGACTCCGCGCCCGACGACAGCGTTCTCAAGTTCGAGATCAAGCAAAGTCTGATAGACATTGCGGACATGGTCCTCGAGGCATGGCCCATCTCCTACTTCGGGTCTCGCGGTGCTTTCATTCAGGAGAGCTATGAGACCTGCCATCGAGCGTTGGTTCGTCATATTCGTAAACCCTTTAACTGCCTGCACAACAGGACGGAAGTATGCCACTAGTATCTGCAGACAATCGCTTATACTCCGCGCTTCACTCACAACTATGAATAACCAACATGGTCGCAACAACTAAAACGCCACGGGTAAGTGCAACTGCCAAGGGCAAACCTGCCGCAAAGAAGGTGGCCGTGCCAACGAAAAAGGCCAGCGTGCTTGCCCGTGAGGCAGAGGCAGCGAAGAAGCGCTTGCTGAAGCTGCGCGCCGACACGAAGAAGGCAATTGAAGCGGCTAAGCGCGAGGTTGCCCAGGCCGTGGAAGCCGCAAAGGCCGCGGCCCGCTTTGAAAAGCAAGCCGCAAAGGACAAGCTCGCGACGAAGAAAGCCAAGGCTGCAGGCACCAAGAAGGCGACGGGCAATAAAGCTGCGGCAACGAAAGCGGCTGCGAAAAAGGCCGCGCCCGGTACCAAGGGCAAGGTCGCCGCGAAAGCAGCCCCGAAAGCGGCAGCAGTGAAATCCGTGACGAAGAAACGGGCTTCGGCGAAGAAGGTGGTTACGGTTGTAGCGTCGCCTGAAGCGTCGGCGTAATCCTTGCTTCGGCTGGTAGCGCGATGTCGCCAACCAGCCGATTGATGCAAGATGGGGGCACTGCTGAGGAAAGCTGAGGCCGACAAACTTCGTGCTGACGGCTTCCCCCCTTCCAATTGGGCCTCTAGCTCATGCCTGGTTAGAGCAGCGGACTCATAATCCGTTGGTGCCGTGTTCGACTCACGGGAGGCCCACCATTTACCATCGGCTTACAAAGCTCCTCGGCCTGTCAGGTTGATCATGTTGGCCTGGCACGGCGTGTGTGCAATTTTTTCATCGCAAGTTTGGATCCGCCCGAAGCAGTCGCGGACTGGATTTGGCAGCGACACGTCACGCCGCTATTAAACCTGATGATCGCTATCCGTCTATGCTACATGGGATGCGCAACTGCATTCGCTTCGCGTAACAGGGTGCGTCGCCGTGAAATCCCGGCCGTATGGTGAACGCTTGCGCGTGGCACCATGTGACGCTCTGCGGGATTTCAATCGGGGGAGCGTACCCGTTTCTGCGAGCCACGGGGCAAGAGAATCTGCCGCAGATGTAAGCCATCCATGGACGGGGAAGCTATCTCCATGGCGCCAAGTTTATCGGCTAGGACCAAACCATCCGTTAATACGAACATTCCTCCCATTTGAATCGATGACAAGATCTTGCGCCAACGGCTAAGGGCTAGGGAACACAATCCTTGCGGACTGGCTTAAGAATGCGTATAAGTCAAGCGTCGCTTAAAGATTGGAGACGAAGAGATGGCAACTTATAAAGAACTGATTGAAAAAAAGCAGGCGTTGGAAGCCCAAATCGAAGAGGCACGCGTCACCGAAGTCGCGAGCGTCATCGAACAGATTCGCGGCCTAATGGCCCAGTATGGCCTCTCGCCGGAAGACGTCGCACCGCGGCGCCGTCGGGGCCGACCCGCCGGTTCCGCTTCCGCCCCCGCGGAGAAGGAACCGCTGCCGCCGAAGTATCTGGATCCGAAGACCGGGAAAACGTGGTCGGGAAGAGGCCGGGCGCCTACGTGGCTGGGCAAGCGACCCGAGCGCTTCCTCATCCCGCAGGAATGAGCGATCGCACGCGCGTCCGTCAAGGACGCCGGCGACCCGATCGACCATCCAAAGTAGGCGCAGGGGATGCAGGCTGATGGCGACTTTCCCAGCGTCAACGTGAGCAGGGCGGGGTGGCGCCCGTCACGGACATGGTTGCACTCAGTGACGGCGCCCGCGACGCGGGCAGTCAATGTTGTCCTTGACGCCGGCGTGCAAAAAAAAGCTCTCTACCGGTAGAAGAGAGCCATAGAACGTCCAAGAAGAAATCGGGCAACCGTTGCGAGTTGCCCGCGCTCAGTATCCTCCAGGCCGCCGGGGCAGGCAATTGGCCTGCGCAGCTGTGTCGCGGCGAGGCGCCAGATCCCAAAAAAAAGAACCCGCGCACACCGCGGACGGGGGGCGGGCGGTAGCAGGACGCCCAGCGGTGATGTAAGCACTGATTAACACTGGATTAGACGATGCTTTATGGGGCTTTATGCGCCGTTTCTCGGGTCGGTGCAGCGGGTCGTCGTTTATCCACTCTAGCAGGCGACGCTGACGCCTCCCGCAGAGGGCATACGAATGTCATTTCATAGAACACTTTCAAGCTTGAAAGCCGGGCAAGCGCACCATAGTGCAGCGGCACCAATATATGCTTGATAAGGCGCATATACCGATAGGAGCCAGTATTCTTTTACCTCAAGCATTCGGTCCAGCGCGTTGCGTCGGGAACGCTACCCGTCCAGCCGCAGTCGCCGTATGACGTCCATCCGGCCCGCGTTCTGCTCCACGACGTCCGACGGCGCAGCCCTTGGCGAGCGCGTGGGAAATGTAAGTGCGCCGCAGCCAGTAAGGGCGGCGGCCAGGCCGTCGGCGCATTGCGCGAAGGACGCCTTGGGTTGCTTGGCCAGGGTGCGGGGTGCGATGCCAGCGCCGCCGCATCGGGCGCGCGCCGCACTCCCAACTGGCGCGCTCCGCCAAGTCCTGCGCCTGGCCGGCGCTAGCCTCCGCCGGAAATCCGCAGCTGCGCGGACATCTGACCAGTCCCTCCATCACCGTCGGCGCCATGGGCACGCGGCGGTGCCCACCGAGCACCTCCAGCCACCAGCCCTCGATGCGGGTGCGGGCGCCGGGCCGAGCGAGGTTTTCCTAGGCGAGGTGGTCGGTCGTGGCGGATACCGCTTCGGCCAGCTGGACGCCCGTGTTGTAGAGCAGCGGCAGGGCACATAGCAGGCGCGCGCTGGCTGATGTCGACTGCAGGCAGCGAGCTGTTCCCACACAAACGCCCACTGCGACTCGGTGAGGCCGCGGCCGACGTCAAGCGCGGGCCGGGTTTCGCGCGGGACCGAAAGGGACCATGAATTCGACCGGGCAACCGTTCAGCAAATCGGCAATGCTGTGACCGCGCTGGATGCAGGACTCGCAGATGGATGCAGGACTCGCAGAGCTTCATTAAGCAGCGAAAGCCGCGCTTCGGGCTGGCTATTCGGCGGGATCCATACTGTATTGCCGCAGTGCAGACCGTCAGGTCGAGTAAAATTGTGTGCCGCTCAGCAATCGCTTCATAAATCGCTCCCGCCGTCGATCCAGTATGAATCTATCCACATCACAGGAAAAGCTTGCGAGCTTGGTCCGTGAGCTGTGCAAGTTGCCAACGGAAACCGAATGGCTGGAGTTCAAACGCAATCGCGCGGAACCTGAGCAGATTGGGGAGTATCTATCTGCTTTGTCGAATTCCGCGGCGTTGGCCAACCGTGCGCATGGTTACCTTATCTGGGGTGTCGACGACGTCAGCCATGAAATCGTCGGCACAACCTTTGATCCCAAGGCTACAAAAGTCGGGAATGAAGAGTTGGAGAACTGGCTGCTGCGTCTGCTCAGCCCGAAGATTCTATTTGCATTCGATGCGGTGGAAATGGACGGCAAGCTTGTGGTCATCCTCGAAATCGGTAGGGCGTATCGGCACCCGGTGCAGTTCAAGCACAACGAGTTCATCCGGATTGGCTCGCTGACGAAGAAGCTCAAGGAGTTTCCTGAGAAGGAGCGCGAACTCTGGAGAATCTTTGACGAAACGCCGTTCGAAGCGATGGTTGCTCGCCGGGACCTGGCAGACGAGGAGGTAGTTTCCCTGCTGGACTATCCCGCGTACTTTGACCTGGCGGGGATCCCGCTTCCCGAAAACCGCTCGCAGATCCTTGAACGCCTTGCGGCAGAAAGCCTGATTCGACGCAGTAGCAGTGGCAGTTGGGATATCACTAATCTGGGTGCAGTTCTGTTCGCGAAGCGCCTGGAGGACTTCGGCGGCCTGCGGCGCAAAGCTGTCAGGGTGATTGCATATGAGGGTGTGGATCGGATTTCTACTTTGCGCGAGCAGGTTGGAGCGACAGGCTACGCGGCGGGCTTCGAGGGCTTGATTGGCTATATCAATGCCTTGCTGCCGGCCAACGAGGTTATCGGTAAAGCCATTCGCAAGGATGTGCCAATGTATCCTGAGTTGGCTGTCCGCGAACTCGCGGCCAATGCACTCATCCACCAGGACTTCGCGTTGGGCGGCGCCGGACCGATGATTGAGATCTTCAGAGATCGCATGGAGGTGACCAATCCCGGTAGCCCTCTTATCAATGTCGAGAGATTCCTGGACACGCCCCCTCGGTCCCGGAACGAAGGCCTCGCCTCACTCATGCGTCGCTTCGGCATTTGCGAAGAGCGCGGGAGTGGCGTGGATAAAGTAGTGTCGCTGACGGAGGCGTATCAGTTGCCGGCGCCAGAGTTTGCGATCGTCTCTGACCATACCAGGGCAACCCTGTTCGCCCACAAGGAATTGACGAAGATGGACAAGGCCGACCGCGTGCGGGCCTGCTATCTGCATGCCTGCCTCCGGTATGTCCAGCGTGACTACATGACAAACGCGACGCTTCGGGAGCGTTTCGGCATCACCGTCCAGAACAGTGCGACCGCGTCTCGCCTGATCAAGGAAGCGGTGGAGGCAGGGATGTTACGGCCCCACGATGAAAGCGCTGGCCGCAAGTACATGAAATATGTGCCGTATTGGGCCTAGCTAATTTGATGACTTACTTCGCTGATCCAAGGCCCCCGCGCCATCAACAATAGAAATGCTAATGAATTCAGTAGGTTAGAAGAAGCACTTCTATTTGATGGTCATTTGATATCAACCTGATATGAAGTGCCGTATCAGCATCTTTACAGGAGTGTAGCAGAGGAGACCTCCGCCCATTCTGCGCGCAGGCAGAACTGCGCAGTCGCTTCCCCGCAAACCGCGGGTTCTGGCAGGAGCTGGCCAGGTGCACGCGAGTGACCATCGAACACCCAGAGCAGCATGCAGCAATAAAGCAGGGTTCGCCGACGGAGTTCAAGCCGATTCTTGACGCACACGACCGCGGCCCCAAGTGCCCCATGAATCCCTAGCACGATGGAAGCCCTTTTTAGGAATCAATATTTAACATAATTATTCTTATGCGCAAGTTATCTATACGGCACATGTCTCTCAATGGCTGCAGCTGTGGGCTGGCCTACCTCAGCAGCTAAGACATGTGAATTTAGCCGGTGTTGAATCCTACGGGCGCTGCCTTTCCCGCGCTGTTTGCGTAGCGTCGTCGGCTTCCCGCAGCGAATCGAGAAAATCCCCCGCCAGCGCGAAACAATCGTCAAAGCTCCGGTTGAAGTGGATCCGTTGGATCCTTCTGAACTGCTCGCGCATGATCGGCGGCGCGGCCTCGACCCGGCCCAGGAAGGCGGCCGCATGCCGAAGCAGAAACGGCGCGGCAAGCGCGAGCGCTGTTGGTTCTTCCTCGATCACGACGGCCAGGTCAAAGAGATCCCGTGCGGTGGCCCGGTCGCCACGATGGTAAAGCTTCTTGGCGACGATTTCGGTTGCCGTCTCCACTTTGACTGGCTGCCCCATGATCTCCCAGATCTCGAATGGCGCGTCGGTCAGGTTGGGCGAGGCCACGACGTCGACTTCGCCGGCGTCGAGGACCAGCTTCACGAAATTCCCTTGCTCGACATAGTCGCTCGTGATGCTTTCCGCGGCCTCGCTCAAACGCGGCGTCACAAACCCCAGGTATTGCGGATCCGGTACAAAGAGGTCGATATCACGTGAAAACCGATGGCGGTACCGGAGCATCAGGACCGTCCCTCCCCCAAAAGTCCAGAACGGCTCGATGCCTCCGTGCTTTCTGACCTCCTCCATCAGCGTGAAGGCATGCGGGAACAGGCTTTCCCAGACGTCGCCCTGAAGTTCAACCTTCATGCCCACATGCCTCCGCGTGTGGCCATCAATGACTGCGCGAGTCGTCTGAGGTTCTTCCAAATGTCGGCCGGATTCCGTTGCTGCTTCGCCGCCACCTCGGCCACTACCTTGGTGACGAGTTGCAGCGGCGCCTCATCCAGAACTTGTGCAACTTGGGGCCGATACTCTGGCGGCACCTCGCCGGTAGCCAAGGCGCGCTCGAGATCCCCTGGTGTGAGTTCGCCCGTGTAGCTCACGTTGGCACCTTTCGCAGCCATCCACAGCGCGCGGGCCGGCGCGCCTTTAGCCTGACGACTGGCTTCAGGATCCTGTATGTCCAGCGCAAGTCCGAGTACGTCCATCAGCCGCCCAAGCGAATGGAGCGTTGCGTTGACGGTGCCATGTTCAATGCCGTTGAGCGACTGACGCGACAGCCCGGCCATGTCGGCCAGTTGCTGTTGGGTCAGGCCAAGGGCGATCCGCTTGCGTTGAATTGCGCTGCCCAGAAGTGCGGGGTTCATGCCAATAATCTCCGATACTTTGTCAAGTATAGACGACAAAATAGGACATGCTCCGGCAGTTTGCCACATGGCATATGCCGCACACGGGTTAGTTGAAGCCGACCGCGGGCGCGCCCGCGGTCCTGAAGGGATGAGAGTCTGGATGCCGGAGCACGGCTACGAAAAATGAGCCCAGACGGCGTAGCTTGATTTCCGCCGCGCGCATGCACGCTGGAAACAAAGGCGGTGCTGAACTCCGCCTCCTAACCGATCCAGTCAAAAGGAGCCCCGCATGCTGAAGCTCATTATCGTATCTGATCTGGCGGACGACGATAGGCGTCTCCCGTTCGGCATTGCGAACTGATCCAGGGATGCGATCACCGCTGGTTCGAGGACCGCGCGTCGGCCTGCACGCTGCTGGTCTACGTCGACGACGCCACCAGCCGAATCCGTGGAGCTTCGCTTTGCCCATTCGGAGGCCACGTTCACATACTTCGCCGCGACGCGCGCCTACCTGGAGCGCCACGGCAAGCCAGTGGCGCTCTACAGCGACAAGGCCAGCGTGTTCCGAGTCAACAAAAAAGGGAGCGACCAGCGGTGACGGCCACACCCAGTTTGCCTGAGCCCTGTTCGAGCTGAACATCGAGGGCATTTGCGCCAACAGCAGCCAGGCAAAGGGCCGCGTTGAACGAACTCACTTGACCCTGCAGGACCGGCTGGTCAAGGAGCTACGCCTGCGTGGCATCAGTACGATGGAAGCGGCCAATGCCTTCATGGCGGAGTTCATCGCCGACCACAACGCGCGCTTTGCCAAAGTGCCGCGCAATAACCACAACGCCCATCGGCAGCTGCGACCGGATGAAAACCTGGATCTGATCTTCGCGTCGCGCGAGCCACGTTGCGTATCCAAGAGCCTGACGATCCAGTACGACAAGATGCTCCACCTGCTGATGGACACGCCGGAGCACCGCAAGCTGGCCTGCCGCTACATCGATGTCTATCACTACCCCGGATGGCAGGATCGAGCCGCGGGAGAATGGCGCTGCCCTGCCCTACACCCTGGAAAACGCCGTAACACCTGCAGCGAGCGCAAAAAGAGTCCCTTTAGACACTTAATAACATAAGATACATTAATGTAACTTATATGTTAAATCAAAATTTACGCCGTCATCGTGGCTAAGCGGGTTGACGAAGAGAGCTGGCTTTTTTGGCAGCAAGCCTTCTGCTACCTAGCTTTGCGGCCAACAATAATTTAAGATACATCAGTGTAACTAAACCAGAGAATATGACCTCCTGGGAATTCTACGGACGGATGGGGACGCTTGAGACTCTGGACCGGATTGTCCATGGCCCAAACTGGTTCTTCTGCCGCATCCAAGGCCGACGACGCATTGGCAAGACGACCCTGCTGCGTGAGCTATCCAAGAACGAACCGTCGCTACTCGCCCGGATGGTCTACATGCAGATACCAGATTCAGACGAGCGCGATGTGGCGGCTGGGTTCCGCCGGGCGCTGGAAGACTGCGAATCCGAGATCGCAAATGCACTGGCCCCGCAAGTCACTGACTTCGCGTCGATGGCCGGCGTGATCGGGCATCTATGCCGCCGCGGCCTGATCGTCGTGTTGGACGAATTCCAGTATTTCACGGAGACGAGGCTCTACGCCTTCAACTCATTCCTGCAGGAGCAAGTGGACCGGCTGCGCGACACGCAAGGGGGCGGGCTGTTTGTCCTTGGCTCCCTACAGTCGGAAATGAGCGCGCTCCTCGACGACAAGGGTGCGCCGCTCTTTGGGCGGCTCACAGCGACTATCGATCTGCAGCACTGGGATTTCGAGGACTTGATCGAGGTGTACCGCGCACACGATATCCGCGAACCGCACCATTGGCTCACGCTCTGGGGCTTCTTCGAGGGCGTTCCCAAGTTCTACCGTGATGCGTATGACCAAGGCCTGTTTCAGGTGGACGCCCGGTTTCAGGAAGCCTTGCTCGAGCGGATGTTCCTTCGCGAAGGCAGCCCACTGGCCGAAGAGGCAGACACATCCTTCCTTCGTGAAGTGAAGGGCAGACTGCTCTCAGTCCTAAACTTCCTATCGGAACATCCGGGCTCGAGCCACGGGCAACTGGTCGGCACACTGCTGCGGGATGAAGACGAAGCGTCGTTGAAGGTCACAGTCAAACGCTTGGTCGAGAATTACCATATGGTCGACAAGCGCCACCCGGTGTTCTCGGAGAGCAAGAGCCGCAATTCCCGCTATTACATCACCGACAACTTTCTGCAGGCGTGGCTGTCGGTCGTGAAGCCAGCGCGGGACGCTTCCCGCATGCGCCCGCTATCGAAGGCGATCGATCTGACGCTCCCTCGGCTGCACGGGCACGAGGGATACGCGTTCGAGAAACTGATTCGTCAGTTGCACGTAGAGTGTTCGCGAAAGGGCGTGGGCGATTTCTCGCTGACCTCCATCGAACTGGGCTACTGGAATCGGCCGCGAGATGAACAGAACGCGATCGAGATCGACATCGTCGCACTCGACGAGGACGCGCGGCGTATCCGCTTCGGCTCGTGTAAGCGCAGTGCAAGCAAGCACATCCGGTCCTCGCTTTCTGAATTTGAGCGACACATCGAGCGATTCATGTCGACAAAGGAAGGGCGCCGGGTGAGAGGGTGGACGTTGACCAAGGCGCTGTTCTCGCCAGTCTTTTCTGACGAAGAGGCTCGGACGCTGACGGCCGCCGGCTACCAGTGCCTGGACTTGCCGGCGTACGTCAGGATGCTTACGTCTTCGCGGTCAGAAGCTCGGGCCGGCCCTAGCTTCTGACCGCCCGACAGTGGGTGTTGAAGGAAGCGGTGCGAACGGATCGGGTCGAGCAGCTCCAATAAGGAAAGCCCCTGATTTGTGGAAATTTTTGGGTCGCCCCCTCGCTCATCAACCCAACCAGACCGTCTTCCTGGGGCGGTGAATGCCAGCCAGTCGTCCAAATTGATACAATCGATCGCGATTCGCCAATCGACTATGAGAGGACGATGACAAGGGGGTCCACGCGCGAAAGCGTAATAGCCGCGGCTGACACCTGCCGAGAATGCGGCACGTCGGAACGGTCGACGACGGGAGGACGGCATCACTGCCTCGTCAGCGAACAACGAACATCTACCTGCGCCGCTTTGACGGTGACGATGAGCTGGTGAAGAGGTACAGGCATGAGCGATCTTATTCCGGCCCCGTGCCGACTATGGCAGCATGCACGGCGACTCGTCGCCCTGCTGCAAGACGCCCGTCGTGCCGCTGCGCGAAGCATCAACGTGCTGATGACTGCCACCTATTGGGAAATCGACCGCCGCATCGTGGAGTTTGAGCAGGGCGGGCAGGAACGCGCTGCTACCAGCGACGCGGGAGCGGTTCTTGCATGTTGGAGGGAAAGTCAATGTCAGACGTAAGGCCAAAGGCCGCCCGCAAAGCCTCGCCTTCCTGGAGCGATGTCAAAGCCAAGCTGGTCGACTTCGACCGTGCTGGCTTAGTCGGGCTGGTACAGGCCCTGTACGTGGCGAGTAAGGACAACCAGGCCTTCTTGCACGCCCGCTTTACGCTGGGCCAGGATGTGCTCAAGCCATACAAGGTGACCATCGACCGCTGGCTGTGGCCGGATGCATTCGAAAACCAGGACACCTCGGTAGCCAAGGCGAAGAAGGCGATCTCGGAGTACAAGAAGGCCATTGGCCAGCCGCAAGGGTTAGCCGAACTGATGGTGTTCTATTGCGAACGCGCGTCCGGCTTCAGTGCTGATATTGGCCACCAGGACGATGGCTATTTTGCCGCCTTGATGCGGATGTTCGAGCAGTCGCTGCAAATGATCGCTACCCTGCCCGATCCACAGCGGCCGGCACTCTGGGCACGCCTTGCGCAAGTGCGCCGCACCAGCGACAGTTTCGGCTACGGGGTGGGCGATGACATGGATGCATTGCTGGCCGAGTATGGAGTCGATGACTGATCGTAATGCGTTCGCCGCGCTGCAAGCCGAGAACGCCCGCCTGGTCGCGCTACTGGAAGCGCATGGCATCGTATGGCGCTTGCCACCGAAGGAGGCCGCGCCTGGCGTTCTGGGGGCTGAACAACCGCACTTGTCCACGGACGACAAGGTGGCGCTGTTCCGCCGGTTGTTTCGCGGGCGCACAGATGTCTATCCGATCCGTTGGGAGAGCAAATCCACAGGCAAGTCCGGCTACGCGCCGGCTTGCGCCAACGAATGGCGCGCCGGCGTCTGCGAGAAACCGCGCATCAAGTGCGGCGACTGCGGCAACCGATTTCCTACGAGGCGGGCGCGATCGAGGAGCTGAACTTGAACCAGTCCGTTGTGACCATCCTGGAGGGGACGAAGCCGGCCTTCGAGAACCGTCGCCGCAAGTACGTTTGAGACCAGGAGCGATAGAAGGCCACACCAAATCTTGCGATACACCGGCGACTCGGCGGATCGGCGAGCGGAGGTCAGCTTCTTGCGAATGCGGTTGTTCGCCCATCGGACCTCACCGGCCGCACTCCAGCCTGGATCGGATATCCCGCGGAAAGAGCGCTATGACCGCTCCTGGCCGGCTTCTGCCGTTGTCCTGCATCGGTTAGGCCATGGCGCGTTGGATCGCTCTGCCGCAGGGGGAGGGGAATATCAGGGACTGTGGCAGCCACAAGGTACCAGCGCGTGGCGAAGTTCATGTAAGAATCGGCGTTGAATGATCAGACCCCAGCCTCAGTGAGTCCTGCGTATGTTCCACGTAATTGCCCCGACAGCCGCCCTGGCTCCGTATGTCAACGGATACTGGTTCGTGCAGGACCTCGAGGGCGTCTACGAAGGAAAGCCGATCGTCACCTGTCCATACCCGGGCGCCGTCCTTTCGGTCAACTTCGGCCGCCCCAATGAGATGGAGGGCGGCATCACCGTGCCCGGGGTTTCCCTGCTGGGCTTGCAAACGGCCAGCCGACGCTGGCGTTCGTGGTCGGATACGTATTTCGTCATGGCGATGCTGAGCTGCACCGGGCTCGCACGGCTGTTTCCCGGCATCGGCTCCCACTGCAGGGATCAGTTGCTGGACCTGGCGGCCTACATGGGTGACAGGGCGACCCGCGCCCTCAGCGTCGACCTCAGCGCGGCCTGGACGCCGCGCCGGATTGCGACGCAACTGGACGCCTGGCTGCTTCGGCGCATGCGTGACATCCGACCGGTGGCGGAACTGCCGGCCTTCGCTGCGGCACACGCAAGCTTGAGCCAGGGCAGGCAGGTGCAGGAAGTCGCAAGCCTGGCCAGCATCAGCCGCCGTCAACTGAACCGCTGGTTCGAGTGGCACCTGGGCCTCAGCCCCAAGCGGCTGATGGACCTGGAACGCCTGCAATCCAGCATTCGGGCCGTGCAAAGCGGCGAGGGCGATGCGGTTTCCGGCTACAGCGACCAGGCCCACCAGATCCGAAGCTGGCGCCGGCGCCTTGCCTGCACGCCTGGCAGCTACGCGCGTAGCGGACCATCCGCACTGGCCGCGCATTTCTGCCGGTTGCCGGCAGATGGGCCGGCTTTCTACCTCTGACGAGGCGTCCGGCCAGCGTCCCAAACGTTCAATACGCCGTGTCGCCGCTCATGCATCCTTGCCGAACGAAAAGGAGATGCGCATGGATGCCGGAGTCTTTCCCCTGGAACGAAAGTTCGTCGAGTGTTGACGGCGGTCTAAAAGCGACGGTAAATGGCGGCGCCGGGTTGGTAAAGGCGTCAACAGCAAGGGGCCGCTTCCTGCCCCTTGCTGTTCAGGTTGGCTAATCCTGATCAGAAGGGATCGTCGATTTCGTCGGGGGGATGGTGGTCCTCCGGGGGCGAACGCTGCTCACGCAGCAGGTCGTCCAGCGCGAGCTGGTAGTGCGCGCAGATCCGCTCGCGCAGATCGTCGATGAGTTCGACGACGGCGAGCGCCTGTTCCGGGGACCAGTTGTCTGGTATCAGGAAGTCGAGCCCATGGGTGATGCCCGAAGGCAGGTGCAGATGGCGCGTCATGATGGCTTTCTCTCCGCCCTGGCCGCGCTGCGTTTCTTTGCTCGCTGATCGGCCCGCTCACGCGCTTCCTTGACGCGGTACGACTCGCCCTCGATCGCGATGACTTCGGCACGATGCACTAGCCGGTCGACCAGCGAGACGACGCAGGCAGCGTTCGGGAACACCTCCGACCACTCGGCGAAGGGCCGGTTCGTCGTGACCACCGTACTGGTGGCACCATACCGGCGACTGACGAGTTCGAACAGCAGATCGGCATGCCGGTTCGAGTACGACAGGTAGCCGACCTCGTCGATGACCAGCACATCCGGCGAGGCGTAGCGGTGCAGGCGCCGACGCAAGGCCGAATCGCTGTCGAGGGCAGCCAGCTCGCCGAGCATCTGGCCGGCGGTGGTGAACAGCGCCGTGTACCCGTGCACGAGCGCCTGATAGGCCAGATTCAGCGCCAGCGTGGATTTGCCGACGCCGTTCGGGCCGATCAGCACGACGTTGGCCGAGTCCTTGACGAACTCCAGCGATATCAATTCCTCGACGGCTGCCCGGTCGCAGCGCGTCGGCCAGGTCCAGTCGAAGTCGCACAAAGGCTTGAAGTTGCCCAGGCGAGCATCCCGGATGCGTCGCTCCAGTGAGCGGCGCGAGCGCTCCTCTTCTTCCCATTGCAGCAGCGGCGCCACCCAGCCGGCGTCGGCGACCTCCGGCCAGTGCGCCAGCAGCCCATGCAGGCGCAAGGCGTTTGCACGGCTTTGCAGGTTCTCAGGCGTGGTCATTGGCATCTCCCATGATCTGATCGTAGATGTCGAGCCGGTGGGGTGTTACCGGCTTGTCCTTGTGCCGGACGTGGTCGGGCAGTTGGATGTCCACCGGAGGGGGCGCCTGGCGCGCCTCGCGCCGACGTTCCAGCGCCAGGCGCACCGGGTTCTGGTGAGGCGCGGCATCGCTGGCGAGGGTTTCCTCGATCGCCGCTTGCAGTTCCGCGGCGCCATAACGGTCGAGCAGCCGCAGCAGATGGGTGGTGATATTGCCCAGATTGCCGCCCCGTTCCGCCGCGCGCAGCATCAGCGCCTGGCTGGCCGGCACCGCCCGTGCCAGATGGTCAAGTCCGCGATGGTGGCGGGCTTCGCGTTTTCGCTCGACCAGGGCATTGATGTGCGCGGCAATTTCGATCTGCGCGCCGCGATCGTAACTGCGCTCATGGGTGGCGAGCAGCTCCGTGCCATCGAGAATGCGTACCTGCCGGGGACTGGCCCGCACCGTGAGCGTGCGTCGCACGTGGGTATGCGGGATCGTGTAGTCATTCAGATCGAAGCGCACGTACGGTGTCTTGCTGACCTTGACAGCCAGTTGCAGTTCGCACGGATAGGGATTCTCCGGCAAGGCGAGCAGGCTGGGTTGCTCGCGGGCGAAGGCCTCGCGTACGCTGATCGTCGGTTCTTCCCGGCAGGGGCGATCGGCCGCAAGTCCCGCGCACCAGTGGGCGGCCTGGGCATTGAGCTCGTCGAGATCGGTCACGGTGCGTGCGGCGAAGAAGTTATCGCGCACGTAGCGGATGGCACGCTCGACGCGCCCCTTCTCGTTGCCCCGGGCGATGGCGACCGGCCGGGGCTCGTAGCGATGATGCGCAGCGAACGCGAGCAGCGTCGGATGGAATCGGATTGCATCGCCCTGGCGTTCCAGGACGGCGCTCTTCAGGTTGTCGTAGAGCAGGACCTTGGGCAAGCCGGACCAGGCTTCGAAGGCGCCCGCATGGCCAGCCAGGAAGCTGTCCATGCGGGCATCGAGGAAGAAGCGCAGATAGATCTGCCGCGACCACGACAGCACCATCACGAAGGCCATCAGCGGCCGGCGAGCACGGCCGCTGATGGCCGAAGTGACCCCAGTCGACCTGTCCTTGTTCGCCGGGCAGCGTGCGCAGGCGCAGATAGGCTTCTGGCACTGGCCGCGGCCGATGCAGTGAGATCAGGTGCCGGAAGTGGTGAGCATTGCCCCGATAGCCGCGCTCGGTGACCATCGCATACAGACGGCTGGCCGTGAGCGATGGGAACTTCTTCAGCGTCTCATGGATAAATGGCAGGTAGGTATCGATCTGCGAGGGCCGCAGCACGGCGCCAATCCTGGGCAGGCCGGCCTGGGCCAGCACCCGCTGAACGGTGCCGCGGTGCACATGCAACTGACGCGCGATGGTGCCGGCGCGCCATTTCTCGACATGGTAGTAGCGCAGGATCTGCGCTTCGAGTTCGGCTCCAATGGTCATGGGTCGCATCCTGTCGTAGGGATTTCAAGGAAGACCCGACGGCGCAATGGCCCGAGGCGTACGAAGCCCGAACAGACGCAGTGGCAGAAGTGGCAATGTTCAGGAACCGGTGCGGCGGTAGCGGATGTCGCTGCTGTAGCCGGCGTCGTCGAAGTCAGCGGCAGTAGAGCATTGGCGGCTGGCACCACGGAACCGTGATGCGTCACTTTTTTCTGGCGGATGCGATAGCGGCGCATCCGTTCGGCGTGCGCAAAGCGGCCTTGACGGCTGCGCTGGTAGCGCCGGCCAGCCTCGCGCTGGCTGGCGTGGCGTGACATCTGCGAGCAGTCGCCGTCGCAATAGATTTGGCCCCGGTCGCAACGGCGGCAAACGATGACCTGCGCCCGGCAGCGAGCGCACACAAAGAGGCGGCCCGTGGCCAGCATCGGCAATCCCCGTCAATGCCGAAACGGCATCGACGGGGATGGTTGGCCATGCCATACTGGCGTGGCACCCGTGCCCCCGTGCCCCCGTGCGCGCGTGGGGCTCGACATCGGAGTGAACCTGGCAGTTTGGGCCGGTGTCGGGCCTGTTTCTTCGGCGGTAAGCTGTTCTTCTACCGCATCCCGACTTCTGCGTCATCCCTTCACGAAGCGAGCCATACCGGGAGCGTCTGCACTCGCCCTCCGGGCTCCTTCCGACGCTCCCGGTACCGCCCCTCAATGCCGTCGGCAACAAGCACTAATCAGCTCGACAGAACGCGAATCGTTTTGCCTTTCTGACCGACGCCACCGTTTAATGGCGGATTTGGACCGCCGTTCACATCGAGTACACGGATGGCGAAACCGTGTTTGAAGGCTATGTGACCAGGCCTGCAAGCGTGACAACGCTTGCGCCCTGTGTTGTACTCGCACACGAATGGAGCGGCCTAAACGAGGCAATGCGGCGGTGTGCCGACCGGCTGGCGTCACTGGGATACGTCTGTTTTGCGATGGATGTGTATGGCAAAGGCGTCCGCGGCGACCAACTCGGAGACAACGCATGCCTCATGAACCCGCTGCTGCGCGATCGCGCCTTGCTGCGCCAACGGCTACTGGCAGGGCTTGACGCTGCCAAGGCCTTGTCCGGCGTAGACGCGGGCCGCATGGCAGTCGTCGGGTACTGCTTCGGCGGCCTGTGCGCGCTGGACCTGGCGCGTGCAGTGCCGCCAAATCTGCTGGCTGCCGTCAGCGTGCACGGGGTCCTGCAGGCGCCGCGCATCGGCGAGCAGGCGCCGGTCACCGCCAGCATCTTGCTGCTGCATGGCTGGGAAGACCCGGTCGCACCCCCGAATGATGTCCTGGGCATCGCCAGGGAACTGACCGAGGCTGGCGCCGACTGGCAACTGCATGCCTATGGCCATGCCCGCCATGCGTTCACGTTCGAAGGCGCGAACTTTCCAGAGCGTGGCATCGTTTATGACGCTGCCGCGGACCGCCGTTCCTGGGCCGCCATGCGGGCGTTCCTGGCTGAGCGGCTGGCATAGCCCGTGAACACCTGTCAGCACTCGAACGTGAAGAGGCTGTGGTTTCGAATTTACGCGAGAGCGTGGCCGCTGCCGCTGGGTTTTCGGGACAAGCCTTTCACAGAGGATGAAAGATGAATCGACTTATTGTCATTTCCGGGTGTTCGGGCGGTGGCAAATCCACGCTGCTGACGGAGCTTGGACGACGTGGCTACCCGGTGGTGGAAGAGCCCGGTCGTCGCATCGTGGCGGAACAGATGCGCAGCAGGGGAGGAGCACTGCCTTGGATCGATATGACGGCGTTCCTGCATCGTGTGATTGCACTGGCGAGGAGCGACTTGAAGGCCGCAAGCCAATCCAATGAATGGATTTTCCTGGACCGGGGGTTAGTCGATGCGATGGCGGCGCTTCAGCATGTCACAGGTGAACCGCTGTTGAAGGCGCTTGCAGGCGAGGCACAGCACTATCACCAGCTCGCCTTTCTGGTACCGCCCTGGCCGGAGATCTACGTCCAGGACTCGGAGCGACGGCATGATCTGGCCGACGCCACGGCGGAGTACTTGCGGCTTCTTGAAGCTTATCCGGCGCTTGGCTACGATGTCTGCATCGTACCGAAGGCCACCGTGGTTGAACGGGCCGACTTTGTCCTGGGCACGCTGCGTGCACGCATGCGGACGTTGTTTGCATAGACCGGGCCGTGTGGCTCCGCGGGTATCATCCAAGGCTGCTGCTCAATACCATGGATCGGCCTGGGATGTCACGCTATGGCTGAACTTGGCCCGCTGATGGGGGGCGCCAACCAAAAGCAGATTCACAGCCCACGGGAGGCTGAGGGGCGCTGACTGTTAAGGATTGTTGGATGTCTGCCCTCGTCTGCCGGACCGTGAGAGGCGGTGGCGCGTGTGGGCAGGCGTCGAACAATCCTCGAGGGAGGAAGCCGCGGACTGGTGCGATGAGGCGTGCTGACCTATGGCGAATGATGCGTTTGCTCGATCAGCAGAGCCAGGAGATGCGGGAGCAAGCGTGGCGTGAAGCAGGCGTAGGCACGGCGCGAGGTTGCGGCAGCTCAGAGCCATTAGGACGCTGCAAGCGTTCAACGAGGCGGCCGGGGGCAGCGAGCACGACTGTCCGCTTGCGGCTCCGGTCTCCGAAGAGCCGACGGTTGACTTGGATACGAGAGATGTGTGGTGTCATGCAAGGACTCGCTGTTGTGGCGGTCCGCGGATGCAGGCACTGCGCGGGATGACCTCAATGATGAGCATCGGTGCACCACAGTGTCGGCAGAGGAAGGGCGTGGGTGCAGCGAGATCGGTGTCGTCAGGTGGAACGGCCACCATAGGTACGACATTCAACAGTTCGCGCGCTCTGGCCAGGTTCGCGCGGCGCACCGGATTGGCAAGCAGGCCGTAGTGCCGAATGCGGTGGAAGCCGCCAGGCAGCACGTGCAACAGGAAGCGCCGCATGAACTCACCGACATCCAGCGTCATGGTCTTGTAGCGGGTGCGCCCCTTGGCCCGGTAGTCCTTCCAGCGGAAGGTCACGCCACGCTCATCCAGGGCGAGCAGGCGCTGATTGGAGATGGCCACACGGTGGGTGTAGCGTGACAGATAAGCCAGCACCGCCTCTGGCCCGGCGAATGGTCGCTTGGCATAGACCACCCATTCCGAGGTGCGTAGCGGCGCGATCCACTGCGCGAAGGCGGCCGGATTGGTGAGCGCGCCGTAGTCACCGAAGAACTGCAACCGACCCTGCTCGTGCGCGGCCTGCAGGGCCTCGAGGAAGCGCCGCCGGAACAGGCGGGAGAGCACGCGGACCGGCAGGAAGAAGCCGGGGCGACACGCTACCCACCGTTTGCCATCGAGTGACAGGCCGCCGCCGGGAACGATGCCATGCACGTGCGGATGATGCGTGAGTGCCGAGCCCCAGGTGTGCAGCACCAGGGTGGCGCCAATCTGCGCGCCGAGGTGCTTCGGGTCGGCGGCGATGGTCCGCAGGGTGTCAGCGGCGACATCGAACAACAGACCATAGATCACCGACTTGTTGTACCACGCGATGGCGCTGATGGGCGCAGGCAGCGTGAACACGACGTGGTAGTACTCCACGGGGAGCAGATCCTCGCTGCGCGCTTCGAGCCAGCGATGCGCAGCGCTGGCTTGACACTTGGGGCAATGCCGATTGCGGCAGGAGTTATAGGACACCTCAAGCTTGGCGCAGCCGGAACAGCGCAGCACATGCCCTCCCAGTGCCCCGGTGCGGCACTGTTCGATGGCCGACATGACCTGCAACTGGCCCAGGCTCAGGTGTGCAGTTTGTCGCCAGGCCCGCCCATGGAGGCGGAAGATATCGGCGACCTCGAGCACGACAGGCTCGATGGCGCTGCCTAGGTGGAGCGGAGGTTCTCCAGCGGGCTGACGACCTCGCGCAGCAGATCAGCGGCGACCTGAGCATAAAGCGCCGTCGTCTCCAGCTTTTTATGCCCGAGCAGTACCTGAATGACGGTAAGCGAGTCGCCAGCACCGTCTGTACCGTTCAGTAGAGTGGCGCCAAAGTAGTTCCCATCAAATAGTGATGGGAACTACTTTGTCACAGTCACGGGAAGTACCAATTGCCGGCAGTCGCAAAGGCCGGCCGAACCACAGCGAGGAATTCAAGCGGCGGTTGGCAGCCGCTGCGTGTGAGCCGGGGGTCTCGGTATCGAAGTTGGCGCGCGAGCACGGCATCAACGCGAACATGCTGTTCACCTGGCGCCGACGCTATCGAACGGAGCAGCGCCAGGAAGCTGCGGTGTTGTTGCCGGTGACCGTTGAACACCCAAGCTCGCCACCCGGTCCGATGCCAATGAGTCCGGCCGCTGCGTTTTGCGAGCCGACGCCGCCGCACGGCACCATTGAGATCCGTTTGGGCCGAGCGGTGATTCGCATTGAAGGGGCAGTAGACGCGACCACGTTGCGTACGGTACTGGACCGATTGACGCCATGATCGGGTTGCCGGCGGGAACACGCATCTGGATCGCTGCAGGCGTGACCGATATGCGCTGTGGATTCAACGGGCTCGCCGCGAAGGTGGAGGCGACTCTGCAGGAGAGCCCGTTCTCCGGCCATGTCTTCGTCTTCCGCGGCAGGCGCGGCAACGTCATCAAGGTGTTGTGGTCAACGGGCGATGGGCTTTGCTTGCTCTCGAAGCGCCTGGAGCGTGGACGTTTCGTCTGGCCGCAGGCCGACAGCGGCAAGATCCACCTGACGCAAGCGCAGTTGTCGATGCTGCTGGAGGGGATTAACTGGAAGCAGCCCGAGCGCACCTGGCCGCCACTGTCGGTGTTGTAAACCTTGCGGCATATGCGTAAACTGCCGCGCATGCCAATCGACCCCAGCGACCTTCCCGACGATATTGAGGCCCTGAAGGCCTTGGTGTTGGCACAGCGGGAGTCGATCGCACTCATGGAACGGGCCTTGGCGGTCCGCTCCATGGAGATCGAGCAGCTAAATCTGCAGATCTCAAAGCTGAGGCGGATGCAGTTTGGCCAGAAGTCCGAGAAGCTTGATCGACAGATTGAACGGCTCGAGACCCGACTGGAAGATCTGCTCGCCGAGGAGGGTGCGGCCGAAACCGAAACCGATCCGCAGGCAACCCCTCCTGTCCGGAAGAAAGCGGTACGCAAGCCGTTGCCGGAGCACTTGGAGCGGGAGGAGCGCATTCTCGAGCCAGAGACCGAAGCCTGTCCAGAGTGCGGCGGTAAACTCAAGCCGCTGGGTGAGGACATCTCGGAGCAACTCGATATCATCAGCAGTTCATTCAGGGTGATTCGGCAGGTGCGGCGCAAGAAGGCCTGCGCCTGTTGTGATTGCATCGTCCAGGCTGAGGCGCCAAGCCGGCCGATTGAGCGCGGCATTGCCACGGCGGGGCTGCACGCTCACATACTGGTTGCCAAATACGCTGATCATCAACCGCTGTACCGCCAAGCCGCGATCTATGCCCGGCAGGGCGTGGAGCTGGACCGCACGACCATGGCTCGCGGTGTCGGCGCTTGTGGTGCGCTGGTACGCCCCCTGGTCGAGGCTTTGCACCGATACGTGATGATGCCCGGCAAGGTGCACGCGGACGACACGCCGCTGCCGGTACTTGCGCCAGGTAAGGGGCAGACCAAGACGGGAAGACTATGGGCCTACGTGCGGGACGATCGTGCATCGGGTTCGGATGCTGCGCCTGCGGTCTGGTTCGCCTACACACCAAATCGCCAGGGACAACATCCCCAAGCGCATCTGGCCGGCTTCCGCGGCATCCTGCAGGCAGACGCGTATGCGGGCTTCAACGCTGTTTTTACCGATGGCAGTGTGCGCGAAGCAGCTTGTATGGCCCACGCGCGCCGTAAGGTGCACGATCTGCATGTCCGCAAGGCAACGCCGACCACCACGGAGGCGTTGCGCCGGATCGGCGAGCTCTACGCCATCGAAGCGGAAATCCGGGGTAAGCCACCTGCGGTGCGTCAACAGATGCGGCAGCAAAGATCCCGGCCCCTACTGGACAGCTTCGAAGTGTGGTTGCGAGAGCGGCTATTGGCGCTCTCGACGCAGTCGGAAACGACCAAGGCCATCAATTACATGCTGAACCAGTGGCAAGCACTAATCTACTACTGTGATGATGGCCTGGCAGAGATAGACAACAACATCGCGGAGAATGCGCTGCGCGGTGTCGCGTTGGGTCGGAAGAATTTTTTATTCGCCGGCGCCGACAGTGGCGGCGAGCGTGCGGCCGCCATGTACTCGCTCATCGGGTCCTGCAAACTCAACGGCATCGATCCCGAGGCCTATCTGCGTTACGTCTTGGCCCACATCGCCGATCATCCGGTCAACCGGATCGACGAACTCCTGCCGTGGAACGTCGCCGCTCAACTGGCGTTGCAAGCCTAAAGCAGACCATTCCTGTCTCGTCGTCAACCACGGTGCTGGCGATGCGCTTACGAATGACGCGGATATCGACCTTCTGTTCGAGCAGGTGGGTGGCGGTGTGAGCCATGCGCACGCCATTGCCATGAAGCAGTTTGCTCGCTGGCTGCTACCCACCAACGAGAGCGAGAGTGCCGTCGATGTGTCCAAAATCATGATGGTGCGGGCGCATTTCGACTTCGTGATCTCCGAGCGCACGGATGCATTCTGGGAAGAGTATCGGCAGGGCCGCGAAGTTGCGCTCAGGCGCTTCTGTGCGTATTTCGGCGAACGTGACCGCCGATTTCGGGAACGTGACCGATTTGGCGAGATAGGCGTTGCGCGGTGTCGATTGTAGGGTTTCGTATCAGTTCTGGTCGAGTTCGGGCTCCAGGATGTTGGGTTTTGGTGATGCTTTTCTGAGCGATTCGCCAGTGAGCGTGATCCGGTGATGGCGCTGCATGAGACGGTCGAGCATCGCATCGGCGATGGTTTCGTCGCCGATCCAGCTGTGCCAATGCTCAATCGGTAACTGGCTGGTGATGATGGTCGCCTTGCCCGCCGCTCGGTCATCGATCATCTCGAGCAGATCGTTGCGAACCATTGCATCGAGGGGAGCCATTCCCCAATCATCCAGTAGCAGGACGTCAACGCGGGCGACCTGCAGCAGCCATTTGGTGAAGCCGCCGTTGCCGTGGAGTACGCGCAGTTCCTCGCCAAGTCGTGGCACGCGCAGATACAAGGCGGAATGTCCGCGCCGGCAGGCATATTGCGCCAGGGCGCAGGCGAGCCATGATTTGCCCGCGCCGGTTGGGCCGCTGATGAGCAGGCTGTAGCCGGCTTCGACCCAGTCGCCAAGTGCCAGGCTCGTGAGCGAGCGCGGGTCCACGCCTCGACCGGAACGGGTATCGAGGTCCTCGATGGCGGCCTGCGGATACTTGAGACGCGCCTGCTTGAGCAGTCGGGTGCGGCGCCGGTCATCACGCCAGCTGGCTTCCCGGTCGACCAACAGGGACAGTCGCTCCTCGAAGCTCAGGCTGGCCGCGCCGGGCTGCGTCAACTGTTCTTCGAGGCCATCAGCGAAGCCGTCCAGCTTCAGGGTGCGCAGCTGCGTCAGGGTCTGGTGCATCATCATGGTGGGTTCTCTTTTATTGGTAGTAGCTGGGACCGCGTACATGCGCGTGGCTCGGGCTGATCCAGTCGGCAGGCGTTGCCGCCGCAGCGCGGTCGCGGTTGTTGATCAGGATGTCGCGCACGTGGCGGTAACGGTGCACGCCCAGTTCCAGCGCCAGCGCACACGCAGCTTCAAGGCGGTCGCGGCCAAAGCGCCGAGACAGCGAGAGCAATCCGAGGCACGCCCGATAGCCGTGTTCCGGATGGCGTTGCTCCTGCAGCAGTCGCGTGACGAGCGCGCCGGTTGCCGCGCCGATCTGCTGCCCCCAGTGAATCAGCCGCTGCGGCGTCCATTCGAGATGGGCGCGGTGCGCCGCCGGCATGTGCTCGACGACGGTGGTGTAGCCACCCACGCGGTCATTGCGGGCGTGGCTGGCAACGCGGCGGCCGCGATGCAACAGTTCGACAGCCCCCGCTGTGATGCGGGCATCGAGCTTGAGGCCGACCAGGGCGTGCGGCACGCTGTAACGGTGCTTGTTGATCTCGTCGTGATAGTCGATATGAACCGTCACCGACTTGAAGTGCGCCAGCTCATAGGGCTGTGCCGGCAGCGGTTGCAGGGCCGGCGCATCCAGTTCGGCGAACGCGCTGGCGCGGCATCCGGGCAACTTCTGGAACGGGCGCTCGTTCAGGTTCTTCAGCAGCGGCTGGATCGCGTCATTGACCAATTGAACTGACGCAAACTGATGATGACGCAGGCGCGCCATGATCCAGCGCTCAACCACCTGGACTGCAACTTCTACTTTTGGTTTGTCCTGTGGGCGATATACGCGAGCGGGCAGGAAGGACGTGCCGTAATGACGCGCGAAGTCCTACACGGTATCACTCGCGCGCGGCTCATAACGGTCGGGATCGGCAATCATTGCGCGCGGGTTGTCCGGCACGACCAGCTGCGGCACGCCGCCATAGAAGGTCAGCGCGCGTGCAATCCCGCCCAGCCAGTCCTCCATCGTTTCGGCCGGCGTCGCGCACGCGAATGTGTAGCTCGACGCGCCCATGGCGGCCACGAAGATGTGTGCGCGGCGTCCGGTCGTCAGCGGCAGCGTGGGGCCGGCGAAGTCAACGAACAGCTTCTCGCCGGCGCGGTGGATCTGACGCATCGAGCGCTTCAGGCGTTTGGTGAAAGCCTTGTAGTGCTCGCAGAACTGCGTATAGTGGTAGGTCTGCCGGTCCGCGAACTCGGCCTGGTACTCCTCCCACAGCAGGGTGAGCGTCATGCCCTTGCGGCGCAGTTCCTGATGGATCCGCCCGTAGTCGGGCTGGGCGTAGGCTGCTGGCCCCGTGGGCTTGCCGAGTAAGCGCCGCTCAAGCTCTCCCTCGTCCATGTCGCTGGCACTCGCCCAGTCGAGCCCCGCGGCCCCGGCCAGTCCGACGTACTTCGTGACCACGCCCTTGGAAATGCCCAGCGACGCGGCGATCCGATCGTGCGAGAAGCCGCCGTCGAATTTAAGTCTTAAAACGTCCTTGATCATGCGCATGTTCATCCGGTGCGCGGGCATGCTCTCTCCGGCAAAAGTCGGCGAGCATAGCCCGTGCGGTTGATGTCATGCGCAACGCCAACCCTGCCTTCCGGTCCGGTCGGTCACGTTCCCGAAATGCCCGGTCACGTTGCCGAAATCGCCGGTCACGATCCCGAAACGGCCGGTCACGTTCGTCCGAAATACGCACTTCTGCGAGCAGCAGGGCGGTAACGCCATCCGCAAGGTCCTTGTCCGACGCGAGCGTGCAAAATTCGAGAGCTTCGCCAAGGCCTGGATGGACACGCGGCCGTCATGGCTGGAGCTATGTGATGGGCCATTGTCCGATGATGCGCTGCGCAACTGGACGCGCGTCCAAAAGCGACTGGAGACTGCCGGTACTCTGCCATCGCTGAACTGACATCTGCCCGTCGTCGCCTTGATACTGTATATTTATACAGGTATGCTGTTCGAGGTGATGAAACTTCGTTTGGAGGGGCGCGTGCTGCACAGAGGTTGGTGGGGCGGGCAGCGCCTTTGGCGCGGCAATCTGGTTGTCCAGGACCGGCTGGACCCGGTGACCCATCGGACGATGCCGCAGGCCTTCATGCGGTACAGCCAGCATCAGGACGTGGATGTGCTCGGCGTGCTCTACGACGCACGGTTGGTTCACATGAATGGTGCATACATCACTTTGACCGGATTCGAACGCGAGCCGATCGTGCAGCGGGAATTCGTGCAGAGTTGGCTGCTGCGCCCGATTTCAGACGAGGAAGCGAACACGCCGATTCCGGCCGACGTCGTGCGCGGGCGCATGAAGCCGGTCGCCTGATGCTGTCACCATTCGTCACCGCTTTCATGCTCCCGGTACGACGCTTCGATCCAGTCGCGGATCGCCTGCTCGGCGGACGTGGCGCGATCCGCAAAGCCTTCGCCATGGGTGACGACCTCCTCGCCGCCGCGCCAGGCCCAACTGCCGCCTGATTGGACGAACCATCGCCACTTGACCTGGCCAGCATCGGCAGCCGGCGCAAGGAAGCAGAGATAGCCATCGACCTGGATGCAGAACGACCGGCCAGAATCAGCAATTTTCCATTCCTGCTTGTGTAGCCGCCAGTCGTTGGCGAGCCGCTCGAACGCCTGGCCGCCGTTGGGGAAGTAGTCGTGGACCTCGTGCTTTGGCCGGCTGTCCAGTCTCAGCACGCGCAGCATGTCCTCGAAGATCGCGGCATCGACGCTGCGAAACTCCGTCATGTCGAACGGGAAGCGCTGGCCGTTGTACAGGCCGAGCAGGAACGCGGCGACGATGCGGCACTGACCGCTGTGGCTGTGTGCAATGTCGAACAGGCGTTTGAGCGAATCGAGGCCGTCACTCTCGTCCTGGGCGCGGATCTCGGCGGCGCGCTGCGCATCGGTGTCGCGCCGCTTGAACGCGTCAAGGTGTTCCATGAAGGCTCCGAGCTCGCTCTCAGCGACCTCGGATGTGACCGTGACGTGGCCGGCTTTGGGTTTCATGCTGGATTTCTGCCTGTTACCAGATCGATTCACGAAAATGATACGCGCGTTTTGGCGCGCATTTCGATGCTTGGGCCGGTCGCCCCTTGACTTCACGAAGGCGCCGGTAGAGTGAAAGCATCCGATTTTCGACAATGCCCATGCTCTCCCGCCAATCGCGGCTTGCCCTGTTCCCCACGCCGCCGACCCATGCCCCTACGCCGACCGCCCCCGCACTGCTGCTGCTCGCCTGTTCCGGCACGAAGCTCGCCCGGCCGGCGCCGGCGATCGACCTCTACCGAGGCGTCATGTACGAATCCTACCGGGCTCACGTGCGGCGCGAGGCGAGCCCGAACGTCCTGATCCTGTCGGCACGTCACGGCTTCGTCAGTCCCCACCAGATGCTGGACCCGTATGACCAGCGCATGTCCGTAGCACGTGCCGACGAGATGCTGGCCGATCTGCCAGCGTTCGCGGCGTCGGCAGAGTGGCCGGCCCAGGTAGGCAAGGTGCTGCTGGCTGGCGGCAAGGAGTACCGCCGCGTCATGCGCGCCGCGCTCGCGCGCCAGTACAACGCCTCGCCGCTGACCGTCCATGAAACGATTGGTGGCATCGGCCTGCAACGGTCGCAACTCGGCGCGTTCCTCGATGGCATTGCGCCGGCGCTCGCCGGGCCGATGGGGCACCACCCCAACGGCAAGCCCCTCTTTCGGCGCTATGGCTGGCTCGAAGTTGGCGCCGTAACCCGCCTGCTCTATCGCGCCACCCCTTCCCTTCCTGCCGTCAAGGCCCGGGTGCTGGCCTTGTTTGACGGCCCCAGCGGCCCGACTGCCGACGTGGAGGTCGAGGAAACCATCCGCGGCCGCACCCGGATCACGCCGCGCTGGGTCGGCGTCGCGGATCTTCACCCATTGCCGGAGGCGGCATGAGCGAATACGACAAGGCGCTGCACCAGGAGGCCAAGGCGCTCAGCGTGAACCTCGACGGCACGTCCCAGGCATTGCTCGCCCTGACGCATGCCGGCTACAAGGCATGGGCCAAGGAAGGCAACCTGCACTTCCCCGAGGAAAAGCGCTACGCCCTGCTCCACGAGATCTTGCGCTACTGCGCCGAAGCGAATTTGCTTGAGTGCTATCCGACGCATCAGTGCCAGCTGAACGAGATTGCCGGGATGCTGGATGCACGGTACCCGCGCTATGCGTGCACGCGCGCCCGCTTGCAGGCACGCCGTAACCGCTACGGCAGGCCTCGCTTCTAGGCTGCCAACGATGGCCCCCATTCTTGCCAGCAGTTTCCGCCTCGTCGAGGCGGCATGGTGTTGGGGGACGCCAAATTCAGTATATTACTGACCGGATGCGAACCATGGACACCTTGCTCTGGCACACCAATCCGTCCGCCGCCTATGGTGACTGGCAGGAACGCGAGGCCGCCGGCGCGGACCGCCGCCCGTTCTCTGCCCGCTCGATTGTCCAGCACCGGGCGATGTTCGAGCACTTCCGCCGCCATCTGCTGGAGCGCGGCGCGACGCTGGCCAGCTTCGGCCCCGAGCACATCGCCGCGCTGTGGCACACGCCAGCTGGTGCCCGCCACGGCGTTGCCACGCGGATGCGCTACCTGAAGCTGCTGGACCGGCTGTGCCGGCACCTGGTCGCCATCGGGTTGCGCCAGTCCAATCCGGCCGCGCCCCTGGTGCGTGAGGCCCATTGGCCGGAGGGCGAGCCGACCCCGATCTTCCTGCCGGAAGCCGCCGACATGCGCCTGCAGGACTGGGCGCAGCCCGTGCCCGGCGATGACCTCGCCCTGCTGCGTAGCCGGGCCATCGTGGCGCTGTTTCTCGGGACCGGCATCACCGTCGCTGAAGGGCGGGCCGCCGTGGTGGGCGACCTGCACCCGGAGGCCGCACCGCCGTATCTGCGCGTGCCGGCGCATGGGGCGCGCGACACCCGCACCGTCCACCTGGCGCCGTTCGCTGTTCCCGTTGTCGCGGTATGGCAGGAGCGCCGCCCCACGCTGCCCATCGCCGGCGACCTGATTTTTTCCTTGCAGACCAACGGCCAGCCGATGACGGTGAAAACGCTGGGCGTGATCGTGCGGGCGGCACTGGAAGCCATCAATTTCACCGCCGCCGACATGAGCCCGCGGATACTGCGCAACACGTTCTGCCGCCGCCAACTGCTGGCTGGCCACCCACGCGACGACGTCAGCGCGATGCTCGGCCTGGCCAGTCCCCGCACCTGCGATCGCATCGCTGCCACGATTACGGACGACGCGCCGTGGCAGGACGGCGCCGGCGCGTAGCTGGCGAGGCAATTCCCTCTTGCGGGCATGGCCGCATTTGCTATGCTTCGCCGGTGCGCTGTGCGCTGATACCAGCCTGCAGGCCGCCACGCAACCAAATCCACGACTATGGCCACGAAAGCAAAACCCGTAGCAAAGACTGCAACGAAGACCGCTGCAAAGAAGGCTGCACCGGCAAAGAAGGCCGCCCCGGCCAAAAAGGCTGCCGCGGCCGCACCGGTCGCCAAGCCGGTGAAGGACACCTTCAACAAGTCCAGTCTGCTGGCACACCTGATCGCCCAGACCGAACTGGACAAGAAAACTGTGCAGACGGTGCTCGCGCATCTGGAGAACACCATTGTGAGCGCCGTGCACAAGAAGGGCGCGGGCGAGTTCACCCTGCCCGGTCTGTTCAAGGTGTCGGCCATCCAGGTTCCGGCCACCAAGAAGCGTTTCGGCAAAAATCCCTTCACTGGTGCTGAGCAGTGGTTCGCCGCCAAGCCGGCCAGCGTCAAGGTCAAGGTGCGTCCGTTGAAGAAGCTGAAGGACGCCGCGCTGTAAGCCGGCGGCACGCCCGCCCCGTCTGGCTGGGCAAAAAATAAGAAGCCCTGGAATCCGTGAGGATTCCAGGGCTTTGGTTCATGAAGGGGGACTCAGAAGAGCGCGGCTTGCGTCGCGGCCGACTGGCGCCAGCCAGCCTGTGCAGCCGCAGGCAGAGCCTCAAAGTCGACGGCCCGCTTGCTCAGCGCATCGACGTCATAGCCAAGGGTCAGCCCAAGGCGATCCTTGTATGCCGTGCGCCGCGCAATCTCGTCATGCTCAGCGCGCTGCGCGTGCGACAACGTCAGGCAGCCGTACTGCGCATACCACCGGTAACCCGCCGTCACCTGCCCCGGTGCGAGAGCGGCATCGTGCATGTCCAGCAAGCGGTCGTACTCGAACTCAGCAATCAGCAGCGCTGATTCCGCGTCCACGCCGAACTGCTGCGCGGTTGGCAGGGCCAGGATGCTGCGGCCGTTCGCGGCAGCGACCAGCTCCGGCTCGCACGCCGAACCTGCCGTCAGGCCTTCGACATATGGATCGCGCAGCCCGGTCCAATCGGATGATGGCGCCGTGTCGTCCCAGTCCTTGCCGACGAACAGGAAGCGTGCCGGCGGCACCGGCGTTTGCGGCATCGGCGGCACGTCTGGCACATCGAACCGCACACCGCGCTCCCGCACGTCGCGCCAGTCCGCCCAGGCCGCAAACGGCTTGGCCAGCCCGTTGAGCGATTGCAGGGCATCAACCGCGATCAGCATGTCCAGCGGGAGCAACTCGAATTTCGGCCGCTCACCGGCCCGCCCCGCCCGGCATTGCTCGTCGAAATCCAGCTGGAGCATGTACCGCACCAGCTCCCGCAGCATCGTGGGATGGTAAGTGTCCGGCTGAACCTTGACGTAGCCGCCCCGGATCGTGCGCCCCACCCAATGTCGGCGTTGCCAGTCGAAGCGCGTGTGCCGGATAAACCGGTTCAGTCGCTGCAGGCCTGCCGCGTAGGCGTAGCGCTCATCGTACTCGACCATATTGGCCAGGCTCTTGTCCTCGGCCATCTGGCAGACATGACAGCCCAGCCGCGCACCGCATTTGCCCGGCCGGCTTGCGCCGGCGCCTTCGAGAATGGCATCGGCCACCACGGCGCACGATGTGCCGACGGCATGCGCATAGATGCGCCGCATGTCCTCGAAGTCGGAATAGCACGGTCGCCCGCCGCTCCCATAGAGCCCGATACCTTCCCAGATATCGTCGTCGCTCCAGTGACAGACCGGACTGAGGACCAGGTCGCCATCCCGATTGCGCACAGGCGCATTGGCCGAATCGCCGCGCTGGCGCATCGAGGTACCGCGGCGTGCACTCTCTGCATAGCGAGTGCCAAGCAACGTGACCGGCTCCGCATGGCCCTGCCCCGCCAACGACCGGAATAGCTGGCGGCGGAAGGTGCGCTGTGGTGAAATTTTGAGGTCGGTGCTGTTAGGATGACCCGTGGTTTGAAGTGTAAATAGCATCAATTAAGTCCCTGTTTTCAAAGGGAAAAGACGTTATTTTCACGGTGATCGGACGGTGCCATCATTCTTCTCATATGGGCTACGGCACCAATGTGTCAATAAATTCCGAGGCCTTAGCTATCTAAGGCAGTAGTGCAGTTCGGAGCCACGTGAGGCAGTTGGCTTACGTCGTTGATTGGCGGGGCGAACTTTGTAGCGCAATTTGCGAAGGAACCAGAAGCTGGTCAATCGGAACTAAGAACCTACACGTAGATGCAGAAGATTCTTAAATGAGCAACGACACGTATCCCGCAACCGTTATCTACCCGGACGGGGCCAGTATGGCAATCTCCCTCCCCTTGGCGACAGATAGGCGTCTGAGCGCCATACAGGAAATCGTCGGTGGGTGCATCGAGGGTATTCCTCTTTCGTCCGGTCGATACATGTTTCTGAGCGAAAACGGAAATGCTAGCGCCGTCAACCACATAGCCACCGAAATGGCGCGCGATTCCGAGTCCATCATGGCGGACGATTACATTGCGGGCGTGGCTGTAATCGTGCCGATGGAGTTGTCGGACTAATGCCGCAAGCAGCAATGCAGCACCAGCGCTCTCGTTACACGATCCGCACTGTGATGTTCGAGGACGGCGAGCGTACGCCCATCCTCGTTGACGCCAGGCGCGGCTTGCCGTTGTTCGACCCTTGCGTATACGTCTCCACCGAAATCAGGCCGAAGACGGGTTCGGCCGCCACGATCGAACAGGCTCTGCGAGGCGTTCAATTTCTTCTAACCTTCGTTGCCGACCGCCAAATCGACCTTTCTGAGCGCTTTGCTGCCGGCCGGTTTCTGGATCTTCACGAGCTTGACTACCTAGTGCGTGCTGCGTACCTGCCCTTTGGCAAGGCTGCGCTACAAGCTGGGAATCCACAACCCGTAAATCCGAAGGTAGTGAGCTTCGATAAGGTGCGCAAGCGTGCCCCCAAGGTAAAGGAAGGAGCGACGGTGGCCGTCAGCACCGTCGCCATTCGGCTCTACTATGCCAGCGCCTACCTGGAATGGATGGGGCATCGCGCGGCACGACAAGTATCCAAGACACTTGAGGAAAAAAATAACTACATGGCGCTCCTTCGGGAGTTTCTTGGCCGTCTGCGCTCACGAACCCCCAGCTCGCGTGCGAGCCCAAGCCGTCTCAGCTTGAACGCAGACCAGAAAGCCGAACTGCTTCGGATCATCGAGCCGGGTTGCCCAGATAACCCATGGAATGGCGCCTTTGTCCGCGACCGTAATCGGCTCATCGTTCTATGGGGCCTCGGGACCGGTCTGCGACGTGGTGAGTTGCTTGGCTTGCGCATCAAATTGCTCAACCTGCGCCAGCATACGGCTGACATTATCCGCCGGCCGGATGACAAGAACGATCCGCGGAAATATCAGCCCAACACCAAAACCCGGGAGCGCGCCATCGGCATCAGCGAAGAATTGGCCTACTGGACGCACGAGCACATCGTCAAGCGCCGCTCGATGGTTCGTGGTGCCCGAAAGCACGATTTTCTGTTCGTGTCGGAGCATACCGGTCGCCCATTATCGCTGGCGGCGCTGTCCGAAATCTTCCGCTCCCTTCGCGAACGGCAACCAGCCGTTGGCGAGGCGCTGACCTCGCATGTACTACGGCATACATGGAACGAGGATTTTTCAGACATTGCTGAAAAGGCCGGACTAGCGCCGACAGACGAGCGCCGGACCCGTAACCACGCCATGGGTTGGTCTGATCTCTCGAAGAGTTCAGATCACTACCTGAGGCGCCGCACACGGAAACTATCGACAGAAGCTTCGGTGCGGATTCAGCAATCGGTCATTCGCGAGGCAACCAGATCGCAGAAGTATGAATAGCACCAATACTGCCGTAGTCACAGCAGCACCGCGTGCATCTACGCGAACCATCGACGGCATCGAGTTCGATCCGACTGAGCGGCAATGGACCATTCCAACCGCACACGGAAGCGTCTGCTTCAACTTCGACAACCTGCCTGGTGCCACAGAACCGCTTCGTCAGCATGTGCGGGAGGCGTTCGCGGCCCTGCTGTTAGCGAATGCTCCAGAACGACTGGGGCGCATGTTGGTTCGGCTGCGCGCACTACTCAAGTTCCTTATCGCTTTGGACCCGGCTCGAGAGATAAGCGAACTGACTGCGGCCGACTTGCAAAACTATGGAGCGTCTCTTCCAAATCACCAACAGTATTTCCCACGCCACGTGCGTTCCCTTCTCATGGAGTGGGCCAAGACTGGCGTTGCTGGTCTGTCACGCGATTTGATGCTTTTACTTCCTAGCCTTGAAACCAAGAGTCATGCAATTGGTGCTGCTGTTTTGACAATGGAGCCGGAGCGTGGTCCACTGACCGACCTCGAGTATGAGTCAGTTTTGGCGGGACTCCGGCAGGCGTTTGCATCAGGCGACATGCCCATTTACGACTACGCCTTGGTGGTGCTTGCCATTGCGCTTGGGTGCCGTGCTATGCAGTTGGCGATGATGAAGGTGAAGGATCTAAGCATCACCGAGCGCGCGGATGGCTCGAAGGTCTATGTTCTCCAGGTCACCCGCCTTAAACAAGGAAAGAATATCCGACCACGAACCTTGTTCAAGGCACGTGAGCTTGCGCCAGTTGTTGGCGCCCTGCTTGAACAGCAGATTGGACTTGTGACCAAGTGGGCTGAAAAAAATGGACTCATTCCGATCGAGGCACCCCTGTTCCCTGCCACGATGAAGGCATTAAAGAGCAGGCGAGTAATGCATCCTGGCCTGGAAGGCCATCATGACGGAAGTAGCGCCAGTTCAAAGATCGCGAAACTCCTCAACGGTCTAAGGATAGTTTCTGTTCGCACCGGAAAGAAGATGAACCTGTTCCAGACGCGGATTCGGCGGACATTTGGTTCGCGGGCCGCCGCCGAAGGGCTGCCTGCAACCGTCATTGCTGACCTGATGGACCACAGTTGGCTGGACTCTAGCCTAATCTACGTCGAGGCTCGGCCGGAAATTATGGAACGCATTGACAAGGCAATGGCGCTCAAGGTGGCTCCTCTCGCTCAAGCATTCTCCGGGACGCTAGTAGCGCGTCCGGAGAGCGATGTTAATGGTCGCGGTCGAGTGATCCATATTGATACCCCTGAGCGACTAGAGGCGGTTGGCGGCTGCGGCAAGTTCGACTTCTGCGGGCTGGCAGCGCCGCTCGCCTGTTATACCTGCTCCTACTTCCATCCCTGGCTCGACAACATCCATGAAACCTTGCTTGAAAGGCTGTTGGCTGAGAGAAAGGAACTGCTCGCGCTATCCGATCTGCGCATTGCATCGGTCAATGATCGAACGATCGTCGCCGTCGCCGAAGTCGTCACCCGTTGCCGCGAAGCTGCAAGAGAAGGTGCTGCATGAGCAGCGTGATTCCACTGATTCCGCGTGTCAAGGCGGATGCCGAGGGCAATCTTTCAGCGTTCATCGCGCACGCCAGGGATGAACTGACGGCCTTCGGGGCTGAGCTCGACTTCGAAGCCGAATTGTGGGATGTCACAAAGTACTACTCGAACAAGGGACACCGCGATGCGAGGCAAGGTACCGTCACGATCCACTTCTGCCAGCGCATCAAGGACGGAGGCACGCCATTTCTCCCTCAACTTAGCGGTTTTGCGAAGGCGTACGTGCGCAGCCAGTTGGCGAATCGGTCATCGTCCTCGTTCACTTTCGCTATCACTGCTTTCCGTGCCTTGGATAGGTCAATCCAAGAACACGGGCTTGCCTCGCTGGTTGATTGCGATGCGACCATCTTCAACCGGGCTGCCGAAGTGCTTCGGTCGCGTACGATCATTGGGGACAATGAGTCGGCCGGTGCGATTCTTGGGGTTATCGCCCGCTTCATGGACGAGAATGGCTTCGTTTACGCGCCGCTGCACAACTGGCGATACCCTCGCACCCGGAGAGCGGCGAGAGGAAAGATTGGTCCCGATTTCGAGCGGCGCCGGCGGGATCGGATGCCTTCGCCAGAGGCGTTGAACGCCCTTGCACAGGCTTTCCATAGCGCGGTCGAGCCGCGTGATGTATTAATCACGTCGATTACCGCCATTATGTGCTCCGCCCCGGAACGCATCAACGAAGTATTGGCGTTGCCGGTGGATTGTGAGGTCGAACAGCTAGCCAACGATGAGCGGAAATACTTGGGGCTTCGCTGGGCTGGCTCGAAGGGCGCCGTGGACCATATCAAATGGATTTTGCCGGGGATGGCTGACGTGGTTCGTGACGCGCTGGCCAGAATACGTCGGATCACCGATCCGGCACGCGCAATGGCGCGGTGGTATGAGCGGCATCCTACCAAGCTTTACCTGCCGCCCAAACTGAAGCACCTGCGCGACAAGGAGATCCTGACGCTCGAAGAGATCTGGGAGATTGCCAATCTCTCACCGTGCAAGCGGGCAGTACGGAGTTGGATGCGAGGGGGCAAGATCCCCTACACCTACATTACCGCTTCGCATCCGATTCAAGGAGAGATCCAGATTCAGGCAGTTCGCTTTGCGGATATCGAGCAATTCATTGTCGGCATGCTGCCGGCCGGCTTCCCGATCTATGACGAGGGACGTGGCTTGAAGTATTCCGAGGCATTGCTCGCGATTCCCGAAGGGCTATTCGGTAATCGCGGAGATGGGTCAGGCAACGGCTGCATGTTCGAAGTGGTGAAGTATCACCATATCGGGTGCGCACTCGGTCAGAATCGGCGCGCAGGCAGCGCAACCGTCTTTGAGCGGGTTGGCATCGACCCAGAAGGAAAGCTGAGCATGCGGACCCATCAGTTCCGCCACTGGCTAAACACCCTCGCACAGGGAGCGAATCTTTCTCAAGTCGACATTGCCACGTGGAGTGGCCGGGCCCACATTCATCAGAACACCGCCTACGATCATGTGACCAGCGAGGAGATCGTCACCAAGATTCGGGAGGCCGTCGGCAACCATGCCAAGGCCATCGGCCCACTTGCCGAGATTCCCAAGAACCTTCCCCTCACCCGAGCTGAGTTTGCGTCGATGGCGGTACCAACTGCCCACGTGACCCTCTACGGATTCTGCATTCACGACTTTACCTCCACTCCCTGCGAGATGTTCCGCAAGTGCCTCGACTGCCGCGAGCATATCTGCGTCAAGGGAATACCGGGCAAGATGGAGCGAGTGCAACTGGCGCTGGAGGCAGCTCGTGAAAGCCTAGCAAAGGCACGGAAGGCCGTGGGCGACGAGGCTTATGGGGCCGAGGACTGGGTAGCTGCACATCTAGCCACTGTCGAGCGGCTGGAGCAGCTGCTTTCCATTCTGAATGATCCATCCGTCGCCGATGGTGCTGCGATTCAATTGACCTCCACCAATACATTCTCATTGTCCGAAGGGGCGTTGCTTGACCGGCTGAACGTTGGGACCAATCGCCAAGTTCACCTTCCCGGCAAGACAACAAAGAAGGCTCTTTCATGATGCGACGATCGCCCAATCTGACCGCCGACCGGATCGATCTCATCATTGACATCATCCGCGGATGGGAGGGTCGGTTGACGTGGCCGGCACTCATCCAGGCGGTGGCAAAGCGGATGCGGGCTACTTACACCCGTCAGGCGCTATACAACCAGGAACGCATTCGGGTTGCCTACGAGACATACCGCGCATCCAGCACGGCCAGCGGTATCGACGGCCGACCGGTGTCGGCTGCCCTTAAGGCGAGCATGGAACGGGTGCAGCGCCTGGAACTCGAAAATGCCGAGCTTCGGAGGCGGGAAGATTTGCTGCTCGAGCAGTTCGTACGCTGGGCTTACAATGCAGCGTCCAGAGGATTGTCAGAGGATTTCCTGAATCAACCGCTTCCCCCTACGAACAGGCACGGGAATCGTGTAGCAGGCCCAATGAAATAATCAATCTATGCCTGCCGTTTCGGTAACAGACGCCGTATTCACTCGCTGATGCCGGCGTCTCGGGTACTCACCAAGCGTAGCGAGGGGCCCACTGCTTCTGCCCTGCTGGGGACGACCGGTTCAGCCGGTGAAGCGACGTCCGACCTACAGGGGGATGGCCCTACCCGGCCAGTTTGAGACACCAGCTCTCCCATTCTCGATGTCCGAGCTGGCCGATTTTGCGACACTCGGGTCGGACCACACCTATGGCCGCTCCTGGTCCAGTCCCGTCAATCATCTCACCGCGGCATATGTGGGCCGTGCCAGCCTGCATCAAATGAGAGCACTAACTAATCGAAGCTCTTACGCATGCAGCCCCAAACGGAATTGCCCTACCCTTCGTCGAAGAAGGTCGTTGCGTTCTCCGACGCGCGTGGGCAAGCGTACGCGGCCCGAACGGTTTGCTATTGAGATGAAATTCAAGCGAGGACAGCGCCCTATGGGCACTCGGATACCGCAGGGACACTGCCGAATCGCTGTGTCATCCAGTCCAGTGCAACCGGCAAGCCGAGAAGCAGCCCAGTGGCGTGTTCGGTCGCGCCGATGGTCCGGAACGCCACGTTGCCACCGCGCGCACACCAGGCGGCAAACAGCTTCTGGTTCTGCCCAAAGGGAATGATCTCGTCGAGGGTTCCCGCGTACACCAATGCCGGTACGGCAGGCACGCCATTGCCGCTCTGGTTCTGCGCCATGCGCGCCAGCCAGTCGGCGCGGTTCAGGATGGCTGGAGCCTGGACGAGGACCGAGTCAGACAGGAACGGATAGCTGGCAGTCACATCAAGCAGGCATTTTGTGCCGCGAAAGTCGGCAATCACCGACTGCCCATAGGGTGTGAGAATCGATGAGAGGCCAAGTTCAGGGTAGGCGGCATTCAGGCCCATCAGCGCAATCGGCCCTACCCCGCCGAACGGGCCACCATTAACGTTCGCATACACATCAGCGATGCTGAATGGCCCAGCTCCTGCGGCAACGCCCCGCACATTCAGACCGGGGGCATATGCGGGCTGCAGTTCGGCCGCGAAAGCCGCTGCATGGCCACCCTGGGAATAGCCCATGATGCCGACGGGGGCGTTCGCCGACAGGCCCGCCCCGCTCAACTGCTGCGCCGCCAGTGCCGCGTCGAGGACGGCTTGCCCCTCGGCCTTGCCGATCCCCCAGGTGTGATCGCCCGGTGTACCAAGACCCTGATAGTCCGTCATCGCGATCGCCCAACCGCGGGCGAGGGTTGCCGGCGTCGCGCCGGCAATCGTCGCTTCATATTCCGTGCTCAGCGCGTACTGGTGCGAGGGCGCGCAGTTGTCGGCCTGGCCCTGCGTTCCTGGAGCCCACGCAATAACCGGCCGGGGGCCGGAGAGCCACGGCGTAAAGGGCACCAGCACGGTGCCGGTGATGGCAATCGGCAAGCCATTGACGTCGGTGGACTTGTACATGACCTGCCAGCCGTAAGCCAGCAATCCAACCGGAATGAATGGACGGGAGCGGATCAGCGTGCCATGGGGCCCGCTCGGCATCGGCTGGGGCGGCGTGTAGAAGGCATCGTTCCTCGGGTCATCAAGCGGGCCGGCTAGCGCCGGCGCGCCAGCCAGGACACACAGCGCCATGGCAATCGCCAGGACTGCGCGTGCCTCCCCCCTGGCAAGGGCCATGCCGGGGGCGCGAGACGTTACGCGGATCCACAACGGTCTTGCAGTACGACGAGTCATGCGTCTTCTCCTGTCAGGTTTGCTGGCGCATGCGCGCGAAGGCGCCGTGCCTCATGGAATCCGCTGGCTGATGGCGTGCGCCGCAACGCATACAGCCATCAGGCAACCACATGCATGCCCGCCGGTGAGGCCTGTCGTGTATTGCCACAGCGCAATGTCCAGCCGACAAACGGATCGCCGGCGTGGCAACTCATCACCCAGCGCGCCCCGCAGGTGCTGCAGCGGTGCTCGCACCGCAACACCGCCAGGTGCGAGGAGTAGTGCCGGCGGGACGCGGCGGAAAGAGCATAGAGGCGCGAATGGCCGGTTCCGCGCCTGGGGTCCTCCGACAGTCGGGCGCAGTCCGCGCACAGCGCCTGCGGATTCGGTGAAGCACCGGCCACAAGGTCAGCCTGGACTGGCAGGCACTGGCCGTCACCGGCGCGCAGGCGGCGGTAGAAGTCCCAGCGCCGCATGACCGCCCAGTAGAGGACGCGCAGCAGTTGGCCCTCCGACTGCATTGCCGTGGCGAAGCATCGATCAACGTGCTGCTCCAGCAGGATCCCGAGCTCGGCTGCCGAGGCAAAGCAGACAAGTTGCTGCTGCCCGATGCTGTTGATCATCCAGTCATCGAAGACCTCTGCCAATGCGGCGCGATAGGCCTCGCTGCCCAGACGCCCGGCACAGGCGGCGAGCGCATCGGCGCGCCGGCTGGCGCGGCGAATCTCGTGCCGCAAGGAGGTGAGCCTCGTCAGCACGGCGCCGCCGGTGCTCTCGCTGTTGTCGTTGCCACTCACATTCCATCTCCTGCCGGCCGGCGCCATAGCGCGTGCGGCCTGACGGTGACTCCAGCGGAGGTCAGCCAGATCGCCGGACAGCGCCCTTCAGGCCGGCTTTCCGGTCGCCGCTGCCGCACGGCCCGCCGCTTCGAGTGGCACCTTGACGCTCTCCAGGGCACCACCGCCGTCGCACGGCACAAGCGCGCCCGAGATGTACCCCGCATAGGGCGATGCCAGGAACAGTGCAAGATTGGCGATATCGTCCACGGTGCCAAAGCGCTGCATCGGCACGCTGGATTGCGCAGCGGCGCGCTCCGCCTCGGTGGGCGCCATCAACCGCCGGAAGCCCTCCGTACCCTCGATCGGCCCTGGCGAGATCGAGTTGATGCGGATGCCATCACCGCCCCATTCGAGCGCGAGCGCGCGCGTAAGTTGGTCGACCCCCGCCTTGGCGGCACTGGCGTGCGCCTGGTAGCGCATCGGCACGAAGGACTGCGGAGCCGTGATATTGATCACCGCCGCGCCTGGCTTGCGCAGGTGGCCATAGGCCTGGCGCAGCACGTGGAAGGTGCCGACCAGGTCGATGTCGACCACCACGCGAAAGCCGTTCGACGACATGTCCTTCGCCTCGCACAGAAAATTGCCCGCAGCACCGGAAATCAGCACATCGACAGGGCCGAAGCGTTCGACCGCTTCGGCGAACGCCCGGCCTACCGCATCGAAATCGCGCACATCGGCGCAGACCCCAAGGACCGGCCCGCCAAGCTGTGCGAGCTGCTGGTGCGCGGCATCGACGTTCTCCTGCTTGCGGCTGGCCACTGTCACGCTGGCGCCTTGCCTGGCGAACGCCTGGGCGATGCCGAAGTTGATGCCCGTGGTGCCGCCGAACACGAAGATGTGGCGACCGGTAAAATCGAGATTGACTTGCATTGACTTACCTCGTGAAGAACGCCACCAGGGCCGTAATGGCCTGGCGTCCCGTTGTCAGTCGAACCTGGGCGCCCGCCTGTCGATAAAGGCAGCAATGCCTTCGGCGGCATGAGCACTGGCAGCGGACTCAACCATCAGGCTGTGCTCCAGATCGAGCTGCACGCGCAGTGTTCTCTCGTGCGCACCGTCAACCAGTTGCTTGATCCGCCCCAGCGCTCCGGTCGCGCCGTGCGCCAGTGCTTCAGCCAGCGCATCCGCGCGTGCCGGAAGCCCGGCATCCGGGACCACCTCGCTCACGATCCCCATCTCCAGGCACTGCCTGGCGGAAAGCGCCCCATTGGTGAAGAAGAGTTGCTTGGCGCGCATGGCGCCGACGCGGCGCGTCAGGAACCAGGACGAACCGGCATCCGGCGTGAGCCCGATGGCGGAATAGCCGCCGCGCAGCTTCATCGACTCGGCCGCCAGCACGATATCCGCGCAAAGCGCCAGGCCGATGCCGCCGCCGCCGACCGGCCCGTTGACCGCACTGACCACTGGAACCGGCAGCGTGGCGAGCTTGTACAGGGCAGTATGCAACGGGCCGAGCAGTTCTTCGAGCATGGACGGCAGGCCTGCGCCGGCGTGGAGGAAGGCGTCGATGTTCCCACCGGCGCAGAACTGCCGCCCCGCAGCACGCAGCACGACCGTGCGTACCGCCGTGTCGGCCGCCACCTCGTCGATGCACCCGATCAGCGCGCGCGCCGCCTCGGTGTCGATGGCGTTGCCCCGCTCGGGCCGGTTCAGCGTAATGGTGGCGACGGCACCTTGCCACGTCAGAAGGACGGGTTGGTCCATGTTCAGGCTCCCGGAGATGATGTTCAGTGGTCGAAATGAGCAGATCCGCGGCTCAGCCCTGGCGCTGCAGGATCGCGACTGATACCGCAGTGCCCAACCCGCCGTTGTGCTGCAACGCCGTGCGGGCGCCCTCGACCTGCCGCCGGCCGGCGCTGCCACGCAATTGGGTGGCGAGCTCGGTGATCTGCGCCAGCCCGGTCGCGCCCAGCGGGTGCCCCTTGGACAACAAGCCACCTGACGGACACACCACCACCTGGCCGCCGTAGGTGTTGCGTCCCTCGACCACGAAGCGCTCAAGGTCTTGCTCTTCGCAGAAGCCCAGGCACGCGTACGTGAGCAACTCGTTGCTGACGAAGCAGTCGTGCACTTCCGCCACGTCAATGTCCAGCGGCGCCACGCCGGCCATGGCGTATGCGCGGTCAGCCGTGCGGCGCGCCGCGCCCCGGCTCAGCGCATCGGGCACGTTGGGCGGATCGAGGTCGGCAGAAATATCGCTGCCTATTTCGTGCGCGAGGATCGCCACGTCCGTACGCAACCCGTGGCGTCGCGCAAACGGCTCGCTGCACACAATCACGGCGGCGGCGCCACAGCTCGGCGGGCAGGCGTAGAGCTTGCGCAGGCGCCCCCAGACCGTGGGGGCGGCCAGCACCGCTTCGACTGTGAGCGGGTCGCGGAAGATCGCGTAGGGGTTGTGCCTGGCATGCGCGCGCGCCTTGACCGCAATGCGCGCGAACACCTCGTCCGGGATATGCAGTTCGCGCGCCGTCCATTCGAGCTGCGAGCCGAACATCATCAGCGCTGGCGGCAACGCGCGTTCCGCTTCACCAAAGCCCATCGCCACCGCCACGCTCTCGCGGTGGCGCTCCAGCGGATCGGCATGGCCTGGAAACACCCGGTCCAACGCGCCGGGCTGCATTTGCTCAAAGCCGACCGCAAGCGCGCATTCCGCCGCGCCTGCCAGCACTCCCTGCCGCGCCAGGTACAGCGCCGAAGAACCCGAAGCACAGTTGTTGTTGACGTTGGTGATCGGGATGCCGGTCATACCGACCCGGTAGAGCGCGCGTTCCCCCGAGCACGAGTCTCCGTAGACGAAGCTCGCGAAAGCTTGGTCCACCAGGCTGTAATCGATGCCGGCATCGGCCAGGGCGGTGCGCACCGCCTTTTCGGCCATCACGTCATAGGGGTCGCTCTGGCCGGGGCGCCTGAACGGCACCATCCCGACGCCGGCGATCAGTACATTGCTGCTCATGGATCTCCTCGTCCCTGTAATCAGATGCTGCGGTTCTGCGCGGTCCAGTACGGGGTTCGCAGGTCCTTCTTCAGCACCTTGCCGTTGGGGCTGCGCGGCAGGGTGGAGACGAAATCCACCGACTTCGGTGCCTTCACGCTGCCCAGCCTTTCCTTGCATAGCGCAATCAACTCCTCGCCGCTTACGTCCATGCCCGGGTTCAGTTCGACCACGGCCTTGACGGCCTCGCCCCAGGTGGCGTCCGGCACGCCGATCACCGCACAGTCCTGCACCGCGGGGTGGGCCCAGATCACCTGCTCGACTTCGCTGGGGTACACATTGAAGCCACCCGTGATGACCATGTCCTTCTTGCGGTCCGTGATGCGCAGGTAGCCGTTGCCATCGATGTGCCCGATGTCGCCGGTGTGCAGCCAGCCGTCGATGATCGCCTCAGCCGTCTTCTCCGGCGCCTTGTAGTAGCCCTTCATCACCAGGTCCCCGCGCACGCAGATCTCGCCGGTCTCGCCGGTGGCAAGCGGCTCGTTGCGCGCGTTCATGATCGCCACGCGCACCAGCGGGCCGGGGCGGCCGCATGAAAGCAGCCGCGCTTCGTCGGCGATCTCGCCGCCGGAGAAGTTTTCCTCGGGCCGCTTGATCGCGATCGATCCTGGCGCCTCGGTCTGGCCGTAGGCTTCCATCATGACCGGCCCGAACACCGCCATCGCACGGCGCAGCTTTTCGGCCGACATCGGTGCCGCGCCGCAGATGAAGTACTTCAGCGAGGAGTAGTCGTGCTCCCCGATGCCCGGCATGTCGAGCAGCCGATAGATCACGGTCGGCGGCAGGAAGAACTCGCTGACCCGGTGCTTCTCGATTGCCTTGACCAGCGCGGCAGGATCCGGCTTGGTCAGTACCACCACCGTGCCGCCACGCGCGGTACACGGCAGCGACAGCACACCCGCCGTGTGCGTCATGGGCGCGGCGGCCAGGTTCACGATCTTCTCGTCGGCGCGGTAGCTGCAGGCGATCATGAACTGCGCGCAGAAGGCCTGGAAGCTGCGATGGGTGTTCATCACCCCCTTGGGCAGCCCCGTCGTGCCGCCGGTTGGCATCACGGCGATCGTGTCATCCGGCTCGTACGAAACCTCCGGCCTAGTCGCCGGTTGCCCCGCAATCCAGTCCGGCAGTGCGCTCGCGCCTGGCACGGCTTCTTCAATGCAGACATAGAGCCTGACCTTGGGCAGCTTCGGGCGCATCGCCTCTACCACAGGCGCGAACGCCTTCTGGAAGAACAGCACTTCGCAGTCGAAGGCGTTCAGCAATTGATGGTTCTCCTCCGTCGAGCCGCGCGGATTGACCGGCATCCATGCCATGCCGGCACGCCACAGGCCCAGCGTGCAGGTCCACGCGGTGGGATGGTTGGCGCCCAGCACCGCACCGATCTTGCCGCGCCCCATGCCCGCCGCGAGCAGCGCGTGTGCGATGCGGCATGAGAGCGTGCCAACTGCATCGAAGGTGAACAACTCGTCGTCCATCACGTAGGCCGCAGCATCGGGATCGATCTGCCAGCCGCGGTCGAAGAAATCGATGATCGCCATATCTTGTCTCCTGAGTTCCGGCTAGCGCCAGCGCGTGCCGGATCTCGATCAGGCGCTGTCGCCGACTGGTTTGAAGTAGCGGATGTCCCAGATGTTGCCCATGCACTCGTCCGCCAGCACCGCGCGCACGCGCATGCCGGTCTTCACGGCCGCGGCGCCGACGTCGCCGAGGTAGTGCGCCAGCGCCGTGTCAGCGCCATCTAGGCGGATGAGCGCGAGGACATAGGGGCGGGCCACGGGTTGCAGCATCCCGGGCTCGCGCACGATGGTGAAAGAGACCACCGTGCCGGTGTCGCTGACATCGACCCAGTCCTTCAGTTTGGCAAAACACTCTGGGCAGGACAGCCGCGGCGGCACATAGCTGCGCGCGCAGGCAGCGCAGCAGGTCGCGGTGATCCTGCCGTGGTCGCGCAGCGCAGCGAAGAAGCGGCCATTGGTCTCGCCCACGTCGTAGTTGATGTCGGCATACAGCACCGGCTGGCGCAAAATGGCGGGTTCCGCGTCTTCCAGGTATGCGGGATACATTGCCTTAGTCTCCTTGTGTTGTGGCAGGGTCGCGCACCGGCTCCCAGTAAAGGATGTCGGTCATCAACCCCTTGCGTTCGGCCTCGGGCCGGAACACGGCGCGCACACGCATGCCGTTGTGCACCTTGCTCAGGTCGGTTTCGCCAATGTAGTGCCACAGGAAGCCGGCATTGCGGCCCGGCGAATCGACCATCAGGACGCCGACGGGATAGGCGCTTGACTGCACCGACAGATCGTTGGTGTCGATGAATGGCATGTTGAACGACATGAAGCCCGCCACCGTGGCCTCGGGCCCCATCTCCACCCATTGCGGATCCTCGAAGTTCTCGCCATGGCAGACGCTGCAAACGGCCTGCGGCGGCAGCATGCTGAAGCCGCAATGGCGGCAGACCATGCCCATGAGGCGGCCGTTGTCGCGCATTTCGCGGGAAAACCTGCCGTTGAACAAGCCCAGCGGGTACTCCATGAAGAAGGGCGTTCGCAGGCGCGTCGGCGGCACGGGAAGGGTTTCGGGTTGCTCGGTGCTCATTGCCTTTCCTCCTTACTTGTCCTTGGACAGCAGCATCAGCGGCGTCCAGCCGGTGCCGCCGAAGCCGGTGGCCAGGCCAAGCCTGACATCGCGCGGGACCTGGTGCTCGCCGGCATCGCCGCGGATCTGCAGGGCCAGTTCGCCATAACGCAGCAGGGTCGAGGGAACGCCCGGGTTGGTACACGTGACCCCGCCTGATGGATTGATTGGCAGTTCGCCATCGATATCGGTGGCGCCGGTGCCCATCAGCTTCCACGCCTGGTTCGGCTCGCACAGGCCCATGGTTTCCATCCACACCAGTTCGGCCCAAGTGCAGGGCTCGTACATCTCGATCACATCGAGCTGTTTGGCGGGATGCGTGATGCCGTTGCGCTTGTAGAGCACTTCGCACGCCTTGGCCAGGCTCGGCAGCACGCAACGCTCCCTGGGGGCGATGAAGTCCTGCAGCGCGGCCCAGTGCTGCGCGGAGTGGATGGTGACCATGTCCTTCACCCATACCGGCTTTTTGGTGAGCTTGTGCGCCACGTCCTCGCTGGCGAAGATCATCGCCGCCGAGCCTTCGGTGATCGGGCACATATGGAGCTGGCGCATCGGCGCCGTCAGCATCGGCGAGTTGAGCACGTCTTCCACGGTCAGGTGCTCGCGCAGATGCGCATAGGGGTTTTTAAGCGCGTTGTTGGCGGCCTTGACCCGGGCGATGGCAACCGCTTCCTCGGTGCAGCCGGACAGCTTGACATAGGAGCTCGCCATCAGGGAAAAGGTCCCCACGGCGCCCACGCTGCACCATTTTTCGGTGAGCGCGTGCAGGCCGGAATTGATCGCCGCCTGCAGGAACGGCCCGCGCGGCAGCGTGCCGGGCGGCGGGCCGACGAACTTCGCCGTTGCCGACACCAGCGCGACGTCACAGGCGCCGGCTGCGATATGGTGTACAGCCGACAGCGCCGCCGACCCGCCCACGGTGCCGCCGGTTTCGATCTTGACCACGGGCTTGCGGCGGTGCCCGACCCAGTCGGCCAGCTCCATTTCCGACTCCGCCGTGCCCGACACGTAGTCGATGTCGGCCAGCACGATCTCGTCGACCTGCTTCATCGTGATCTGCGCATCTTCCAGTGCCCGCCGCACGGCCTGGTTGGCTAGCTCCGCCTTGCTCAGCGGGCTGCGCGCCATCATCTCCGTCTGGCCGAAGCCGACGATTGCCACTCTGCGATTCATTCCGTTTCTCCGTTGCCGCGCCGTCTTGCGTCGTCCCGCCTCACCTGGCGGGCCTCATGGCGTGGTGCCCAGAACCATGACCTGCTGCAATTGCCCGCAAGGCCCCGAAGCCAGATGGGCAAGCCCCGTGCGTGCACCGTCCACCTGGCGCGCACCCGCCTCGCCGCGCAGTTGCAACACGATCTCGGCAATACGGGCCATGCCGATGGTGGTATGGGAACAGCCGGACAGCGCGCCACCGGAAAGATTGACGGGCTGATGGCCACCCCGGCTGCTCATGCCGGATTCCAGCCAGCGGCCGCCCTGGCCGGCGTCACACAGGCCTAGCCCCTCGTAAGTCATCAGCTCCTGGTAGGAGAACTCATCGGTCACTTCGAGCAGATCGATCTCCTTGCGCGGATCGCTGATGCCGGCCATGCGGTAAGCCTTGTTCGCCGCGATCGTCAGCACCTCGGATTCCGCGAGGTCGCGATCCCCCAGGTAGTAGCCGTCGCAGCAATTGGCCTGCCCCTTGATCCAGACGGGCTTGCTGGTCAGTTGCCGGGCCCGCTGCTCGCTGGCCAGCAGCATCACGATGGCGCTGTCGCCGAACGCACGCGTCTGCAGCGCCGTGATCGGATCCGACAGGGCTTTCGAGCCGAGCACGTCGGCAACGCTGTAGTCGCCCGCCCGCAGCGCCAGCGGGTTGTCCTTCGCGTGGCGCAGGTTCTTCACGGACACCCCGGCACATTGCTTGGAGGTGACACCGTACTTCTCCATGTAGCGGTTTGCCTGTAGTGCGGCAGCCTGCACGTTGTCGAGGCCGAGCGGCCGGCAGAAGAAGGGATCGAAGACCTTGTTCTCGATTGCATTGCCCCCGCTGCGGCTGGTGGAGTCGTGGCATACAGCGACCACGAGCACCGTTTCAAACTCGCCGGATGCGATCTGCCAGGCCGCCTCAAGGACGCCGACGGCGCCGTCCTGGTCGATCTTTTCATCGGGACGCAGGTTCGCGCCGGCAACGTCCACCACCAGCGAGGCCGAGAATGGCCGCGCGATGCGCGAGTGTTCGTGGCAGATCAGGCTTGCGTCGATCCCGCCCTTCTCATAGGCCGGCAGGAACCGCAGGCCGGTTTCCTGCAGCACCGGACGGATTGCCTGGTAGGCCAGTTCCTCGGGCGAACACGCCCGCATCTCGTTGTAGTTGACTTGTGCCATCGAGACGATGGCGACACGGTTTGACATGCTCATCTTGTTGCCCTCGAGCTGTTGACTAGTTCACCTTGCGCTGCTGATCGGCCCAGTATTTGTCGCGCACTTGCCGGCGCAGCACCTTGCCGATCACCGTCATTGGGAGCTGGTCAACGATGGTCACCGTCTTCGGCGCCTTGTACCCGATGCGCTCCTTGCAGAAGGCGACGATCTCGGCCGGATCGGGCGTATGGCCTTCCTTGAGCACCACCTCGGCGTGCACGGATTCGCCCCACTCGGCATGCGGCACGCCGACTGCCGCCGACATCAGCACGGCGGGGTGCGCATTGAGCGCGGCTTCGACCTCGATGGCGTAGATGTTGAAGCCGCCGCTGATGATCATGTCCTTCTTGCGATCGACGATGTACACATAGCGGTCTTCGTCGACGTAGCCGAGGTCACCGGACTTCCAGAAGCCGCCCTGGAATTCGGTTGCAGTCGCTTCCGGATTCTTGTAGTAGCCCTTGATCACGCCTGGTCCGCGGATCCAGAGTTCGCCGGTCTCGCCGACCGGCAGTTCATGGCCTTGTTCGTCCATCACCACGATCTCGGTTTCTGGCAGCGCGATGCCGGTAGAGCTCAGATGCCTGTTGCTTTGGCCAGGCGCACACAGGTGCTCCGCCTTGCTCAGCACGGCCACGGGTGCCAGCACTTCGCTGCTGCCATAGGCCTGGATGAAGATGTTGCCGAACTTCTCCTGCAGCAGCGCGAGCTTGGCCGGACTCATCGGCGCCGCCGCATAGAGGATCGTGCGCAGGCTGGACAGGTCAAATTGCTCGTGCAGGCCAAATTCCAGGAAGCGGTAAAGGATGGTCGGCACGAGGTGGCTGGACGTGATCCGCTCGTTCTGGATATTGGCGCAGAACTGTCTGAGATCCGAAGCGTTCATCGTCACATGGCAGCCGCCCTTGAAAGCAAGCGTCGTGGCATAGGCCGCGGACCCGTGGCTCAGCGGCGTAATGCTCAGGTGACGGGCGTCATTGCCAAACATGTCGTCCGGCATCGAATAGAAGTAGCGGTGCAGGGCCAGCCAGTTGTTCAGCGTGTACATGCAGCACTTGCCGCGGCCGGTGGTGCCGCCGGTGAAGCGCAGGAGCATCGGTTCGTCTGCGTCCAGCTCGATATGCGGCTCCGCGTCCGACACGCCCTCCAGCAGGTCCCAGAAACAGGACACGCCATCGCGGGGCGCCGCGAGCGGATCCATGCACACGATGCGGATGCCGCGCTGGCGCAGCGTGTCGTAGTACTTTTCCAGCAGCGCGGTTTCGAGGAATACCACCTTGGGCTCGACCCAGTCGATCTGCCAGAGGTGTTCGTCGAAGGTGTCCCGAAAGTTGCACCATGCCGCCTTCACGTCCGCCTTGGCCAGCGTGCAAAAGGTCAGCAGGCTCATATTGTCGTTGTCGAGGATAGTCAGGTAGACGTCGCCTGACGCAAGCTTGAGCCGCTCCTTGATCAAGCGGGCGATCCGATTGGTGAGCCGGTGCAGCTCCATGTGGGTAAAGCGGCGGTCGCGCTCAACATTGACCAGGGCCTCGCGTTGCGCGAAACGCGAGGCGGCATCGAGCGACCACCTCGAGAAGTCGATCTTCATCTTTGTCTCCTTTATGTTATTGGCTTGCCTGGGGCAGCCGGGACGGTCAGATGCCGCGGAATGCAGGCGGGCGCTTCTCGCCGTAGGCGGCGAGACCCTCGCGGAAGTCATGGGACCGGGTGTGCTGCTGGCACATCAGCAGTTCGTCGCGCAGCGCGGCATCCATCGACAGGTCGACCGAGCGGTTGGCCACTTCCTTCATGCGGCGCAGCACGAGACTGCTCCTGGCCGCCATCCGCTCTGCCAGCGCCGCCACCGCCGGCAGCAGTTCCTCGTCGGGCAGCACCTCGTTGAGCAGCCCCCAGGCCTGCATCTGCGCGGCGTCGGCAAGGTCGCCCGTAAACAGCAGTTGCTTGGCCCGGCTGAGGCCGACGCGGCGCGGCAGGACCGCTGCGCCGCCACCGCCAGGAAACACGCCGAAGTTGGCATGGCCGTCGCCGATCCTGGCGCTCGCCGCGCCGATCAGGATGTCGCAGCACATCGCCAGTTCCAGCCCGCCTGCGATGGTCAGCCCGTTGACGGCAGCGATGACTGGCTTGGGCATGTTGCGCAGCAGCGAAAGCGTGGCCAGCGTGCGATCGGCGAAATTCGGCTCGCCCGGGGCGGTGTCGAGGCCGGCAAGCAGCGCCTTGAGATCGGCGCCGGCGCAGAACGCGCGGCCGGATCCGGTCAGCACTAGTACGGCTTGGCCCGCATCGGCCCGTACTGCAGTGAGTGCATCATGAAGCTCTTCGAGCATGCGCTGGTTCACCGCATTCAGCTCGGCTGGCCGGTTCAACGTGATCCACGCGACTGGCCCCCGCTGTTCATGGATAATGGTTTCGTAGTGCATTGCGCTGTCTCCTTGCGAGGCGGGATGCAGCGTTACAGCGTGCCCTGGCCGCCCAGCTTGTCCGGATCTGGCTGTCCCTTCGCTTCTGGTTCAATGATGGGTTGCCGGCCGGGTGGGCGCACCACACTTATCGGGTGTAATCGGGTGTGACAGGGCCAGAGCTGTGCGCCGAAGACCCATCGTGCGGGATGGCCCGAGGGACACAGCCTCCAGGCGGCCGCTTCGACCTTCCGCAGCACTTCCGATAAGATGCCCTTCGCATGTCAGCAGGAGACCCTGGCTTGGCCCCCGATCGCCTTCTTATCCCCACCAAGTTCGCGCCGCCGCGCATCAGCCCGCAGTCCACGCCGCGGGCCAAGCTGCTGGCGCGGCTGCTGGATTCGCGCGACAGCCGGCTGACGCTGGTGTGCGGCAGTGCGGGCTTCGGCAAGACGACCTTGCTGGCCCAGTGGCGCCAGCAGTTGCTCAAGGACGGGGAACTGGTCTGCTGGCTGTCCCTGTCACCGGACGAGCGGCACTTGCCGCAGTTTCGCGCCTATCTGACCGGCGCACTGCAGCAGGCAGGACTGCCCGTCGATGACGGAACTGCCCTTGCCTCTGAGGTGCGTGCCGATCTGCCGGTTGCAGGACTGATCGCGACCATCGTTGACGCGGTGTGCCAGCGACGCCAGGAAGTGTTCCTCTTCATCGACGACTATCATCACGTCGACGACAGCGACACCCATGCGCTGATCCAGGGTCTGGTGGATCACGGGCCCGAGACCCTGCACCTGATCCTGGCCTCACGGACCCATCCACCGCTTGCCGTAAGCCGCCAGCGCCTGACCGGGGAGCTGTCGGAGATCACCTTCCCCGACCTGCCGTTCGATTTCGCGGAAACGCAGGACTTCCTGGCCAAGCACCTCGGCGACGTCGTGCCGGACGATGCGCGCCTGATCCACGACATCACCGACGGGTGGCCGGTTTGCCTGCAGATGATCTGCATCCGGCTCAAGCGCAGCCCGGCCAACCGGGACGTGCTGTCTCAGATGCTGCATCGCCGCACGGATCTGCAGCGCTATCTTTCCGAAGACGTGGTGCGCCATCTGGCGCCAGACGTCACCGACTTCATCGAGAAGCTCTCGGTCTTGCGCCGCTTCAATGCCGATCTGGCGCAACACGTCACAGACAATGCAAAGGCCCCCGCGCTGCTCGACCAGATCGAGCGTGAAAACCTCTTCCTGTTGCCGGCCGAGCTCGACAGCCCCCAGCCGTGGTACCGATTTCATCCGCTTTTCGCAAGCTTCCTCCAGGACCAGCTGCAACAGCGCGATCCTGCGCTGATGCGCGAGATCCATGCGCGGGCCAGCCAGTGGTTCGAGCAACGCGGCCTCCTGATTGAAGCGCTACGTCACGCCTATCACGCGCACGACACCGAGGCCGCGGTGCACTTGGTCGAGCGGGCTGACCTGCCAATCCGCAGCATGAGCTTCTTCAGCACGCTGCAACACTGGATGGACGAACTTCCGGCCGATATGCTGCTGGGCCATCCCCGGCTGCTGCTCCTCGGTTGCTGGGCACTGGTAGCCGCGGGCCGCTGGCGCGACGCGCAGGGCTGGCTTGAGCGGCTGGAGAAGACGCCGCGCACGCTGGCGCCGGGACTTGCCTTGCACGCGCTCTATCTGCGGGCCAGCATCGCGCTGCAACGCGACGACACCGAAGCCGCATTGGCCCTCGTGGCGCCGTCGGACTTCGAAAGCCTGACCGATCGCTTCCTGCGCCAGGCGCACCTGGCTGTGCTCAGTTTTTCCTATTGCGCGGCCGGGCGGTACGAGGACGCCCGCTCGCTCCACGAGCACATCGCGCGGTTGCCACGCTCCGAGCTTCAGGATGACATGGCCCTGGTGGCCGAATCGACCCTGCTGCTCAGCCACCTGCTCGAGGGCAACAATCGCGAGGCCATCCGGACCGGCAGCGCCCTGGTGGCGCGCGCCGAGGCAGCGCACGGCCGGCGTTCGGTGTCGGCCGTCAACAGCGCGGCATTCCTCGCCAACGCGTATTACGAGGCCGACCTGCTGGCCGAGGCGAACGAAGTGCTGGCCAACCGGCTCGATTTGCTGCGTCTCTCCTCGCCCGAGCCGATGACGCTTGCGATCATCGTCCGCAGCCGCCTGATGGCGACGCAGGCATCGGCAGCGCAGGGACTGCACGCGCTGAGCGAGGAGGAAGTCCGCTGCCGCGAGCTGGCATTGGATCGGCCTTTGGCCTATGTGCTGGCCGGACAAGCGCGGTTGGAACTCCAGTTGAACCATCAGGATGCCGCCCGGAAGCTGCAGACCGAACTTGACCGATTGGCCAGCCGCTATCGCTACGGAACGGGTTTCCTCGCCGAGATCGAGGCGATCGCGGCCCTGACCGGAGCCCGGCTGGCGCTGGCCGGCATGGACTGGAACGAAGCGCTGGCGCGCGCAGAAACGCTGCGCAACTACGGTGTGGCATACGGGCGGCAAAAATGTGTGGTGCAGGCCGACTTGCTGGCGGGCACCGCCCTTGCTGAAATGGACGAGGCTACCGAAGCCATGCGTCTTCTGCGGGCTGCTGTCGAAGCAGCCCAGAGACTAGGGCTCGTTCGCACGTTGCTCGATGAAGGCGAGCGCGTGCGGCAGGCCTTGCAGCAACTGCAGCCCACGCTTGGCCCCGGCTCCGGCGGCGACTATCTGGTCGAGGTCCTGCGCCGCGTTGTCGCGGCGCATACGCCGGTTCAGCAGGCCGGTGAGCCCGACGCGCAGGCGAACGGCCCCGAGCTCAAGCCGCGCGAGATTGAAATCCTGCGCCTGGCCGCGGAGTCCATGTCGAACAAGCGGATCGCACTGACCCTCAACCTCACGTTGGACACAGTGAAGTGGAACATGAAGAACGTGTTCGAGAAGCTGGGGGTTCCGAGCCGCTACGACGCGGTGATCGCCGCGCGCAGGCGTGGCCTGATCGACTGATGGCGCGATCACTCCGCCGCCCGCCGGACACCCGGAAAGTGTGGTGACCGTATGGCGTCGGCGAACCAGAATCTCCTGGCAAGGCATCCATCACGGCCGCATCGCGGCTGATGCGCCACAGGAGACATCATGCCCCAGGAGCAAACGACATTCCCCTCCGCAGCAATGCTGCCAAGTGATGAAGAGCGGCTGATGCTGCAGGAGAGCCTGCGTCGACTGCTCGCCCGGAGGTGGCCCGCCGCGCAGGCCGTGGAGTTTGCCGCAGACCCCCAGGCGCTGACGTCGATCTGGCGAGACCTGGCGGAGCAAGGCCTGACCAGCCTGGGCAGCAATCCGCAGGAAGGCGGTATGCGAGAAATTGCCGTGGCGCTGGAAGAATTGGGGCGCGCCGCCTGCCCAGCGCCGCTGATCGGTGCCGCACTTGCCAATCTCGCCCTGTCACCGCACCTGCCCGGGCGTCCCAGATCCGACGAGTCGGCCGCGCTACTGAGTGCGCTGCATCGCGGCGACGCCAGCGTGAGCTTCGCCTTCGGCGGCTTTGACGGCGATCGGCAAGCTGGCGGCGTGCGGGTCGCCAACGGCAAGCTGCAGGGTCGCATTGCCTTTGTCGAGGCCGGAACGCATGCCACCCACCTGCTCGTTCTGGCCGAGCCGGGGCCGGTACTAGCCATCGTACCGCGCGGCGCGGTCGGCCTGAGCGTGACGGAAACACCTGGGTTGGCGGTGCCACCGCTGGCAGCGGCAAGCTTCGATCACGTGCCCGCGTCAACGTTGCCGCTCCCGCCCGGGCTGGCCGAGGACCTGCGTCGGATCGGCGCGCTTGCGCTGCTGGCGCGCGCGCTCGGCACCGCCCGGCAAGGCTTCGACATGGCCGTTGCCTATGCCAAGGAACGACAGCAGTTCGGTCAGCCGATCGGGCGCTTCCAGGCGATACAGCACAAACTCGCCAACTGCCTGATGGCGCTGGAGGCCGCACGGCTGATGCTCCACAACGCCGCCAGGACGCATGACCTCGGCTCCGAGAACTGGCGGATCCTTGGCGCAGCCGCACGCGCCTTCGCCGGCCCTGCGCTGCGTCAGGTATCGCTCGAAACGCATCACACCTTCGGCGCCATCGCATACTCGGAGGAACATGAGGCACCGCGGCATTTCCGCCGCACGCATGCGGATCTTGCGCGTCACGGCGGCGTACGCCAGGCGCGTGAGGAGCTCGCCCGGGCCCTGCTCGAGCAGGGCGCGATGCTTCCCGAGCACGATCTCGGCCCGGCCGGAAATGCGTTCCGTGATGAGGTACGGGCCTGGCTGAAGGAAAACTGGTCCGGCGATTCGCCCAGACACGAACAAGACCATGCCTACGAAGAGTGGGGCTATGACACACAGTTCACCAGGCTGTTAGGCAGCAAAGGCTGGAACACGATGAGCTGGCCCAGGGAGTATGGTGGCCAGGGACGCACGCCCTACGAGCAACTCGCATTCATGGAAGAGATCCAGCAAGCCGGTGCACCCATGGGCGGCCGCGGGGACATCCAGGCGCATGCACTGATGGCGTTCGGTACGGCCGAGCAACAGGCCGAGTTCCTGCCCAAGCTCGCCCGCGGCGAGATCACCTTCTGCCTGGGCTACAGCGAACCAGGGTCGGGCTCGGACCTCGCATCGATGCAGACGACCGCCGAGCGCGACGGCGACGAGTGGGTCATCAACGGCCAGAAAATCTGGACCACGGCCGCCGAAAAGGCGGACTACATATGGCTGGCCGCCCGCACCGACCGGAATGCGGTGCGGCCGCACGCGGGCCTCAGCATCTTCATTGTTCCAATGAACAGCCCGGGCCTCACCGTCAGACCATCGATGGCAATGTACGGTCACACGTTCTGCCAGGAATTTCTGGACAATGTCCGGGTTCCCGCCAGTGCGTTGGTCGGGAAACTCAACGACGGCTGGACAGTCCTGACATCGGCGCTTGCAACGGAGCGCATGATGATGGGAAGCTTCATCGCCAATGCCCGCGCGGAATTCGAACGACTGGTTCGTTGCGTCCGTGACAAGACGGTGCTGGCCAATGATGGGGCAGTTCGCGACCGCATTGGCGCGCTGGCGGCCGAAGTGGAAGCCGGGCGCCAGTTGTTCATGAAGAGTATCGCCATGGCCGAGCAAGGCAAGGTCCCCATTCATGAAGCGGCCATGAGCAAGGCCTTTACGGGCGAATTGACGGAACGCCTAGGCCAAGCGGCGCTCGATATCCTCGGCACTGGAGCAACCTTGTCCGAGGACGCCGAAAGCGCGATCGCCAGCGGCAGGTTCGAACGGTTGCTGCGGTACGCGATCCTGACCGTCATCGGCGGCGGCACCGCGGAAATTCAGCGAAACCTGATCGCCCAGCGTGGGCTGGGGTTACCTCGTTGAAGACCGATGCCGATGCCCCCGTCAGCCCACGCATGCCCCCGTGTCATTACCTCGTACTATGGGCGTATCCGGCTTCACTGGGGCAGTACCAAGCTTGGCGCCTTGTGCCGTCATAGCTCACAATCGACCGCAATGGGTCGGAAAACGATCGTTTGTCTTATGTCGACCAACTTCCGCTGATTGCCTGAACAGCCTTTCGGACTATCGCGTTGGACGTCGCAGTAGGGTCGACTGCCGCCGCCGCTGATATCCAATGTGTCCTTCCCATCACCGAACGTTCCAGACCGCGCGCATGAAGCGCTACTGTCACGCCAACAGACCGGCATTGCAAACTGGCTACCCGGCTTGACAGCCAGTCTGCGCGGCGTCGGTCAATCCCCCCCCGTGTCGGCCGCTCAACCCGTCGGAGACACCCCACACTGCTCCAGGATTGAACACATCGATTCAAATCACAACACCCTGCGATTCGCACGGGATCAATCGCTGCCAAAAAATCTCTTTAAGGACACAGGTACAGTTCGTGCGTCATGGCATGTGGGTGCAAGACACCTCATCACTACAATATTGGAGACGCCATGACCCACCTGAACGCCGCTGATCGCATCGACAGCTTCTTCATTCCCTGCGTGACTCTCATTGGTCCAGGCTGTGCGCGCGAGACCGGCACGCGCGCCAAAGCGCAAGGCGCAAGAAAGGCCCTCATCGTCACGGATGCCGGCCTGCACAAGATGGGGCTATCCGAAACCATCGCGGGGTACATCCGCGAGGCAGGGCTTCAGGCCACCATTTTTCCAGGGGCCGAACCCAATCCAACCGACGTCAATGTTCATGACGGCGTCAAGCTGTTCGAGCAGGAGGGATGCGACTTCATTGTCTCGCTGGGCGGCGGCTCCTCGCACGACTGCGCGAAAGGAATCGGCCTCGTTACCGCCGGAGGCGGACATATCCGCGACTACGAGGGCATCGACAAATCGACGGTGCCAATGACGCCGCTCATTTCCATCAATACGACCGCCGGCACCGCTGCGGAGATGACTCGCTTTTGCATCATCACCAATTCGAGCAATCACGTGAAGATGGCCATCGTCGATTGGCGCTGCACACCGCTGATCGCAATCGACGATCCCCGGCTGATGGTCGCAATGCCGCCCGCATTGACTGCCGCGACCGGCATGGATGCGCTCACGCACGCCGTCGAAGCATACGTTTCCACCGCGGCCACGCCAATTACCGATGCATGCGCGGAAAAAGCGATTGCGTTCATCGGCGAGTGGCTGCCCAAGGCCGTAGCCAATGGCAATTCGCTGGAAGCGCGTGCCGCGATGTGCTACGCGCAATACCTTGCTGGCATGGCCTTCAACAATGCGTCGCTCGGCTATGTGCACGCAATGGCCCATCAACTTGGCGGCCTCTACAACCTGCCACATGGTGTGTGCAACGCGATCTTGCTGCCCCATGTATCGGAATTCAACCTTATTGCCGCGCCTGAACGCTTCGCGAAGATCGCAGAACTGCTCGGCGAAAACGTTGCGAGCCTCAGTACCAGTGACGCGGCCAAGGCTGCGATCTCGGCGATCCGGGCTCTCGCCGCTTCGATCGGCATTCCTGCCGGCCTGGCCAGCCTGGGCGTCAAGGCGGAAGACCATGAGGTGATGGCGCACAACGCACAAAAAGATGCATGCATGCTGACGAATCCACGCAGGGCCACCACGGCGCAAGTCATCGCTATCTTCGCTGCAGCGATGTAAAAGGTATGCCCCCTCCGACGAACGCGGGAGGGGGTTCAGCGGCACGATTAACTTCGCGTGATTAGACTCCCGCCCAAAGGAGTCACGATGATTTCCTCCTATGTCGAACCGCTTTCCTGCATTCACGCAGAAGGCTCACCGCAACAGTCGCAGCAATCGATGCATCTTGCGCGCCAAGACCTTGTCACGCACCTTGTGCGCAAGAGGCCCACGGACGTGCTCATGGATGGCTCAAACGAGCGACCCGATGTCAGGACCGTCGCCGTGCTGGGTTACAACTAGAGCGAAGACGCAGCAAGCACCATTCTCTTCCAATAGCCCAAAGCGCGCTGCAGGCGCGCGGCACGCCCTTGCCGGACCGCTGTCGGTCCGCCGCGGAATGCGATCCTGTGAAGCCGATCAGTCCCTCGAGATCGGGACGAAATGCCTGGGGTCGTGGACGTGCGCCGGCTCGATGGCGCGCTAGGCCTCGACCAGTTCCTCGAAGTCGCTATCGTCGAGAGCGCCCTTGCTTCAAGCATTGGTCGAGAACCCGGTGGACGACCTGCCGCTGTCGGGGGATTGGCTCATCGATTCGGCACCGACGCTACGCCCGCTCTGGAACAGCATTCGCTTGTCGAGATGGGTTACCTCCGCTTTGACAAAGACCAGCGGCTTGCTCGCGTAGCACCCCAAGCACGAGTCCTTCCGATACCTTATGGATGTCGAAGCTGCCCATTGCGGATGATGCCTCGACCTGTTTTTTTCTAGCAGCGCCATGAGTTCCCGGAAATCGTTGAGCAGGTCAAGATGCTTCAATGTGCTCTCCCCGGTTGGCTTCCCATTCTTCGTCCGGCAAAGCGCATTGTGAATCTTGGACGCCTTGGAAAAAGTGAAATTTGGAACTGCATGGTGACTGGAGGGTCGACCCCAAGCGGCTGGCGCTCATACTTGCAGCCGCTTGATCTTTGACTCTTCAAGCTCTCCTGGAACTTTGCTCGTCCTTCGGCACTATCGCGATCAACCGCGCATATTGCAATGACAGTTTTTGGACCGCTACCGCGAAGCCTTGAGGAACTTAGGTGTCTCCCTTTGATTTCGCTAATGGACGAATGGAACGACGTAGGAGGTCCGGCATTTCGCCAAAGCTTGCTGCGCCGCGGTCCAAAAAAGAATATGTGCAGTCCAACCTCTTGATCATGGGCCACATGCTCGCCATGTGAGCTCCTGCCGAATCCCTTATAGCCCCGCCGGCACCGATGCCTCCGCGTACCCGCAAACCTGCACCGATCGCCGATGAGATCTAGCGAGCGCCGGACGGGATCAACGGCGGAGAACGGCCAGTAGCGGCCTTTGACCGCGACGAAGCGAAGGGCCGTTCTAAATCCACTTTTTGCCATTCGACCAAGTGGCGTTTCATGACACCCCTAGGTTCTCGACGGCCTCGAAGTTGATTCAAGGAAATGAACATCGGGCAAGCGCTACCCACGATCTCCCACATCAAGCTGTTCGTGCGGCCATTGACCGAATGCGCGGACTGCATTGCCGGCACCTTGTCGACATCCCGGCGGTGGCCCGCTACCTGGCGCCAGGATGTCGCCAGCCCCACGCGAGATCGGAGCCAGATAGGTCCGACAGCGCAGCACGGGTAGTTGGCAGGATCTGAGGGTCAGGCACGCGACGGAAAAAAGCGCGGATCCACTGCATCCCTAGCCGACCGCGGCCGTCGCGGCAGTCCTCACGCTTTGCATTCCTTACGCCTTGCATGACGGCGGCCATGGGTGGGGCGCCGCACAGCGCCTGCCACGGCCCAGGTGCACAGCGCCGGGTGGAAGCCATTCAACTGCCCGATCTGCGCGACCAGCCCGAAAAGCCGGTGGATGCGGGCGCATCCCGATCCGACCAAGGTCCCTCTGGCGGTCAAGGCCCGCAGCCCGCCACGCAACGAGGCGGCCGCCGGGATGTTGCCCCAGCATATGCCGCGGCATCCGCATCTCGTGGTGCCACCACGAGTTGAAGCCATACACCTAGACGACGTCTTCTTGTCCACGGAGACGAAAGCCTGAGCAAGCTCTCGTCACGATTACCCGGACCGCTACCTCGCCGATCCTCCGGGAATCACGATGCCCACACATTAACACAACACGTGTTGTCTTAAAGAGCATTGCGGGTTATTGTTCATGCATCGCGCCGGCCAGCGTCCATCACGAAGAATGAAGGAGACCGATCATGCTCACCACCCAATCCCAACGAGAGGCGTTTCGCAATGACGGCGCCGTACTTGTAGAGAACTGTCTTGACCCGGCGCAGCTCGCTCAGTGCTACGAGGCGTTCAAGTGGAACGTCGCCAATCCGGGTCCGTATCACTTCCGCTCGCTGGACGGCACGAGCCTGCAGACCCATATCGACAATGCCAATCCGGTCGTCAAGGACAAGCTTGACGATCTGGTCTCGACGCTGCCGTTCGGAAAGATATTCCAGGAGTTATGGGGATCGGCGCATGTCTGGTATTTCGCCGAGGAGGTGTTCGCCAAGGAAGGTGGCCAAAGCGGCCGCGGACCGTGGCATCAGGACACCGCCAACCTACCCTGGGCCGGCAAGCACTGGGGCAACGCCTGGATCACCTTCCAGCCCATTCCAAAGAGGAATTCGCTGGAGATCGTTCGCGGCTCGCATGTCGGCATCCAGTACGACGGGGCCAGCTTCGCGAATGCCGATGACCCGACCGATCCGCTCTACGGCGACGGCACTCTGCCCCGCCTTCCGCATATCGACAAGGAACTCGCCGAAGATCCGAACGCCTGGGACGTGCTCTCCTGGGGCGTGACGCCCGGCGACGTCGTATTCCTGCATCCGCGTTCGCTGCACGGAGGAGCCGCCGTCGACGCCGACTGTCCGACCCGCCATACCCTGGTACTTCGATTCTTCGGTGACGACGCCACGTTCCGCGCCCTGCCGCTGTCGAACCCGCGCTATGCCCGTAACGGGCCCCTATTCAGCGAAGAAATGGCCAAGCTCAATGAAGGCGAGCCGTTCCGCTCGCCTGTCTTCCGCCAGATCGCCTGATATCGCCTTGCACGGAGAAGCAGCCATGAAACGACAAATGATCAATCCCGGCCTCGCACAGGCAAGGCACTACGACCAGCTTCATTTCTCGTCGGCGACCCGTGTCGGCGACATGATCTGGGTGTCCGGCCAGGTGGGGTTCGATCTGGCGACGGCCACGGTGGGACAGGGAATGGAAGCGCAGGCCCGACAGGCGTTTGAAAACCTGAAGACGGTCCTCGAAGCCGCGGGAGCCAGCATGGCCGATATCGTGGAGATCATGACTTTCCACACCGACTTGCGCGGCGACATCCATGAGTTTGTGAAGGTCAAGGATGAATACCTACCCGACCGCTATCCCTCGTGGACAGGCGTGGGCGTAAGCCAACTGGCCCGCCCCGAGTTCCTCGTCGAGATACGCGCCATTGCGGTCGCCGGCTGCGGCGCCGGCTGACTGCCGGATGCCGCGGCCCCGTTTGCACACCAGGGTCGCGGCACACGATCCCAAAAGAAAAATAGAACAGCGACAAAGCTGATGGAGACACCAACATGAATCGTCCCAATACGGTTGTCAGGCCGGATAAGCCATCCAGCATCCTGGCGAGGCTTGACCGCCTGCCGGTGATGGCTTCCCACTACGTCTGGGCCGCGCTGCTCGCGGCCAACCTGATGCTGGAGTATTACGACAACGCCATCTTTGCCTACGCCAGTCCGACGATCAAAGCCCATACCAATCTGAGCACGGAGCAGATCGGCCTCATCAGCAGCGCGTTCTTCATCGGGATGATTGTCGGCGCGCTGGTGGGAGGAAGGCTGTCTGACAGGTGGGGACGACGCTCGGTTCTGGTATGGACCACCGTCCTGTACTCGCTGGGCGCGTTAGCGACGGCGTTCGCGCCTACCTACGAGACCATACTGGCCTCCCGCGTCGTCACGGGTGTCGGCGTGCAGGCCGCCACATCGGTGCTGCTTGTCTATATCGCCGAGATGTTTCCCGGCAAGGCGCGTGGCCGTTTCGTCTCCATCGTGACGATCGGGTTCGTGGTCTCCGGCATCGGGGCTGCGGCGCTGGCGATGTTCTATCTCCCGCACAGCAGTACCGGTGCCTGGCGCAACCTGTTCCTGGCTGGCAGCATCGGCCTGCTGATTGCGCCCCTGGCACGCTTGGTCCTGCCCGAATCGGTGCGCTGGTGTGTGTCGCGCGGGCGGTCCGACCGCGCCGAACGCATCGTCAGCGAACTGGAAGCACGCGCACTGCGCCGCGGTCCGCTCGACGAACCCGGAATTGCCTCAGCTCAACAGAACGCCGCAGCACCAACACTGCGCGACCTCATCAACAACAAGGCCGTTCTTCGAACCATAGCCATTCTCACGCTCGGCTATTTCGGCGCCACCCTGGCCTACTACCTGTTCGGGCAGTGGGGCGTCTACTCGCTCGTGTACAGCCTCAAGTACTCCGAGGACGATGCGTATTTCATCCTGTTCCTGTGGAACGTGATCTATGGCGTCACGCCGTTCGTAGCCATGCTGTTTCTCGACCGGTATGAACGCAAATCCACCATCCTTGTTGTGTCCGTGCTCAGTGCACTGCCGTTGGTCGTGCTCGGCATCTCGGCCACCAGCTGGGTGGTGATCGGTGCGGGGGGCCTCGCCTCCATCATCACCGGGCTCGTCGTCAACGCGTACTACACCTACATCCCGGAGACGATTCCGACGCAGCTGCGCGCCCTGGGCAGTGGCATCGTGATGTCTGGCGGCCGGTTCGGCGGAGCGGCCGCCGGCGTCCTGGGCGCCGCGCTGTTCTCCGCAAGCGGCATGGCGGGTGTAATGCTCGCCGCGGCAGCCTGCTACATCGTGTTCTCCATCCCCGTCGCCCTGTTCGGCCCGCGCACGACCAACCGCTCGCTGGAAGCCGTTACCGACGAAGGGCCCGGCGCCGCAAACGGCGTGCGTCAATCCACGGACACGCCCATGGCCGCCTGACACGGCATGTCAGCAAATTGCCGGGTGGTTGTGTCCCGGCAGCATGGATCTCCAGACCAAGGAGCACGGCAACGTGACTGAAGACTTCAAGACATACCGAACACTGGGCGGCTGGATAGAAAAGCCGGCCGATCTGCAGCCACCGCTCGAGGGCCACACCAACGCCGATGTGGTCATCGTCGGCGCGGGCTTTGCCGGCCTCTGCGCGGCGCTGGAGCTTGCGCGGCACCGCGTGAAGGTGGTCGTCCTTGAACGCGAATTCTGCGGCTATGGAGCGAGCAGCCGCAATGCGGGCTATCTCGCCGGCGGGCAGGGACTCAAGTACGACCGCTTCCTCAAGCGCGCAGGCCATGAGAAGGCAAGGCAGATCGTCCGCTTCTACGAGGACGGCGTCAGCTTCGCCGAAGGCAAGTTCGCCGAGCACGGGATAGACTGCGACTACAACCAATCGGGACTGATCCGTGCCGGCATCGACCCCTCACAGGAAGCCAGGGTGCGCGACGATATGCGCATCAGCGCCGAACTCGGATGCCCATCGGAGTATCTGGACCAGGCCGAGATGCGCGCACGCGGCATCCCGCCAGCGTTCCTGTTCGGCAGCTACGTGTCGAACGGCGGCACGCTCGATCCCGGCAAGTACGTCCTGGGGCTGCGGCGCGCAGCCCTGCAGGCGGGCGTGACGATCCACGAGAACACGCCGTTGCTGTCCTACACCGAAGGACCGACTGTCAAGGTGCGGACGCCGCGCGGCAGCGTCAGCGCGCCGGTCATGATCCTGGCCACCAACGCCTACACGCCGCAACTCGGCCCGCTCGCGGACAAGGTGGTGCCATTGCGGCTGTCGGGCATGGAAACCGAACCGCTTTCCCCCGTCCAGCTGGCCGCGCTTGGGTGGCATCGTCGCGAAGGCATCACGACCATGCACTGGGTCATGGAGAGCCATCGCCTGACGGCGCGCAACACGCTGGTCGTGACGACCAAGCGCCTGCGCTACCCGTTCGGCTCGCAGACTCCGGACGTGCCAGAGCATGCCCAATATCGGGCGCTGCGGATGGCCCTTCACGACCGCTTTCCACCCCTGAAGGGCATCGCCATCCGGCGCTGCTGGAGCGGCTACATCAGCTATGCCGACGATGGCCTGCCTGTGATCGGCACCACCGGAGCGGATCGGAACATCTACTACGCGGCGGGATGTTCCGGCCACGGCGTCGGCACACAGGGCATGGTCGGACACATGCTGGCCGGGAAGATCTGCGGTATCGAAAACCCGCTGCTTGCGATGCTGATGCAACACATCCCCCCATTGACGCTGCCCGAGCCGCTGCGCTGGTTTGCTCTCAACGGCGCCCTGAAGGTCGCAAGCAGGCTCGATGAACGCTCGAACCGCAAGGCACGCGCCGCATGAAGGAGCGCCGGCGGCTGCTACGCGATTGCATGACAGCAGGGCCTTGCGAAACCCCTGCATCCCCCGAAACTCACTACGGATGTACTCATGACAGATCTGTACGATGTTGCCGTGATTGGCGCTGGCTTTGCAGGCGTTACTGCTGCACGGGACCTCAGCATGGCAGGCCATTCAGTGGTACTGCTCGAAGCGCGTGACCGGATTGGCGGCCGGACCTGGTGGGGAAAGGCCCTTGGCCTGCACCTCGATCTGGGCGGCACCTACGTGCACTGGACCCAGGCGCATGTGTGGCGCGAACTCAAGCGCTATGGCATCGGGCTGGCGACGCCAATGCCGGTGACGAGAGCCTACTGGTACGCCGACGGCGCGGTGCACACCGGGACGTGGGAGCAACTCCACCAACTGACCGCACCGCTGGTCGCCCGCTTCTTTGCCGATGCCCGGATGCACTTTCCCCAGGTGGATGACCTGGCAGCAGCCGATGTCAGCGCGATCGACAGGCAAACCATCGGCGACCGGCTTGACGCGCTTGAACTCTCCGCGCACGACCGTGACCTGCTGGTCAACGCGATGTCCATCCTGGTTTGCTCTGAACACGAGCAGGGACTCGCGCAACTGCTGTTCTGGTGCGCGATCTGCTTTGGCAGCTGGAGCGCGTTCAAGGAAGTCGCCGGCCACTGGCCGATCGAGGGCGGCACCGGTCGCCTGATCGACGCCATGAGCGCCGAGTCGACAGCTGAGTTGCGCCTCTCGACGCCGGTGGCCGCTGTCGATGACAACGGGCATGAGGTCATCGTGACCACCCGCGATGGACAGCGTATCCGGGCCCGGCGCGCCGTGGTGGCATTGCCGCTGAACATGCTGAGCGAGTTTTCCGTCACGCCTGCGCTGCCGCAACCCGTGCGCGCCATGATCGAGCAAAAGAACCCGATCATGCCCAGCAAGATCTGGGTACGGGTCAGGGGCGAGATCGAGCCCTTCGTGATCTATGCGCCGGCGGGCAAGCATCCCATCAATACCGCCCATGCCGAACGCCGCGACGATGGCGATACGCTGGTGGTGTGCTTCTGCGCCGATCCCTCAACGCTGGACGGCAATGACCGCGAGGCAGTACAGCAGGCGCTGCGGGACTTCATTCCGGACATCGAAGTAGTGGACACCGTCTGCCAGGATTGGGCGAACGACCCGTTTTCCAAAGGCGGATGGATGCATCACCGCCCCGGCAATCTGACGCAGGGAGCTCCCTTGATGCGACAGCCCCACGGCCGCATCCATTTCGCAGGAGCGGACATAGCGCCGATCGGGGTTGGCGGCATCGACGGTGCCATCGAGACCGGCACTAGGGCTGCCGCTGACGTCGCCCGCGCCCTGGATGGCGCCCATCATCCCTGATCCGGTGCTACGTGCGCGCCGCCCGTCCGCCAGGCTTCTGCTCCCCTGGCACGGGCGCAACCAGCACCGCCAGGGCATCGATCAGCGCCCGCATTCGCTTTGGCGTGAATCGCTTGGGCTCGATGGGGTACATCATCATCCACCCGTCGCCCATGGCAACGAGCTGGTCGGTGAGGATGTCCGCCGAAATATCGTTGCGGACCGTCCCCCGTTCCTGAGCGTCCTTGACAATGGCGGCGAGCAAGCGGCGATAACGCGCGTAGCGCCTGGCGATGACTTCCGCAAACGCTGGCTCGTGTCGCCCCTGCGCCAGCAACTCCGATGTCGCCGGCCAGAACCTCGTGCTGCGGTCCGTCAGCCTTATCCAGCTTTCGAACGGCGCGAGGATGTCACCCCTTTCCCGGGCCGACTCCAGCATCGCGTCGAAACGGTCGAATGCGCTTTCCATCAGCGCCACCACCAGCTCTTCCTTGTTCGCGAAGTAATACGTCACCGCGCCAGTGGTGTAGCCCGCATGCTTGGCAACCTTGCGCAGCGATGCGTTGGCATATCCCTCCTGTGCAATCACCATTGATGCCGCGCGCAGCAGCTCCTTGCGCTTCGCTTCGCGGTCGCCGACCGGACGACCCCGGGTTGAGACCTGCTCGATATCGTCGTCGCTGTCCATGTTCTGTTCTGTCTCTTGAGGATTTCGATAACTGGATGCCGACTGGTTAGCCGCCAGAAGCCTGATTTTACAGAATCGACGTTATGTTCTGATTCTAGCCTCTCCAGCGTTCTCGCCTCCAGCATCTCCCAGATGCGGCGCATTCCATCCGGATCGCGAAGCCTGTGTCCGCACACGCCAGCATATGGCAACGCCTGTGCCCCTCTCCTTGCCGGGACCACGCAGGGAATACCCGCCCTTTCTATTTAACATCACGCTCGTTATGCTAATTCACGATTCGCGCGAATCGCCGGGCAGGACTTCAGGAAGAGTGCGCGGCCGATGTTCTTGCATGCGGCCGCCAGGCAACTGACAAACATGGAGATTGTTGATGGATGCATTCAGGCGTAATGCGTTGAGCAAGGATGGTGCCGTCGTCATGGAACTGCGCCGTGAGGAGAAACACCGAGTGCCGCGCAATGTGGCACGCAACTGGGGCACCACGCCTGTTATCGCACTGGCAGCACTTGGTGCCTTCGCAGGCGCGGCACATGCTCAGTCCTCCATCACGTTGTACGGTACGCTGGACACCAACCTTGAAATCGATACCAACTTCAAGAGCGCGGGCGGCGGCTCGGCCAATCGATACGCGCTGAACGGCGAAGGCCTGTCTGGTTCGCGTTGGGGTCTGCGCGGCGTGGAGGATCTCGGCGGCGGCGTGAACGGCGTCTTTGTGCTGGAAAGCGGCGTCGGCGGCGACGATGGCACCATGCAGCAAGGCGGCCGCCTGTTTGGCCGGCAGGCATTCATCGGCCTGCAGAGCGCCACCTACGGCAAGATCACCTTCGGGCGCCAATACACCTCGATGCTCGAGGCACTGGCCAACTTCTCGCCGGCGGCCATGTCGAGCCTGTATGAACCCGTCATCGCCCAGATCGGACCGGTGTACCGCGAAGACAACACCGTCAAGTATTCCGGGACCTTCGGTCCGGTCAGCGTCGGGGCCCACTGGAGTTTTGGCACCGGCGGAAGCAGCGGCACCGTGGACCTCAGCCGCCTTGGCGGATCGGGAGAGGTTCCGGGCCAGTTTCGCCGCGATACCGGCTATGGTGCCCGGGCGTCCTATACGGCAGGGCCGTTCAGCGCTACCGTGACCTATGATCAGGTGAACCCGAGCATCATCGGCAATAGCGGCTTCGCCGGTACCGGCACATTCAAGAAGGCCGCCGCAGCAGCCAGCTACGCCGTCGGGCCCGCGATCTTCATGAGTGGATACCGCTGGGGCATGTCGACTGCGCCGGGGCAGACACTGACGCGCGACAATCTGTACTGGGCTGGCGTCTACTACGAGATGACGCCTGCCCTGAGCCTGACGCTGGACTACTACTACCAGACCTTCCGGTCCTCGACCTTGCCGGCGCTGAGGCCTGCGGGCAATCCAAGGCAGCTGATGTTCATCGCCGACTACCACCTCTCCAAGCGTACGGACCTGTATCTGACCACCGCCTATGCGAAGAATGCTGGCCTGTGCCTGGACACCGCATCCATTGCGTTCAACAACGGCTATCAACCGGGTGCTGGCAAGACCAGCATGTTCGGCGCCGCACTAGGTATCCGCCACAACTTCTGAGCGCGACGGATATCCTCAAACCGTTGCCGATGCCAACCCGATGCGATGCCGCTTCAGCGATCTGCATCGGGACATGGCGCGAGGGCCACCGCCGAAATGGCCTCCAAGGTATGTCACCTCATCCGATAGACGCCATCTTCACTCACCTCAACCCGCCCGTCAGCCAGCAGCTCCGCCAGATGCTGAGAAATCGTACGGGTCTCGGCGTTGACCACCCACAAGCCTTCATAGCCCGGCGGATACAGCAGCCGCAGGTCGACCAGCTGCGCCAGTGTCTTTGGCGATTCGCGCAGCATGGCCATCAGGCGCTGTTCGCGCTCGTCCAGCTTGGCCACATAGGCAGCGAGATCACGCAGGAAGTGCTCGCGATCGGTGTAGACGCCCCGGTGATGGGACGTAACCCAAACCTTGGCCGGAATCTCGGGCAGCCGTGCCAGGCTGCGACGGAAGTCCGCCAGGCTGGACCCCGCGTCGCCATAGTAAGGCCCAAATCCAGTCAGGTCGATGTCGCCCGTGAAAGCCACTCCCTCCGGTTCAACAAGAAGAACGGTGTGGCCCGCGGTGTGCCCTGGAAGGTGGAAAGCGCGAATGCCGGCCTGCCCCAGACCCCAGCACGCGCCGTCGACGTAGCCTTGCGCATCAGGCCGCGGCGCATAAAAGAAATCGCGCTGGAACTTGAGCAGCGTCTCCGATGCATACTCCGCATTGCCGAAAGCGGCGACCATGCCGTCCCAGCTCCTTGCCGCTGGCAAATCCCGTTCGTGCACATATACCGATGCATACGGAAGACGATGCAAACCGGCCATATGGTCCTCATGCACATGGCCCATCACCACCAGCTCGGTCGCGTCAAAATCGGGGCCGATGTAGTTCGCGACAAGCGGCGTGTCGAACGCCGCGCGAGTCTCCGAGCCTCGTATCAATACCTGATTTCCGTCGGGATACTTTCCGCTTTTCTCGCCGAAGAAGACCGAAACGCGCCCGAAATCCACGCGCTGGATGTTTCCCTGCATGTCGGAATTGCTAAAAGCTGTGCTCATGTCGATCATCCTCCCTGGCAGTCCGTTGCGATCTTCCCGCAGCCGAGGCGTTCCAGGAGCGGTCAGGCGCTACGCAACTCTGTTTTCAGTCCATTTATAATAACATCTGTCATAAAAATAGAGTGCCTGCAAACACAGACCGTGTGATATTTTGGGATGGCCGTTTTAGAGCGTCAACCGACTTCCTCGCCCTGCAGGCTGCGCATCGTCAGGGCTAGTTGCAGTTCTTCGGTGACTATGGCGCGCTCGCCGACGCGGCTGCCTTCGCCCAGTGGCTTGCACCACCTCCTCCCGGTCTTCGTCGGGATCAGTCCGTTGCTTTGAGCATATCTTCGACCACCTTCTTGGCGTCGCCGAACACCATCATGGTCTTGTCCATGTAGAACAGTTCGTTGTCCAGCCCGGCATAGCCGGTGGCCATCGAGCGCTTGTTGACGATGATGGTCTTGGCCTTGTACGCCTCCAGGATCGGCATGCCGGCGATCGGCGACTTGGGGTCGTTCTTGGCCGCCGGGTTGACCACGTCATTGGCGCCCAGCACCAGCACCACGTCGGCCTGGCCGAACTCGCTGTTGATGTCTTCCATCTCGAAGACCTGGTCGTACGGCACCTCGGCCTCGGCCAGCAGCACGTTCATGTGACCCGGCATGCGGCCGGCCACCGGGTGGATCGCGTACTTGACGGTCACGCCCTTCTCGGCCAGCTTTTCGGTCAGTTCCTTCAGGGCATGTTGCGCGCGCGCCACCGCCAGGCCGTAGCCGGGGACGATGATCACGGTCTCGGCGTTGCCCATCAGGAAGGCGGCGTCGTCGGCCGAGCCGGACTTCACGTTGCGCTGCGCCTGCGCGCCGGCGGCCGCGCCAGCCGACGCATCGCCGCCGAAGCCGCCCAGGATCACGTTGAAGAACGAGCGGTTCATCGCCTTGCACATGATGTACGAGAGGATGGCACCGCTTGACCCCACCAGCGAGCCGGCGATGATCAGCATCGGGTTGTTCAGCGAGAAGCCAATGCCCGCTGCTGCCCAGCCCGAATATGAGTTCAGCATCGACACCACCACCGGCATGTCGGCGCCGCCGATCGGGATGATGATCAGCACGCCCAGCACGAAGGCGAGCGCCAGCATGACCAGGAACGGCATCCACGCCTGCGTCAGGAAGAATGCAATGCCGAAGCCCACCATCGCCACCGCCAGCAGCAGGTTCAGCCAGTGCTGGCCGGCAAACACCACCGGCGCGCCCTGGAACAGCCGGAACTTGTAGCGCCCGGCCAGCTTGCCGAAGGCGATCACCGAGCCCGAGAAAGTGATGGCGCCGACGAAGCAGCCAATGAAGAGCTCGATGCGGTTGCCCAGCGGAATGTCGTGCGAACCGGCAGCCGTGATGCCGAAGGCAGCGGGCTCCGCCACTGCCGCCACCGAGATAAACACCGCGGCCAGGCCGATCAGCGAGTGCATCGCCGCCACCAGTTCCGGCATCTTGGTCATCTGCACCTTCTTCGCCACATAGGCACCGATACCGCCGCCCACCACCAGCGCGGCCAGGATCAGCGCCAGGCCGGTGCCAGGTGCAGACGGGTCCGCCCCGCCGGAGAACAACCCACTCTTCAGCTTGAAGATCAGCGCCACCGTGGTAAGCGCCGCGACCACCATCCCGGCCATGCCGAAGACATTGCCGCGCCGCGCCGTGGTCGGGTGTGACAGCCCCTTGAGCGCCTGGATAAAGCACACAGACGCGCCCAGGTAGGACAGCGTCACCATATTCATCGACAGGCCATTCATTGCGCTACCTCCGCCAGTTTTCCGCCGGGCTGCCCCTTGGCTTCGGGCTGCGCCTTGGGTGCCTTCTTCCTGAACATCTCCAGCATACGCTGCGTGACCAGGAAGCCGCCGACCACATTGACCGCTGCCAGCGCCACCGCCAGCGTGCCCATTGCGCGGCCAACGTAGCCCTCGGTCAGGCCGGCGGCCAGCATGGCGCCGACGATGATGATGGCCGAGATTGCGTTGGTCACCGCCATCAGCGGCGTGTGCAGCGCGGGCGTGACCGTCCAGACCACGTGGTAGCCCACGTAGATCGCCAGTACAAAGATGATCAGGTTGATCACCGTGTGGCTAACCATTTCCATCGATATCTCCTTGATAGCCGGATCAGCTGGCCAGCGCCAGTGCTTCGCGCCGTGTCATCAGGCAGGCCGCGACGATGTCGTCGTCGGTGTTGATCACGAGCTTGCCGTCCTTGTCGATCAGCAGCTTGAGAAAGTCGAGCACGTTGCGCGCGTACAGCGCCGAGGCGTCCGCCGCGACCATGCCGGCCAGGTTGGTGTGTCCGATCAGCACGACGCCGTGGCGCTCGACTACTTCGTCGGCCACCGTCAGCGGGCAGTTGCCGCCCTGTGCCGCGGCCAGGTCCACCACCACCGAGCCGGGTTTCATCTGTGCCACGGTCGCTTCCTGCAGCAGCACCGGCGCCTTGCGGCCCGGGATCAGCGCGGTGGTGATGACGATGTCGGCCTGGGTCGCGCGCTGGTGCACCAGCTCGGCCTGGCGCTTCATCCAGTCCGGTGGCATCGGGCGGGCGTAGCCGCCCACGCCCTGCGCGATCTCGCGCTCTTCATCGGTCAGGAACGGCACGTCGAGGAACTTGGCGCCGAGCGATTCGATCTGCTCCTTGACGGCGGGGCGCACGTCGGAGGCCTCGATCACCGCGCCCAGCCGCTTGGCCGTGGCGATGGCCTGCAGGCCGGCGACGCCCGCGCCCAGGATCAGCACGCGCGCGGCCTTGACGGTGCCGGCGGCGGTCATCAGCATCGGCATGAAGCGCTGGTAGTGGTGCGCGGCCACCAGCACGGCCTTGTAGCCGGCGATGTTGGCCTGCGACGACAGCACATCCATGCTCTGCGCGCGCGTGGTGCGCGGCGCGGCTTCCAGGGCAAAGGCGGTGATGTTGGCGGCGGACATGCGCGCGTTGTTCTCGGCATCGAACGGGTTGAGCATGCCGATCAGCACGGCGCCGGGCTTCATCTGCGCCAGTTCGGCGGCGTCCGGTGCGCGCACCTTGAGCACCAGTTGCGCGCCCAGTGCTTCGGCGGCGCTGCCGATGGTGGCGCCGACCGCTTCATACGCGCCGTCGGGCTGGCTGGCGCTTACGCCGGCGCCAGCCTGCACGACCACCTTGTGGCCCTGCGCGACGTACTTCTTGACTGTCTCCGGGGTGGCGGCGACGCGAGTCTCGCCTCGCAGTGTTTCCAGCGGAATACCAATTTGCATATCGATAGATCCCCTTGCACCGGAAGCCCGCCAGATGGCCGAACTCCAGGTCGTTTCATTAGCAGGACAAAACACCAATCAGTTAATGATGACTTCGCGGCGCCCGACGTCAGGCGAGCGTCAGGCCGCCGTCGACGAGAAGGGTCTCGCCAACCATATAGGAGGCCAGGGGAGAGGCCAGGAAGATGGCTGCCCCGGCTATCTCGTGCGGCAAGCCCATGCGGCCGATGGGCACGCGCGACAGCGTTGCATCGAGCCGAGCCGGCGACGCCGTGGTCACCTTGGTCAGTTTTGTGTCCACCAGGCCAGGGGCGATGCCGTTGACGCGAATACCTTCGGCTGCCCACGCTTCACCCAGCGTACGGGTCAAGCCCACCACGCCGGACTTGGATGCGGCGTAAGCCGGGTTTCCCCGCACGGACCGGAAGCCCGCGATCGAGCTCAGCGTAATCAGCGAACCCCGGCTCTCATGGAGCATCGGCCGGAACTTGACCGCGCAGGCCATCACGCTGGACAGATTGACGTGCAGCACCTGGTCAAAGGTGACCATCTCGAACTCGGCACGCTTGTACTGGATCGTACCTTGCGCCAGCACCAGCACGTCCAGGCGTTCGAAGGCGGGCCGCACGGCGTTGACGGCCGCCTGGTCGGAAACATCCACTTGCGCGTAGTGCAGGCCAGAAAGATCTGAACCTTCGTCGAAGCGATAGTCGGACGCCCGGGCACGCGTGCCCCAGGCGTGAACCTCTGCACCGAGTTGCCGGAATGCCTGCGCGATGCCATTGCCTATGCCGCTGGAGCCCCCCACAACCAACACGGTCTTGCCGGTGAAATCGAGGGACTCGGCAAACCGGGGCTGAGCGAGGGGAGAGTTGGAATTCGTCATGATTGGGCGATGTAGAGAAATGGTGTCAGTACCGGAGTCAACGCAGGACGTCCCAGGCGCAGTAGCGTTCCCCGCTTCTGGCATAGAACAGGAATTCGTGATCGCGCTGGTCCGGTTGACCCGACGAAGCCGCGGCTGCGGCCCCATGGATGCTGGTCATCGCGCCTGCTTCTGCAGGTATTTCCAGGCCATCGCGGCCATGGGTCGGGCGAGCTTTCCCGTTTCGAGCGCCTGCGCCGATGACGCCGTGCCATCCACCACCCGCTTCATGATCCCCTGCAGGATGCCTGCGGTTCGGAACATGCTGAACGCGAGATAGAAGTTCCAGTTCCCGCCGATCCTGCGCCCGGTGCGCTGCTCATACGCGCGGCGGTAAAGCGCTTCGTCCGGGATACCCAGGTTGGCCCGGTCGACACCTCCCATGCCTCGCAGCGGGCCCGGTGAAATGTGCCAGCTCATGCAGTGATAACTGAAATCGGCCATCGGATGACCCAGCGTCGACAGCTCCCAGTCGAGCAGCGAGAGTACGCGGGGCTCGGTCGGATGGAACATGAGGTTGTCGAGCCGGTAGTCCCCGTGCACGATGCAGACCTGCTCCTCCGCTTCCTCCGGGATTCGGTCGGGCAGCGATGCAATCAGCGCATCCATCGCCGGGATCGATTCGGTTTCGGACAGCCTGTACTGCCTGCTCCATCGTTCGATCTGGCGAAAGAAATAATTGCCGGGCTTACCGTAGTCCGCAAGGCCGATGGCCTTGTAGTCCACGCGATGCAACGCCGCGATCACGCGATTCATCTCGTCGTAGATCGCCGTACGTTCGCTGTTGCTCATGCCAGGCAGCGCGGGATCCCATAGCACGCGGCCATTGACGAATTCCATGATGTAGAAGGCACGACCGATGACGGCTTCGTCCTCGCACAGGGCATACATCCTGGCCACAGGCACTTCGGTGTCGGCAAGCGCCGCCGTCACACGAAACTCGCGCTCGATCGCATGCGCCGACGGCAGCAGCTTTGCCTTCGGCGCGGGCTTGGCGCGCATCACGTAAGCCTGGCGCGGCGTGACGAGCTTGTACGTTGGATTGGACTGGCCGCCGCTGAACCGCTCAACGGTCAGCGGGCCGGCAAAGCCTTCCACATGGCGCGCCATCCAGGCTTCGAGTCCGCCCAGGTCAAAACCCAGTGTCTCCTGTGCCGGCCGCGTGCCGGCGAACGCTGAAGAAGCATTGCTCATCCGGTCGCCCCGTTCATCGAAGCGCCGGCACGGGAGCCAGCGACCCCGCATCCTTTTCCGCGCGATCCAGCGCGCAATACGCGTAGTACAGCTCCACACACATGAACGACCAAGTCAGGCAAGCGAGCGAAAAGAAGATCAGGTGTTGCTCGTCGTCGCCGGGGATCGTATGGAAATCATAGATGCAGGCAATGGCTTGCGCGGTCAGCAGGACCATGAACACGCCAAATGCGTGCCAGCCTTCCCCGGCGCTGAGCAGCTTCCAGGCAAACCAGGCCAGGTATACCGAAAATACCGACCACATCACCACATAGAAATACGGCCTCGGCTGCGCCAGCGCGTCGATCGACAACAGCACGATCGTCCCTGCGATCGCTCCCGCGAAGAACACGACATCCATCAGGATGGACGGCTTGTAGCGATGCGTAACGGACATCAGCCCGGCCAAGGCAACCACCGGGATGCCGAAGCCCCGGGAGAACGCATCGCAAAAGTACGAGATGCCATACGAAAACTGCACGCCGCCCAAGGCGAAAAGCAGGAAATTCGACGCGGAGAAAGTCACGATCAGCCATTCGAAGCCGAGCAGGTAGTTGCGCTGCCTGAGGAACTTCAGGCCGTGGATCAATGACGTCATCACGAGGACGAACATCGCAAAACAGAGAAGATAGAGATTGCGGTCCATCACGACTCCCAAGGCTCGATTTGCAGGATTGGATTGTTCACGGCTTTCGCGGCGCCAGACTGGCGAGGTAGGTGGCCATCGCCTTGCGGTCCTCCGGCGACGCCGCCGCGGCCACGCTTTTCATCATCCCGGTCGGTTCACCGCGCGTGCCGGTGGCAAACGCATCAAACTGCGCCAGCAGATACTCGTAGCCCTGGCCCGCGAGGCGCGGGAACTGGTCGTGCCCCATCAGCTGGCTGCCGTGGCACGCGGCGCAGTTTCCCGAGGCCACCAGCCGCTTGCCCTTCTCCAGCAATCCCGCATCGGGCGTGAAGTAACGGTTGGCGCCGGCCGGCTGCCTGGCGAAGTGGCCGGCAAGATCGTTGATCTCTGCCTCACTCATCGTCTTGGCCAACGGGCCCATGATCGGATTGGACCGCTCCCCGCTGGCGAACTTGTGAAGCTGGGCCGCCACGTACGGTGCCGGCTGGCCCGCGAGGCTCGGATAGCCCTGGTGCAGCGAATTGCCCTTGGCACCGTGGCAGCCGATGCAGGCGTCGGTCACGCGTGGCCACGGGCTGCCGTCGGCGTTATAAGCGGCAGCCGACGCCGTGATATAGCGGTCGAGGCGATAGATCCCCAGGAGGTCGTGGCCGAACCAGGCGAGCAGCCCGGCGCCAGCGATAGCGGGAACGCCCAGCCATATGCGTTTCTTCATTTCCGTCTCCTAGGCGCGACGCAAGGCATTGAGAACCTGGAGGGCGGCCTGATGGCCAGAGCGCACGGCGCCATCCATGTAGCCGGCCCAGATCTCGGCCGTCTCGGTGCCCGACCAGATAAGCCTGCCGCAGGGCGGCCGCAATGCCTCGCCGTGGGTGCTCCAGAAGCCCGGCGGAATCGCGGAGACACAGGTGATCGTCCAGGGATCGGCACGGCCCCAGTCGTGATCGTGGTATGACACCGGCGCCAAGGCTTCGCTGCCGAAGGCCTGCGCATAGATCTCTGACAGGAACCTCTGCGCCGCCTTGTGATCCGAGGGAACCGACGCATTCGAGATGAAGGCATTGATAACGCCGAGCTCGCCCCCCGGCGGCGAGTTGTCGAAGGCCCACAGAATCGGCCCGTCGACCTGGAAGATGTTTCCGTTCAGTCCCTTGTCGCGCCAGAACGGACGGGAATAGACCATCGCCGTCTTCCGCGCCGGCGAATGGGCGGGCCAAGCGCGCTGCAGCGCTGCACGCTTCTGCGGCAGCGGCGGATCGAACTGCAACTGCTGGCACAAGGGTGGACTCAGGGCCATGATGACCTGGCGCGCGCGCACTTCGCCCTGGTCCGTGTGCAGCGTGACGACCTCGCGGTCCCAGTTCGAGATCCGCCGGACGGGACTCGACAGGCGCACCCTCTTCCCCAATGCCTGCGCCATCCTGACGCAGAGGATCTGCGAACCACCGGCAAATCGCGTTTCCTGGGCGCTGTGCTTGATGCTGTCCAGCTGCATATAGTCGCAGGCGGCCGAGTTGATCATTGACAGGAAATGGAGCATCCCCATTTTTGCCGGCATCACGCCGCCGGAAAGCGCGATGCTCGCATTCCACCCGGTTCGGTCCTCGGGCTTGATGTTCTGCTTCGCCAGCCAGTCGCCGACCGACAGTTTGTCCAGTTCCACGACCTTCGGTGATTTCCACGGCGCGCCCGACGGCACGTCGCGCGAAAGCACGCTGAGCCTGCCACCGATCGCCTCGTCGCTGCCGAATGTGCCCTTCAGGTCGACCTCCAGACGACCGTCACCGCCGAGGATGACCGTGTTCCCCTTGTAGTAGCTGGGAAACGTGCCCACATCGAGTTCGCGCGCCAGATCGGCCACCGCCGTCTGGCCGGGGCCGATCCACTGTCCCCCGACTTCGGACACCTGTCCCGAACCCACATCGTAGTTAAGCGTCCGCCCGCCCACGCGATTGCGCGCTTCCAGCACGACAAAGGACTCGCAGCCTGCCTGGCGCAGGTCCCTCGCGGCGGTCAGGCCCGCCAGGCCCGCGCCGATGATGGCGACGTCGAGGACGTCTTCGGGCGTGCCGGCCTTGGCCGCCTTGGCCGGCCCCGGGCTCAAGCCGATGGTTCCTGCCGCCGTGGAGGCGCCGGCCATTTTCAGCAATTGCCTTCGCTGCGTGTTGATTGAAGTGTCCGAGGACGAAATCTTGCCCATAGTGCTTCGCTGTTTCCTGTCATCTCATTGCGGGTCGAGCGCAAACCTGCGAACGCTCTTCCCGCTTCTCATGCTTCTGTGCCGGACAGCCCAGACGAGCCCACGCAGCGCCTGTTGATCGACTTGTTGGACTGCGGCTGTACACTGCTCCAGCACCTCCTGCTCCGGGAACAGCATGAGTTCGGCCGCGCTCCCCAATACGAGCGCGATCTCGAATGGCGAGCCTGTCGCGAGCGCGTGCCGCAGAAGGCTCGACAAGCGGCGCTCAATGGCGGCACCGTCCGCGGCGTCCATTCGAATCCTTGCGACCGATGCCCGGATGAAGTGGAGCAGCTCACTGGAGCCAGGCTGATGCCCGAAGGCGGTCGTGGTCGAGCAGGAGCTTGACGTCATCGCGGCTTTCCCATGCAAATGGCTGATTGGTCTGGCGCGCTCCAGCCGCCTGCAGCGACGGCCGGTATCCCGCGCTTGACCAGGCGCCTACTCCCGCGCCCACCCATTCTGGTAGAGGCGCCCGGCCAGCACGCCCAACCGCGACGTGAGCACGTAGTTCTCGCCGTCCTCGATCAGCGCCGAGCGCGCGTCGCGGAACAACTTCTCGATCGGGAACTCGCGCGTCGTGCCGTTGCCGCCGAAGAGCTGAAATGCCTCGTGCGTGATCTTCATGGCCTCCTCGGTTACGCTGACCTTGGCCTGCGCGGTCGCATACGGGTGGCTCTGCGGAGACAGTCGCGCGAACGCCAGGCTGCGCCGAGCGATGGCCCGTGCCATCTCGAGCCGGCGCAGCATCTCGCCCACGCGCAACTGGGTCATCTGGTGTTCCAGCAGCAGCGCCCCGCCCTGCTTGCGCTCATGGCAATAGGCAAGCGCAAGTTCGAACGCGGCGCGGGCCGCACCGACAAAGACCTGGCACATGTGAGTACCTGCGAACGACCATGTAGAAGCCAGGTTTCCGAGGTACTCATCCTTCAGCGCGATGGCGAAGCGCCTGGGCACCCTGACGTTATCAAAATAGATCTCGCCCTGGGGCAACGCACGCTGGCCGATCTTGTCCAGCGGTTTGCCGCGCGAAATGCCAGGCAGGTCGAGCGGCAGGATCAGGCCGATGCCGTTGGTGAACGCGCCGTGCTCATCCGTCCCGTGGAACCCGTCGCCATAGTCCGCCGCCATGTAGGCGAGCGCCACCTGTGCCACCGACCCGTTCGACACCCATGCCGAGCTCTGCCCGTTGATGACGATCTCGTCGGCACCGACCCTGGCGGTCACGTTGCCAACCGGCTGCTTTCCGCCTGCGCTCAGCTCTTCGCGGTAGAGGATCGCGGCATCGGAGCCACGGTCAGGCTGCGTATTCATCCAGCAACCGATCTTTCCAGTGCACATCTCGATCAGTTCCTGATTGCCGAGCGACTGCGCCATCGTCAGCGGCATGGTCGCAGCGCCGAGCGAAACGGCCAGACCCGAATCCCCCCAGCCCAGCTCTTCGCCGATCAGGGACTCGATGCGCACCGCGACCTCCGGCGGGAACTGCGCGATGAGTTGCGGATCGAGCCCGAGCTTCGCGCTCTCCATCATCGCCGTCCAGTACGGAGAACCCGCAGCGATGACGTCCTCGGGCGCCATGCGGTCAAGCTCCCTGCCGATCGGCCGCAGCACATCGCGCGCAAAGCGATGAACCGTCTGCTGAATCGCGTTTTCCTCTTCGCTCAGCGGCGTCTCGAATCCGGTCAGGCCAACTACCGGCAACGCCGCGGTCTTGTGCAATCGAATCATTCTGAGTCTCCTCCTGTCATGGAAGCATGCGTGGCGGCTTGCCGCAGATACGGCACGCCCATCGCTCATCGTGTTAGAACACGATACCAAACATAGGTCATGTTGACAAACATACAAGCAAAAAAAAAGACAGGGTATTCCCTGTCTCCTGGCGTTGGCACGCAGTAGCGTTGCTTTGTCGCCGCTAGCCGGCCATTTCGGTTGACCGCTCCTTGAATATGATCTGCTCGACAGCGGTCCGGTATGCCGCATCGAGCCCGCGCGAGTCACGCTTGCGACGCCCCGCGCCGACCTGCAGCGCCAGTCCGTCGGCCAGCGCAATCAGCAACGAGGCAGCGTGCAGGCTGTCTGCCGTTTTCAGTTCCGGATTGATCGCCCGCACCAGTTCCGCAATGCCGCGCGTCAGCGTGTCATACCACTCCTCAAACATCCGCGCGCACTCGGGATCGGTCGATGCCAGCGAAACGAAGTGCCACCACAGCGCCGAGTCCTTGACATTCCTCGCGTCGCTGAGCGCCTTATCCAGCAGTGCGTTGAGCGACTCGCGCGGCGTGACGCGGCTGTCCAGCGCGCGCTTCAGGTCTTCGAGATAGGCGTCGATGATCGGCGCCATGATCGCCCGCAGGACGGCCTGCCGGGTGGGAAAGTAGTACTGGAGATTGCTGATGCTAATCCCGGCGCCGAGGGCGACGGCACGCAGCGAGAATTCCAGGCTGCCGCCCTCGAGCAACAGCTTTCTGGCAACGCGAACGATGGCATTGCGCGTGCGCAAGCCCTGGGCTCGCAAGCTGTCGGGGTCGGCTCCTGTGGCGGCTGCGCTCGATGCACGCCGCTTCCTGGGGGTGCGCTGCTCCATGGGCACTGTCATCCTGTCTGCCTTGATTCAGGGCTTTTCAGCCCTTTGTAAGGAATCGCGCCAGCGGTAGGCTGGGCGGGCATCATTATATCTGACGCCCGTCGACGCGCGTGGCGCCCGGGTCGCTTCGGCGGGGGCTTACCTCCTTTGTCCTGATTGCGACGGCAATGATCGGCGAGGCCTACGAGCGCGCTGCGTAGCGTGCCTTGCGGTTCACCCGATCGTCCATCATGTTGGCCACGCCCAGCGCGGAATTGACGGCGCACCATTGCAGCGGTTCGGGCAGCGTCGACGGCGTCCTGTGGAGCAACGCCGAGAGTAGCGGATGCTCCGCGCCACGTATCCGTTCGGCCAGCAGCAGTCCCATCAACGACTGGGTACCTACGCCATGCCCGGAACACCCGGCGGTATAAAGGATGTTGCGGTCAGCACCCGCCGCGCCGACCACGGGCAGCGCATCGTAGGCAAGGCTGATGTACCCGCTCCAGCATGACCGGATGGCGACCCCTCCCAGCATGGGAAACCGCTCATGCAGCGCCCTGGCCAGGGCACGGTAGGACGCTTCGTCCGGCACGTTCGGTGTCTGCGCACCATAGATGTAGCGCAACCGCTTCGTCGTCAGAACAAGCGTATTGCGCGCCGTCAGCCGATGGCTTTCCATGGTCCAGTGCGACGTCACGATGCCTTCGCGCCGTGGCCAGCCAAGCGACGCCAGTTGCGCCGAGGACAATGGCTCAGTCTCGATTGCCGACACCCGCAGCGGCATTACCTTGTTCCGCAGCAAGCCAAGTTGCGGCGTATAGGCGTTGGTTGCAAGCACCAGGAACGGCGCGCTCGCGCTGCCCTTCGCGGTCCGCACCCGGACGGTGGGACCTTCGTCCCAGGACAGCACCGGCGTGTTCTCATAGAGCTTCACGCCCGCGCGCAGCGCCGCGCGCCGCAGCCCCAGAACATACTTGCCGGGATCGAGCGTACCGCCACGAGGGACATGACATCCGAACAGGAACGCCGGCGGGATGCCCCGTGCCCGCATCGCGGCGTAGTCCAGAAACTCCCCGGGAGAGCCAAGTTGCACGCCGGTACGCATGCTCTTGCGCAGCTTCCTTTCCTGGGACGGATGGACGCCCGCGCGGATGATGCCCGAGGCGTTGTAGTCGCAGTCGATCGCGTACTCTGCAAGCTTGCGCTCCACGTAGTCGACGCCTTCATCGTAGAAGCGCACGATTTCCCTGGCCTGCTGGTGTCCCACGCGCTTGAGAAACAGGTCGTACTCCAACCCCTGCCCACCCGCAAGATAGCCCGCGTTGCGCCCGCTCGCGCCGAACCCGGCGAACTCGCGTTCGAGGACGATCACCTTTGCCCCGCGCGCGGCAAGCTCCAGCGCGGTGGACAGTCCGGCAAAGCCGCCCCCGGCAACGACCACATCCGCGCTGACGTCACCGTCGAGTTGCGGCTGCAGGTCATCTGGCCGCTCCACCCAGCCTCCAAGTGGCCGATACGCCTGTCCGCCTTGCCAGTTGAACCCGTCCATATCTGCCTCCCTCACTCCTTGCTCAAAATATGGATTGCAAGCGCAGCCTCTTCGACGCCCTGCAAGCCGCCACCGTTCTCCTGAATCGCGTGACGCGCGCCGCCTACCTGCCGCGCCCCCGCTTCTCCACGCAGTTGGGTGACCAGTTCGTAGAGCTGGCCGATACCTGTCGCACCCAGTGGATGGCCCTTGGATTCAAGGCCGCCAGACGTGTTGATCGGAATGCGCCCGCCGAGTGTAAATTCCCCGCGCTCCGCAGCCGGCCCGCCCTCCCCCAGCGGCACCAGCCCAAGGTTTTCGGCCTGGATGATCTCGCCCATCGCCGAGGCATCGTGTACCTCGGCCACGTCCATATCCTCCGGGCCCAGGCCGGCCTGCTCATAAGCCTGAAGCGCGGCGAGGCGGCCGATGTTCTTCTCCGGCTCGTCGATGCGCCGATGCGAAAAGCTGCGGATCACGCTCGCCGCGATCCGGATGCAACGGCTGCGATCGGCGCCGATGCGCCGCAGACCCTCTTCCGTGCAGAGGATTGCCGCCGCCGCACCGTCCGAGACCGGCGCGCACATCGGCAGCGTGATGGGATAGGTGATCGGCGGCGCGGCGAGCACCTCTTCGACCGTAAAAGCCTGGCGGAACTGCGAATGCGGGTTGTGCACCGAATGCCCGTGATTCTTCGCCGATATAGCCGCAATCTGGCGCTGTGTCGTGCCGTAGGTCTTCATGTGATACCGGCACAGGGCGGCATAGATCTTCATGAAGCGGCTATAGGGCCGGTCGGATTCCGATCCCGGCGGCGGCTCGATGCCTTCCCCCAGCTTCGCCAGCGTCGCGAAGTTTTCCTCGACGCGGGATACGTCCCATCCCGCGTCGAACAAGGCGAACGACCTCGACTTGTCAGCGACGTTCATCTTCTCCGCGCCAAGTGCCAGCGCGACGTCGCAGCTGCCTGCCCTGAGGTGCTGTACTGCAAGGTGCACCGCCGTGCTGCCGGACGCGCAGGCATTTTCGACGTTGAACACCGGAATGCCTTCGATACCGATCTTGCTGAATACGACCTGGCCAGGGATCGACAACTGCCCCTGAAGCTGGCCATTGGTGATGCCGGCGTAGAAGGCCGCACCGATGGCGTCAGCACTACAGCCGGCGTCCTGCAAGGCGCCGCGTAGCGCGGCACCGGCGAGTCCCTCGATGCTCATGTCGAAATGCCGGCCGAAGATGGTCATTGCGATGCCGGCGATGTAAATGTTGCTCATGTCTTCTTTCCTGGGTGCCTCGTTCAGATCTTGCGTTGCTGTCCTTGCCAGTACTGTTCTCTCAGATCCTTCTTCAACACCTTCCCGACCGGGCTTCGCGGCAGTGCGGCGACGAATTCCACGCTCTTCGGCGCCTTGACCGAGCCGAGCTTCTGCTTGCAAAGGGCAACGAGCTCGTCGGCGCTTACCTCGTAGCCCGCATTGAGTTCCACCACGGCTTTCACGGCCTCGCCCCACTTCTCGTCCGGCACGCCGATCACCGCGCAGTCCTGCACAGCCGGATGGGACCAGATCACCTGCTCGATTTCACTCGGATAGACGTTGAAGCCGCCGCTGATGATCATGTCCTTCTTGCGGTCGGTGATATGGAGGTAGCCCTCCGCATCGAGGTGTCCGATGTCGCCGGTATGCAGCCAGCCGTCGACGATCGCCTCCGCAGTCTTGTCGGGCGCCTTGTAGTAGCCCTTCATGACGAGGTCGCCGCGCACGCAGATCTCGCCGGTCTCGCCTTGCGGCAGAACCTCGCCGTGCTCGCCCATGATCTCCACACGGATGAGCGGGTTGGGACGGCCGACCGAGGATAGCCGTTCGTCGGACGCCAGTTCGCCGCCGACAAAATGCTCGGCCGGCCTCAGGTAGGAGATCGACGCCGGGGCCTCGGTTTGACCGTAGCCGCCGGCCATGATCGGGCCAAACACCTCGATAGAGCACTTGAGCTTCTCTACCGACATGGGCGCAGCACCATAAAGGAAGTACTTGAGCGATGAGAAATCCTGTTTCCCGATCCCGGGAATGTCCAGCAGCCGGTAGATCACCGTCGGCGGCAGGAAGAGCTCCGTGACCCGGTGCTTCGCAATCGCACCGATCAACGCTGCCGGGTCCGGCTTCGGCAGCACGACCACCGTACCGCCGCGCGCAGTGCAGGGCAGCGACAGCATCCCGGCGGTATGCGTCATCGGCGCGGCGGCGAGATTCACCGGGCGTTCGTCCCCCTGGTAGGGGAACGCCATCATGAACTGCGCGAAGTAGGCCTGGTAAGCGCGGTGCGCGTTCATTACGCCCTTGGGTGCTCCGGTCGTCCCGCCCGTTGCCGAAAGGGTCACGACATCGTCCATGTCGTAATCGATGAGCGGCGCGCTCGAGGCCTGGCCCTCGCTCCACGTAGACAGCGACGGCGCCCACGGCAGCGCGGCATCGATACACACCCAGAGCCTGACCTTCGGCAGTCGGGGACGCAGCGCCTCGATTACCGATGCGAACGCTTCCTGGAAGAACAGCACTTCGCAGTCGAATGCGTCAAGAATGAACTGGTTCTCCTCCGGCGCGTTGCGCCCGTTGACGGGGATGTACGCCATCCCCGCTCGCCATAGCCCCAGCGCACAACTCCAGGCAGTCACGTCGTTATCTGCCCAGACCGCTCCCTTGGTTTCCCTGCCGAAGCCTTCCGCCAGCAACCCGTTGGCGATGCGGCAGGAAAGCTCGCCAATCTCCCGGAACGAGTAGCTGCGCTCGCCCTGGATATAGGCAATGCCGCGGGGATTGATGCGCAACCCGCGGTCAAAATAATCAATGATTGCCATTTCAAGTAGTCCTCAGAATCTGTGACGGTTCGGCCGGGTTGCGGTGCGAGCCGTCCGTGTACGGGTCAAAGCGGCCGGTGCATTTTTCCCGCCCCGGCCTGAAGAGCAGGCCGGGGGCGGCACGGCAATTACAGATGCGAAACCGTCGCACGAGCCAGCCCGCGCTGCTCGAGGAAGCCGAGCAGGTAGCGGTGCCCGAAGGCCTTCGAGCCGGATGCGAAGCCGACCTTTGCGGTGTCGCCGTCGAGTAGTTTGATGACGCCTGCCGTCTGGATAGCCCCGGTGGCAATGTATGGCGTGGTCCCATGCACGGTCGCCCGCACCGAAGCGACCTGACCGCGGCCGATAGCGAAATCGACGGTGCGCTGCAGCGTAGTGCGTTCCCTTGGCGGCATGGCCGGCGTGGTCGAATCAACGATCTGCTTCAGCACCGCGTCCTGCTGCTCGCGGGGCAGGTGCTTGTACTCTGCTTCCCACTTCTTGCCCAGCGCATGCACTGTCTGCATCGCGTTGTTATCGTAAAAACCGACACTGGAGATGCAGCTGCGTACGCGCGGATCGTGTTCGAAGTAGACCGGCAGCGACGTACCGCCCCACGGCAGACAGAACACCGGTTGCATGAAGGCAGGATCGACCACATTGAACGACGCATCCGCCGCATATGGCACCAGCTTCTTCTCCCACAGGTAGCAAGCCTCGTGGCGATAGCCTTCAAAGATCGTCGCGGTCGAACCCACGCTCACGCCGGCACCGCCGCTACGCGGGCCGCGCGCCAACGTCGCGGTTTCCAGCGCATCGACGCCGGGTGTCTCCAGCGCCAGCTCCGCGGCAATCTCGGCGAACGTGTACATGTAGGCATTGGACGGCGACAGCAGCAGCCCGGCCTGCCGGTACAGGTCGCCGAATTGATCGCGCGCCCGGCGGATGTGCGGCTGCTCGCCCGTGGTGTCGAGGTAATGGCATCCCGCCTTGAGCGCCGCTTCGACGCCAACGAGCCCGACCGTGGAGAATGGCCCGACGGTGTTGCATACCACCCTCGCGCCGCGGAATGCATTCACCAGGGCATCGACGTCATGTTCCGCCTCGATGAGTTCATAGTTTGCCGATTCCAGGCGCACGACACGCTGTGCCATCATTTCCTTCGCCCGGCCTGCGTTGCGCGCCACGGCCGTAAAAGGGATGCCCTGGTCGATCAGCCAGTCCATGATCAACATGCCGGTGTAGCCGCTTGCGCCATAGACGACGACGGGGTGCTTTGCCATGGTTTGTCTCCTTGAGAATTGTGTCTGACAAGTGATTGGGTTGGAAGGAATGCCGCCCTCTGAAGGGACGACTGGACAATACTTTTGGGTGCCTATCGCCTGTCCGGGCCGTCGTCCTGCAACGGACCCGCCATTGACATCAGCAGCGGCCGCGAACCGTTCGCTATCACTGCAGTCAGGGACTCCTGCCCTGCGCGCTGCGTAACCGAGAACGTCTTGCCGCCGTCCTTGCTGTCGAGTACGGTCCCGGCCATGCCGACGACGACGATGCGGCCGTCAGCAAGCTCCGCGATCCCGGTCAGCGATTGGGTGGTATGCGAGTCCACGCGCTGCCATGTCTTACCGTCGTCGCTGCTGCGGTACAGGTGTCCTCGCATGCCGCAGACCAGAAGAGAGCCATCGGGAAGTGAACGCCCGTACCACAGCGAGCCGTTGTCGCCAGTGGTCGACGCCTGCCACGACTTGCCCCTGTCGGCGGATCGGAAGATGGTGCCGCCTTCGCCAGCGATGAAGAGCGATCCGCGGCCGGATCCGAACATGTGCAGCAGGTGACGGTCCGCGTTTTCGCCCGCCTCCACCTTGATCTCGGACCAGGTCCGGCCGGCATCGCGGGTTTCGATAGCCCAGCCGTACAGCCCTACGGCGATGCCATGCTCCGGACTGTCGAAGTAGAGCGAAAGGATCGGCTGCTCTGCGCCCCGCTCGGCACGCAAGAGCATCCACGTCTCGCCGCCATCCTGTGTACCAAGCACAACGCCATCGTGCCCCGCCGCATAGCCGCGCCGCGCATCGATGAACTGAACGGAAGTCAGCAGCGAGCGGACCGGGACCATCCTTGCTTGCCGGAACTTGATGCCGTCATCGGAAAGGAGGATGACGCCGTGGTCGCCGACGGCGACCACGCGGTTGCCGGCACGCGCAGACGCCAGCAGCGGTGCGGCGACCGCATTGGACACCTGCCGGGCCGGCTCCAGGCTCGGCCACGGAGCTGCGGCAGCGGTCTCCGCCGCCCGCGACGGGCACACCACGCCCAAGGCGATCGCGACAACAGGTAAAAATCGATGCAGGTTCATGGGAGATTAACGCCAACTTGCGTCTCAGTGCTTCAGGATTTCCGGCATGCGCACTGGGCCGCGCCGGGGAAAGAACTTCTCCAGCACCGCCGCGAACGCGGGCAGGAGGGTGATGGCCATGACCATGTTGACGAGGAACATGAAGGTCAGCAGAGCTCCCATGTCAGCCTGGAATTTAAGGCTCGAGAACATCCAGGTCGCCACACCGACCGAGAGCGTAATGGCCGTGAATACGGTCGCCAGCCCTGTCTCCTTCAGCGCGACCGCAAGCGCGTCGGTGAACGCAAGACCGTTTGCCAGTTGTACCTGCAGGCGGTTGTAGATGTAGAAGGCGTAGTCCACGCCGATGCCGACCGCGAGCACCATCACCGGCAGCGTCGCCACGGTCAGGCCGATCTCGAGCTCCTTCATGAACCAGTAGCCAATCCACGTGGCCACGGTCAGCGGCAGGCAGCAGGCGACCATCGCCCGCCAGTCCCGATACACAAGGAAGACCAGAATGAGGATGGCGGCGTAGACGTACAGCATCATTGGCAGCTCGCTGGCCTCCAGCACTTCATTCGTGGCTGCCTGGACGCCAGCATTGCCGCTTGCCAGCCTGACCGTGACGCCATCAAGCCGGTTGGACTCGCGGAACTGCTTGACCGCCGCCACCACGGTCTTGATCGTCGTGGCGCGGTGATCGGGCAGATAAAGGTTGACGCCTTGTACTCGGCAGTCGCTCGACGAAAGCCCGGCGATGCGGTTGTTCACGCCCTGGAACTGCGAGCCGAGCCCGCGGGGGTCCCGCGTCACGGTGGCCATCTTCGGACTGCCTTCGTTCATGCCGGCGTTGTAGAGTTTGAGCTGGGCGGCCAGCGAATCGGTGGACACCACGCCGGGTACGCTGCCCATGCGCCAGGCGAAGTCGTCGACGAACAGGAACTCGTCGGCGCGGGAGCAAACCTCGCCATGGCGATCGGGCGTGGCCTCGAACACCACGGTGAGCCAGTCCAGGCCGACGTCGAAGCGGCTGACGATCGCGGCGACGTCCAGGTTGTAGCGGGAATCGGCGCGCAATTCCGGCGCCCCGGCCTGGAGACTGCCCACGTGCCTGTCCTGGCTCTGCCAGAACGCAAGGCCAAAAACCACTGCGCCGGCGACGGTCACGATCAGTGCGTTCCGCGGCTGGGCGATCCGGGCCACCGCCCCCAGCCATCCGCTATGACTCTCACGCCGCGCCAGCGCCCGTTTCGCGAACTCAGGCGTGAACCGGAAGTACGACGCCGCCACCGGCAACATCATCAGGTTGGTGACGATCTTGTAGCCCACGCCGATGGCCGCGGTGATCGCCAGTTCTCGGATCATCGGGATCGGAATGAGAATAAGCGTGACGAAGCTCACCAGCGCAGTGATCAGCGCCAGCGATCCGGGAATCAGCAGGCCGGTGAAGCTGCGCCGGGCGGCAATTGCGGAGTCGGTACCCTGGGCGACCTCGCGGACGATAAAGTTGATCTGCTGGATGCCGTGTGAGACACCGATCGCGAACACCAGGAACGGCACCAGGATGGCGAGCGGGTCAAGCCCATAGCCCAGCAGGTGCAGCGTGCCGAACTGCCAGACCAGGGACACGAGCGAGCAGCCGAGCGGCAGCAGGGTCAGGCGCACCGACCGGCAGTACCAGTAGACCGCCAGCCCGGTGAGCAGGAAGGCGATGCCGAAGAAGCGCGTCACGTCCGCTCCGCGGTCGGCAATGTCGCCGATCTGCTTGGCGAAGCCGATGATCTCAATCTCGACCTGGTCGTTCTCGAACGGGCGCCGGATCTTTTCCTCGAGCAGCCGGTTGAACTGGATATAGTCGAGCTTCTTGCCCGTGCGGGGATCGACGTCGGCCAGTTCGGCGGTGATCAGGGCGCTGGACTGGTCGCGTGCGACCAGTGTCCCGACATGGCCGCCGGCCATGGTGCGCTGACGCATCTTGCCGATGACATCGGCGGAGAGCTTTTCCGGCACGATATCCCCGCCTGCCACCGCCTCTGCCCGGAAGCCGTCCTCGGTGATCTCGGTGAAGAAGACATTCGGTGTCCACAGCGACGTCACGCTGGTGCGATCTACGCCCGGAAGATAGGTGACGGCCTCGGTCACCTTGAGGACCTGCGTAAGCGCCGCCGCATTCCAGACATCGCCCTTGCGGGCATGCACGGCAATGGTCAGCCGGTTGGCACCGAAGAGCTTGTCGCGGAACTGCTCGAAGGTCTTGATGTACTCGTGGCCTTGCGGCAGCTGCTTCTCGAAGCCGGCTTCGAGGTGCAGCTTCGCGCCGAGCACGCCCATCAAGGCGGTGAATCCTGCCAGTGCGAGCAGGAAAGGAAGGCGGTGCCCGAACAGGGCCGCTTCCAGACGGGTTATCAGGCGTGAAAGCATCAGAAGGAGGTGGTCATGCTGAGGGAGACAAAATCGCGGTCGCGCAGCAGGTTGCTGCCGCTACCGCCCCAGTTGTGCGTGTAGTCGAGGCGCATCTTTGTCTCCGGCTTCGTCTTGAAGTCGAGGGTCGCGCCGATCACCGCGGCGCCCGCGCCGCGGATGAAGCCGGGCAGCGCCGTGGCCGAATAGCCTCCGATGCCTTGCATGACGGCGATGTCCGGTGACAGCGACGCCCGCGTGCCGAAGATGTTGGGATAGGTCACCGAGGCTGCCAGCACCATCCCCGCCGACAACTTGGTGGGCAGCGTGTAGTCGGCGGTGACCGCATACGGAATCCCGGCGTTGAGCCTGAGCTTCGGGTAATACGCCAGCGCACCTTCCGCGGTGATCGTGCCTTCGGACGCGCCCAACGCGCGCAGCAACCAGCCGAACGAGCCCGAAGGCGACATGATGTGGATGCCGGTCAGGTGGAGCTGATAGTGCTGCGTGTCAATCGCCCCGCGGCAACTGCTTCCGACCGGCTTGACCGCAAAATCGGCCAGGGCGTTGCAGTAGTAGGGGTTGGCCGGATCGATGACCGTGGTCGGATCGATGGCGACGCTGTCCCGCGGACGGTATGACAACTCGGTACCGATCGCCCATTCGCCAACCTGGAAGTTGTACGAGAGGCCGAACAGGTCGCGGTTCTTGCCGTAGTCGAGGGACGCCTGCCAGCCGAACGGATTGCTCGTCGTGTTGACCACCTGGTAGCTCACGAACGGCACCTTCTCGCTGTAGTGGTAGTAATAGAGGCCGAGTTCGTTGCCGCTGTCGGGGAACTTGTAGCGCAGCGCCATCCCCCCTTGCCCGTTGTTGCTCGGATTGTTGTCCGGGCCGCGCGGGATGAAGGTGCCGGTTCCGACCAGGGGCCCGACCGGATTGGTATTGGGGTTCGCCAACTCCCCGGTGCTCAGGCGGCGGTTGTAGGGCATCCCGGTCGCGGGATTGATGCCGACGATCCGGGTCCCCGTGTCGCCGATCGTGCCGTTGGGAAGCGGGGCCAGCCCCGACGCAGCCAGCGCGCCATTGACGGCTGAAGTCGGGATATAGAAGCCCCGTCCGCCCTTGCCGAGGAAGTCGCTGGTCGAAAAGAAGGTCCCGGGCGCGTCGAACTTGAAGCTGTTCCACTTCCACTGGTAGAAGGCCTCCAGGCCGAGGTCCTTGCCGAGTGAAGTGCTCGCAGAGACCATGGGCGCGGGGATGAACAGATTTTTAAGCGGCGTTCCCGGCTGGTGCGCGGACGGCAGGTAGATCGCGTTGATCGCGTTGATACCGCCCGGGATGTAGAGGTTTTCACCCCAGTTCAGCACCTGGTTGCCGACCCGGACACGGGCCTGCTGGTCGCCGACGTCGAATTCCTTGGTGATGTAGGCGTCGAGCAGACGCGGGTCGCTGGTGGCGAAGTTTCGCGCATCCGAGTCGAGATCGGTTCGTCTGGTGTGGGCGGTCGCAAAGTCATAGTTGACGACGCCGCGCACCAGCCCGCTCCACCCGTTGGTGCCCTTGACATAGAGGTCGCTGGTCCACTGCGCATTGGCCGAAACCGGCTGCCAGCGCTTGTAGTTCAGGTTGCCGTCGTCCTGGTTCAGGCGCAGCGTATCGAGGTTCGACGAGAAGACAGACGGGTTGCTTTTCTGCAGCGGCGTAGGCGCGTCGCCGACACAGCCGCCGTTGTCGTTGCCGACAAAGCTGCAGTTCGTTTTCGACGTTCTAATCGCTGCACCAAACGAGACCGTCGAGTCGAAGGCTACCGCCCAGCCGTTGTCGAGCGTCCACTGTGCAGCGTAAGCCGAGCCGGCATCCGCCATCGCCAGCAGGCCTACGATTACCGAGCGGGCCAGCTTCCGTTCCATCCGCATCCCCGCGGCGGCTTGCGCCGCCGCTGCTGCAACATCACGCAGTTTCATGCCTGTCTCCCCGTGGTTCTCTTTTTTGGCTTATCGTGTGGTGAACCGGCGCAGGCCGTCCGGCTCGAAGGTCTTCTCCTTCAGGCGCCCTTCCCTGGCGGCGAGCCAGTCAGGCTCCTTGTGGCCGGCGACGACGCGGTCGAGCACGGCGCGGCGGGTCTGGTGGTCATAGCTGGTATTGGCCGCCCAGACGCAGGCCGGCACTTCCCAGGCCATGTAGGGACCCATCTCGGTGGTGCGCCAGACCTTGCCCTGCGCGTCGTACATGTCCTCCACCAGGATCGTCCACGTGTCCTCGTCGATGTAGAACACGCGCTTGGGGAAGGTATGCCGCATGCCTTGCTTGAGCGTGGCCTCGACCACCCACATCCGGTGCAGCTCATAGCGCGTCAGGTCGCGGCTGAGGAACTTCGGCTTGACGACTTCATCGACCTTGTTCGCCGAAGAGTTGACCCGGTACGTGTTGTAGGGCACGTACATCTCCTTCTTGCCGGCCAGCTTCCAGTCGTAGCGGTCTAGTGGGCCGTTAAACTGCATGTACTGGTCGACGGTCAGCAGGTTCTCGGTGTTGAGCTGCGGGGCGTCGTACTGGTATGTCGGCGCGCGGCGCACGCGGCGCTGGCTCGCGAAGTACAGCCAGACGTCGTTGGCCTCGGAGAACTTGTACTGCGTCAGGGTGGCATCCCCCGCGATCGAGGGCGGGCTGGTAAACGTGTTGAGGTACAGGCTCTCGATGCCGCGGGCGTCGTCGACGCCCTTGTTCGACGGCGACCACATCGGCGACATCTGCCATTCCTGCTGGCCAAGCGGCTCCCCAATGCTGTCGGTGCCCTTCGGCGGGATGTAGCCCGCATAGCTCATCTGGAATCCCTCTCCTTTCCAGTGCAGCTTGTGGTTCCACATGGCTTCGGCGCCGTTCTGCGGAATCGGGAACGGCACGGCGGCGCCGATCGCCTCGGCGAGGTCCTGGCCGTTGGCGCCAAGCTTCGCCGTCGTTGCGTTCTTCTTCGTCCGCTCGTAGAAGAAGTCGGGGAAACCGCAAGAACGGTGGGTCGGATAAACATCCATCCGATAACCCGGGATCGTCTTCACCATTTCGATCTGTCCGGGGGCAAGCTTGTCCTTGTATTTGTCGACATTGGACGCGTCGATCGAAAGTACGCGCTTGTCATTCGCGTACGGGTCGGGGCGCGCCGTGCCGGGCTTCCAGCCACCCGGTGCCTTCATGTCCCCGCCGGTCCACTCCGGAATCGACCCGTCCTTGTTACCGGCCCGTTCGGCACCCACCGGAGTGAGGTCCTTGCCGAGCCGGCCCGCGTCCTGCTCGGAGGCCGCGGCATAGGCCGCTCCGCCGAACGCAAGGGTCACGCTGAGGAACAACGTCTTGTATCTCATCTGAGTCTCCTGTCTGGCATGGCAACGAAGTGCCTCGCTTCGTGTGTTTTTTTCGGTAGAACACGTTACCAAACTTAGGTAACAATGACAAAGAACAAAAGAAAAAAGAGCTAGGGTATTCCCTGCGCGTTTGGCTGCGATGCTCGCAAACGCACCCGGTACCGTGCGCAGCGGCGAACCAATGGCACGAGGCACGGCTCGCGGCTGCTGGGGTGGCACCGGAAGCCGCAAGCCAACGCTGTCAGTCAGACCGCCGTAGTGATCCGGCGATGCCCCATGCCGCCCGAGGCTGTGCTGGAGATACACAGGTCCTCAAGGCCGCACGGCCGGGCACAGGTGTTGGCCGTCCCGGCAGTGCAGGCCCGCCTGCCCAGCTCTGGAAATCGTGATCCACGGACTTCGACTGCGCTCGAGGCGCGCGCAGGACAACCAGGCTCAGGCGCCGCCGCTGCCAGCTACCGCCACCGCCTGAATCTCGATGCACAGCTCGGGAAGCGCCAGCTCTGTCACCCCCACCGCAGTCCAGGACGGATAACGGCTCGGCAGGTATTCGTCCTTGACCTTCGTGAAGGCCTCGATTTCCTGCCGCAGGTTGGTGTGATAGGTCGTCAGCTCGACAACATCCTCCAGGCTTGCGCCTGCCGCTTCGAGGACCGCTTTCAGGGATGCAAAGGCCAGCCGAGCCTGTGCCTCCATGCCCTCGCCGGGCTTCATCGCTGCGTCTAGCCCAACCTGGCCCGACACCCAGATGGTGTCGCCCACGCGGGTCGCGGGGGCGAAATGGTAGGCGTCGTAGAGCGGCTGGGTGCCGGGCGGAATGACCGGCTGCCGTTTCATCGTCGTGGTTGTCATGATGTCGGTATCGTTTATCAGATGAGTTGGCGGAAGCATGGCGCACGGAAGGGATCACCTGCCTTCAGCGATGCCAGCTCCTCGACGTACAGCACACCCGCCGGCGTGAAGCCCGAATCGCTGTGGTCCGGCAACGGACTGAAAACCGCGTCATCGCCGAAGAAGCGCAAGACCAGCGTATGGCGGTCCGGGAAATCGGCGTCGACAGCACCCCCGCCGTGCAGCGAACCCGGGTGCAGCAGCAGAACATCTCCGGGCTGCGTAGCCCAGGAGAGGATGTCGTAGGCATTGGGATCGATGCGGCGTTCGGCCTCGATGTCAGGCAGCCGCGGCCAGACCCCACCGCCGTGCAACGGCTCGGTCGGGTCGTCGGGGTTCTGAAAGGTGCTGCCGTCGTGGCGCGTACCCAGGTACGAGCCCCTGACGATCTCCAGCGCATTACGCTTGGGGACCGCCTCGAAGCTGATCCACGCGTTGGCGAAGTGCTTTCCTCCCCAGGGCAGGTAGGAGGTGTCTTGGTGCCAGGGCGAGCGCCCGGCCCGGCCTCCCTGCTTGAGGAACAACTCTTCCGCAAAGTACCAGACATGTTTAGAGCCCCAGAGATCGGCGAACAGCTGGCCGAACGGGAGCGAGGCGACCAGCTCATCCAGCCGCCCCTTTGCGAATGGATTGGCGTTATCGACGTGCGACCGTTGCACGGAGCCGTCAAACAGGCTATGAGCGTTGGGCCCCGGGTTCTCGATGCCCCAGTCAAAGACCTGCCTGCACATGGCTAACTGTTCCGCGTTGAGACAGCCTTCGATGAGGACGGCACCGTCCTCATCGAAGGCCCTGCGCTTGGATTCATCCATGGATGCTCTCCTGATTCTTCATTAAGCCCGGCGCCCGGTCACGTGCGCTTCCGGTCGCCTCTTTTGTAGAACAACAAACCAACGTTAGGTCATGATGACAAAGATAAGTCAGAAGTAAAAGGGCGGGTATTCCCTATCCCACATGGACTCTTCTCGCCTACGCAGGAATCAACTTGGGCTCGCGATTCATAATTTTGACTTGTTTGTGTTGTTGACCTATATTTGCCGCGAGTATGCCAATCATTTAACTTTTGTCCTAACAATGCACGCGAAGACACGTGAAGATGCGCTGGAAGTCGATGCCGCACCGGCAGACATCGTGAACCGCGACACAGTCGCACTGACCCGACGCCGCCTCCTCGGCGCGGCTGCGGCGGCTAGCGCTGCAACGCTGCTGGCAGGCACACCACGCACAGCGAGTGCAGCGCCGCGGGTGAAGGGCGCCGGCGCCGCATCTGCGGGGCGCGACGTGCTCGATGTCGCGATCATCGGTGCCGGACTGGCGGGCCTGACCGCCGCACGCGACCTGAAACGCGGCGGATGTGACACGTTCGTCGTCCTGGAGGCACGTAGCCGGGTCGGCGGCCGCACCTACAACCATGACCTGGGCAACGGCGTGGTCTCGGAAGCCGGCGGGCAGTGGATCGGGCCCGGTCAGACCGCCATTGCCGACCTGGCGCGCGAGCTCGGCGTCGACACCTTCGGTACCTATTACCAGGGCAAGACCGTGTTCCTGGCTGGCGATGTCCGCGTGACGCAGGATCTCCAGGGCGGCGTCGGTGCTCAGGGAAAAGTCGCCGCCAAACTCAGCGAGCTGGCGCGCCGCGTGCCCAGTGGCGCACCGTGGACAGCGGCAAACGCGGCAGAACTAGACAAGCTGTCGCTCGGCGACTGGCTGGCACGGCAAGACTTGAGCAACGAGGAAAAATTCTCCTTCAGCCTGGCCGCAACCCTGTCGCTCGGCGCGCAACCGGCGCAACTGGGACTGTTGCACTACCTGTCGGTGATCAACAGCGCTAACAGCGACTACGACACGCTTGAGAGGATCAAGGGCGGCGCCCAGGAGACGCGCTTCGTCGGCGGCGCGCAGATCCTCAGCATCCGGATGGCACGCGAACTTGGCCACAAGGTGCGGCTGTCCTGCCCGGTACGCAAGATCGTTGGCTGGGATCGCGACATTGTCGAATTGCACACCGACCAGGGCGTGGTACGGGCGCGCCACGTGATCGCCGCACTGAATCCGGCGCTATGCCAGCAGGTCGTCTTCGACCCGCCGCTGACCGCCGGACGCGCGCAATTGCATCGGTTCTGGCCGGCGCACGCGCCCATGCGCAAGACGGCGCATGTCTATGCACGGCCCTTCTGGCGCGACAAGGGATTCAACGGGCAGGTTGTGCCGCTGGACGGCCCGCTGATCTGGTCGGTCGACAACTCGCCGCCAGACGGCTCGGTCGGCGTGATCAGCGCATTCGTCAAGCCTGGCTTCCTGCCCGCCGAGCCCAAGGCTGCCGAACGCATCCTCTCGGCCATTTATGCCCAGGCGTTCGGGGACAAGGCGTTGAAGCCGATGCAGTACCACGATCTCGACTGGGGCAAGGTCGATAACTGGTCGATGAGTTGCATCAACCCGATGCCGGCGGGCTTCTGGACGAAGCTGGGCCAGTACCTGCATCCGCCGACAGGGCGGCTGATCTGGTCTGGCACCGAGACGGCCGACATCTGGGCTGGCGCCATGGATGGTGCCGTGCGTTCCGGCCACCGCGCCGCCCTGCAGGTGCTGGGCGCCCTGGCATACCCGGTTCGGGAGGCATGAATGAAATACAAGCGCCCTGTTCTCGTGGCGGCTGCGGCCGTGGTGGCGGTGGCCGCCTTCATCGTTCCCGACCTCGTGGGCTATCACCGGTTCGGGACGGCACTGGATAACCAGGCCGTGGCCAGCCAGACCGATGGTGGACGCTGGCCGCAATTCCCGGAGACCTGCTTCGCCTGCCATGGCCCGCGCGGTCAGTCCCGCAATGCCGAGTACCCTGCCCTGGCCGGCCAGCCGGCGGCTTTTATCGAGGCGCAGTTGCGCGCCTTCGCCAGCGGGCAGCGCGACAGCCCGACCATGGGGCCGCTCGCCAGGAACCTGACGGATGAGCAGATCGGGTTGCTGGCAGCCTATTACGCAAAGCAGGCGCCCACAGGTAGCCCGGATGTCACGGCCAGCGCCGCGCTCGAGGCGCGCGGCAAGGCTGTGGTCCAGGCGCGCAGTTGCCAGGCCTGCCATGCCGAAGGGTTGACCGGAAAGGACCTGGCACCACGCCTCGCCGGCCAGGGCGAGAGCTACCTTGGGCAACAGCTTGCCGCGTTCAAGAGCGGCAAACGCCATGACGCGTCCGGCGCCATGGACAGCATTGCCGCCGCCTTGTCGAACGAAGACATCCCGGCAGTGGCCCGCTACCTGGCCAGGATGTCGCCTGAGCGCCGGGAGATCGGCGCCCGATAGGGCCCGACGGGGCAGCAAGGGTAGTCGGCAAGATGCGCGGGTCAGACAGGAGACGGGGAATGCGCCGATACACACCGTCCTGGCTGCCAGCCGGCTTGGCGGCTGTCCTCATGCTTTGCATGGCGGCAGCCATGGGCGTGGCGCCGCGCAGCGCCTACCATGACCCTGGTGCGCCACGCCGGCTGGAAGCCCTGCAACTGCCCGACGTGCGCGACCAGCTCGAAAAGCTGGCGGATGCCGGTGCAACTTACATCCACGAGGAGCCCATGCGACGCGGCGACACGATCGCCACGGTGCTCAGACGGCTCGGCGTGGAAGATCCCGACGCACAGCAATTCATTTCCAGGGATCCGGCGGCGCGCACCCTTTTCAACCTCCAGCCGGATCAGGTCGTCCAGGCGGAGGTCGACCAGGACAAGCTGCTGGTCTCGCTGCGCGCCCTCGTTGCCGGCAATACCACCGCCTCGCGCGAACTGCTGATCCGGCGGGCCGGCGACTTCCAGAAGCCCGCCTTCAAGGCGAACTTGCAGGCGGTCAGGAACGAACTGCGTTACGAGATGCGTTCCGGCACCATCACCGCGAATGGGTTCTTCAAGACGATGGACGCCGCGAATGTGCCCGACGAGATCGTCCGGCAGATGATCTCGATCTTCTCGGGCGTGGTGGATTTCCAGCACGACATCGTCCAGGGCGATCGCTTTCACATTGTCTATGAGGCGGGCTTCCGTGACGGTGCGCTGGTGCGCAACGGTCGCGTCGTGGTCGTCGAACTCGTCAACCGCGCCCAGCTCTACCAGGCCCTGTGGTATGACGGCGCAGATGGCGGAAATTCCGGTGCCTACTACACCTTCGACGGACGGGGCATGGCGCGCCCGTTTCTCCGCTCGCCGGTCGAGTTCTCGCGTTTGTCGTCGGGCTTCGGCTGGCGCAACCACCCGGTGCACCACCAATGGATCCAGCACAAGGGTGTCGACTTTGCCGCCCCGACAGGAACCCGGGTCTTCGCCACAGCGGATGGGACTGTTGACTTTGTCGGCCAGCAGACGGGCTACGGCAATATCGTCATCCTCAAGCATCCTGACGGCTACTCGACGTACTATGCGCACTTGTCTGGCTTCGCTGGCATCCAGCCCGGCCAGCGCATCACGCAGGGGCAACTGATCGCGTACGTCGGCCAGACCGGCTGGGCGACCGGACCGCATCTGCACTACGAGCTTCGCTTCAACGACGTGCCGCAGAACCCGCTGAGCGTCATGCTGATGGAACCCGTCACGCTGTCCGGACGCGCACGCCAGGGCTTCCTGAGCCAGGCCAGCGACATGTTGAGCCGTATCCATGTTCTGCGCGGCATTGAAGTGGCATCCAGCCTCGGCTGAGCCGCCCCAAGTGGCGCACTGTCGACTCGCGAGTTGACCAGGATCCTCCCCGCGCATGCCGGTTTGCACCGGCAGTGGCTGCGAGTATGCTTTCCTTCATGACGCGGATTCCGGCCGGCCTGCCATCGCCTCTTGCGCGCAGGCGCCAGACCGCCGACTGCGGGGGCAGATCATGCGCAGGCAGCCTCATGACGGATCGGGAAAGGATCGTCCTTCCGCCCTCGACTTCAGGGAGGGCGAGCCGCACTTCAGGCTGCTTGCCGACGGCATCCCTCACATGGTCATGACCGCCGATGCGGATGGCCGGATCGATTACTGCAACCGACGGTGGACGAGCTATACCGGCCTCAGTCTTGAGCAAACCCGCTCCGGCGCCTGGAAATCGGCCGTCCACCCCGAGGACTTCGCGCGCAATATCGGCCACTGGGCAGACGCAGTGGCGAGAGGCTGCGAGTACGAAATCGAATATCGCCTGAAACGGGCATCCGATGGCGCCTACCGATGGCACCTTGAACGCGGGTCACCATTGAAGGATGCTGACGGCAAGATCGTAAAGTGGCTTGCATCCGGCACCGACATCGAAGCGCTGAAGCAGGCCCAGGCCTCTGCTGAAAGCGCCAACCATGCGAAGTCGGAGTTCCTGTCGAGCATGAGCCACGAGTTGCGTAATCCGCTGAATGCCATCCTCGGCTTCGCGCAGCTGATGGCCTCCGAGTCTCCGCCTCCGACCGCGTCGCAGCAGGCCAGCATCGACCAGATCCTGAAAGCGGGCTGGCATTTGCTGGAGCTCATCAACGAAGTCCTTGATCTGGCCAGGATAGAAGCCGGTCACGCGTCGCTGTCCCCCGAGCCGGTATCGGTCATCGACACCCTGCGCGAGTGCCACGCAATGCTTGAGCAGCAGGCACTGAAACGCACGGTCCGCATGCGGTTTCCCGCAGGCGAACTACCCTGCTTCGTCCGTGCCGACCGAACCCGCCTGAAGCAGATCCTCCTCAACCTGCTTTCCAATGCCATCAAGTACAACCGGGACCAGGGCTCTGTCGATGTGCAGGTGACGACGACGGAGCATCGCGTATGCGTCAGCGTGCGCGACACCGGCGCAGGGTTGACACCGGAACGGCTGGCCCAGCTATTCCAACCGTTCAATCGGTTGGGGCATGAGGCAGGCCCCGTGGAAGGCACCGGCATTGGTCTCGTGGTGGCCAAGCGGCTGGCCGAGTTGATGGGTGGAACCATCGACGTCGAAAGCACGCCTGGCGTGGGCAGCATGTTCCGGGTCGAACTGCCTGCTGCCGCGCCTCCCGCGATGGCTGGCGAGAGCGCGGAGGCCGCCTCACCTGTCCGGTCGTCAATCGAAGCTTCATCCACGATGCACACCCTGCTGTATGTGGAAGACAACCCCGCCAACCTCAAGCTCCTGGAGCAACTCCTCGCCCGCCGGGCAGACGTGCATTTGTTGTCCGCGGCTACCGGGATTCTCGGAGTCGAGCTCGCGCGCACTTCCCTGCCCGAAGTGATCGTGATGGATATCCATCTGCCGGACATCAACGGCATCGAAGCACTGGGGCGCCTGCGCGAAGACCCCAAGACGATGCATATTCCGGTCATCGCCCTCAGTGCCAATGCCATGCCACGCGACATCGAGCGGGGCATGAAGGCAGGATTCTTCCGGTACCTGACCAAGCCCATCAGGATCCATGAATTCATGGATGCACTGAACGCCGCACTGGAACAGCCGCGAGGATTCATTGCCCAGGGCTAGCACCGAGTCCCGCGAACTGGCTTGCCATGATCCACCCATCGGACATCCTGGCTGCAAGAATCCTGGTCGTTGACGATCTGGAGGCCAATGTCCTGCTGCTCGAAAGGATGCTGCATGCGGCCGGATATACCAGCGTCGAATCAACCACCGATCCGCGCATGGTTTCCGAGCTTCACGGCAGGAACCACTATGACCTGATCGTGCTGGATCTCCAGATGCCTGGCATGGACGGGTTCGAGGTCATGGAGAACCTCAAGGTCGTCCAGCCGGCCAGCTACCTTCCGGTGATCGTTGTCACCGCCCAACCCGATCACAAACTGCGCGCACTGCAGGCCGGCGCGAAGGACTTTGTCAGCAAGCCATTCGATCTCGGCGAGGTACTGATGCGGGTGCGGAACATGCTGGAGGTGCGCCTGCTGCACAGTGAGTCCTTGCAGTACGGCAACGCGCTCGAGCGCAAGGTATGTGAGCTGGAAGCAAGCAGGGAAACCATCGTTCGCCAGAGCGATGAACTCAGGCACCTCTACGAGAAGCTTGTTCGCGAGCAACAGGTCACCGAACGGCTGCTCCTCAACGTACTGCCGTCTCCTATCGCCGAACGCTTGAAGCTGCGGTCCGATCTGATCGCCGCCGGCCCACCGGAAATCATCGCCGACAGGTTCGAAGAAGTCTCGGTGCTGTTTGCCGACCTCGTTCAGTTCACCCGCTTCTCGCCTGCCCTGAGCCCAGAACGACTGGTGGCCATACTCAACGAGATCTTCGCCGACTTTGACGATATCGCCGATAAACGTGGGCTAGAGAAAATCAAAACGATCGGCGACGCATATATGGCAGCCGCCGGCCTGCCCTCCCCCGCTGCAGACCACGCAGCCCGGGCCGCCCATATGGCACTGGACATGATGGAACTACTGAACCGGTTCAACGAGCGAAGCGGGTACGACTTACAGTTGCGGGTTGGCATCCACAGCGGCGCGGTCGTTGCCGGTGTGATCGGTCGACGAAAATTCATCTATGACTTGTGGGGCGAAACGGTCAATATTGCTAGCCGGATGGAGTCCCACGGTGTGGCCGGCCGTGTTCAGATAACGGAAGCCACTCAGCAACGGCTTGGGAAGCCATTCCTGCTGGAAGCGCGCGGAACCATAAACGCGAAGGGCATCGGCGAGCTACGTACATGGCTAGTGGCTGGACGAACCACAGACGCCTCCCGGTAATCGCATGCTGGCTGCGACGCCACATGGTTCCACGAGCGGCTTCAGTCCGGCTTAACCCGAGCGTGTGCCGATTCCATACTCACATTCAATTCGTCGCGTTGACGGACTCCGTCCGCCATTACTCCTTCCTGGTGAACCATCGCCAGGGCCATCACCTTGAATTCGGTGCTTTACTTCCGCTGGCGCGGCCGCTCAGCTTTCAACAACATATGCATGGTCTCCACGATCCTCCTTCGCAGCGACGATGCTTGATCGCTTCAGCCGACTCAAGGTGGAAGAACTAGTCGCTTACTTGCGTACTGCTGAAACGAAACTTCGTTTGGGATGGCCGTTATAGAGCGTCTACCGGCCTTAATTGCGGTGTAGGCCGGGTGGCCGAGATGGGTCGGCTAAGGCCGTCGACCCTTCCTGAGCGAATGACCGCGCGTCGGGCGCCTCGGCCGTTTCAGGGAACGCCGCCAGTGGACTCAAACCAGCGGCTTCGGTCCCGCGCCTGCCCGCTTTGGCCGATCGTTCAGTCTATGTTGATCAAGTGTCAACAAAACCACGCATTTGAATGGCGAATGGACGAGAGTTGTTGACACTTCTTATTGACCAGGAAGGAGCAACGCTTGAAAAGTCCCTAGGATAGGCGGGGCGACAGTGCTATTTACGCTTGACAGGTCACCATAAGTCGAGCAATCGCCGTGCGTGCCTGGAAAGCTGGGCAGCGCCCGGCCGGACAGGACTTTCACCTGAAACGTCGAGGCCATCGTCGGCTGCACGATGCGCGTGATGACACTGAAGCCATGCCGCCTGCCGAACCCGCGCATCCGTTCGAGTTCATGGCGGTAGTGTTGGGCGACTTCAGGGGATTCCACGAGGGTATCCCCGGTGGTTGCGACGACCAGCGGCTTGCCGCCCGCAGCCTGATAGAGCACGGCGGCGTGCAGTACCAGCGCAGCGACCATGCTGCTGTCCTTGCCGCCGCTGTAGGCGAGGACGAGAGGGTGGCCGGCTTTCATGATGGCAAGGATGGCGCGAATGGCCTGGTCCGCCTTGTCCTCGATTGGATCGAGGGCACCCTGCGGAAAAAGAGATATGGTTTGCATGTGACCCCTTCTGCGGGGCCACAGCCCACAGGGGCTGGGCCCCCATGGGTTGTAGAGTGGTGAACGTGCTACAGGTCGGCGAGATAGGCAATGGCGCTTCCGCCATCCGTGCCGGCAAGGCGTTGCCCCTCGCGACAGCCGGAGAAATCCGGCACCTTGCGTTCGATTTCGTTGGCCAGCTGGCGCAAGCGCCGTGCGGCTTCGGCCGGGCCGGCCGCCCCCTGAAACGTGGGACCGCTAATGTCAACGTCAACAATGAGGTTCATGGTCGATCCTCACGCGGCCACGGCTTGCGGCACCAGCTTGCGCAGCGCCTTCTGGTTGGTGTCGATGTAGGTGCGCATGCCGTCCAGCTTCACCGCCAGCTGGTGGCCGAAGCACGCAGCATCGGGCGAGACTTCGACCTGCCGGGCTGACGCAAATGCCGCCAGAACCGTGGTCCGGTCAACGTCGGCGCCCATCCAGCCGAAAACTTTGAAGAACGTGTGCACCTTCTTACCGCGAGGCAGCAACTTGGCGGCGTGTTCCGCCGGAATCATGATCTTTGGCATAGCTTGAAATTTGGAAGCCTGCGGGCAAGAGCCGGCAAGCGATTGGTAGGGAGAATGCTTATGCATCCGTAAAGGCCGCCACTGCCAGCACGCCTGATCGCGGGTCGAACCGCACAGACTGGCCAGGCTCAAGTTTCGGAATGCGGGCCACAACTTCGTCGGCCAGCACGTGCATGAGCGCTGCGGCTTGCGCCGGCTCATCCAGGCCATCGAGGGTGGGCCCCTCAATGGAAATAACGACCATCAGGCCCATTCGTTCACCTCAGATTTGCTAATCAAGAGTAGGTACGGCCAGCCCCTTGCGGGACCGGCCGTGACGTGAAAAGAAAACTGCGTAGGTTTACGCTGCTGCCAGCGCCGCCACGTCAATGACGCCATCGGCTTCATCGACGAGGTCGGGTGTGTGAGTGATGAAGAACTCCCGCTCATACCCGCCCTGGTGCAGCACCTCGCGCTTCATGCGCATGAAGGCACGCTTGCGCTCGGGATCGAGCGGGCCGTCCGCCTCGTCGGTGAACAGCGTCTGGAACGACTGCCCGGAGTCCTGCGCCCGGTAGAGCGCAATCCCACGGGTCAGGCACTCGTTGATCCAGATCTTCTGGCCGCCGGACATGACAGCGAAATTCTTCGCGTTGTCACTCTCGGCGTCATGCACCTCGATCTCGAAGCCCTCGCGCTTGTCGCCGTTGGCCAGCGTCGTCTGCGTCTGGATCGCGATGGTGAATCGCGGCCCGTAGCAGGCGAGCAACAGGTCATTGACGATGCGCGTGAGCGCCGGTCCGGCGTCGTCGATGGACAACGCGATCACGCCATCGTTGCCCAACGCCTTCGCCAGCAGCTTCCACTGCGCGATTTCGTCGGAGAGCCGGTCAGCCTTGCCCTGTACCGCGGGCAGGCCGCACAGCGATGCCTCGACGCGCTCGCGCTCGGTGGCCAGGCTGGTTTGCTGGCGGATCAATGCCTCGATCCGCCCGTCCAGCGCCACCACGGCCTCGCGGCCTTGGCGCAGTCGCACGTCCATGGCGGCCAGCAGGCCGGTGACGTCCTCCGTCGCCAGTCCCGACAACTCACGCTGCACGACTGACCGGTGCGAGTCGGCTTCGGCAAGATCCCGGTCGTGCCGGGCCTTGCTGGCAGCTTCCTCATCGGCCAGGGCGGCCAGATCGCGCTCGGCTTGCGCCAGCCCTTCCTGTGCCACATCCAGCATCGGCTTCTTCGCCGCCAGGGCGGTCAGCCGTTGCAGCTCCTGCTGATCGTGGGCCAGTGCCAACTGCATGGCAGCCAGCGCGGCACGTTGGGCAGGCAGATTGGCCGCCGCTTCCGACAAGGGCTTCAGTGCCTGCAGCTTCGCCTGGTAGCTCGCCCGCAGGTCCTGCACGAGGATCACCTGCTCGGCCAGCTTGCCCTTGGCGTCACGCGCTTGCGCGAGCAACGGACAGGTAGCGTGCATCGGGTCGGCCCTGCATGGCACCGTCTCGATCACGTCGGCCTGGCCTTTCAACGAGGTCGCGAACTGCGCCGCCGACTTGCCGCGGGCTTCCAGCCCCTGCAGCTCGGTGGAGAGCGCGGCGTGCTGCGTTTGCTGCGCTTCCAGACGGCTGACGGCCTGTTGCTGCGTGGCAAGCTCACCCTGCTCATGACCAACGGCCATCTGCACGACGTCCCGCTGCTCGGCGGCCGCCAGAATGGCCGGCCCTTCGGCCAGCACCAGCTTGCGGCTGGCGATCAACTGCTCCAGCTCCCGGCGCCGCGTGGCGGCGCGGGTGGCCACAGCACGCTGGTCAGACTCCAATTGCCGCCGGCGCGCTCCCAGTTCGGTCTCCCGTTGCCTGAGTTCGCGCACACGCGCCTCGGTCGCCGCGCTCGCGCTTTGCCTCGCCGCCAGCGTCGCGCGCTCCTGGAGGAGCTTCGCGCCGTCGGCGGTTTGTGCATCGCGCTCGCGCCGCGCCCCGGCCAGGGCCTCGTCGGTCAGACCGATTTCCCGGCCCAACTGGGCGGCTCGCTCGCGCTGGGCGGACAGGCCGACCAGTTCGCGCTGCAAGGCGTCCAGATGCCTCGTCAACCCTTTCGACACCTCGCCGGCTTTCGCCGACAGGTCGCGCAGGTGGTCGATGCCAAGCAACTCGGCCAGCAGCTTCTTGATCTCGCTGGCCTGGTAGCTCGCGATCGGGCGGCGGTTCTGCGCCGAAAACACGCTGGTGAAGAACGCTTCGGGCGAGCCCAGCACCGCCTCGATGCAGCGGTTGTAGGTATCGGCCTTGCCATCCGACAGCGTGCCGTCGGGCAGCTGCAGCGGCACCCAGTCACCGTTGGCACCCTTCTCGAACAGGTAATACTCGGCCTTTCGGCTCTTGCCCGGGTTGCGGAACGCGAATGCCGACCGGTACTGCTTGCCGGCGTGCTCCCATTCCAGATCCTTTTCGCCACGGGTACCACAGAGGTGGTCCCAGTATGAGAAGGCGTCGGCGGACATTTTCGAGGCGTGGCTGGGCATGATCGGATACGGATGGAGGTTGTCCATCAGCGTCGTCTTGCCGGCGCCGTTGGGGCCGACCAGTGCGATCAGGCCGGGCGGCAGGCTGGTGAGGTCCAGCGTCACGCTGTCACGGCGCATGCCATCGCGCACGCCATGAAAACCCGCAAGGGTCAGCTTCAGTGGGCGCATTCGGATACCTCCAGGCCGGTCATCGAGGCCAGGTAGTCGCCGGGAAGTTCCATCACCTCGCCGTCATAGGACGGCATGTCAGGGACAGCTGCCGGCGCATGCCGCTCGGGCAGCCCGGCCAGCGCACGCTCCAGGGAGCGCACGGCGGCGGCGAACTGCTGGCGGGCCAGCGCGATCACGTCCGGCCACGCGGTGCAGCCGCACAGCGCCTTGAGTTCAAGCGCGCTCCACTGGCTGGCATAGCCATGGGAGAACGACCAGAGCAGGTTCTGCATTTCCAGCGAGGGGGTGACCTCGTACCAGTGCTGGCCATCGGCGGCGTGTACCGCGAGGACCAGCAGGTGACCACGCTGCGCCACCACCGTGCCACGCCCTGCGCCGAACGGCTGGAACAGGGTGCTGCGGGTGAAGCCGTGCGCGTCCGCCAGGCGCACGGCCAGTGCGGACGCTGCCAGGTCGGTTTGAAACGTATGGGCCCAGTCCGGGCCGGCAGGGTAAAGCATCATGATGCACTCCAGGGTGGACGGAGTGCAATCCCGGACGGGAAGCACCCGTCAGGGGTCAAAGGGATGAAACAACGGTCGATGCGTCCCAGGGACGCGGGTAAAACCTTGTTTCGACAGCCCCGCAGGGCTCTCGGAACATGGCTTTTTGGCCAGGTTCAAGGGTTAGGCGGCAGCTTCCGCAAACAGGTCGTCGGTGAGCCAGTCCATCGCCGGCGGCGGGGCGCTGGGCTTCACGATGACAGGCGCAGGAGTCTCGATCGGCGCCGGCATGGCTCGCGTCACGGGTTCCGGTGGCATCGGTGGCGCGGCGGGCGCCGCGAGCACTGGTGCGTCCAAGGTTTCCAGCTGCTGCAGCACCAGGTCCGCAATGGCCTGCGGCTCGGCGTGCTCCAGCATCGACAGGCGATCCAGCAGCGGGTTGGTGTCGACGTGCGTCAACTCGCCCCAGCGCGTGATCTTCTCGGACAGGCTGGCGGCGCGGCTGATGCCCTCGGCGCGGCTGCGCACGGCGGGCAAGACCCGGCCCTCCAGCTTCACCTCGGCCGCCGTGGCGAACAAGGCGCCAATGGCGTCGCGATCGACCACCTGGCGGTGCTCTTCGTCCACCACCCAACGGATGCGCACGAACTTGTCGGTCGCGCTGGCGGCAACGCGGGCCAGCTCGCCCATGTCGGGCGGGCCGTCGAAGTCGATGCACAGCGTCTCGCGGGCAGGCGTCACAACCGGGGTCGTTTCGGCCAGTCCCGGCGCAACTTGCCATTGCAGGTAGGTCTTGTCGCCGATCTCGCCGTAGTGGAAGCGCCCGATCGACCCCGGATACGCCACCAGCCGTCCCTCGCGGTCCCATTGCTGGGCGCGGTGGATATGGCCGAGCATGAAGCCGTCGCACTCGGCATCGAACAGCGCCCCAATGGTGAATTCGTGATCGAATCCGGCCATCGGCACGCCATGCTCGGTCTGGCAGCCGTTGACGGTGCCATGCGAAATGCCCATCGTGCGAATGCCACGGGCGCGCAGCGTCCGATTCACGGTGCCGGCGGCGTGCAGGTAGGCGGCCAGATGGTCACCGACCGCGGTCGCAGCGTCCATTGCCCCCACAGCCGCGGCGAGCATCGCCTTGTTGACGGTGGGCACGCAGGTGAAGATCACCTCCGGCGCCCCATCGGCCAGCAGCGCGTCGACCTCCACCGGCGTGAACAGCGCGCCGGCTGAGGCGATGAACACCCCGTCGCGCAGCGCCACCTGGTGGATGCGGTCGGCGATGTAGACCGGATGGCGGTTGCCAACGAGACGGAACAGATCCAGCGTGCCGGGCGGCTCGTGGGAAAACGTGCCTTGCAGCATCACCACCGGCATGTGCTCGGAAAGCTGGCGGATGCGCTCGGCCAGCACGCGCAGCGCCGGGGTGTGGGCGTCCAGGCGATGATCGGTCGAGTCACCCGAAATGACGCCAACCTGGCTGCCCGCGGCGATCGCATGCTCGACGGCAAAGCCGAAGCAGCGATCCGCCTCGGCCAGATGGCCGGTCGAATAGTGCAGATCAGAAAAATGAGCCAACAGCAGGCTCTCACTCGCGTTGAGCATGATGTGATTCTCCAAAGGGATGTGCGCCGGGAGCGGCGCGCAGAAGTAAAGACGTGACCCGGATGGGCCACAGGTGAAAAGGGTTGGGGTGAAGCGAACGTGAACGACGCATTGCGCACCGTTCACGTTGCTACGCCGTCAGACCGACGCCGCAGGCGTGGCCTCGCGCACGCGGGCACGGACCTGCTCGCGGAAGGCCAACGGGTTGGCCAGCGCGGCCTGCATCTCGCCGATCATGCTGTCGACGTCGTTGGGCCGCTTGGTCCAGCCCTGGCCGTACTCGAGGCGCGCAAAGGTCAGCAAGTCCATCTTGTCCTGTCCCTTTGCCATGCTAAGGCGGGCGGCGAGGTCGGCCAGCACGCTCTCACGGTCATCGGGATCGACTTCGGTCGACATCGGCGCAGCGCCCGACGCCGGCGCAGCCATCGGTGCCGGTTCAGGCGCCAACGGCATTGCGTCCGAGATATCGGCGAGCGGTGACACCGGCGGCGCAGCGGTTGCGGACGTTGCGGCGTTTGCGCCTTCGAGCAACGCAACCGCCTGGCTTGCGGCTTCCAGCGCCGGCGTCATCTGGTCCGCGCCATCCAGCAGCGCGCCCATGTCGATTTCCGCGTCCAGCATCGTGAGCATCTGTTCCTGCCGCATGGGCAGGCCATCGTCACCGATGCGGGTAATATCGACCGCCTTCTTCGAGATCCAGAACTGTAGGCCGGCCAGGCGGCCGCCCCGCGCCAACGCCACCGTCTGCATTGCGGCATACGCCTTCTGCAGCACGTAGATGGAATTGGTCGGCAGCTCGATCAGGCCGAGGCCCTTGATATCGGGGATCGCGAAGCGGAACGTCGCGCTCAGGTTGCACTTGCGCTCCTGGTACTGCGGGCACTGGTGCGGATCGCAGACGCCATCGGGAATGGCGTTGTCCTGGCGCAGGATGATGGTGCGCCCGCCGAAGAGGCGCTTGGCACGCTGGGCGCGCTGGTCGACTTCCGGCGCGGCATACGTCTTGCAGTACCGCTTGCCATCGTGGCCGTACTCGGAGAAGTATTGCATGCCCCGCTGGCCCCACACCGTCAGTTGGTTGGGCATGTTGGCCAACCAGTCGTCGAAGGCGAAGATGACCGGGAAGCGCCACAGCTTCAGACCATCGCCGCGATCCTCGCCGTACTTCTGGAGGATCTCCTCGGCGGTGGCCGGATTGGTGAAGTCCGAGGCCCGGCAGGTGAACCAGGCCGTGTTCTTCGGCACCAGCGCATTGCGCAGCTTGGTCTTGCGCTCAATCTCCTCGCCGATGGCCTCGAACGAGTCGCCACGGGCAAGGCCGGCGTCGTGGATCTTGACCGCCTGCTCATTCTCCTTGGCCCGCTTCGTGAGCACCTTGATGCCCGGCCGAATCCTGCCAATGATGGGTGGCCGCGCGGGCCGCTCCTCGATCAGGCTGCGAGGTTGATTGAAGTCGGTGTAGCCAATGGCTCGTTGCATGGTGCGTTGCTCCTACATTCAAGACACTGAACGACGGCGACGCGGATGGACGCAGCATGCTCCCGAAGGCGCAGGGCTATGTCGGCCCCGCGCTGGGTCGTTACTTGGGAAAGGAACGCCGCTCGGGCGGGTTCCGCTAGACCGGCCACATGGGCCGCTTCACACAAACTGCGCCACGCATTCGGCTGACCGACGTAGTCGGGCCGGCGGCGGGCAAGCGAGGCCGCAATCGCGGCACGAATCTCGGAGTTCTGGTCGATGGCAGACAGCGTTGGGCAGCTCCTGTTCGAGGGTTCCTACAAACAAAAAAAGCCCGCTCCGGCATGGCGGAAGCGAGCTTGTTCGCAGGAAAACCCGTTGCCACGCCCCTTCCGGGGGCGTGGCGAACAGGGAGCCGAGCGCACAACGCGCAGGCTCTATGTGAGGACGCAAAGTCGTCCTCGTGCAGCAGGGTCACGCTGCACTTCAACCCATTTAGAACGCAAGGTTCACCGCAGGATCACGGATCAGCCGACGACGGCCGTTCTGCCCAGGAGGGGCCAAGAGAGAGAGACCCACATGGTCCCAGGCTCGAACGGTGTCCACAGTGCATGCCGAAGCAGCACTGGTCACGGACGCGTATTACGGATGATAGATGGGGAGCAAACGGCGAAAATGCTCATCACAATGGAATGTCCACACCGGTAGCCAACCGGTCGGCGCATGCGCGAAGGCACGACTTGAGAAATGCAATGGACTCGCGGTGGAGTCAGGTCGATGCGTCGGAGACGCGAGAAGTGAGAGCATTATGCATGGAATGCGCCAGCGCGCAAAGCGCGTAACCTCGCGAAAATCGCATACCTTACGATGCGCATTTGCACCGCGTCCTGACAGAGAATCTCCGCAGAGAGAGAGACCTACTATCATGGACATGGCCGAGCAGCCAGGGATACTCCCTGCCCAACTACCGCAATCCCCACCCAACGCCGTGCAGGCGGCGCCCACTGAGAGCGCCGCGGCAGATACCGGCCTCAAGCCCCTGACGCGGCTCATCAGCGAAGACCGTGTCTCGCGCATCGTGCCCGAGACGGCGACCAAGGTCGAAGTCTTGTTCTCGTCGGTGTTCACGCGCCGCTTCCTGCACGATGACTACAATTTCTGCGCGTCCAAGTGTTCGGTGGCGCGCGGCGGCAAGGTCAAGGCGCTCGACGAAGCCTTCCGCGAGGCCGAGATATGGTTCGCGCGCGTGACCGAGTGGCTTGCCACGAAGAACCAGCTGGAATTCTCGATCGGCTACGAATCGGTTGCCCTGGAAGTGCCCAACGCGCTCGCCGGGCGACTGCTGCGCCTGCTCAACCAGTACGACAAGCTGTCGTCGGCCACGCTGTTCGCGCACGTCGGGCGTTCCATCTCCGGCACCGAGCGCGACACGCAGCTCGATATCGCCGGCCGCCGCATCAACATCATCCACTCGCTCTGCATTCCGGACAACGACCGGTTTGCCGACGACGGCAGCCGGATCGCCTAGCCGACCCTGCCGTATCCCCGCCTTTCCGAACCCCAAGGACTACCGTGGACATTCGAGAGATCCAGCGCCTGCACGAGCAGTTCGCGCTCGCCCCGCTCACCCTGGAAGCGCCGACGAGCTCCCGCCAACCTGCCGGCCGCCTGTTGCCGCCCCCTGCCTACGCCGCCGCGGGCGCAACCCGACGTTGGGCCGAACGCGCCGGCAGCGCCCGCCTGATCGTCACCGTTGTCGTTGGCATCGTTGCGGCCGGCGCACTCGGCATGGCCATCGCCACCTGGCAGCATGGGCGGGCAACCCCCACGGTAGCGCCTGCGTCCGCCGCTCCGGCCACCGCGCCGGCGCCTGCCGAGGTACCCATTAGCGTACCGGTCGCGGCCCCCGCCGCCGTGGAGACCGTGCCGGCTGCAGCGAAGGCGGCGCCAGTGGAGCCGGCTGCCAAGGTCGCCGAGCCCGCGCAACCAGCCGTCCTGCCAGCGGAGGCGCCAGTTACTGCGCCCGCGCCCCGTCCGCAGCCCAGCCTCGCTCCGGCCGCTCCGGCCGCTCCGGCTGCCCGCGCTGCCGCGCCGCTCGTGCACAAGGCCGAAGCTGCCCCCGCGACGCCGAAGGCCGCGCCGGCCTCCCCTGCGGCCCGCCGCGCCGACGGCGCTGCCGAAATCAAGCTGTTCTGAGGCAATCGACCATGAAAGACACCCCTACCTTCAGCGTGCTCAATCGCGGCATGAGCATTCACGGCGACGTGGCAGCGGATCACGGCATTACCTGCCTTGGCCTCATCGACGGCAACCTGTCGTCGTCTGTCGGATTGCTCCATGTCGGCATCGGCGGCATCGTGCGCGGCAAGGTCGAAGGCGACCACGTGGTCGTGGACGGCATTGTGGAGGGCGACGTAGCAGCGCGTGGCACGCTGATCCTCAATGGCCGCGTGAAGGGCGAGATCTTCTACGCCGGCACCATCCGGCTTGGGCCGAACGCGAACCTGGAGAGCAAGATCTCGCGGGTTGCCGCCATCGGCGCAGGCACCGGCGCGCACGTCTTTGCGCGGGAGGCGGTCAGCACCGACCCGGCCGCTCCCGCCGAACTGGCCGAGGCGAACACAGCGCCGACCCCGAGCACATGAGTTCACCCTATTTGCGGAAACGCGCGTAATTTACTATCTCTTTTGAACTTCAGCAGCCCGGTTTGCCGGGCTTTGTTGTTTTTGGGCGCGGCGATTCAATTCCGCAGCCCTCGCAGTGTCGCTTGCGCATCCATGCTGGGCGCACAAGCGAAAAAAAACCCCGGAGCAAGCTCCGGGGTTGGGTTCAAACGATGACTTCGACGGCCTCGCCAAATGGCGGCGGCGCAATCCGACGCAGCGGCGTGGTCGAGGCCCACAGGGTAGGATAGGCTGGCGGCGCCGCCGGGAATTTCCCGGCCATGTCCGTCAGATAGACCAGGAAGGCCGGGTGAATGCCCTGCTCCTCCAGCCAGGCGAACGGCGCCACGAAGCTCGTGCCGCCACCGCCACGGATGGGGCCAAGCTCGATGGTCTCGCCCCGCTCAAAGCACTGTACCTGCGCGATGCGCGTGTCGCAGTCCAGCACGAGCAGACGCCGCGGCTGCAGCGACGTGAAGACCGCTTCGATCTCCGCGCCGAACTGCGCCTGGGTCTCGTCGAACACCGATCCGCTGGTGTCGCGCACGAAGACCGCATCGCCCACCGACTGGTCATGCAACGCCGGCAGGTACAGGCCCATGTGGGTGTACCGCCGGTTTGGCATCGCCCAGCTGTAGTCCGAGCGGGTCTGCTCGAAGGCAAAGCGGTGCAGCACCGAGCGCCAGTCCACCGACGCCCGCGTGGCTGACGCCACCATCGCGCTCAAGTCGCCCGGCAGCTTGCCGCGCATCTGCGCGGCCTTCGCCGCCTGCATGGCCGCCACCTTCCACTCGTTGGCGAGCGTTTGCTGCGCGGCCTGCGGTTGCTGGCGCACCTCACCGGGGGAAAACTCCGGCGAGGCCTGCGAGGGATCGTCACCGGCGTTGCTACCGCCTGGCCCGCCCTGGCTGTCAGGCTGCGGCGGACCGCTGCCATCGCCCTGACCGCTACTGTCCTGCTGTGGCTGTGGCTGTGGCTGTGGCTGTGGCTGTGGCTGCTCCGCCCCTTCTTGGCGCAACATGGCATAGATCTCTTCTGCGGACTTGCCGAGAAAGCGTCCGTCGAGCAGCGCGCCGGCCGGCAGCTGCAGGCCGGCGTTGAGCACCAATGGATTGATCGCATAGTCGCAAGCCTGATTCCAACGGCCAGGATCGCGCACGCCGCGGCGCCAGCAATGGCCGTTAGCCGGATGCAGGACCTCGTGCGCCAGACCGCCGCGCAGTTCAAGATCGCTCAGGGTGGCGACGAACGCCGGGTTGTAGCCCAGCGACACGCCGTCCACCCAGAACGTCTTGCACGACGGATCCTCGACCAGCCGCAACCGCATCAGCAACGCCCCGAAGAACGGTTGCGACAGGATGAGCTGGGAACGCTGCTTCGAGATTCGATCGCGCATGACGGCCTCACGCAGTCAGCAGTTGGAACATCGGCGAGGTCGGCGCCGCCACCTCCGACGACGGCGGCGGGCCACCCATGAAGGCGGCCATCTGTGCCTCGATCTCCATCGCCTTCTCGGCCACCTGCTTGCGCAGTTCGGTCGAGTTGCGCAGGTCCAGGCCGCTGTGCCGCGCCAGATGCTGCTGGGTATCCTCCAGGATGCGCGTGAGCGCCGGATCCCCGGAGAAATTCAGCTTGGGCAGCAGCGCGCTCAGCTCGCGCACCTTGTCGGCCACGTCCAGCCGCACGTTCGTCGCCCCATACAGGCGGTTGGCGAAGTGCTGCACGGCCTCGAAGAGCCGGCCGACCAGGTCGTCATTGGCGGTTTTCACCGCACCGAGCACGCGCTGGTCCATCTCGGTCTTGAGACCATCCAGCACGTTGGGCGGCAGGGCAATGTCGAACTGGCTCGCATCCGGGAACGGCAGCACCGCGAGGCGCATGCCGAACTTCTTGGCCAACTCCGCCTGAGTCGGATAGTCCGCCTCATCGAACAGGCCGTTCAGCGCCTCGCGGGCCTCGTCCTTCAGGCGCGGATAGTCGGCGAGAAACACCGCGGTCGCGGCGTTGAACTCGTCCTGGAACTGACGCTGACGGTCGGCCACCTCCATGTACATGTCGGTGGGCAGCAGGCGCACTCCCAGCTGGTCATAGTCCAGGCTGTGCGCATCGAAGTAGGCGCGGGCGCGATTGGCGATCGCACACACTTCCTTGTAGGACGTCGCACCGTCGGTCAGCAGCTTCTTGTTGAAGCGGCCAATGTCCTTGGTGTCGTGGTTCGCCTCGACTTCTTCGGTCGCCCGGGTGTCGAACTTGCGCGCCCGCCATACCGACGTGTTGAAGGTGGCGAGCATGACGCGCTTGGTAATGTCTTGAATGTTCATGATGATTCCTGGAAATGGGATGGATGCTGCAAAGACAAACGGCGAGCCAGGTGGCTCGCCGTCATGGGATGAAGAAGAAAGGGGAATCAGTTGCCGAGCAGCAACTCACCGAGCTTGCCGCCCTGCGCGTTGATCCACGCCGGGGTGGCGCAGATCCGCGCATCGCGGCGCGCGGCGTCGGTGGCGAGCATCACGGCGAACTCGCCAAGATGGGCTTCGAACAGGCGATTGGCATACACCATCACACGATCGAAGTTGTTCTCGTTGGCAACCGAGGCGAGCGCCGAGCAGATGGCGTACTGCGCGGCCACCTTGTCCGGAATCCGGGCGGATTCCGGGGCGGCCAGCACCGAATCGACACTGGGCAACTCGCGATAGATCTGGCGGAACGACTCGAACTCGAGCGCTGCGCCCTCGCCTACCGCGCCGGCCGTGACGATGATCTCCATGCCCGGCGGCACCAGCGGCAACTGACGCGCCACATGCCCCCAGCCTCGCGGCGAGGGCAGGTTTTCCACCTCCTTGCTGCGCTCTGATGAGAGCAGCAGGTCGGGGCGGAAGCGCAGGAAGGCGATCAGCACCGGCGGCACGTGATTCGTGACCGCCCACCGCGTCCATTCCTCGATCGTCGGCTCCAACTCCACGATGGTGCTGAAGCGGGACTTCAACGGGTCGAGGATGTTGGACACTGCCGCGTTGTCGCTGCGACGGTTGGTGGCGGCAACAAAGGTGACGTGGTCCGGCAGGACGTGTTCACCGATGCGCCGCGCGAGCAGAAGTTGCATCTTGGCGGCCTGGACGGCCGGCGAGGCCTGTCCGAGATCGTCGATGAACCAGACCAGCGGGCGCGTGCTGTTAAGCGCGGTGGCCAGGTCCCCGAACGGCAGGAACTTGGCACCCGCGCCATCCGTTGCCGGAAAGGGCAGGCCCTTGGAGTCGGTCGGATCTTCCACCACGGGGTGGGAGATCAGCAGGTCGTGGCCGGCAGCCTTGGCGGCGCTGTCCACGATATCGCTCTTGCCGATGCCAGGCGCCCCGGTGATGAGGACGGGCAGGCGTGCGGGGATGAAGGCCGCGAGCAGGGTGTGCAGTTGGGAAGGGTTGACTTTCATGGGATTCCTAAAGGGCAAATCCCACAAAGACACCTTCCGCACAGGGAGGGAGTCCCTGTGGGAAGTTTCAATGAATGCGCCAGCAGTGCTGGCAGGGGTCGATGCGTCGCGAGACGCGGGTAAAACGCTGTTTGGACTGATTCTGACCAGTGCGAACAACGCTCGATCGAGATAGCTTACAGGCAATCCGGTGCGCGTGGCACGCGGCGAGACGACAAATTTGCTCGTCGTTTGCGAGAGGGGAAGATCCCCCGGCACGTGGCCGGGGGAAGGTTGAAAAAAAAAATCACGCGGCCATCGCCGGCGCGGGCTCAAGTTCGGCCAGTCGCGCCCGGGCATAGGCCAGGGTGCCATCACGGGCCTGCAGACGGCGAATGGTGCGCGTCTCGGTCCGCTCGATGTAATACACCCGGGAACTGCCCCGCGGGAAATGCCGGATCTGCCGGAAGCCTTCGCCAATGCACAGGTCGACATACTCGCGCCCGTTCATCAGCGTGCCGTCCAGTTTCCAGCGCGAGGCCTCGGCACGCTCGCGCGCCCGTTCGGCCTCCCTCGCCTGCAGACGCTGCGAGCGGGCGACAAGCGCCTGGGCATCCCACTGGCGCTGCTCCGCTTCCGAGAAGCCACACAGCTCGAAAATGCGGCGGCGGCGCGTGGCAGCCGGCATGCCGGTCAGCACCACGCCGCATTCCTCGCGCAGCACGCGCTTGGACAGCGTATTGTGGTCGCTGGGCGTGTCCAGCACTTCCAGCAGGCAACCCAGGTCGCGCTGCAGGACAGCCAGCGCGAAGCGGTTCGGCCACATGAAGCTGCCATGGTCGCGTTCGGCTGCGGCCAGGGCAAGTTCACGCTGATACCGGCGCTCACTCAGATTGCCCTTGGCGCGCTCGGCCTGCGCCCGCTCGACGCGATCTGCAAAATGCTTGGCACCGATCAGGGCGTGCAGGCGCGCGGCCAGCGGCGACACCGGGGCGGCGTCGTCTCCGGTCGGGGCCTTGACCAACGGCGGGGCCAGCGGCGGCACCACCTGCGCGGCGAACAGCGCGTCGTCAACGTCGACATACGTGCAGTCCTGCGCGAGCGGTTTCACCAGTGCGATCAGGCGGGGGGCATTGCGCGCCGTGATGGCGAGCTTGTCATGGCGCATTACCGAACACAGCGCCTGCAGCTGGTTGGCTGACATGGCACCGCGCAGCGCCGGTACCGCAATCAGCGTGGGTAGCCAGTGCAGGTCATGACGGCCTGCATCGGAGGCGTCACCCCCGCTGCGGTAGGCGTTGAGGATGCAGTCCCGGACCGGTTCGCCGCGCTGCAAGGCATAGGCGACATGCACCTCGTGGCGGCCGTTGATGCCGGCCCCTGGCGCAAACTCCGGCCCGTTCGTGCCGTAGCCAAAGCGCCGGTGGAACTCGCCCTGCACGAAGGTGTAGGCATCGAACGGCTCGGCCACCGCAAACAGATCGAGGTTGGTCGATCCGGGGTTCGCGACCTGGTCGGGATCGACGGCCTCGTTGGTGAAGACCGCCAGCCGACCGGCAGCGTAGACGGCCTGCCAGGACGAGCGGCTCATCTCGTGCGGGCGCAGCACCTTGCCGTGCGGACGGACAATGAAGCGCTCCACCTCGTCCAGGATGGACGTGAGGATCGTCTTCGGGTCGCCGGCGGGCCGCACCGCGAAATCCCCGGAGGGCAGCCGCAGGACGGGGATGGCACCGCGCTCGACATGGCGCACGGCAATGTCTTCGGCGCGCAGGCCCGGCTTGGGGCCAGGTTCGAGGTTCAGAAGGGCCAGCACGCCGGCCAGCGTCGTGCGGGATTCGACCCGTTCCGGGCCAGTGGAAACAACGTACATGGTTTGCTCCGAGAGCGAACGGAGCAAGCCCGGCGGGGCGTTGCCCCGTCTGGGTGGAATGGAAATGGCAGTGCGAGGCTCAGCTCGCGTTGCGGTGACGCCGTGACCGGTGCGTCCGCGCAAGCTTCGGGCGGGCCTCGGCAATCCGGGCGAGCAGCTCGGCGGACTGGATTTTCCAGACCGGCCCGCAAGCATGGCCCGTGGCGAGCGTGCGCACCGGCATGAACCAGCCCGTCACCAGCAGCGCCTCAAGCACGTCTTCCGGCACGTCCCATGACGCGATGAATACCTCGTCGTCGGCCAGATGCGCCTGCGGAACATTGGTCGTGAGATCGGCGTACGGCTCGTCATCGTCCGCGCAGACCAGTGCCAGCGCTGGGCGCAGGTTGCATTGATAGATGTGGACGCGCAGGTGCACGCCGGGGGGATAGCTGAACGCGCCAGCGCCAATCAGGCGGTTTTCCATGAGGGGGTAACTCCTGAGTGCGGAGCCCCCCGTCGGGGCATGCCCCGCGTGGGTGGTAGAAACAAAAAACGCATCCCGAGGGATGCGTCAGAGCAGACGCCCGGGGGAACCCGGACACCTGAGAGGAAGGTTGGCGGTCAGTCCTTGTGGACGCGACGGCCGTTGCGGTCAGCCCACAGAAAGTAAGCTGCCAAAGCCAAAGCCATCAGCAAAATATAGGGACCAAACATCACTTATCTCCTTTGGAAAGGATCGCGCCTACGCCGAATAGTACAACAGCGGTTGCGATCAGGCTTGCGCTGTTCGCCACCGAGGCCCAGGACCATCCCGGCTTGCTGGCGATGTAACCACCAACGGCGACTGCGGCAGCGGCCGACAGCGTATGGAGGTAGCGCCCATACTGCAGGCGTTGATCCTTTGTCGGCGCCTCGACCGCCATCCAGACTTCCTGCAGCCATCCCCGCTTGGCGGCCTTGGAGCGATCCACGTTGTAGATGGCCGGCTCCTTGCGCACCAGGGGGAACTGGTAGCCGTCCTCCAGTAGTAGGAGAACGTGACGTTCCCCCATCGCAATGGAGGCATCCACCAGATTGTCCAGACGTACCGGCAGCGTAACGACGTCGGCATCCGGCTCATAGTGAACAGAGCATGAGTATTCGTCGCCGCTGGTGGATTTGAGGATGACCTTGGCAATGCGCGTCATGGTCACCCCTCCTCAGCTGCGCCGGCCGGCCACCACGCGCAGCGTGGCAACGAGCGAGGCATAGCCCTCGGGAGAGCCGATCGACTGCAGGCAGACCGCGTTCTCGCGCCCGCCGGCATGGTCATCGCGCCCGCGGCAGGTGCGAAAGCTCAGGCGAGCCGCGGACTGCTGCGGCGCGTGGGCAATCTGCACGTACAGCGCATCCGTGTGCAACTCGTACAAGTCGGTCGCATCGCGGCGCCGGCGGCGCTCGCGCACGGTGAAATCGCGCTGACGCAGGCCCAGGTCGCACGCCAGACGGCGCATGACGCGGGACGCATCGCGTTTGAGGGTGGCACAGGCCGCGGCGTTGCCGGGCTGGTGCGGTTGGGTAAAGGATTTGGGGATCTTCATGGCAAGTCTCAGTTGAATCGGGACAGCCATCCCCAACGGGACGGTGTCCCGCAATGGGTGAAGGTCTGGGCAAGCCAGACGAGGGTTCGATGCGTCGAAGACGCGATCAAAGGGTGCTTGCCGAATCGGCACTCGATTGAGCAAACGCCCTCCTCCGGCTGGCGCAGACGCCGGAAGGCGCCGCGTGATCAGTCCAGGTCCAGCGCGCGGTTGATCACGCGCGCCGTCTGCCAGGCCTGGTCGCGGTTGAACATCTTGGCCGTGACCAGCTTGCGCAGTACCGTGCTGCCGGTTCGGCCTTCGACGGTGGTCGCGATGTGATCGACATGGACGCTCCAGCCTTCCGAGCAGCCGCGCTCGACCGAGACCGCGAAGCGATGGCGGGCGTGCTCGGCCGGCCAGGCCGCGTCGGGCAACAGGCCATACTGCGTTTCGTTGGCGTCGGCAACGAAATTTGCCGGGATGATCCACTCCGGCTCGAGTTCGATGCCACGCAGGGTGCGTGCCAGCAGGTCGGAAACTTCCTGCACGGTTTTGCCTTCAGTGGTGATCGGGGAAATGGTTTGCATAGACGGCTCCAGAAGCGGGACGCCGCTCACGGAGGCGGTGCCCCGTCGGTGCAAAGGTTGTCCTGGGGGTGCCAGGCGTGGGTTTCGATGCGTCGTGGACGCGATCAAAAGCGCTTGCCCAAGCCCGAAGGCTGGGGCAAGCCCTCTCGGGGCTTGCAAGGGATGGGAGCACCGGCTTGGCCGGCACTCAATCAACGCGTCAGGCGATAACCGCTGCCCGACGACACCAGATACAGCCGTTCGCCGGCGACGAATTGCTGATCGGCGCCTTGTGCCACGACGAGCTGGCGGCCGCTGTCCGTACGGACAATGACCTCCACGCCGTCGCGCTGCGACAGGTGCGTGGCTGCGACCTGGCCGATGACACCCGCTGCCGTGCCCGAGAGCGCGCCAGCGATGTATCGTCCGTTGCCGTTGCCGATCACACGGGCGCCAAGCACGGCGCCAACGACCGTACTGAGGATCGCCGGTATGCCCGAGCTGGCCGACATCATGTTGTCACCTGCGATGACGACATTGCGCACGCGCAGCACCGTCACCTGCTCCGCGGAACCGGCGTGCATGGCGTCGGAGCCGCGATAGACATTGGGCGAAGCTTGCGCAGCGCAGCCGGTGATCAGGCTGATGATGGCAACGAACAGGAAGAAACGCTGGAACATGATGGCCTCACATGAAAATGGGCCAACATGCCCACGGGCAGGAAGGCCCGTAGGGGAAGGAAAAAGCTGTGCCCGCAGAAATGCCGGCGAGGTCGATGCGTCGAAGACGCGAGAAGTGCGACTATGGTAGCAGGCTGGGCACCGTTTGTGGAGCCGCCTCAGGCGTACCCGTCGATCCGGATAGAGCGCGGGGTGACAGTGATCCGGACCGTCTTGCACTCCGCATTGGCCAGGACCTCCTTGAGGCCGGTCAGCGACAGGCGCTCACCGAAATCGTCGCCACCAAAACCACGGCGGGCATTCTCATAGAAATTTGCATCGGTCGCAGGGTTGCACCCTTTGAAGTAGAACAGACATTGCTGCTCCGGCTTGGGGCCGGTGCTGTATCCCACATAGGCGCCGTGGTCCTTGGCGATGAAGAACCGCTCGGACTTCGCCGCGTCGCAGAAGGCGACAAGCAACTCGACCTGGGCGCGGGAAAGCGTGATTTGCGGCATGGATTGCTCCTGAAAAGGGTGAACGGAGCACGCCCCCGAGGGGTTGTGCCCCACGAGGGAAGGAAAAAGCAGGCGGTCAGTGGTTAGGCTGGCTCAGCCGCGGCGGGCGCCGCGACTTCCACGCGGATGAACGTGAGCCAGTGCGCGCCCGAGGGCAGCACCTGCACCACGTCCACGATGGACGATTCGTTCGGGTAGTGGTCCACGAACCCATCGGCCACGATGGCCTGTTGGAGGTAGAACAGATCGATCAGCGTGCGCACGCCGTGCTGTTCGACGATGGCATGGAGCGACTCCACGGAGGCCAGCAGTTCGCGCATGTAGCGCCGCGCTGCATCCGCACATTCGGCCTTCGCCGCTGCTGTGCGCACGAAATCGACCACGGAACAACTGGCTGTTGTTTTGCAGGACATAGGGGATCCCCTCAAGGATGGACGGGGCACACAATGCCCCTTTGGGTTGGAGAATGGCGGCGCAGCGAATCGTCACGCAGCAGCCTGTTGGCTGTCTGGTGTCGGTACGCCAGCTGGGTCCACGCGACCGACAGGAGCCGGCGAATCCGCCCAGAAGAGCAGTGCCGGGCCGTCAGCCTTACGCGGTCGCACGGTGCCGACAAAGTCTTCGCGCCCGTAGAGGCTGATGCGCGTGTTGTCGATACCGTTGTGATGGAGATAGACGCCGCCGCGGTCAGTGGCGAGCTTGCCTTCCAGCGCCTGGAAGACGCGGTGGAAGTCGTAGAGGTGGCGCGGGTCGCACTGCGCCGGCTCACCGCTACCCCGGTGGGGACCGATGGCGCGGCGGTAGATGGGATAGGCCGCATCGGGCCGGACAAACTCGAATGGCGTGCCGCCATGCACCAGTTCGGCCCAGCCGGGCCGCTCGGTATCGAGGCGCAGATCCAGCGAACCGAACTTGCCGCGCACCGGCTTCACACATTCGATGGCGTGGTGGGACAGAAGGCAGCCTACGCAGATGGCGCCGCCAAGCTGGTTAGCCTTTTCTGCGCGGAACACGCCCATGCGCTGGCCGTCCATGGCAACAAGGCGCGTTTCCCGTGGCATGGCCTCGACGAAAACGCCGTTGAGCCAGTAGCGGCAGTCCTGCTTGGGCGCAAGCAAGGCGATGGCCTTGAGCTGGCGCGGGTCAATCTGGATGGTTTGAATCACGTGTGTGCTCCAAAAAAACAGGAGCACAGCCGCAAGGGACAATGCCCCAGCGGGTGATGAAGGCCTGACCGCGGTCAGGATTGAAAAAGTCGATGCGTCTGCGACGCGAGAAGTGCCGTGATGGTATCAGCCTGGACGCGAGCCGTGCAATTGCGCCGACCAAATAATAACCCCCGAACATCAGTCCGGGGGTGGGTGCATGGAATTGCGTCGCGCCGTCATGCCGCCTTGGCACGCTTGCGTGCGGGCTTGGCGGCCACGTCGTAGCCAAATCGGGCCCATGCAGCGGGATCGATCGGCAACGGATTGGTACGTCCGGCTTCCAGGTTGACGAACACGCCCGAATACTTCAGCGTGCCCGTCCGGAAGAGCGTCCACAGCAGGTTGAACGCCTGCACCGCGATCGCCTGATTGATGACCAGCGACTGCTTGCGCAGCGCGTCGGCCATCGAACAGGACGGCGCGGTGTCGGCCTTGTCGCCCTTGGGATCGATCAGTTCCGGGAACAGATCGCCCACGTGCGGCAGGCGGGTTTCCCGCTTGCCGCGCACCTGGCCGAGAATGACCTGACCGCGGTCGGTCTCGTTGCCGCAATCCAGGTAGTAGCCACCGGGGCCGCGCTCGATCGCGCCAAGAATGGCCTTGCGCGCCGCCCGGGAGTCCACGCAACCGATCACCATGTCGCAGACAAAACGATCCTGGCTGCCGATCCGTCGCGGGCGGGCCTCCCAGCGGGTGCCCATCAGCAGGTTCAGCCGGTTCACCAGCAAGGTCGCCTTGTGCTGGCCGACGTCGTTCGGGTAGAAGCCCTGTCGGCCGACATTGGTTTCGCTCACCGTGTCGTTATCGTAGACCGTGCACTCGATCCCGCCGGGGTGGCCGAGTTCGAGCATGGCGTGGTGCAGGCGGGCCAGCGCCGGCAGCAAGGCGCTGCCGGTGCCGCCAGCACCCACCACCACCACTTTCCAGGCTTTGATGCGCATCGCTTCGGGGATATGGTGCTCGAATGTCATCACACCACCTCCTGGGCCCGCGCCGCCGCGTACCAGTCACCCGGTACACGCTCGACGGCCTCGAAGATGCCCTTGGCACAGAGCCGCAGGCACAGCGACGGAGTTGCCGCGAGGCAATTTCCGATCACGAACGCGAACTTCACGTCGTGCTGGTCGTCCTCGTTGTCGGTCGATGAGAAGTAAGCCGGGATGTGGCCGTGCGAATGGCAGTCCACCACCAACACTTCGCCATCGGCCAGCGCCGGCCGGTCGTACTGCAAATGACCGCGCCCGTGCGACAGGATCGTGACCGGCACCAGGCGGAATGCGCCGGTAGCCGGATGCCAGACGATCCAGCCGCCGGTCTCGTTGGGCATGGCCGCACGCGCCATCTCGGCAAACTGCCCGATCAGGTGCGCAGGCAGCTTGCCGCAGCGCAGGTCCGTCGCCTCGGCCGCGGTGCCATACGGCACCGCAGTCTTGACGTCGAACTGACCCACGCGGCGCACGAGCCGCAGCCACGGCCGCGACACTTCCAGAAACACGCCGTTGGCGGCCATGAGCAGGCGTTCTCCCGTCGTTTCCAGCGGTGCCAGGTCGCCGAAGCGCGGCACCATCACGGTCGGACAGGATTGCTGCAGGGTAAGGTCCATCGGATGCATATTCAGTCTCGGAATTGCCCGGCAATCAGCTTGCCGAGGGATTGGTTCATGGGGATGAGGGCGACTTTCGGGAAGGTTGGAAACTTCCCGTCCAGCATGTCGCGCCAGAAGGCGTAGAAGCCGTCGGCATGGTCGACGCGCTTGCCGCCGTGATTGGGATGGGTGAAGGCCGAGGCGAAGAACGCCTCTTCCCAGCCGGCGATGGACGCCGCGTCGATCTGCTTGGGCACGTGGGCCGTGCCGATGCAGATCTTCCCGTGGTCCCAGGTATTGAAATAAGGCGGCTCGTTCAGCATCGAATCCGGCGTCGGGCGCTCATCCTCGATCAGGGCGAACACACGAAAGCCGGCCGGCGACGCGTGAAAGACCAGTCCGGGATGAGGCGTCACGGCACTGCGATCGCCCAGCTCCTCGCAGGTGAAGAACACGCGGCGATTGCCGGGCGGACACCACCAGGTGATGGCATCCGGGCTGATTGACAGCACGTTGGGCGTGAGGAACTCGCCCTTGGGAAGCGAGGCCTCGGCAACCTGACGCACCGCCTGGATCAGCGCACGCCGGTTCAGTGGCGTGCCGGCGCCGATCACGGGTCGCCCCGTCTGACCGTCGGTGACGATGCGGTGCGCCGTGGCATACGAAAACGCACTGAGCTCGCTCCCATAAAGCAGAATGGCGCCTTGCAGGGCCACATCATGGTCGCGTGAAGCACTATGAATCTTGGCCATGTGGCCCTCCTATTCAGAAATCAAGGTAAGAACGCGGTCGAGTGCCGCGATGACGTCCATCATGTCGGCCAGCTGCTTGAACTGGCGTCGGATGGCGCGCGGGGTGGTTGCCAACGGGATCAGCGACTGATACATCGTGGCGTCGCCGCCGCAGTTCAGGGACTCGAAGTGGTCATCGAGGATCTGGCCAACCCATTCGCCCGGCCACATGCACAGCGTCGCCGCCGAGTAGGCCGGCTCCGCCCATTGTGCGTGGTTGAGCGCACGGCTGCGCCGGGTGCGGGCGAGTACCTCCTGCAGATCCAGCAGCGCCCGGCAGATGCGGCGCGGCAGGCCGCGTTGGCGAGCCGCCAGCGCTTCCAGTTGTGCGGCGCGCAGGCAATCGATGCGAAGCGTCTTGTCGCGGCGCGCAAACGCCGGCAACACGTCATCCGGGGCAAGCACTGGCAGTACCCTGGACGGCAGGTAGCGCTCGATCTCGCAGCTGTCGTCGCCGAAGCGCTCAGCAAGAAGCTCCCGCGCCTCCTCATCGCTCATGGTCGGATCGCAGTCCCACCACCAACGGGCGAACATGTCCGCCAGATCGTCCGGCGTGCGCACGAAGAGCGAGCGGCCCGCCGCCTCGTTGACGAGGTGAATGGCCGTGTACAGCAGGGCCGGATCGGCGCGGCGCATCACATCGGCGCGCGCGCCGATCGCGAACACCGTCTCCTGGTCCAGCTCGATCGCCAGGTACAACGGCGCATGGAGGTCTTCGTCCCATCCGAACTGATCGACCTGCCCCCTTGCGGCAGCCAGGTCGAGCAGCGCGAACGAGAAGTTCAGCCGCTTGCACTTGGGCGTGCGCCGGCGCAGCCACGCGAACATGGCCTGCGCGAACGCATCGCCGGCGCTGGCCGCCCCCTGCACGTCCCGGGCCGCCAGCACGCCGGTTTCAAACTGCTTGCGGATCAGCCTGAGCGTGTCCGCGCTGTCGCCGTACTGCAGCTTCCCGCGGGCGGGAATCTCTGCCGGCAGCGTGGGCAGCGTCAGAAAACCATGGGCAGGTCGACGTCGGGCAGCGGCAGGCTGTCGCGTAGGCGTCCAGCCGGGTCCTGATGCAATGAAGCTTTCATCAGTTGGGCGAGGATCGAACAGCACGATTCCATCTCCTCAGAATGTGAAAAAACCGCCCTTTCGGGTGGTTTCTGGTTGGAAGGCAGGCAAAAGTCCGGACTGGACAGCGCCTGCATCAAGTCACGCTTACGCATGGCAGCCCTTGGCGCCGGCGGCGCGCACGAACGTGTAGCGCATGACGGTGCCGTTGTGCTCCGGGCCGTCCACCGTGGCGGTGGTCAACTCGGGGTACTGGGCGGTGTACATGTCGCGCACTTGCTCGGGCGTGAATGCCGGGCCAGGGTCCATCAGGGTCATGCCGTTGTAGGTGAACTCGCGGGTCAGTGGCTGGACGGTCAGGCTCATGGTGTCGCTCCTTATCCAAGCAAATCGGCGAGGTTGGTACCGCTCGGCTCTTGCGAGGCCTGGGGCGCGGGGGCCGCAGCCTTGCCCTCGCCTTGCGTGCTGTCGTCCGTGCCGTCAGTCCCATCCGCATCCTCCATAGACGATGCGGCCGGCTTGCCGTTGGCCTTGGACAATGCCTTCTGCGCCTTGGTGGACTGCGCGCTGGTCGCCGCGTTCAGGATCGAAGCCGTGGCTTCGACCTGTTCGGCCAACGAGCGATGCGAGACCGACACCGAGGCGATTGCCTGGGCGAAGCCCTCGTCCAGTTCCGCCGGGGAGGCGGTCAGGGCAAGAGGCGTGGCCAGTGCGGCGTCAGCGGCCTTGGAAACCACCGGTGCAACGACCACAGCCATCGCGTCACCCTTCATGGTGAGCGTGAGCACAACTTTGTCGCACGCGGCGACGAGCGGAACGAGTTCCTGAAACATGGGGAGATCCTTGAAAAGATGGAGTAAATGAGGAAGTCCGACCGCCGGGCGGCGGTCGGTTGCGATCAGAAGCGCAGAACCTTGGGCAGCTTGCCCGCATAGTCGAAGCCATTGACGTTGAGCAACGCCTCGATCAGCTCCGGCTTGGACTTGTTGAAGACCTTGGCAAAGCTGTCACCCAGCGCGGCACGCAGGCCCAGCTCGTCGGCCAGCACCTTCATCTCCGACTTGGTCAGCAGCTCCAGGAAGTCCTTCGACTTCTGCAGGTTCCAGTGCTGGCGCAGGTCCAGCTTGTGGTACTGGCACATCGCCACGAGGTGATTGACTTCGATCCCCTCGATGGCCGCGACGGTCATCGCGGTGGTCAGCGTGGCACGCTTGCTGGCATCCAGCTCCTGCACGGTGGCCAGGTTCTTCTTGAGGTCGGTGGACGACGCCTTCTCGTCCGTCAGCTTCTCGAAGATCTTGCCCATGGTGTCGCCACCGATGTTGCGCGAGAGGCCGGACAGCGCCACCGCCAGCAGATAGACGTTGGCGGTCTCGGGAACGCTGGCAGCCTCGCGGCGCAGCGCCTTGCGCCACAGCGCGACCCGGTAGGTTTTCACCTTCTCGGTCTCGCTGATGTGCGTGACTGCCTTTTCCTCGGCGGGAGCCTTGGTCGAGCCCTTGGCAGTGGTGGATGCACCCGCAGCCGCCGTGGCCGGCTTTTGCGCGTTCGCCTTGGCGTCGCGCTCGGCCTTCAGGCGTGCGGCGATCTTCCTGCTGTTGCACGCCGTATCGAAGCACTGGCCGCGGAAGACCTTGCCGATGCTGTCCGGCAGCGCGCTGACGGCCGCGCCGTAGTGCTCGCAGGCGTGACAGGCTTTCGCCTGTTCCTCGCCAACGCCGGTCGGACCGTCCACCACCAGTTGCACGCGCGTATGGTTGTCCCCCGCACGCACAATCCGGATTACCGGGTACTCATCCTTCAGGCCGTAGGCAACCGATTCCAGTTGCTTGTCGGTCTTCTGGGTGTAGCAGGCACGGTTGGTGCAATTGCCGGTCGCAATGGCCTCGCCGAACATTTCCGTCTGCAACGACGAATTGTGCGGGCAGGCGGCGCAGTCGGCCTTGTCGAAGATCGCTGATGCGAGGCTGCACGCGGCTGCCTCGATGGTTTTCTTCAGTTCGGCGACCGACTTCTTTTCGCCCACGATGACCGGCAGGAGCTTGTCCTGCTTGTCCTTGGCGAGCGTCGCCAGCAGTTCGGCGTGGCCGAGCTGGATGGTGCGGGTGTTGAGCGCGTCCAGAACGGACGTGCTGCAGTTCATCAGCGCCAGGCGCTTGTCCAGCGTGGAGCGGGACCAGCCCAGCATCTTGGCAGCTTCCTCGCGGTCGCCCTTGAGTTGCCCAACGATCCGCGCGGCAGCCACGGCTTCCTCGGAAGGCGCCATATCGGCACGCTGGATGTTCTCGATCAGAGCAATCTGATCGGCCTCGTCGTCGGTCAACGCCTTGATGACAACGGGCACGTCGTAGTCAGGCCCGAGCGGCTGAGCGCCACGGTAGCGGCGCTCGCCAGCGACGAGCTCGAAGTCGTGCTCATCGTCGTCCTCGACCGGGCGGATGACGATCGGTTGGATAATACCGTGCGCGTGAATCGACGCCTCCATCTCCGCCATTTCTGCCGGATCGAAGTACTTGCGCGGATTGCGGCCAGGACGGATCTTGCCGAGTTTGACGGTAAGTTGGGATTGCATTTGTGGGTTCTCCGAAACGGAAAGGGGAACCCGTTGCCGCACCGGGAACAGGTTCCCGATGGGATAAGAAAGAAAGGCATGGCGGCCCGGCAGAGCGGGAAGCCAAGTTACGGCAAAAAGCTGTGCACCGGGTGGTGCGAGGTCGATGCGTCAGGGACGCGGAAGTAGGCGACAGGATATACCAATCGCCTCGCTCACGCCAGATGATGAACACCATGGTGGAGAGGGAGTTTTTCGCAGATCAGCGAGTTGGGTCTAGTGTCTCAGCGAGTCACCGGGATTCCGTCCGTCGCATCCGGCCATAGCTATGCCGGCCGCAAGGTACTAACGGCTAGCGCACATCAATGAATGTAGAGAGCCCGCCCTGCTTATCGCGGGTTACAGGAAATCCCCTTCTGTTTCTGCAGGTTTGCGACAAAAGTATCAGCCTTCTCCGAACAGATCGAATGATTAGAGACTGACTTCCATACAACCTGTGAAGATCCGTTCTCGCGATAGTAGATGGCGTTGCATGAATTCTTGGTTGAGGTTACATCGATGCGCCTGCTTCCACCAGGCCCCCGACACTGATAGCCACGCGCACGAGATTGACTAGCCTTGTTCTTAGCAACTACCTTGCTGACGTTGATGACTTTGTATGAACTAGTGAACGTGAACGGTTTTTCCTTGCCAACGTAGGTCAGCACCACCGTCGGCGTCTTGTTGTTAATGGTTCCATTCTTGCCGAGAGTTGTTGTCAGAACCCACTTGTTGTCCATCAATGGAATGATTTGGCTATTAGGTAGCTTGGCGATCTGTGTGATCAGTGCAAGCTTCTTTCCTTCTGGAGAATTCGGATCGATGGCCGACCATCGGCCTGCATACTGCTTGGGATCGTATTTAGAGAGCTTCTTTGTCAAACGATGCTTTTGATCTTTGACATAGGAGAGGTTGGACACGCAGTCTACGTCCCTAGCACTAATGCATTGCACAGTATCAATTGCCGCTGCGGCTCTCGGAGAGTTGGCTCGGATGCGGCTCTGAGTACCCTGAATAAGTACAGTGCCACCGGACTTCAAAAATCCCTCCGTGATCGCTTTCTCATCACCGCCAGCCGCCGCAACTGAGATGCCCCCGGCTGCCCCGGCCATGGCCGACTTCTTCAGGACCTCGCCCATCGTTGCCGACGGCATGCTGTTGACCTGAGTGCCCATTTGACTTGTTACAGCCGCTACTAGCCCGGCGCGCAGCGCCATGTTCGCGTCGCCTGTGGCCTTGTATGTAGCCCATGCGGCATACGCTGCAGCGCCGGCGGGACCTCCGTACATGGCGGCTGCAGATTGCGCGGCAGCTGAGATTATTGAGCTCTCTTGTGTCGCCGCGAAGAAATTATCCTCGGTGCTGTGAGCGCGGCTTACCGATGTGGTCCACATTGCGTCGACGATCTTTCCGGAGGAGGTCGCCTGGTCTCTCGCTGTTCTCAAGGCGGTACGCTCGGCCTCAAGTTCGCGCTTTGTGTAGTTTGCTACAGCTTTGACTGCATCCGAGACATCCCGCAAACTTTGCTCAGTATTTTTCCTGTTGTCCTTCCATGCCTTCCGGTAATTTGCCTCGACGTCTTTCCCCCCCTTGAGAATCGTCTTCGCTGTATCACCATTTGCTTTCTGAACTGTCTTGACGAGCCCGCCTCCCTCCCTTTCTAATATACGAATGGTTTCACCAGTAGTCATTTTCGCAATGCCGAGAACGTCATTTCCAAGCCGTTCCTCGCTTTTATCTGCAACTTTCGCACCGGGAATTTCCCTCGAAATTGTTTCTTTTATTGACTTTTCTAGCTTAACAATGGGTGCCGGCGGTGGCGGCACTCCCGTCTTATCGCGGACATAATTTGTGAACGGATCCAAAGACGACGCTGCAAGCGGAACTAACATCAGGCTTCCAAAAACGGCAGTTCGTAGCATTTCGCCCCCTTCTGGTTCCGACCTTTTGTTGAGTTGAGCACGAACCTCCTTGGTTCGCGATAGTCTGATTCTCACTGCATAAGTTGCGAAGGACATCCGCCGGAAGTAGGAGTGCCGGTGCTGCAAGTTAATACTTAAGGACGAGACCATAGTTTATGCGAGATTGGCGTTCTCCCAACTTGAATATGATCGGGAGGCTGGCTATTATCAAATGTCATCGCGGCCGCGCGGTTTGACACGTATGCACTCTTTCGATAGAGCCGGAGGGTGGTAGCTCTCGCCCTGATGATGCGGCAACGCATAAAAAAAGCCCTCCGCAGAAACCGGAGGGCGGACATCAATTTGCTGCGTTGACCTGGCGCCGGTGTAAGGACGACCGGCCGCCCTTCTATCGCGGTACCGGCTGCCGCGGCCCGATCGGGCGCGACAGCAGCGTGGTGACGGCACCGGCGACGTGCCAGCCGTCCAGCTCCGATTCGTGGATGCCGTGCACCAGCCGATCCAGGCAAATCACCTCGACCCCGTCCGCTTCGACGGTGCCCAGGATCTTCGCGACGGCGGTGCCGCGAGTGCCGCGGCGTTTCACGGTGGCCACGCCCTCGCCAATGGCGATGGTGCAGTTCTCAACTTTCATGCTGCCTCCTTGAGCAGTTCACGTTGATCCCGGGCCTTGCGGCCGTGCAGCTTGGCGAGATCGTCCACAAATTCATCCAACAGCGTGTCCATATGCAGGAACGCCTCGTCCTCCAGTTCCGGCGTCGCCCAGTCAAGGCCCGCCTCCATGGCGTCCCGTTTGTGCGCCACCATCTGGTCCTGGTAGGTATCGACGCTTCCGGGCAGATGGAAATACACGACCCTCAACTGCCCCTTCCGGTTCCAGCGCAGCGCGCGCCGCATCGCCTGGTACTCGATGCGCCACGTCCACGACCGGTCATAGAAGAGGACATAGTCGGCATTGGGCAGGTTGTAGCCCGCCCGGCCTGACGCCTTGGTGCACAGCAGCCCCGTGGCATTGCCGCCGACGAAGCGCTTGTCCTTGTCGGCCACGCGCTTCGCAATCGGAATCCCGCCGTGAAACGGCACCGTCTCGACCCCCTTCGCCTTCAACTGGCTGGCGATGAGGTTGATGACGCCCGGGTTCTCGGCAAACAAGATGGCCTGCTTGCCTTCCCCGGCGATGGCTTCCAGACGCTCGACGATCGCTCGCTGCTTGCTGGTCAGCTGCGCCAGCGCTCCGACACCCTCGACCCCATGCTGTTATTCCCCCCAGCTATTCATACATAGTTAGGGCTAGATAGGTGGCTCCCTCCCCCCAACACCCCT